>JAGWJY010000001.1 GCA_028865545.1 Alphaproteobacteria bacterium | reverse complement strand
GCACCGCGCTGGCGACCACATCGCCGCTGACGCCGCGCTGCGCCAGGTCCGGCGGCACAGTGAAGGCATCGATCACCAGGCCGTCTTCGTGCGAAGCCGACCACACCGTCGCACCGATGCCAACGACGAGCGCGAGGAGGATCAGCGCCATCGACAGCTCGAAGGCCAATTTCATCACGTCGCTGACATGACGGACGCGCATCGACCAGTGGCGCAGCTTCTTCTCTTCGTGGATCTCCTCGGCCTGGACTTCGGCCAGCGCCGCCTGTTTGCGCGCCAGCTGCATTTGTTCGGCCAGGAAGGCATCGGCGGCCATGCGGCTGGCAGAGCCGAGCGCGATCGCCGCGCCAATGCCGCTGTCGCCGGTCTGCGGACGGTCTTCGCCGGAGATGCGTTCTTCTTCAGCCATGACTTACCTGCACCAGTTGCGCCCGTTCGCTGGTGTTGAGATCGAGCTTGGCGGCGGCGGCGAACTGCTTGGCGGCATCACCCCTGCGGCCAGCCCACAGCAATGCCTCGCCCCATTTGAGATGCAGGCGGCCCCAATTGGGGGCGTCTTTGTCGGCCTCCGCGAACTTGGCCAACGCCAGATCGGAGCGGTTCCTGGCGATCAGCGCCTCGCCCCACGCCTCCAGCGGATCGGCGAAGTGCGGGCCTTTGTCATGCGCGGTTTCGAACTTCGCGATGGCGCCGTCATAATCGCCCTTCGCCATCAGCATGCGGCCCCAGCGGTAATAACCCATCGGGATGGACGGCGCCTGCTTCACCGCCAGTGCAAACCAAGCGGCTGCGCCGCTCCAGTTCTTCTCGGCGGCGTCGATGTCGGCGTGGGCCCGTACGCAGGCGTAGCAATCGAGCGGTGACTGATCGATCAGCGCGTGAGCCTCTTTGAAGTCACCCAACTCCGCCATTGCCGACGCGACATAAGGCCAGAGCTGCCGGGCGAGCAGGACATTTGCATAACTTGGCGAGGCACCGACTGCAGCGAGGCCTTTGCGAAGCAGGCTTTCGATACCGGCGTGCTGGGACACAACGGAAGACCATTCCCCCAGCCAGTAATCGGCGATGAACTCGCCCAAGGTACGGTTCACCTGCGTTTGCTGGTCCGTGGCCGGCGGCAGGTTGCGCATGGTCCGGCGCGTGGCAGCACCGTCGTGGAGCATCGCCAGCGCGATGACGAGCGCCTGGTGTCCGTTTTCGACGCTGCCATTATAATCCGGCAGCGCAATCATCCGTTCGGCGCTCGACCGCACGGCCGCGAAATCGTCGAGCGCGGAATCCACTGTCTCTTGCTCCTGGGGCAACGCCACCTGCCGAGCAAGAGCGCTCATGTCAACATTGCTGCCCTGGCGCAGCACGTCCACGGCCGAGCGCGCGGCTGCCAGGGATGCTTCGTCATGGCCGAGATTGGCTTCGCTCTGATCGATATTCTCGTAGGCGAGTGCGAAATCCGGCATGAACGCCAGAGCCTGGCGGGCATCGGCGACCGATCTTTCGCCGTCGCCGGCTTCGTTATCGAGGACGGCAAGACCGTTATATGCCCAGGCGCGATCGCGCGGCGAGCCGCTCTGAGCCAAGCCTTCCAGGATTTGCCGCGAGCGCGCCATCTGGGGAGGCGTCTCGCTTTGGAGATAGATGGCATAACGATAGGGCTGCGTACGCTCGTAGATTTTCTCGGCGGTCTGCTGCAGCAGCTTGTCGAGGTCAGCCTCAGACCCGGTCACCAGGGCGCCGCCGTCGCCGCCGCCGCGCGCCGTGACGGCAATGCCGTTCGCGGTGTGGAAGATTTCGCCGGTGATGTGCGTCTCGCGCCCGAGCCAGGTGACCAGAAGATTGTAGAATTCGCCTATGGAAACGCCCGTTTCCGGAATCTGCACCTTGATGTCGTCGCCCCAGTTGTTGGCGTAGGACTCCGCCGGCCGCGCCGATTTGGTGGCGTTCTGCATCGCCGCAAGCTTGTCCTGCAGCTGCGCGGCGATGGCCTGGCCGGTGAGACCGCGCGCCACCATGTCCGGCGGCACCGAGAACGCTTCGATGACAAGCCCGTTGTCATGCGCCGCGTACCAGATGGCGGTGGCCAGGGCCATAACGATCGCCAAACCGACCGCCGCGGTCATGGCTTTCAGCGCAATCGACAAGCGCTCGTCGATGATGGTGAGCTTCAAGCGCTTGACCTGTTCCTCCAGATGGAGGCGCTGGTCCGAGATCAGCGCGCGCTGCTCCGCAAGAAACTCCGCGATATAGCTGGAGAGTTTCGGATCATCCTTGGCGCCGTCCAGCGCAATCGCGATCGCCGCCGCATTGGTCTCGAGCGGCTGATCCGGTTCGTTGTCGTCGCCGCCGGCAAGAGGCATATCAGCCATGGTGTTGCCTCATGCGTTCGGATTTTTCGGCAGGCGCCGACCGCATCCCCTCGCCGCCATGCGCGCGCGCGGTTTCCTCGTGCTCTTTGCCCGTCATTGTCCGTATGCCCCTCGGTCCGACGCAGCTTTGGCTAATTAATTCTTGGTCGCAAGAACAGCGGATAGTCGAAGCGCGGCGCCAGCGACGCCCTGCACCCGCCAGCTCCACTGCGGCCGCCGCTCGTCGACATCCAAAAAGACGAACATATACAAATGGATCGCGCGCCTGCCATTTTATACTTCTCGCAGATGTATAATATATTTTTCTACATATGAGATATGTAAAGTGTTGCTTTTGCCCGGCGAAGGTGTGATTTATCGCAAATGGCAGAGACCCCACGGCAAATGCTCACCGCGAACCGGTTGCGCGACGGCGACGTCGTCTATTGGCGCGCCGGCAATTGGGTCGAAACCTTCGGCGAAGGCGACATCTTAGCCGGCAAGCCCGAAGCCGAAGCGGCGCTCGAAGCCGCCCACAAATTCGTCGCCGACAACGTCGTGGTCAATCCCTATCTCTTCGAGGTGCAAGCCGACGGCACGCCGGTGAAGGAGCGCGAGATCATCCGCGCCGCCGGGCCGACGGTGCGCCACGATCTGGGCAAGCAGGCGCACGGGCTGACGCCGGACGGCGTTCTGCGCGCCGCCGCGGCGCGCGATGTGGTCGTCGTCCCCGACCGCAGCAAGGAAAGAGACGACGATGTATCGGTATGACGAGTTCGATGCGGCGTTCGTCAAGGAGCGCACCGAACAGTTCCGCTATCAGGTGGAGCGCCGGCTCAAGGGCGAGCTGACCGAAGACCAGTTCAAGCCGCTGCGTCTGATGAACGGGCTCTATCTGCAGCTGCACGCCTATATGCTGCGCATCGCCGTGCCCTACGGCACGCTGTCGGCCAAGCAGCTGCGCATGCTGGCGCACATCGCGCGCACATACGACAAGGGCTACGGCCATTTCACCACGCGGCAGAACATCCAGTTCAACTGGCCCAAGCTCAAGGACGTGCCGGACATCCTGGCCGACCTCGCCACGGTGGAAATGCACGCGCTGCAGACCAGCGGCAACTGCATCCGCAACGTCACCGCCGACCAGTTCGCCGGCGCCACCGCCGAGGAAATCGAGGACCCGCGCCCGCTCGCCGAGATCATCCGGCAATGGTCGAGCCTGCATCCCGAATTCGTCTTCCTGGCGCGCAAGTTCAAGATCGCCGTCGGCGCCACGCCGCACGACCGCGCGGCGCTCAAATACCACGACATGGCGGTGGAGATCGTGAAGAACGAGGCGGGCGAGACCGGCTATCGCGTGCTGGCCGGCGGCGGCATGGGCCGCACGCCCTATATCGCGCATATGATGCGCGAGTTCGTGAAGCGCGAGGACATCCTGGCTTATCTGGAGGCCGTGCTGCGCGTCTATAACCAGGACAGCCGGCGCGACAACATCCACAAGCAGCGCATCAAGATTCTGATCAACACCATCGGCCCCGAGGAAATGCGCCAGCGCGTGCTGCGCGAATTCGAGGAGATCAGGGCCGCGGGTACGCTGCAGCTTCCGGCCGAAGAGCTGGCGCGCATCGCCGCCTATTTCGCGCCGCCCGCCTTCGAGACGCTCGACGATCATTCGCCGGAATTCGAAGCGGCGCTGCAGGACGACGATTTCGCGGACTGGACGGCGAGCAACGTCCACAGGCATCGCGCGCCCGGCTATGCCATCGCCACGATCTCGCTGAAGCCCGTCGGCGGCGTGCCGGGCGACTGCAGCCATGTGCAGCTCGACGCGCTGGCCGATCTGATGGACCGCTTCGGCATGACGGAGATCCGCGTCAGCCACGAACAGAACCTGGTGTTGCCGCATGTCCGCAAGAAGGACCTGCCGGCGGTCTTCGCCCGGCTCAGGGAACTCGGCCTGGCGACAGCGAATGCCGGCCTGGTGACCGACGTCATCTGCTGCCCCGGTCTCGACTATTGCGACCTGGCGAATGCGCGCTCCATTCCGGTGGCACAGAAGATCGCCGAGCGCTTCGCCGATCTCGACCGCCAGCACGACATCGGCGAGCTGAAGATCAAGATCTCCGGCTGCATCAATGCCTGCGGCCATCATCACGCCGGACACATCGGCATCCTGGGCGTCGACAAGAAAGGCGTGGAATTTTACCAGCTGCTGCTCGGCGGCTCGGGCGCCGAAGACGCCTCCATCGGCCAGATCATGGGGCCCGGCTTCGGCGAACACGAGATCGTCGATGCGGTGGAGCGCGTCATCGACACCTATCTCAAGCTGCGCACCAACGGCGAACGCTTCCTCGACACCTATCGCCGCGTCGGCATGGAGCCGTTCAAGAACATGGCTTATCAGGAGCAGCTCTATGCCGCTCATTAAGGCCGGCACCGCCGCCGCAGATCCCTACGCCGCGGTGGCGGACGAGGCGCCGCTGCCCGAAGGCCCCACCGTCGTCTCGCTGACGCGCTTCCGCAAGGACCGCGACACGCTTCTGGCGCGCAACACGCCGCTCGGCGTGCGGCTGAAATCCGACGAGTCGCCGGAAGCCTTGGGCGAAGACGTGGCGCGGTTGTCGCTGATCGTGCTGGAATTTCCCAAGTTCCGCGACGGGCGCGCGTTTTCCTGGGCGCGGATGCTGCGCACGCGGCTGCGCTTCACCGGCGAGATCCGCGCCACCGGCGACTTCCTCTACGACCAGCTTTCGTACATGACGCGTGTCGGCTTCGACGCCTTCGAAGTGCCTGAGACGATCACGCCCGAACTGTATCGCCGCGCGCTCGGCGAGATGAGCAATGTCTACCAGCCCAGCGCCGACGGCCGGAAGACAATCCGCGAATTGCGGGCGGGGAAATAAGGTTCGCCTGTCATTCCCGCTGGCGCGAACGCCCGCGAACCGTTCTCAACTGTACGATTCCTTGCAAAAGTGAAAGGAACCCAACCACCGGGCCAGTCTTCGACAAATCGCGACAACAATTACGCGGTGTTCAGACGGAATTGGCGGGAGCGGACGTTAGACTCGGGTCAATCACTTCTTGTGAGGTTCCTATGAAGTCCCGGATTTTCGTTCCTTTCCTTGCATCGCTGGCGCTTTGCGCGTCGGCGGCAATGGCCCAGGACGCGCCGTCCGCCCCACCCGCGCCGCGCGCGGGACATATGGGACACGGTCCCTGGCAGATGAATAAAGAAGACATGGCCAAGCACTTCCAGCAGATGTGCTCCGACCATTACGCCCATGCCGTCGGCACCATGGCTTACCTGCAGACCAGACTGGCGCTGACCGACACGCAGAAACCGCTGTTCGAGCGCTGGAAGAACACCGTGCTGGCGAGCGCCAAGGATCGCTCGGAGAAATGCGCGGCCATGAAGATGCCCGACATGAAGCCGTCCATGGTCGATCGTCTGAAGCACGAAGAGGCAATGCTGAAGGATCGCCTGACCAGCCTCGACGCGCAAATGCCATCGCTGGAAGCGTTGGTCGGCTCGCTCAACGAACAGCAGCAGCGCGTTCTGGCGAAGACCTATCATCAGGTGATGGCTCACCATATGCGTGAAGCGATGGACAGACATGCCTTCATGAACCATCGCCGCGGAAACCCGGGCCCGAACGGCGATATGCCCCCGCCGCCGCCGGCACCGTAACACCTCTCTGTCAGACGCCCCCCCGCAGGAGAGGTTGCTCGCGGGTTTCGCATCCCAGGCGAAACCCGCGAGCGTGGGGCTTAACAGGCGTCCGCTTCCACCACTTGACCCCCAGCCCCCTTTGCCCCAAGAAGCGCGCGCTATTTTGGGGTTGCGCCCGTGAACGCTCCGGCCCGCATCGACATTCCGCGTTTCGCCACCATCGAAAAAGCCATCGGCGCACTGAAGCCGGTGGAGCCGGTCTACTGCCTGCACCCGCAGAAATTCAAAATCGCCGCCCAACGTTTCCTGGAAGGGTTTCCCGGCGACGCGATGTATGCGGTGAAAGCCAATCCGGTGCCGCAGGTGCTCGATCTGGTCTACGCCGCCGGCATCCGCCATTTCGACACGGCGTCGCTGGGCGAAGTGGAACTGGTGCGCAGCCGCTTCGACGACGTGCATTGCCACTTCATGGCGCCGGTGCGCCTGCCGGGCCACGCCAAGAACGCCTTCGAGAGATTCGGCGTCACCGATTACGTGGTCGACTGCGACTACGAGCTCGACAAGCTGATTGCCGAAACCAAACAGCCGCAGAAGCTGCGCGTCTTCGTGCGGCTGGCGACGCAACTCGGCGGCGCGCTGCTGGAGCTTTCCAGCAAATTCGGCACCACGCCGGAAGACGGCGCGCGACTGCTCAAGCGCGTGAAGGAAGCGGGCGCCGCGCCCTGCATCACCTTCCATGTCGGCTCGCAATGCCTGTCGCCCTTCTCCTATGCGCAGGCCATCGAGATCACCCGGCGCACCATCGCGCTGGCGGGGCTCGACATCGCGGCGCTGGATATCGGCGGCGGCTTCCCCGGCCCCTACACCAACAACGACGTGCCGCCCTATCACTGGTATTTCGACACCATCCGCGAAGCGCTGGCGACGCTCGAGCGACCCGGCCTTCCCATCCTGTGCGAGCCGGGCCGCGCGCTGATCGCCGAAGGCATGTCGCTGATCACCCAGGTGGTGCTGCGCAAGGGCGACAGGCTGTTCCTCAATGACGGCACCTATGGCAGCTTCGACGAACTGACGCTGCCCGGCTGGAATGCCGATTATCCCAACCGCGTCTTCACCGTCGACGCCAAGGGCCGCGCCCTGCCGCTGCCCGGCGACATCAAGCCGTTCCGTGTCTACGGACCGACCTGCGATACGCTGGACGTGCTGCCGCGCCCGCAGATGCTGCCGGACGGCATCGGACCGGGCGACTTCATCGTCTTCGACATGATCGGCGCCTATTCCGCGGCCGTGCGCACCACCTTCAACGGCTTCTATCCGGACAATTGGGTGCAGATCGGGAATTAGAAAAAGGCGCTCTCAGGCGCTATGCGCCATCGGCCTTTTGTTATCCCCTTTTGTTCTAAAACAAAGAAAACCTTAACGCCCGGCGCGTAGTCTTGCCCCGCAAGGGAGTACGCGATGCCGACGGCCAAGGAACGTCTGAGCCATCTGCTGCAGCTGGCCGGAGAAGGCCCGGCACAGCGCGCCGCACTGGTCGGCGAATTGGCCGAGCTGGTGCTCGACTGGCCAAGCGACGGCCCGCAGGCCATGCGCGCGCCGGTGCTCGCGCTGTTCGAAATGACGGCGCGCGAAGCCGACGACGACACGCGCGGGCGGCTGGCGGCACGGCTCGGCGGACACGGCGATCTGCCGCTCGATCTGGTCAACGACTTCTATCTGTGCGCGCCCAAAAGCGTGCGCCGCGAAATCCTGATGCGCAACGAATTGGACCTTGGGCCCTTCGAGGCCGAGAACACCGCACCCGATGCGGTGGCCCTTGTCGATGCCGCCCGCGACGTCCGGGTGCGCGATTTCGCCCAGCGGCTGAGCGATAGTTTCGGCATCGCCGCACGCACCGCGCGCGCGGTCTTGATGGACGCCTCGGGCGAAGCGCTCGCCGTGTTGTGCCGCGGCACGCATCTCGATCGCGCGACCTTCTCCGCCCTGGCCCTGCTCAAGGCGCCGCTCGACGGCGATCCCCTGCCGCGCCTCGCCGTCTATGACAATATTCCCCAACGTGCGGCCGAGCGGCTGACGCAACACTGGCGGGCACATTCGGCGCCGAACGAACATCTCGAAGCTGCCGCAGCGGAATGATGTTCCCGTCCTGAAGTCACGGTTATGCTTGCCCAGGGCATAGGGGGCAAGCATGGGGGTCCTGCGTTCATCGGTCCTGAGCGGCGGATTGCTGCTCGTGCTGTGCGGCACGGCCGCGGCCGACAGCGACTGGCAGACCGTAAGCCTCGACAACGATCCCAGCTTCATGATCGACGTCCCGTCGGCGGCGGGCGGCAACTACCTTCCGTCGAAGGACGACAAGGACGGATTGATGTCCTTCGAAGTGGCCTCCGGCAACGCGCCGCCGCTCGACTGCTATCTGGGTCGCAGCGGATATGACGGAGGCAGCAGCTTCGAAACGCTGCTGGCGAACATCGCGGCAAGCGCCGGCAAAGTGATGTGCTCCACCAGGGACGACGCCACCAACATCACGGTCATCGACTACAACGCCCAGACCCTCAACGGCCGTCCGGCAGCGTCCTGTGTGCTGAGTTACACCGATCCCGCCGAGAAGCAGCAAGGCGCCGTCGAGGCGATTATGGTCGTCGCCACGCGGAAGAACATCTATTCGCTGGCCTGCGGCATCTATGCGGAGACGCAGGACCAGGCGGAAAAGGGCTGGCACGCCGACTGGGCGGGCACCGTCGAACACATTCAGCAAAGCCTGCAACTTCCGAAATCCGAAAACTAACCGCAGAGGCGCATCATGCAAATCCTTCGATCCTCATTCCTCAGCGCAGGCCTGTTGCTCGGTCTCTCCAGCGTGGCCTCGGCCGACAGCGACTGGAAGAACGTCAGCCTGGACAACGATCCCGATTTCACCATCGACGTACCGTCCGTTGTCGGTGACGACTACAAGCCCGGCCAGACCGCGGACAAGAACGATGTGATGTTCTTCGCAATCACCAGCGATAACGAAGATGTCACCTGTCTGGTGACCAAGTTTCCCTATGAAAAGGACACAACCCAGCAGAAATTCGCCGCCGTCCTGGCGACCTCCTCGCGCGACGCGATGTGCCAGTTCGACGGCAAACAGGGGTTGGACATCGGCGAGTCCAAATCGCTGACCAGCAACGGCCTGCAGGCCGCCGAATGCGCCGCCGCCTACACCGATCCGAAAGAAAAGAGGCCTGGCTGGGTGTCGAGCGTGACGATGATCGCCGCGCCCAACAACGTCTATCAGCTGAG
Source organism: Alphaproteobacteria bacterium (assembly GCA_028865545.1). Taxonomy (GTDB): domain Bacteria; phylum Pseudomonadota; class Alphaproteobacteria; order Micropepsales; family Micropepsaceae; genus Rhizomicrobium. The sequence continues at coordinate 154,392 of JAGWJY010000001.1, read as the reverse complement.
CTGCGATATCAACGCCGACGACCAAGCCGAGGCGACCGCCTCCTGGGTAGCGACCTGGTCGGACTTCGTCGGACATATCCGCGACAGCCTGCATCTGCCGGCGGCGGAGAGATAGAAGCGCGCGAACGCCGCCTCGTTCGCCAACTTCCAGAGGCCTACGGCACACTCAGATATGTGTTTGCTAAGTCGTTGCTAATCGCGAATCGAACTTAGTCAAACTACAAAACAAGCACGGCATGATCGCTTCAGCGTTCACCCAAGCTGAAGCGGACCATGCCCCTTCTCGATCAAACCGCGCAGACTTGCGAAGCCGTAATGGCTTCGCCCGGCAGAACCGCGCTCGGCACCATCACACATAGCGTCTCGAAATCGAAAGCGGGACGGCGGGCTCCAAACAACCGCCCGTCGCCGCGCCGGATAGCCATGTGCCGCCGCGTTGCGGCCGGGGCGCCGCTCACCTTGCACCCGCATTCAACGCCGGGCACGCAAAACACCAGGAGAATGGAATGAAAGCGTATTGGTTGGCAGGTCTCACCGGCATCATGCTGTGGTGCCAAACGGCATCGGGCGCCGAAATGTACGTTGCAAGGGACGCCTATGGCGAGGTCCGGCACATTGCCGTGCGCGCCGATGATCTCGATCTCGCGAGGACGGACGGCGCGGAAGAATTGCTCGGGCGGCTGTCGTTCGCGGCGGTTCGGGTCTGCGGCGCGGAGACGCCGGACGGCGACCTGAAGATGTACGCCCTGCAGCGCGCCTGCGTGAAGGCCACGATGGATCGGGCCGTCGCCTCCGCGCCGTCGCCGCTCGTGAAACACCTGTACGCGATCTCGCAAGGCGGGTGACGTAAGATACGGGCGTGCGGGCCCGTCACCCACTCTTGACGCCGACCATGTGCGGCTCTCGATGAATCTGTTTGCGCCGGTCTACGCCGGTGCGTCGAAGATGGTGTCGATCTCGCTTCTCAGCTGCTTGCCGTCTTCCGTCAGGAAGACCAGACGGTTCCGCCGGTCGTCCTGACTCTGAAAGACGCGCAACAAGCCGTGATGGCGAACGGAGCAGCGGCGGCTCGACGGCAAGCATAAGGCCTGAACGGAACGTGAGACCGACGCCTCGTTCGTCCGGCAGGTATAGGCAAGTTCCTTGATACGGATTCCTTCGTTCTCGCAAACGCAGAGGAAGACGACGAGGCTGCGAAGGTTGATATCCCGGTCTCGCTGCCATACGGCGCTCACCGACTGCAGCAACGCGCGACACGCATACGCCATCAGGATCGTCTGGCGGTTCTTGCCCTATCGATCGCAACGAGGTGCCTGTCCTGGGTTGCGGGAAGGGCTTCGGCCTTGCGTTCACGCCTTTCGCGGATCGACACCTGTGCATTGGGATATTGGCCCCGGACGTGATGCAGCAGCTGTTCGAGAGTTCTCTGATGCTCGGCTGCCGCCACATAGTCTTCGGCGTTGAAGTCCACGACAATCTGCGCGCGCAATCTCATCACGCTCCCCTTTTATCTAAATGATGGGCGTTTACGACGTGACGTTATTTAGTGTGCTAAATCACAAAGGAAAGGAAAAATACTTCCAAAATTGTAATCTTTTGCGTAATTTAAGGATACATTTTTGACGAACAGCGCTGGCTTGCTACTTTAAACCATAAATAGACTGAAACTGCTCGATATTCCCGAAGTTCCACAGACCATACCTGTTGAAATGCCGAAAAGCCGAGGCATCAGGTGCGGTGGCAGTCCGTGGCGCGCGGGCTTTACTCCCCGTGCACGTCGCTGCGTTCGCGGGTCTTGGCGAATTTCACTTTGGGGAATTTGTCGGTGACATAGCCGAGTTCCCAGGCGCTCTTGGCGAGGAACACCGGCGCGCCGTCGCGGTCTTCGGCCATGCCGCCGCGGTTGCCCTCGATGAACTTCTCCAGATCGGCCGGCTCCGCCGACAACCAACGGGCGGTATCGTAAGGCGAGGCTTCAAGATCGGCGTCGAGGCTGTATTCGTCGCGCAGCCGCGATTTCAGAACGTCGAGCTGCAAGGGCCCCACCACGCCGACGATCCATTGCGCGCCGATGGTCGGCTTGAACACCTGGGTGACGCCTTCCTCGGCGAGCGAGGTGAGCGCGCGCGCCAGATGCTTCTGTTTCATCGGATCGCCGAGGCGGACACGGCGCAGGATTTCCGGCGCGAAATTCGGAATGCCGGTGAAGACGATCTCGCCCGATTCCGACAGCGTGTCGCCGACGCGCAGCACGCCGTGATTGGGAATGCCGATGATGTCGCCCGGAAAAGCCTCGTCCACCGTCTCGCGTTCCTTGGCGAAGAACAGGATCGGGTTGTGCACGCCGATCACCTTCTTGGTGCCGGACTGCGTCAGCTTCATGTTGCGCTTGAAGCGGCCCGAGGCCAGCCGCAGAAACGCTACGCGGTCGCGGTGGTTGGGATCCATATTGGCCTGGACCTTGAAGACGAAGCCCGAGACTTCCTTGTCCGCCGGCTTGACTTCGCGGTCCTTGGCGGCTTGCGGCCGCGGCGGCGGCGCGTGCTCTGCCAGCGCCGTGAGCAGATCGCGCACGCCGAAATTCTTCAGCGCCGATCCGAAGAACACCGGCGAAAGATGGCCCTCGCGATAGGCGGCGCGGTCGAAGCGCGACAGGCCGGCGCTTGCCAGCTCCACGTCCTCGTCGAGCTTGGCCTTGATGTCTTCGGGCAAGAACGCGGCCAGGGCATTGCCGCCTATGCGCTCAGTCCCGCCGAACGGCACGAAATCATCCGTATAGAGATCGTATACGCCCTTGAAGTTCAGCCCGTGACCGGCCGGCCAGCTCATCGGCGCCACTTCCAGCTGCAGCTGGTCGGAAATTTCGTCCAGCAGTTCGAAAGCGTCGCGCGCCTCGCGGTCCATCTTGTTGACGAAGGTCATGATCGGGATGTCGCGCAGGCGGCAGACTTCGAAGAGCTTGCGGGTCTGCGCCTCGATGCCCTTGGCGGCGTCGATCACCATCACCGCGGAATCGGCGGCGGTCAGGGTGCGGTAGGTGTCTTCCGAGAAATCCTCGTGGCCCGGCGTATCGAGCAGGTTGAACACCGCGCCGTTGAACTCGAAGGTCATCACCGCGCTGGTCACCGAGATGCCGCGCTCCTGTTCGATCTTCATCCAGTCGGATTTGGCGCGCCGCGCCTCGCCGCGCGCCTTGACGCGGCCGGCCTCATGGATCGCCCCGCCGAGCAGCAGCAGATGCTCGGTCAGCGTGGTCTTGCCGGCGTCCGGATGCGAGATGATCGCGAAGGTGCGCCGGCGCTGGGCTTCGTGGGCGATGGTGTGCGGCATAGCGGCGGGGGAGTAGCAGGAGCCTCAGAAGAAGGCAATTGTGCGCCTACATCCACGTAAACGGCTTGAAACGCGGGGCAATGGCATAGATCAGCTGCACCGCGACGATGAAGCCGATGCTCCACCAGGTGGAGAAAATGCACAGTGCGGCACCGAAGGCGTAGAGCGTTTGAGCGATCACCACCCGGCGCAGGATGGCGACGTGGAATTCGTGCGACATCTCCTCCTTGAGCAGGCCGAAATGGCGCGCGCGATAGAGCTGCGCTGCGATCAAAAGACCGAGCACCAGGATGTTGAGCCAGTAGATCAGCAGCGCCAGGCGGTAGGTGATGAATTCCGCGAGCAGGCTGGTGGAGAACGGCACCAGCGTCACCGCCATCAGGAAGGCGAGATTGATCCAGGCATAGGAACGGTCGCTCTTCGCCAAGAGATTATGTTGCGTCTGCTGGCCGACCCAGAAGATGCCCAGCGTCATGAAACTCATCAGATAGGTGACGAGGCGCGGCGCCAACAAGACCAACGCGTGCCAGAGATCGCGCTCGCTGTGGACGGCGGCGGCGACCGGTGCGTGCAGATCGAGCACCAGGATGGTCATCGCCACGGCGAAGATGCCGTCGGACAGCGCCTCGAGGCGCTGCAGGCTTTGTCCGGCGATGCGATTGTAATAAGTGGGCATGGGCGTCACCCGGCGCTGTGCAGGCGCGCCATCACCGCGCCATGCGTGCTCACGACATAAGGCGTCAGATAGGTCAGCATCAGTTTGAGCCAGTTGACGGGTTCGCCGTGCACGATCACGTCACCCTGGTTGATGGTGTTGAGGATCGTGCCGATCACGACCGCCATCATCAGGGCGCGCGCCGGAACCCCGTCCGACATCGCCAGAGCAATCGCCCGCCGCCAAATGCCCATGCACGTCCCCCGCGACCCTATCAGCAGTCTACACGATCTTCTCGTCGACGAAGGCGCGGCCTTCGCGGTCCTCGATTTCCACGATCCACAGATCGGGATCGAATTTCCTCTGACGCTCCAAATAGGCGCGCGCCTTCTCCTCATCGCACGGGCCGCCAAGTTGCGTCGCCCAGACGAGTTCGCCGTCGCCGGCGCGCGCCTGGTTGAGCACGATGCAGCTGCCGTCGAGCCGTGAGACTTTGAGGAACACCGCGCCCGCCTCCTCGGACCCTTTGCGCACGACATAAGCCTGCGCGCCGGCCACTTCCGCACGGCGGATCAGGGCACGAACAAAGATGCCGGCTTTGAGGCGGGGCGTCATGCGGGCTGTGTAGCATGCGACGGCGAGCAGCGAATAGCAGGCTTATTCGCTGTCGGCCGGCCTCAAGCCGCGGCGCCGCGGAAGGGGAGAATCTTGGCTTCTTCGGGCAGCAGGCGCTCGCCCTTCTCGTCGACGGCGGCGTAAGGCAGGCGCACGCGCACCACGGTGCCCTCGCCGAGCGTCGATTCCAGGATCGCCTCGCCGCCATGCATCGCCGCCAACGCCTTGACCAGCGCCAAGCCGAGACCGGTGCCTTCCTTGGAACGTACATGCTCGCCTTCGACCTGTTCGAAGGGCCTGCCCAGGCGCTCGAGATCCTTGGCCGAGATGCCGACGCCGGAATCGGCCACCGACAGCTCGATGCCGTGGGTATCGAGCGAGGCGCGGATGCGCACCTCGCCGCCGCGCGGCGTGTACTTCACGCCGTTCGACAGGAGGTTGACGAGAATCTGCTTGATGGCGCGCTTGTCGGCGAAGATGGTCGCGGCGGTCGGCGAGATCATGGTCTTCAGCGCCACGCCCGAACGCTCCGCCGGCAGCTTGACGAAGCGCACGGCGGCTTCCGCCACCGCATTGAGATCGAACACCTCTTCCGACAGCTCGAACTTGCCGGCCTCGATCTTCGACATGTCGAGGATGCCGTTGATCAGCTCGAGCAGATGGCTGCCCGATTCGTGCACCAGCCGCGAATATTCGAGATAGCGCGGGCCTCCGAGCGGCCCGAACATTTCGTGCGTCATCACTTCGGAGAAGCCGATGATGGCGTTGAGCGGCGTACGCAGCTCGTGGCTCATATTGGCGAGGAAGCGCGACTTGGAGCGGTTGGCCTGTTCGGACAGATCGCGCGCCTCGATCAATTCGCGTTCATAGGCCTTGCGCTCCGTGATGTCGCGGGTGACGGCGACGATATCCGCGGCTTCGCCGTCGGCGCGCGGCACCGGCCGGCAGCGAATCTCCGCCCAGACATGATTGCCGGCAGCATGCTTCAGGCGCACTTCCGCCGACGCCGGCCGCGCGAAATAGCTCGCTTCAACGAAAGCCGACTGCATCGCCCTGAGATCGTCGGGATGCACCAGGGCGGCGGGCGCCAGACCGAGCAGATCTTCCGGCGCATGGCCGAGCAGCACGCGCGCCGCGGGGCTGGCGAAACGGATGCGGCCGTCGGAGGTATGCCGCGTGATCAGATCCATCGCGTGGTCGGCGAGGAAGCGATACATCGCGGCGCCTTCCGCGGCGGCCTGATCCGCGGCGCGCTGACGGTCCTGCGCCGCAGCGGCGACCAGCGCCGCCTGCACCACGGCGGCAAATACGGAAACGGCATAGAGTTCCCACACCGGCACCGGCAGATGCGATACCGGCAGCGCGCCCGCCGCCTCGATGGCTGCGACCGCGAACAATGCGACGCAAGCGGCGACCGCGGCGCGCAACACGGCGGGCCGTCCGCCGGCCAAGGCGGCTTCGGCGGGCACCAGGGCGAACCACACGACGAGCGGCGAAACCACGCCGCCGGTGAGCGCCGCCAGATAACCGATCAGTGCGGCGAAGACGGCAAGCGCCGCCTGCTCGAGCAACGGCAAGGGAACTGACGTGTAGGCGAGCAGCGCGAGAGCGGCCGGCGCCATCAATCCGGCGATGGCGATGGCTTCGGCGGCATCGGGACGTCCGACGAATCCGATGAAGGCGACGGCCAGTACGGCGCCGACAGCTGCCTTCGAAGCCTGCACCGCGACGAACAGTCGCCGCAGCGCTTTCTGTCCGCTTTCCGGAGGCCTCGTCGCCTTCTTGAAAGTACCCATTAACCGCAACCCCCGCAGGGTTTCGCCCGCGGGCATCCTGAGCGTCCACCCTTAATGAACTCTGAACAGGCCGCGGAGTCGTTGGTAAATCCACAAGATATAAGGCGGGATCGATTCACCATTTGGTAACGATGGTGGCGCGATTCGGGCATCTGCCGCCACAGCCTAACGCTTCCGCAATGGCTTTCCGGCAAAGTCAGATCTGCAGGGTTGGTGGATTCTGGCGTGAATTTAGCGCTGCAAACGGCGCAGGCCGAAGGATGCCTTGACGCGATGGCCGAGCCGTCCGTCATCGAGGCTTTGCATTGCCTGCGCGTCGCCATCACGATTTTCGATTCGGACGAGCGAATCGTTTTCGTCAACGAGCACTTCAATCATCTGTTCTGCTCGATGCCGCCGCGCGCCGAACTTATCGGCCTGACCTACACCGACCTGATTCATCTCGAGATCAGCGGCGGCGAGATTGCCGATCCGCTGTTGCTGGCCGATATCGACGGCTTCGTCGCGAGCCGCCGCGCACAATTGCTCGACGGCGAAATACAACCGCGCGATCTGGCGCTGGCGGACGGGCGCGTCATCGAGATCAAGGCGCGGCGCAAACCGGGCGGCGGCTGGATCGCGATGTGGTCCGACGTCACGGGGGCGCGCCACGTGCTGGGCCGGCTGCAGAGCGCCATCGCCCTGTCGGCCGACGCCTTTGCCTTTTTCGGCCGCAACGACGAGCTGGTTCTGTGCAACGACGAATACGCCGAGATTCACGGCGCACGCGCGCCTGACGACCTGATCGGACAGAACTTCCGCAATCTGGTGAGCCGACAAGCCTTGCGCGGACTGGTGCAGTTCGACGACAGCGCCGACGCCTGGATCGAGCGGCGGCTCGAACTCCACGGCGTCCCGGCCGGCGCCATGACGGTGGAGATGGCATCAGGCGACGCCTATTTGATGCGCGATCGCGCCACCGAAGACGGCGGGCGCGTCATCGTCCTCACCGACATCACCGAACATCACCGCATCGAGAAGGCACTTGCCGAACAAACCCGCACGCTCGACAAGACGCGTCGCGCACTCGCCAAGTCGAAAGCGCAATCCAGCCGCCAGGCGACCTATCTCGCCGACCTGACGCAAAAGCTCGGGCAGGCATCCGCCGAAGTCGACAGCACCAAGACGACGCTGCTGCGCACCATGAGCCACGAACTCAAGACGCCGCTCAACGCCATCATCGGGTTTTCCGATTTCCTGCAGTCGATGGCCGACCGCATCGCTCCCGATCAACTGCGCGAATATGCCGGACTGATACACCAGGGCGGCAAAAACCTGCTGCGTCTGATCAACGAGATTCTCGACCTGACGAAGATCTCCGCAGGCCGCTACGAGCTGTGCCCGACGACCGTCGACATAAGCCTGCTGCTGTGGGGCGCCAAAGAGGCATTCGCCGCTCCGGCGCAGACGAAGAACATCGTCATCGATGCAGCGTGCTGCCCGCTGGGGCTCTGCGCCAATGCGGACGAGAACGCCTTGACCTCCATCGTCCACCAGCTGGTCGAGAACGCCGTGACCTTCACCCAGGACGGCGGCACGGTGCGTCTTTCCGCATCGCGGGACGGCAACACCGTCCGCATCTGCGTAAGCGACAACGGCCCCGGTGTGGCGGGCGAAGATCTCGAGCGCATCCTGCGTCCCTTCGAGCAGGGCGGTCGCGGCACCGCCGACCATTCCGCCGGCACAGGCCTCGGCCTGACACTGGTCAAGGCATTATGCGAATTGCATGGCGGTTCCCTGACGGTCGAAAGCGCGGCCGGCGAAGGCTTTACCGCCACCGTCGCGCTTTCCGCGACAATGTGAAGGCTGGCGCCTATAATAGAGCGTATGATCGCGCGCTGATGTGGAGGACACATTGAGACAATTCTCTTTGGCCCTTGGACTTGCTCTGATCGCAACCCCCGCCTTCGCACAGACGATCCGGCCGGCCGATGCCGGTGCGCATGTCGGCCAGACGATTACCGTGGAGGGCGTCGTGAGCGAGATTCACACCGCCGCCGGCTCCGGCACCACCTTCATCGACATGGGCGGACGTTATCCCGACAATGTCTTCACTGCGGTGATCTTCCCCGCCGACGCCCGCACCTTTCCGAACGTCGGTATGTTGAACGGCAAGACGGTGGACGTCATCGGTCCGGTCCGGCTCTATGACGGCAAGCCGGAAATCATTCTGAAAGCCGCCGGCCAGCTCAAAAGCCGATAAGGCTTCGCCGCATGTACATCTTCGCCTGCTTGGAGAGCATCAAGCCGATGCTTGCTCCGCCGGCTCGCGATACAAGCTCCACCAGGACCGGGCGTGCAGGGAATCCGCCACCGCCCATCCGGCGGCGCTGAGCGCCGTCGAAACCAGCAGCGCCGTCCATTGAAAACGGTTGGTGGGCGTCGCCAAGGCGCCAGGCAGCCATACCAACACCGTGAACACACCCATCATGGCGGCTTCCAGCGTCGCCGCCAGGCGCGGCAGAACTCCGAAGAGAAGCGCAAGACCTGCCGCGATGTGTCCGGCCCCGGTCAGATAAGCGAAGCCCATATGGTCGGGCAGATAGGCCGGCACGAAAGACATCGTGGCCTTTAAGTAGACAAAGTGCGACAGACCGATCAGCGGTAACGCCACCGCAAAGAGAAGCCTCGCCAAGCGCGCGCCGTCGTCACCGACGAAGAGCTTCGCACCGGTCCAATGTTCCCGTCCGGCCAGCGAGGCAAATATCACCCAGGCGCCGGCCACCAGCACCGAGGTTTCGCCGAAACCCAGCCAGACGCCCTCGTTCAACGGCGCCGATATCACGGGCGGCAGCCGCAGCAGCAACAGCCACGCCAGGAAATTGACCGTCATGATCAGCGCCGAGAGCGTTGCGATGCGCCGGACGATCATGCCCAGACCGCCGATCAGCAACAGAGCGCCGGAGGCGTAGGCCAAGACCTCCCGAAAGGGAACCCAGGCGGGAACCGGCTGCCAGTTCAAAGCGAAATCGCCGGAGAGCAGGCCGAGGACACCCAGTCCAGCCACCGACAGCGCAAACAGCAGATGGCCCAGCCCGATGATCCGCATCGCCGCGTTCCCCCATGTCATACCGGCAGCCTCGGCGCATGCGAAAGGCGTTCCGATGACGGCATGCTATCCGCAAAGAGCCGGCGAAACTTGGGGGATGTTGCTGACGGCGTCGTGATCGGCAAAGCTATGCCCGCGCGCGTAACCGGCGGAACGCCGGACTTGAGGGACCTGCAGATGTCGGCAACGCTGTCGCCCGTCGTATCGGACATTTCAAAAGCGGCTCTGACCGAGCGCCAGGATGCGCCGGTGTTCTGCGACGTGGGCGAAGAACAATGCGCCATGGATCCACGACGGCCGGTTCGCAACAAGCGCTATGCCATGCCGGCGCTCGGCGTCGTGCTCTCCGGCTGGTTCGATTATCGCGCCGAAAGCGGCATGGCCACGGCGGTGCCGGGTGCGGCCGTCTTCGGGAATGCCGGTGAAGAATTCAGCTGTCACCATGCGGACGCTTTCGGCAACAAGCGTCTGGTGGCGATCTTCAACGACAAATTCCTCGGCGAGGTTGCCGACGGTTGTGGGCTCGGCGACGCACGTTTCCATGCCGCGACGTTGCCGCCGGGCCGGCATGCGACGGCGCTTTTCGGGCAGATGCGCAGATTGGCCAAGGCGCCGGCGCAGGAGGATGCCGCCTACAGGCTGGCGGCGACGGCGCTGCGGGCAGGCCGCGCCGGCCCAAAGTCCGATCGTGTTTTGCCGGCCGGCCGGCAGCGCATCCTGTCGGTGGTGCGCCATATCGAGTCGTCCTATCAGCGGCGCTGTTCCCTGGACACATTGGCCGACCTCGCCGGCCTGAGCCGTTATCGCTTCTTGCACCTCTTCAAGCAGGTCACCGGGCAGACGCCGAACCAGTATGTGATCAACACCCGCCTGCGTGCGGCGGCCGAGCGGCTGATGGCCACAAACCTGCCGGTCTATGAAGTGGCCTTTTCGGTCGGCTTTGAAGATCTCTCGTATTTCAACGCCTGCTTCCGCCGGCAATTCGGCGCCCCGCCGCGGCAGTGGCGGACCGGTGCCTGACGGTCTGGAACTATCGGCTGTGCCGGCGAGGACGCACGGTAAACGCCGATGTCACAACTTTGGCACAACGGTCTCGGCGCGGACGCGGCCAAAGACCGCCTGCATCAATGCTCAGATGGCAGAAAAGCTGGCTGTTTCGCACTTGTCTCGAATTTGAATCAACGGCGCATAAACAAAACGCCGAATTTGAGATTTTCTTGAATCGAGACAGAAGGATTTTGGAAAAGCCGCGTTTTGCTTGCTATCCATGAGGTCGCGAATTAACCGCAACGTATCGAACTTTACCGATTCGTTTTAGCGGACGGCAAAGGAGCGTGCCTATTCTGCCCGTGTGCCATCGAGCAGAGGCCCTTCATGATCTTACGTGCCGCATTCTGGGTTGCCCTCGTCGCGGTGTTGCTGCCGCACGAGCCCGATCTGGGACTCGGCCGTCCGAGTCTCGAAGGCTTGCTGCCCGCGAAGACCCCCGATTGGTTGTCGGCAAGCGTTCCGACGCGAGCGTGTGAGGACCCTCAGGGAACGTGTGTCGGCGGGCTGGTGCTGGCCGACGATCTTCGCAGCACGATCTTGACCAATCTCGACCGCGTGAAGGCCGAGCTCAAGGAGAGCGAACTGGCGAGGGCCGATCAAAGGAGGAGTGCCGGAACCGGCCTCGCCGCCCGTCTCATGGATTTCTGATCAGTTGGTCGTTCTGACCTCCCCCGCCCTGTGCGACTTGCAGGGTGGGGGCCCCGTTTTCCGGGCCCTCTTCTGCCATCGCCCAACACCGCAGGCGGGCCGGCCGCCGACTTAGACCGTAATGGCCTGCGAGCCGGTCAAGCGCGATCCTGAGCACGACCTTTGCCGATGCTCTCGGCCAGCCGCGCGCGCGTTCGCTCGCTTCCAGACCGCCGAGATGGCAGCAGATTTCGAACAGCAGATCCGACAGACCAGGCCCCACCGCCCGCATGGCGGCAGCAAATCGCTGCTTGGCCGCGAGCACCGTGTCCGGCAGCAACACCTCCGGTTTGACCGCGCGGCTGCCGAGTGTCACCGGCGCGTTGAGGTCGACGGCGAGACGCGGCGCCAACCGCGCCAGCGTATAGTCGCGGCGCAGCCGCTCGCCGGCCTGGCATTGCGTCTGGCTGACCATGCCCCGCTGGTACATCCACAGCAGCGGCGCTTCCGCGACATTGACGGTGACCAGCTGTTCGCGGCCCTGCTCGTCGGTGATGATCCGCCTACGTCTTATCTGATGCTGGGCGGCGAAGGGATCGACGGACGCCGCGCGGCGTCTCAGCCAGCCCTCGCCGGCGTCGGTGAGAACCAGCCTGTCGTCCTTCGCCGCCAGCCATCCGCGATCGCGCATGGCATGGGCGACATCGGTCGCCACCCGCATCTTGGCGTGTCGTGTGTCGCGACTACGCATGACAATGGCGTAGGAGCCGTCTTCGCTGCGTTGCAAGTGGCGACGGCCCGCCACCAGCTTGCGCAGGATGCGGCGCGCCTCACGCGTCAGCGCGCGTTCGGTGAGCACGCTCATGCCTCCCTCCCGGCGCGCCGCAGCATCGCCTCCAGCCATTCCAGCGTGCGGTCGAGTTCGGGATCCTCGCGCAGTTCTTCGACGCGGCGGAAGGCGTAGGCGACCGTCGAGGGATCGCGCCCGAAGCCGAGCGCAACCTCGGTCACGCTCATCTCGAACACCACGTGGCTGAGATACATCGCGATCTGGCGCGTCAGCGCGATCCTGGGCGGCCGCCGCGTCTGCGCGAAGAGATCGCGCAGCGCCACGCCCGTGACGCGGGAGACGGTGACTTGCACGAGCCAGGTCTGCTCGCGCACATGCGACCCGGGCGGCCAGCCCTCCTGTTCAGAAGTCTGGGCCGTGGCAGATTTCATCATGGCGAACCTCATTGCATTTTTTCCTAATGCTCGAATCATTTCGAAACATCAAGGATAATTATCCTACAACTTTTGAGAAGTTGGATAAAGTCTGGCGCGATTTCGTAGAAATCGCATAATTATCTTTATTTATCAGTATGTTATAAGAATAGGAATGGCTCGGTTTTGACAGGGATAAGTCAAATCAATGGTCTAGTCGCCCACTTACGATGCGCGCAATAAGTGTGGGATTATAGTCTTACTACCTGCTCCGCATCGCGACGACGGCAGCAATCATCAGCTTACGGATGATTTCGATGCGGCAGAGCGCCGGCGTCCGAAAGCCGCGCGCTGGTTAAGACTTGCGCCGGTGGAGCAAATCCGCGAAGGGATAGCGAACGGGAGGTAGCAACATGACGGCATCGGTCGTCGCCATCGCAGCGAGCGCCATCCTGATCGTCACCTACGCGCTGATCGTCAGCGAGCGGGTGAACCGTGCCGTTGCCGCGCTGTTGGGCGGCAGCCTCGTCATCCTCTCCGGCGTGTTGTCCCAGCAACAGGCGATCGCCGCCATCGACTTCAACACGCTCGGCCTGCTGGTCGGCATGATGATTATCGTCGCCATCACCCGGAAGAGCGGGCTGTTCGGCTATTGCGCGATCAAGTCGGCACAGCTGGTCAAGGCGTCGCCGGCCGGCATTCTCGCCGCCATGGCGCTGGTGGCCGGTGTGGTCTCCGCCGGGCTCGACAACGTTACCACTGTGCTGCTGATCGCCCCGGTTACCTTCATCATCTGCAAGGAGCTGCGCGTCCCGGTCTATCCCTTCCTGTTCGCCGAAGTGCTGGCCAGCAATATCGGCGGCGCCGCGACGTTGGTCGGCGATCCCCCCAACATCATGATCGGTTCCGCGACCGATCTGACCTTCAACGATTTCCTGTGGAATGCCGCGCCGGTCGCCGTCGTCATCATGGCGATGCAGATCCTCATCTGCCACCTGATCTGGGGCATCAAGCTGAGGGCCGCGCCGGAAGACCGCTCGCGCGTCATGGAGTTGAACGCCGGTTCGGCGATCACCGATTCCTATCTCCTGGCCTGCTCGTTGTGGGTGATCGGCGCCACCTTCGTCGCCTTCATGGCCGCCGAGGAATTTCACATCCAAACGGCGACGGTCGCCATGAGCGGCGCGGCCGTGCTGATGCTGCTCGACAACCTGCGCCACCCCGTCCACCTCCATGGCGAGAACGTCAGCAAAGCGTTGACGGAAGTCGAATGGGTGACCCTGTTCTTCTTCATCGGCTTGTTCATCGTGGTGGGCGGGGTCGAACGCGCCGGCCTGCTCGAAGAAGGCGCGCGCCGCCTGGCGCAAGCCACGCACGGCAACGTCGCCGCCACCACCGGCGTGGTGCTGTGGTCCTCGGCGGTGCTCTCGGCCATCCTCGACAACATCCCCTTCGTCGCCACCATGATCCCCGTGGTGAAGGGGCTGGCGCCGGCGCTCGGCGGCGCCGAAGCGCTGCGGCCGGTGTGGTGGGCGCTGTCGCTCGGCGCCTGTCTGGGCGGCAACGGCACCTTGGTGGGCGCCAGCGCCAATCTTGCGGTCGCGGGCATCGCGGAGCGCAACGGCGTGCCGTTCAGCTTCGTCAAGTTCTCGCTGCTGGCCTTTCCGATGATGCTGGCCAGCATCGCCGTTGCACATCTCTATCTGTGGTGGCGATTTCTTTAGGCGTTCAGCGCCTCGCGCAATGGCGCCAACCATTCCGCATAAGACCGCCAGCGGCCGACGGAACTTTGAAACAGCGGCTGGCGCACCTGCTCCGCGCTGAACGTATATATCGGCCGTTCGGAATCGTGGAAGCGCAGGCAGCGTTCGTCCCATTCCAGCCCGCAATACTCGACGATCCGTCGCGCCTGCGCTTCGAAATCCGAGACCAAATCTTCGTATTGCACCTCCAGCATGGCGCCCGCGGGCAGGACACGGCGCCAATGCGCCATCAGCGCATCATAGCCACGGTAATAGCGGCCGAGTTCGCCAAGATCACAGGTGTATTCGAGACTGTTGGCGAACAGTTTGGCGTAACAGGAGAAGCAGGTATCCATCGGATCGCGCCGCACATGGATGATACGCGCCTTCGGCAATGCCAGATGGATGAGACCCACCAGGCGGAAATTGGCCGGCAGCTTGTCCGTGACGCGTTCCGCATCCGGCGCATGAGATTTGAGGCGTTCCGCATAAAGGCTTCCCAATCGCCGCAGCGCTTCGTCCGGCAGCGTGGCGACATCGAACGGAAAGCGTTCACCTGCATGGCCCGCCTCCAACACGTCGAGCCAGTGCCGTTGCTCTCCGGCGCCAAAGGCGCGCGGATGGCTTGCGATGATCTGCTCGACCAGCGTCGTTCCCGAACGCGGCATGCCCAGGACGAAGACCGGCCGTTCGGACGGATCGCCTAGCCCGCGCCGTTTCTCCAGCAACTCGGCGGAAAAGACCGTTTCAATGTCGCGGAAATATGTGAGGGTGGCCGCCTCGTCGTAAGCGGTCATCCGGCGTTTCAGCCCATTGCCGTCTCGCAACTGTTCGAACGCGAGCTTGTGCCGTCCCAAATCGTCATAAGCCTTGGCCAGCGCAAAATGCAGCGCGACGCGGTCGCGATCGGGCAGCCGCGCCCTGTCGCGCGCCAAGGTTTCCATTGCCTGGATTTGCGGATCGCCTTCATGGAAACGCTTTAGATCCGCGATGGCGAGATGAATCGCGGGCGCCCTTGGTGCCAGTGCCAAAGCCCGTTCGTATTCGATGCGTGCCTCCTCGAGACGCCCCAGCGCCTTCAAGGCATGCGCGGCGCCCAGGTGGGGCGGTACACCCGCCGGATCGATCGCCAGCAGCCGTTCGAAAACCTGCAGCGACTCTGCGGCATGAAAGGAGGCAAATAGGGACTTCCCCAGCAGGAACAGGGCGCCCGGGTGCTCCGGCCATTCGGCAATCACAATGCGAAAATGCGCCACGGCCTCGTCGTGCCGCTCCAGCTCCGCCAGCGCCAAACCAAGATTGTAGTGCGCCAGGGTGAGAGACGGCTGAAGAACAATCGCCCGCTCGAAGCAATCCATGGCCTCGTCGATCCTGCCAAGCGCGCCGAGCGAATTGCCAAGACCGTTTAGTGCCGCGGCGGCGTCTGGCGCGCGTTCGAGCGCCCGCTTAAACGCTGCGACGGCCTCCTCATGCAGACCGTGCGTCGCCAACACGTCGCCGGCGTTGCAGTGCGCCGCCACTTGGTTGGGATCGAGAGCCAGGGCGTCGCGATAGCTGGAGAGTGCGTCGTGCGGGCGTTTCAGGGCGGCAAAAACATCGCCCAGCATGATGTGCGTCTCGGGTGAATCCGCCTTGAGGGCCAGCGAGCGCTGCAAACTCGACAACGCATCCGGATAGCGGCCCATGGCGTGCCGTAGCTTCCCGAGACTGGCGTGCAGCGCGGCATCGGTCGGCTTTAGCGCGACCAGCCGCAGATAGGTCCGCTCCGCCTCCGTCTGGCGCCCGGTGTCAGCCATGATCGCGGCGAGCAGCTGCAAGGCATCTTGGTGGTCGGGGGCGAGGCCCAGCGCGTCGCGGCAACAGACTTCGGCCTCATTGTGCCGGCCCTGGCCGAACAGCGAGGCCGCCGTCTCAAAATGCTGCTGAGCGGCGGACGCGGAGTCATCATTATGTTGCATTGTGTCTGTGGCCGATCCGGTTGGCAGGAGGGCAGGCACTGTAGCGCCGGCATCACCCGGATTGAAGCGCCGGCTATCGCCCGGGGCCTGCAATCTGCTAACTTGGCCAGATGAGAAATTTCCTGCGCATTGCGACCGTTTTTGTGGCCGTCGTTTCACTGGCCGGCTGCGGCATCGTTTTTCCCAGCGCCCGCGACCGCGCCGCGCGGAACACGCCCGGTTTCAAGGCCGGCTACAGCGACGGCTGTGCCTCGGCCAATGCGCAAGGCACCAATTACCGCAACGACCAGGTGCGCGATCCGGCCTATGCCCATGACCGCAACTACCAGCTCGGCTGGGCGAGCGGGCTGGCCAACTGCCGTACCAACAGCACGCACGCGCCAAATGCCGGGCCGATCCCCGACAACAACCCGGGCACGCAACCTTACTGAGCAGGGGAGCCGCCGATGATCCGTGCCTTGATCATGACGCTGGTGTTGCTGGTGGTGCTGTGCGTCGGCGGACTTTACGCCGCTTATGGTCAGATCGAGCCTTGCCGCGCCTTGGCGGTGGAACGAGCACGGACCAGTGTCGTGCCGACCGGCCTCGCCGAACCCTTCACCCGCATGGACACCAGCCAGATGGCGTCGACCGAATGCGCCCGCGGCCTGCTGGAGTCCTGGTGGGGCCGGATCAGGCGCGCTCTCTGACACCGGCGCTGTCACGGAACAATCGCGAATTCTTAACGAGCAATTAACCTTTGCAGGTGATCGTCAGTGGACGGATTGTCGCAGGCTGTTTTCAGGTGTATGATCCGTACACGTTGTTAACATCAGCGAGGCTCCAGAGATGCTGGGTCACCTGGTTTACAATCGCCAAGGGTTGGATGGCGGGGCTGCGGCCCAGCCGACGCATGCCGGTTGGCTGCGCCGTCTCTTCGGCTGGCTTTTCCACCACTAAAGCCGATTTATTGCAGCACAATCAGGCGGATGTCGCGTGCCGGCGCGAAGCTCGTGCGCACGGCCTCGAAGGTCGTCGGTCCGGTCTTTTTCAGCACCCCGTCCCAGCACAGCGACAGCACGTTGTCCGGCTTGAGTTTGTCGAGCGTCAGGCGGAAGCGGCCGATCGGGCCGTTCCAGTTGCTGGCCGTCTTCAAAATGTAATCCGTCTGGTAGGCGGTGAGATAACCGCCCCCCTCCGGATCCGCCTTCTTGCGCTCCGCCGCCTTGGCCTGGATCGCGGCGCGCGTCGGCGCATCGAAGCAGTAGTTCACGCCGTCATACGGCCCCTTGGCGTCCGCCGCTGAGAAGAACGACTGTCCGGTTACCGGCTGGTAGGAATGTTCGATGACGACCGCCTTGTGCGCTGGGAAACGTTGCGTCCAGTAGAACTTGGTTTGGACGGTCCACTGCGGAACGAATTCCGTCTTGCCGTCGCCCTGCACCACGCCCGCGGCCATCAGGCGCTTGTACTTGTCGGCGGAGAGCGCTTCGAGCTTCTGATAGCCGTTGTCGGTGATCAGATTGACCGGCAATCCGGCACCGGTGACAAGGGTCGTAACGTCCTTGCCCTTTAAAAAGGCCCGCTGCTCGACGCTCAGGGGCACCGGCTTGCCGTCGACGACGGCCTTGAAGCCCACGAAATTCACCGGATTGTTGAGAACGGTGCCGAGCGGCGTGTTCCAGAAGGTCGCCATGTCGATGTCGGGTAGCGGAAAAGCGACGACCGTCTCGACGTCCTTGTCCGAGTCATTGGCGAATTCGAAACGGATGCGCACCGCCTTGGGGCTGACGGAAAGATCTTCCGCCGCCATGCGCACGGGCGTGTTCCTGGTGAAGACGATGCCGCCGGCGCCCAGCGCCGCAGAACTGTCGTCAGCCTCGGCCGAAGCAGCCGCCAAGGCGCATGCGACAAGCGCGCAAATCATCATCCGCATGGAGAACCTCCCCGCAAGCGCGGGGAGGTTACCACAGCGGGATGTGCTATGCCGCAGCGATGGCCTCGCGCGGTGCCGCACCTTTGGCATGACCCGCGATACGGTTGTCGACTTCGGCGATGCTGCGGCGGAGTTCGTCCATCGCGGCGTCGATATCGAGCTTCTGCCGCTCGAACGCTTTGATGCGCTCTTCGAACTTGCGTCTCGCGTGCAAGAGTTGCTTGGGGCTGAGGTTCTGATCGTAGAGTTCGAGATATTCCCGAATCTCGGCGAGCGAGAAGCCCAAGCGCCGTCCGCGCAAGATCAGGGTGATCCGGGCGCGGTCGCGCACCGAATAAATGCGCGTTTGTCCGCGCCGTTCGGGCGCGATGAGGCCTTCATCTTCGTAGAAACGCAACGTACGCGCGGTGACTCCAAATTCCTTGGTAAGCTGACGTATCGTAAATGTTCGGTTCATGGTTCCCTGCACTCTCTCCTGTGCGGGCCACGGTTCGACCGTTTAATGCCGGTTCTTGGACCTGGGGCCCGCATCCCTGACAAATTCTCAGCCGATTATCTTGACGTGCACGTCAACGTCAAGGGGGCTGTAATCGTTCTAATTAAAATTATTCACACGGTAACCTACACGCAACGCGCCGCCGGCGGACGTAGCGTCCAGCGGCAAAAGCCAAGTGTCTGACCGGCAACACCAATCTTGCGACGGCGTTCATCGCGACTGCCAACCATCGCGTTGCCCAGGCCAGGGCCGGTTCCTATGATGTCACTTAATAACGGGCAACGAGGGAACGCGCATGCTGGGCCTGATGCAGGACTGGCCGCTGTTGATCCATAAGATCATCGATCACGCGGCACTTTATTACAGCGAGCGCGAGGTGGTGACGCGCTCGCCGGAAGGCCCGATCGAACACACCAATTACGGCGAGATTGCCGTCCGCGCGCACAAGGTGGCGGCGGCGCTCGACAAGCGCGGCATCAAGCTCGGCGACCGCATCGGCACGCTGGCCTGGAACACGTCGCGGCATGTGGAAAGTTGGTACGGCATCGCCGGCATCGGCGCCGTTTATCACACGCTGAACCCGCGGCTGTTTCCCGAACAGATCGCCTGGATCGTCAACCACGCCGAAGACCGCGCGCTGTTCTTCGACATCACCTTCGCCGAACTGGTCGCCAAGCTGGCGCCGCATCTGAAGACGGTGGAGTTCTATGTCGCGCTGACCGACCGCGCCCATCTGCCGAAGGCCGACATTCCCAATCTGATCGCCTATGAGGATTTCATCGCCGACATGCCCGGCGATTTTGCCTGGAAGGAATTCGACGAGCATACCGCCTGCGGGCTCTGCTACACGTCGGGCACGACGGGCGATCCCAAGGGCGTCCTCTACAGTCACCGCTCCAACACCCTGCACGCGATGATGGTCTGCAGCGGCGATGCGTTGGGACTTTCCGGCCGCGACACGATGCTGCCCGTGGTGCCGATGTTCCACGCCAATTCGTGGGGGATCGCCTTCGCCGCGCCGATGGTGGGCGCCAAACTGGTGCTGCCCGGCCCGCGGCTCGACGGCGCGTCGCTGTGCGAGTTGTTCTCCGGAGAACAGGTGACGATGACGGCGGCGGTTCCCACCGTGTGGCTTTCGGCGCTCCACTACCTCGAGGAAACAGGCAAGACGCTGCCGTATATGAAGAGGGTGATGGTGGGCGGCGCCGCTTGTCCGCGATCGATGATCGAAGCGTTCGAAGGCAAATATGGCGTCGAAGTCATCCACGGCTGGGGCATGACCGAGATGAGCCCGATGGGCACGCTCTGCACGCTGAAGGCCAAGCACCTGGACCTCCCCCCCGAGAAGAAGCTCGACTACAAGGCAAAGCAGGGCCGGCCGCTGTTCGGTGTCGAGATGAAGATCGTGGACGCGGAAAACCGTGAGTTGCCGCGCGACGGTAGGACCATGGGCAAGCTGAAGGTCCGCGGACCCGCTGTGGCGAAGTCCTATTTCAAGGGTGACGGTGCCGGCGCCTTCGACGCCGAGGGCTGGTTCGATACCGGCGACGTGGCGACCCTGGACGCCGACGGCTACATGACCATCACCGACCGGGCCAAGGACGTCATCAAGTCCGGCGGTGAGTGGATCTCCTCCATCGACATAGAGAATCTGGCGGTCGGACATCCGGCGGTGGCCGAAGCGGCGGTGATTGGCGTGCGCCATCCCAAATGGGACGAACGGCCGCTTCTGATCGTCGTCCTCAAACCCGGGCAGACGATCTCAAAAAAAGATATGCTCGACCATCTTGCGGGAAAGATCGCCACGTGGTGGATGCCCGACGAGGTCGTGTTCGTGGACGCCATCCCCCACAGCGCAACCGGTAAGATCCAGAAGACGGCACTGCGCGAGCGTTTTGCGGAGTTGCACTTACCCGGCGCGGCGGGATGACGACAGGGTAGATAGGGGACTATGCGTTATCAGCCTATTCTCGCGAAGGCGGCGCTCGGCTGCTTTGTTGCGGGCGCCGCTATCGCGCTGGCCGCCTGTTTCGGAACGCGGCTGGGCTTCTGGTCCTATGCGCTGGGGGTCAAGATTCTGGTGCCGGGCGTGACGGTCGGCGGCGTCGGACTGGTCAGCGGTGTCATGTGGATTTGGCGCGCGCTGGCGGCGAACAACAGCCTGGGCTTGCGCGCCGGACTGGTCGGCCTGATCGGCTCGCTGCTGCTGGTCGGCATTCCGGTCGACCATGTGTGGCTGGCCTACTCCCTGCCGCCGATCCACGATATCTCCACCGACATCGGCGACGCGCCGCAATTCCACACTCTGCTCGCCTGGCGCAAAGGCGCGCCCAATCCCGCGAGTTATGACGGACCGGCAATCGTGACCTATGGCGGCGACCAGATGCCGACGGCGCTGGCCCAGAAATACGCCTACCAGGACATCAAACCGCTCGAACGTCTGAGGGGGAATGCGACCCTGAAGGAATTCTACGCCAAGTATTTCTGGCGCGCCCTCAATGCGGTGAACGCGCTGGACTGGCAGGTGGCGTCGTTCGATTTCAAGACCGGGCGCATCGAGGCGACGGACAGCAGCTTCTGGTTCGGCATCGTCTCCGACATCGTGATCCGGGTGCGGCCGGCGGGCACCTATGGCGTGCGCATCGACATCCGCTCCAAGAGCCGTGTCGGAAGGCGCGACATGGGCCGCAACGCCGACATCGTCCGCGAGTTCCTCGACAAGGAAAAAGGCGACTGACGCCGCGTACGACTCACGCCACCTTGCCGACCTGATTCACGTAAAGCGTTCGCGTCGGGAAGGCGAATTCGATCTTCTCGGCCGCGAAGCGCTTGACCAGTTCCAGATTGATGCGCTGCTGAATATCCATATATGTGCCATAATCCGAGCTCAGCACGTAATAGACGATCTCGAAATTCAGCGAGGAGTCGCCGAAATCCTTGAAATGTGCACGGTCGAAGCGCGTGCGGTCGTTCGCCTTTATGGCATCGCGGATCATCGCCGGGATCGCCTCCAGCTTCTCAGGCGGCGTGTCGTAGGTGACGCCGATGGCGAAGAGGACGCGGCGCTCGTAGAGGTGCTTGTAATTGTGGATACGGGCGCTCAGCAGATTGGCGTTGGACTGCACGATCTGCTCGCCGGAGAGGCTGCGTATGCGCGTGCTCTTGATGCCGACATGCTCGACCGTGCCGGACATGTCCCCGACCACGATGAAATGTCCGACGGCAAATGGCTGATCGAGCACGATGGACAGCGAGGCGAAAAGGTCGCCAAGGATGTTCTGCGCCGCCAGGGCCACCGCAACGCCGCCGATGCCCAGGCCGGTGACCAGCGCGGTGATGTTGATATTGAGCGCGCTGAGCACCAGCAGGCCGACCAGCGACCACACCACCACGCGGGCGATGAAGGTGATCGCCCCCATGGCGGTGGCGAGGCGCGCGCTGTCGTCCAGCGGTTGGCGGCCGACGAACCCTTCGATGCTGTAAAGCACGACGCGAAGGCCCCAGATGCCGAGCTGCAGCAAGACGGCGACCTGAATGATGGTCTCGACCGTGCTCTCCGCACGTCCACGCAGCGGCAAGGCGTAGCTGCCGCAATACAGCGCCACCACTAGCAGGAAGAGCGAATTGGTCGACTTGATCAGGCCGACCAGCATCTTGGAGAGGGCGGCGGTTCTGGCCTTCGCGGCCGACGGTTTGACGTAGCGCAGCAGCAGACCGCGCAGGGTCCGCAAGGCGGCATAGACGACCAGCGAGATGATCGCGAAGGTCAGCGCATCGCCGACGTTCACACCATCGAAGTGGTGACCGAGAAAAGCAAAGGTTTCCGTCATCATTCCTCCTTCTGTTCCATTCGGGAGTCTAATCGATCCACGATAGGCGATGAAAGCTCGCCCGTCCGGTTACAGCAGCCAGACGCCGATAAGGATCGTCAACACCGTCAGTGGCGCGCCGACGGCAAAATAATCCCAGAAGGGCAGATTCACGCCGCGCATACGCGCCTTCTGCGCCACGATCAAATTTGCCACCGAACCGAGCAGAGTGAAATTCCCCGCCAGCGTTGCCGCCATCGCCACCACCAGCCAGGCATGGGCGGGATCGGCAAGGCCCGAAACGAAGGGACGCAGCACCAGCACCGCCGGCACATTGCTCACCACATTCGACAGGGCGGCGGTGATCAGGCTGAGAACCGCGGGATGGTCGAAGTGCTGCGCCGCGACCTGGCGAATCACGCCGGGCGTCAGCAGGCTCCTCTCGAATCCCGCCACCACGATGAACAGACCGACGAACATCAGCAGCAGCGTCCAGTCGACCTCGGCATACATCTTTTCGATTTTCACCCGCCGCGTCAGCAGCAGCACGCCGCCCGCCACCACGGCGGCTTTGCCTGGCTCGACACCCAGGAAGAAAGCGGCGATCAGCGCCGCGGTTACCAGCAGCGTCTTGACGATCATGCCGGCATGCGCCCGTACCGGCGGCAGCGCCGGCATGGCAATGCGCGCCGGCGTCAGGAATTCGCGCCGCCAGACAAGCGCGATCAGCGCCACCGTCAGCACCAGACCGGTCGCCGCCACCGGCGCCAGCGCGCCGGCGAAATGGCTGTAGGAAAGCCCCGAGATGCTGCCGATGATGATGTTCTGCGGATTGCCGGTGATCGTCGCCACGCTGCCGATGTTCGACGCCATGGCGGTGGCGAGCAGATAAGGCACCGCCGGCCGTTCCAGCTTCAGGACGACATCCAGTACCAGTGGCGTCAGCACCAGGCAGATCGTGTCGTTCACCAGAAAGGCCGACAGCACACCGGAAACCAGCACGATGACGATCAGCAGCGTCAGCGGGTGGTTTACGCGACGCACGGCGAGCGCCGTCACCAGCCGGAAGAAGCCCGACAGCCGCAGATTGGCGACCACGATCATCATGCCGAGCAGAAGCGCGATGGTGTCGAAGTCGACGGCCTGCATGGCTTGCTTCAGGCTGAGCACACCCGCCGCCACCATCAGCGCCGCGCCCAGGAAGGCCGCGCCGGTGCGGTCGAGGCGGAATCCCGGCAACCGGCCGATCGCCAGTACCAGATAGGTCGCCGCAAAGATGAGAACTGCTGCCGCGCTCTGCGGCCGCGACAGAATGTCGATCATGCCGCCCGCGCGCCGTCTTTTACCACCAGCCGCACGTTCTTCAGCGCCGCGACGTCTTGCGTGGGATCGCCGTCGACCGCAACCAGATCGGCGAGGAAGCCCTCCTTGATTTCTCCAAGCTCGTTCTGCTTGCCAAGGATCGCGGCATTGATCGAGGTCGCGGCGAGCAACGCCTCGCTCGCACCCATGCCGTGCTTCACCATCCACTGAAGCTCGCGGACGTTCTCGCCATGCGGAAAGACGCCGACATCGCTGCCGCAACCTATCCGCACGCCCTCGGCGCGGGCAAAGGCGAAAGCCTGCGCCGCCTCCTCCATGCGTTCATGCGGATCGCCGCCCGGCTCATGGCCATGAAAATAGGAGCAGATCGCTTCCACCGCCGTCAGCGTCGGCAGGAAGGCAATCTTCTTCTTCGCCATCAGCGCGAAGGTGGCGCGCGTGCCGCCGTAACCGTGTTCGATGGAGTCGACACCGGCATTCGCCGAGCGCCGCATGCCTTCGTCGCCGCTGGCATGCACCGACACCGGCCGGCCGAGCGAATGCGCAGCGTCGACGGCTGCTTTCAGCTCGTCTTCCGAAAAGGTCGCCACCACGGAGCCGCCCGGGCCGGCGCGATAATCGGCGTACAGCTTGATCCAGTCGGCGCCATGACTGGCCTGCAGACGCACGGCGCGCACCACTTCGTCGACGCCGCTCGCTTCTTCTGCGCCCTGCGGGAAGCAGCAATCGGTGCGATAGGCGGCGCGCGCCGGCCCGTAAGAGCCGGTGGCGACGATAGCTCGGGTCGCCACGAACAGGCGCGGTCCCGGCACCAGGCCCTCGTCGATCGCACGCTTGAGCGCCGCGTCGGCATAGCCCGCGCCTTCGGTGCCGAGATCGCGCAAGGTCGTAAAGCCGGCGCGCAGCGTCGCCTCGGCGTGGCGCACGGCGCGCACCGTACGGTAGGCCTCACTCTCCTTCAGCACCTGATCGTCCCACAGCGTCTCGTTGTAGGGATGCAGGAAGAGATGCGAATGCAGATCCATCAGACCGGGCAGCAGCGTGGCGCCGGGAAGATCGACGACCTCGGCGTCCGCCGCCTTCAGATTAGCGCCGACCGCCGCGATGCGATTGCCGCGCACGAGAACGGCCCAGCCGTCATGCGATGCGCCGCCGCTCCATACGCGGGCAGGACGAAGAAGCAGGGAAGAAGGCATGCGAGACAATGAAATTGTATCCTCAGCCGTTCTCGGTGGAACAATCATACCTTTTACACGGCCTTGAAAGAGGAAGCATTAGCGAACCCACACTTTTAAGGCCGTATTGATTTTGCGCATGGATGTCTTGCCGACGCGCGAAATACCTTCGTCTCCAAAACCCAGGTGAGGTTTTAGCCTGACTACACCCGAGGAGGAGATCACATGTCGAACAAGACTGCGGACCTGGCGGGACCTGGAATCAGCACATATGAGGAGGTCGCGAAGATTCTCCCCAATGATTACCGGCCCATGCTCGGCCGCATGGATACGCAAAGGGCCGTGTTCGCGATCAAGCGCTATATCGAGGACAATCTCTGCAAGGCGCTGAACCTGGACATGGTCCAGGTGCCGCTCATCGTGGACAAGGCCAGCGGCGTCAACGACTACCTCGACCGCGACGGCTCCAGGACACCCGTGGAATTTCCCTGCGGTCTTGGTCTCGACAAGCGCATCGAGGCGCAGGTGGTCCAGGCGGCGACCAAGTGGAAGCGCATGGCGCTGGCGCAGTTCGGCTGCAAGCCCGGTGAAGGCATCTGCACGGACATGCGCGCGGTGCGCAAAGATTACTTCCTCGACCACGATCACAGCTCCTATGTCGATCAGTGGGATTGGGAACAACGCATCACGCCGGACCGCCGTGAGCTGTCGTTCCTCAAGAGCACCGTACGCGACATCTGGAAGGTGATCCGGGGCGCCGGCCTGCATGCCCAGGAGCGCTTCCCGGCTCTGCTGAAAGGCGGTTATCCGCAAATTCCCGAAGACATCACCTTCATCCACGCCGAAGACCTTCTGGCGGAATATCCCGGCATGTCCCGCAAGGAGCGCGAGACGGCCATCCTGCAGCGCCACCCCGCGGTGTTCATTATCGGCATCGGCTGGGTCCTCAAGGACGGCTATCCGCACGAGATGCGCGCTGCCGATTACGACGACTGGGTCACCGACACCGCGAGCATGACAGGGCGGGAAACGCACGGCCTCAACGGCGACATCCTGGTGTGGAACCCCGTCACCCGGCGGCGCCACGAACTCTCCAGCATGGGAATCCGCGTGACCAAGGAAACCCTCAAGGTGCAGTTAAAGCTCTCCGGCCAGGAGGACTTCCTCAAGCTGCCGTATCACCAGGCGATCCTCAACGATCAGATTCCGCTCAGTATCGGCGGCGGCATCGGCCAGGCGCGGACGTTCATGTATCTGTTGCGTGCCGCCCATCTGGGCGAGGTGACCGTCTCGGTGTGGCCCAAACAGTTGAAGGAGATCTGCGCGCAGAAGAACATTGTCGTGCTGGAATAGGCCGGACGGGCGAAGTCGGTGTGCCGGCGGCGCAGCGAATGCTCACCGCAGTTCGTATCGCGCCAGAATATGCTTGTCGTCCACCGCCACGCGCCCGTCCTTCTCCAGTTTGATCAGATGCGCCTCCACCGAGCGCGCGGCGGCGGGATGCAGGCGGTTGTCGACATCGGCGTAAAGTGTGGCGACCATGTCGGGGATCGTTTTGATGCCGCGTTGCAGGCAGCCAACGATCTGGGCTTCGCGTTCGAGGCGATGGGCGAGATAGGCGGCAAGAAATGGGGCGGGGTTTTCCACCGGCCCGCCATGAGTCGGATAAAGGATGCGGTCCTGGCGCGCCATCAGCTTCTTCAGTGAAGCAATGTAGTCGCGCATGTCGCCGTCGGGCGGCGACACCACCGTGGTGGACCAGCCCATCACGTGATCGCCGGTGAACAGCGCGCGCTCCTGGCGCAGCGCATAGCACATGTGGTTGGAGATGTGACCCGGCGTGTGCAGGCAATCGATCGTCCAGCCGCTGCCCGTAATCGTCTCGCCGTCCTTCACCCGCACATCCGGAACGAAATCACGGTCGCCGCCCTCTTCCACCCGCACGCCATCGTCGCTGCGCGCGGGATGCGGCCCGAAGGCATAGATCGGCGCACCCGTCCATTGCTTCACCGCGCGCGCCGCCGGCGAATGATCGGCGTGGGTGTGGGTGATCAGGATGTGGCTGACGCGAACCTCCGCCAAGGCCCACTTCAAGGCCTCGAGATGAAGCGGCAGCAGCGGACCGGGATCGATCACCGCCACCTCGTCCGTGCCTACGACATAGACGCCGGTACCCATGAAAGTGAACGGGCCGGGGTTGTTCGCCAGCAGACGCCGTACCAGCGGACTGAGACGCAGCATGTCGCCATAGGGCGCATGGAAATTGCGGTTGAAGGGGATCGGCATCAGCTGTGACGGCGCACGCGCATCCGCGCCAGACGCAGCAGCGCGTGCGGGCGGGTACGCCGGATCATGGTTTTCACATGCAGGGGAAAGCGGGGATGCATGCCTTCGAGCCAATGCGAGAGAAAGTCGAAGCGGTGCCGTAGCCGCTGCAGTCCGCGGCGAAAACTCTTCGAATGCCGGGACAGGATTGCACAGCCGACCAGCAGGGGTACCACGCCGATCAAGGGAATAGGTACCGGCGCCGGCGTCAGCACGACCCCGATCACCACCAGGCACCAGCCGCCCGACAGGAGGAGGATTTTCCGCATGCCACCGGTCCCGCAATGCCCGCTTGCTACTATCACGGGAGGGCGTGCCTTAGCGAGATGTCGCAAGGGAACAAAAAAACGCGTTTTGCGAAGCCTTTAGCGGATTTTGCGCAGCCGCTGGCATAAACGTCAGCGTTAATCATGCTTTAATCATTTTTGCCGCTCGGCGCATCAATGTGCCTAACATAGGAGCATGCAGGGGCATGACACACACGCTGGAAAAAGGCGGGCGGCGCTTACCGTTTGGGGCGTCTGCGTGACGCTTTTGCTCGGTCCGGCGCTGCTGGTGTGGATCGTGCGCGGTGTGGCGCTCGGCGCGCAATGTGCGCCCGGCCCCGAATTGTGCCGCGGCATGATGCTGGGCGGCGGTTTGCACGACACGCTGTCGCTCGCGTGGATCGTCGGCACCAACGCCTTCTTCCTCATCGGGCTGTCGCTGGTCGCGACGCTGGCGGCGTTTGTCGCCCACCGACCTCTGCTCGGCACGCTGAGCATGCTGCTGCTGCCGATCCTGGCGCCGGTATTGCCGATGTTCGCCGTCTATATCTCGAAGTATGACGGTTGCCCGGTCAGCAATGACGGCATCGGCAGCTGCACGCTGTGGGGCGCGCAGATGGGGATGAGCTTTCATACCGCCGCCAGCATCCCCGACATGATCTACGGCATTGCCGACTTCTCGTTCGCACTGGCGGTGGTGCTGGGCATCCTCGGCTGGTTTTTTGCGCGGCCGCGGCCCAAGGCGCCGACCCAGTCCGCGATCCTGGCGATGCGCCGGTTCGACGAATAAATCCGTGGTGAAGACATTGCGGAAAAACGGACACAATCTGGCAAAGACGGTCTGGTTCCTGGGCCTGTTGGCCTTCGCCGCGCCGGCCGCCGCGGCTTGGGCGATCCTGAACATCGGGCGCCATGAAGGTTGCCCGCCCGGGGCCGCGGCCTGCAGCCGGCTCCCGGAACTCGGCGTGTTCTTCAAGCATGCGCTCGATATCTCCTGGCTCCTGAGCATGAACGCGATGGTGCTGATCCCGCTGGCGCTGTTGGTGGCGCTCGCCGCCATTCTGGCACGCAGTCCGGCGCGCGCTTTCATCGGCGTGTTCGCCGGTCCCACGGCGGCGCTGCTCCTGCCGGTGCTGGTGGTGATGAGCGCCATCTATCCCGGATGCAACGTCAACGAAGGCGGCGGCAGCTGCACCTTCTGGGGCGTGGCAATGGGCGACAGCTTCACCACCGCCTCCATCGCGCCATGGATGGTGTATATCATACCGCCCGTCGGCTTCGCCGCCGCGATGGTCGTGATGGCGGTGGCCTACATCGTCAAGCGACAGCGCGCCTAATAATAGTAGTAGGACCGGCCGTCGACGGCGCGCACCAACCCCTTCACGGTGCGGAAGATCACCCAGATATACAGCCCGATCACCAGCGGAATGCCGACGATCACGAAGCATAGCGGTACGGCGACCAGCATCCCGAGCAGGAATACCCAGAAAATCTCGATCGCATTGGCGAGGTGGCTGTCATACGGCGTGCCGCGCGCGTCCTCGCGCTTGGCGTAAGCCAGCGCCACGCCGATGATCGCGGTGATGCCGTTCACCAGCGCCGCCAGATAAAGCAGATAGATGATGATCGTCAGCGTCCGCGCCGACTCGGTCGCCGGTATGGGGGCGCTTCCAGAAGCATTCACCATGGCTCATCCCTCCCACGTTCCACAAAGATGTGGGAAGCGTGGCGGCCAATGTCAACAAAAGGTCACAGAAGAAGCTTTGCGACAGGTTTGCGAAGAGCCCGCCATGTTTCCAACTAGCGAAAGATTTCAATGAATTACAACGGATTTGTCATTCGACATTCAAGCGCTTCTGGCACAAGAATTCGACGAGCAATGGGGGCATCTGCTTGTCGAAGGAGACAGCCTATGCCGAGTTACGAAATCTGCTACCGCAGCGATGACGGAACGCTGGAAACGAAAGTCGCCGCGAATTGCGCCAATGACCTTCAGGCCAAGGTGCTGGCACATGCGATGAAGGAAAGAGGGATGAAGCGGATCGAGGTCTGGGACGGGGAAGTTCTGGTCTACGAACGCCCGCATCATTTCCAGTAGAGACGACGGCGCAGCGCTTTCCTCCCCCTTTCACGGGGGAGGTGCTCCGCACAGCGGAGCGTAGGGGACGTCGCCCCCTACGCCGCCTTCGGCGGCACTCCCCCCGCAAGCGGGGGAGAAAGCGAGCGTTGTTCTAATGACCCATACCGCCGCCGGTCATGGCATTCGTATGCGCCATGCCGTCGTGTTTCATGTTGTCGTGGGCCATGCCGTCGTGTGTCATGCCATTGTGGTTCATGGCGTGCTTCTTGTTCTTCTTCTTATTCTTCATGTGGTCGCCGGACATTGCATTGCCCGCCATGTGGTCGGAGCTCATCGCGCCGCCCGACATGTGATCGGAAGACATCGCATTGCCGGACATATGGTTGGTCGACATGTGACCGGACGACATATGGCTGCTCGACATATGATCCGACGACATCGAATTGGTGTGGGACATCGAAGAATTCGACATCGCGGAATCAGCGGCCGTGGCGGCGCCGGTGGCCAGCGCCCCGGCAAAGGCGGCAGCGGCAAGCAAATTCCATCCTGGGACTAGGGTCTTCATGGTCAACTCCGTGTGGTGACTGGTTGTACTTGCTAGTTCGAGGGTGCCGGGACTTCGGTTACACTGGATTCGCGATGTAACGAGCGGCCCACTTCGTGCGAATTCATTCCAGGATGCCGATATGAGCGCTGCCGAGGCGCGGCTGAAGGCGCTGATGCTGTCGGCGCTGGCGGGCGATGCGGCGGCGTACCGCGCGTTGCTGACCGCGCTTTCTCCCCATCTGCGGGCCTATTACGCGCGCCGCATGGGGCAGAGCGCGGATGCGGAGGACCTGGTGCAGGAAACGCTGATTGCCATTCACGCGCGCCGCGCCACTTACGATACGGCACAGCCCTTCACCGCCTGGCTGCACGCCATCGCGCGCTACAAGCTGATCGACCATTACCGCCGCTCGAAGCTCCGCCGCACCTTGCCGCTCGAGGAAGCGGATTCGGTGTTCGCTGAAGAAGAAGCCGAGTCCTGCGACGCCGCGCGCGACGTCGAGAAACTGCTCGCGGCACTGCCCGAGTCGCGCCGCCGCCTGGTGCGGCATGTGAAGATCGAAGGATTATCGACGGCGGAAGCTGCCGAACGCACCGGCATGTCGGAATCGGCCGTGAAAGTCGGCGTGCACCGCGCGCTGAAGACGCTATCCGCTATGATCGGACGCGAACCATGAAGACGGATGCGCTGATCGAACAATTGGCCGAGCGGGCGGAGCCGGTGGCGCCGGGCGCGATGCTGCGCACGCTGGCGATCGGACTGGGCGGTGGCGCCATCGTGTCGGCCTTGCTGATGCAGGAGTGGCTTGGTGTGCGCCATCACATGCTCGCCGTGTTCGCCACGCCCATCTTCTGGGCCAAGTTCTTCTATACCTTGCTGTTCGCGCTCGTCGCCCTGGCGGCGCTCGAACGCCTGGCGCGTCCCGGCGCCAAAGCCACGGCGCGCCTGGCGGCGATGACGCTCCCCTTTGTTGTCATGGCCTTGCTGGCCGCCTGGTCGTGGCGCTTCACGCCCGCCAGCGATCAATACATCATGCTGTTCGGCAGTTCGTACGATCTGTGTCCCTACCATGTCGTCGTCCTGGCCCTGCCGATCTTCATCGGCGTCTTCTGGGCACTGCGGAAACTGGCGCCAACCCGGCCCGTCCTGGCGGGCGCCACCGGCGGATTGGTGGCCGGCGCGCTGGGCGCCTTCATCTATGCCTTCCATTGCCCCGAACCGGGGATGCCGTTCCTCGCAATCTGGTATACGCTAGGCATCATTCTGGTCGGAGCGTTTGGCGCCGTGCTCGGCCGCTTCAGTTTGCGCTGGTAGCGGCAGAGCCGGCTTTTCGGAAGGAAATATCCATGAAGAAGTCGATGCTGCTTTCGCTTGCCGCCGCCGCGGCCCTGCTGTTGCCCGCGGCCGCGCTGGCCGACGGACATTCGGAGATCGTCATTGCCGCGACCCATGCCGGACTTGCCGCGCAAGGTTCCGACGTCGCCACCGTGCACATGCATCTGCACCACACGCTGAACTGTCTGGTGGGACCGAACGGCGCTGGCTTCGACGCCAAGGAAATGGATCCTTGCGCGCATGCCGGCAGCGGCGCGATCCCCGACGCCACGAAGACGGCAACCAAGACGGCGTTGCAGGCCGCCGCCACAGAGGCGAGCGCAGGCATCGCGGAAACCGATCTTGCCAAGGCCAAGGCCGCTGCCGCACAGACGGCGGATATGCTGAAGAAGGCCGAATAACTAGCGCGCCAGCAGCTTGGCGAATTTCGCCTCGCCGCTGCGGCTGAAGAGGATCGCGCGACCGTGCTTGTCGCGCGTCGCCCATTTCAGCGCATAAAGCCGTTCGAGCAGCGCCGCCCCCAGGCTACCCGCCAGATGGTGGCGGCGCATGCTCCAGTCCAGACAGGTCTTGCATAACGGGCGGCGCTGCGCTGCCAGCGCCTGCAAGTCGACGCCGAATTTCGCTGCAAAGTCTTCTCCGCGCCGCGTCAGGTGGACGTCAGCGTCGCGCCCGGCGATATGCCCAAGCGCCGTCAGTCGCTCGAACAGCTGTACGCCCATCTCGCCGGCCAAGTGATCGTAGCAGACGCGCGCCTTGCGGATCATCGGATCGCTCGGCCCGGTGCGCGTGCGCAGATGGCCGGCGCGGGCCGCCACGCCCATCATGCTTTCCAGCATCTCGGCGACGTCGCCGCCCGACAGGCGGAAATAGCGGTGCCGCCCCTGCTTGACGCCGGCAATCAAGCCGCCGCCTTCGAGCTTGCCGAGATGGGAGCTCGCCGTCTGCAGCGTCACTCCCGCCTCGTTGGCGAGTTCGCTGGCGGTCAGCGCCTTGCCGCTCATCAGCGCCGCCAGCATGTTGGCGCGCGCCGGATCGCCCGCCAGGGCGGCGATCTGGGCGATGCTGGGACCTTCCTTCATACTTCGATGGTAGTCGAAGCATTTGCGTCATGGCAAGCGCTAACATCCCTTCGCCGTCACGGGAGTGCCAGAAATGAACGTCGTTTGCTGCATCCGCTATCAGATCGATCCGTTCAAGCGCCAGGCGTTCGAGCGTTACGCCCAGGATTGGGGAAAGATCATCCCCAAATGCGGCGGCGAGTTGCTCGGCTATTTCATGCCGCACGAAGGCACCAACGACATCGCGCTGGCGATGATCGGTTTCGACAGTCTGACGGCTTACGAGGCCTATCGCGCGCGGCTCAGGACGGACGCGGAAAGCGTGGCGAATTTCACTTTCGCCGAACGCGAAAAACTTATCCTGCGCGAAGAACGGACCTTCCTGCGCCCGGTGCGCAGCTGAGATGACCGGCGGGGACCAGATCACAACGCTGCACGGCGCGCCGGCACTGCTGGTGCGACGGCGCCCCTCCGAAGGGCCGCCCGCACTCTATGTGCACGGTGCGACTTTCCCCTCGGCGCTCGCCGTCGGCTATCGCTTTGCCGGCCGTTCCTGGATGGACGATCTGGCCGCACGCGGCTTCGATGTCTGGGCCTTCGACTTTGCGGGCTATGGCGGTTCCGAGCGCCGGCCGCAGATGTCCGAAGCCGCCGAGGGCGCGCCGCTCGGACGCGCACCAGCCGCGGCGACGCAGATCGCGCGCGTCGTCGCGCACATGGTCGAGGTGACGGGCCACGGGCACATTTCGATCGTGGCCCATTCCTGGGGCACCATCGCCGCCGCGCTGTACGCCACGCAGCATCCCGAACGCGTGGCGCGGCTCTGCCTGTTCGGTCCCGTGGTCCACCGTGAGCGGCAGGACATGCCGCCGCCCGACACCGCCGGGCGCTGGCAATTGGTGACCCTGGCCCAGCAGCACGCGCGCTTCATCAAGGATGTGCCGAGCGGGCATTCTCCGGTGCTGATCGAGCCGCAATTGGAGCACTGGGGTCCGGCCTATCTGGCGAGCGATCCGGACGCGCCGTCGCGCACGCCGGTGTCGGTGAAAGTTCCGGGCGGGCCGGTAGCCGACATTTACGCGGCATGGTCGGGCGCGCTCGCCTACCGGCCGGAGAAGATCGCCTGCCCCGTTCTGGTGGTGCGCGGCGAATGGGACAGCACGTCCGACGACCGCGACGCGGCCTGGCTGCTGTCCCGTGTCCGTTCGCCCGAAAAACGCGACGCGAAAATCCCCAAAGGGACCCATCTGATGCATCTGGAACACAGCCGCGAAGGGTTGTTCGCCGCCGTCGGTGATTTTCTCAAAGGAGAACGTGCATGATTGCAGTCATCTTCGAAGGCCGCTTGCACCAGCGTCAGCGCTATCTCGACATCGCCAAGGAATTGCGTCCGCTGCTCGACGGCATCGACGGCTTCATTTCCATCGAACGCTTCGAAAGCCTGAACGAGCCGGGGAAATTGCTGTCGCTGTCGTTCTGGCGCGACGAAGAAGCGGTGGCGCAATGGCGCAAGCTCGAAGCCCATCGCGCGGCGCAGGTGCTGGGCCGCACCGAAGTGTTCGCCGATTATCGGCTGCGGGTCGCCGCCGTGTTGCGCGACTACGGCAAAACTGAACGCACCGAAGCGCCGGCCGACAGCCGGGCTAAGCACGAATAATGCGTCAGCCGCGGGTCGCCGTCATCGCCGCCAGCTTGGCGCTGACGGCGCCGTTCAGCGTCTTGAAGCAGGCCTGCGGATCGACGCTCGCCAGATCGATGCGGCGGAAATCCTCCTTGGTCGTCTGTACCGACATCACGCAGGCGCGCGCCGGTCGGCCGTTCGCTTTGTCGATGAAATTCACCCAGCCGTTGAACGACACGGCCTTGATCGCCTCTGCCGCGTCCGAGGCGAACAGCAGATGCACCACCGCCAGCGCACTCTGGTACAGCGCCTCGGCGTAAAGCTGGTCGCGCTCACGCTCCGCCAGCGCCACCGCTTCGAAGGCATCGCGCGCCGCGGCGTATTTCACTTTCTTCACGCTCGGCAATTGATCGGTGGAGGGCAGTTCATAGTCGACCGTCATCACGCCGCCGGTGAAATCGATCTGCCAATGCTTTGGAAAACCGTCCGGCCGGTCGGCCGCCAGCAGCACCAGATTGGCGTTGGCGACGACGGCGTCGGGATCCTTCTGCGCATAACGCTGCTGCAACGCCTCGAGCCGTGCCGCGGCGGCGGCCTGCGCGGCGTTAAACGCGGATTTGCGCGCATCCCAGTCGGCCAGCGCGGCGCGGTATTTCTTCGCCGCCGTGTCGTGCTCCTGCGTCTTCCAGCGCACGGCGTAATCCCATTCGTCATGCGCCGCCTTGAACGCGGCAAGGGCCGCGTCCCTCTGTCGCCGGCGGCGGCCGACCTGCAGCAGCGCCACCAGATTGCGCGGCGGGCCCGGCATGAAATCGGCTTTGCGCGGCTCGCGCATCAGCTGCAGCGGCTTCGGTTCGGCCGGCGGCGGATCGGGAAATTCGGCGCGCTCGGACAGTGGTTTCCATTCCGCCACCGGCTGCGGCCGCACCGCGTTCAGCAGGATGGTGGTGAGGGAAAGCAGCTCGCGCCCGGCGTCTTCGCTCTGCTCGTCGGCCTGGAGTCTTTTCAGCGCCTGCAGCGTGGTGGCATTGGGCCCGACGAAGTGGTGCCGCTCCAGCGCCTGGCGCCGTTGCCATTGCTTTTCCCAGAGTTGCTTTTGAACGGCGGCTTTTTGCTCGACGATGCCGTAGCCGACGATGCGGCGAAATTTGCCCAAGCCGTCATGGCTGACGTCTATCGTGCGCATGCCCAACACCCCCACTCTTATTTTTGCAGGAGACCACAAAACGGCTAAGCGCACAATTTCGGATGGTGCTGCATTATTGTGCAGTCCGCGCAGAAGAACGGCACGTTCGCGCGCAACACACCTTGCGGCGGGGAATTTGTGACGCAAGGATAACACGCCGGCGTTATTTTGCCGCCGCGTGTGCGCTGCTCCGCCGTCCCATCGTCGCCATCATCTCTTTGCGCCACTGCGCCTTCAGCCGGGCCCGCGCCGTGGGATAGCGCGCTTCGAGGAATTCGTATCTGGCGATGCGGTCGGTGCGGAAATGACGGAAGCCCTGGCGCAGCTCGCACCACGCCACAATGACCCGCACCGCATCGAAATAGGCCACGGCGATCGGCCAGATCACACGCTGCGTCTCGGCGCCGTTTTCGTCGCGATAGAAGAGTCCGATCTTGCCCTGGGTGCGGATGGCGGTGCGCAGACCGGGCATGTCGATAGTGTCGGCGGGCGCATTCCATTTCGGCGGCGCGCTCATCACCGGCTCAACCAGCAGCGGACGCAGATGCTCCGGGATCACCTGGCCGATCTTGGCCAGCAGATCGTTGGCGGCGCGCGCCAGCGCCGAGTCGCCGCGGCCCGCCACCCATTGGGCGCCGAGCATCGCCGCCTCCACCTCGTCGGGCGTCAGCATCAAGGGCGGCATGTCGAAGCCTTCGTCGAGCACATAACCGATGCCGGCCTCGCCGCGGATCGGCACGCGGTCGGCCATCAGCTGGGCGATGTCCCGATAGATGGTGCGCACCGAGGTCTCCAGCTCCTCGGCGATGTCGTTCGCGGTGATCGGCCGTTTCTTCCGCCGCAGCACCTGGATGATGCGAAACAATCTGTCCGCGCGTCTCATGACGGCACCGTCGCAAATCACTCCTGACAGCATGTTGTCAGCAGGATGTCAGTATGACCAGAGCCGAACCAAGGAGACACCGCCATGATCACGCTTTTCGGCTTCGGCCCCGCCTTTGACCTTCCCGCCGCCAGCCCCTTCGCCATCAAGACAGATCTGCAACTGAAAATGTCCGGCCTGCCCTACACCTATGGCGAGGGCGGCATCCCGCAGAACGGCCCCAAGGGCAAGATTCCGTGGATTGAGGATGATGGCCTGCGCATCGGCGATTCCACCTTCATCCGCGACCACATCGAGAAAAAATACGGCGCCGACCTCGACGCCGGCCTGACGCAGGAGCAGCGCGCCCGCGCCTGGTGCATTGAGCGCATGCTGGAGGACCATCTCTATTGGGCGATGGTTCAGGAGCGCTGGCTCGACGACGCGAATTTCACCAAGGGTCCCTCCACCTTCTTCGACCGGATGCCGGAAGGCATGCGCGAGACCGTGCGCCGCGAAACCCGCGAGCGGGTGAAGGCGACGCTGCATGCCCAGGGCCTCGGCCGTCATGCGCCGGCGGAAATCGCCGATCTTGGCGCGCGCTCCATCGCCTCGCTGGCGGTGCAGATGGGCGACAAGCCTTATCTGATGGGCGACACGCCTTGCGGCACCGACGCCACAGCCTTTGCTTTTGCGGTTTCGGTGCTGACGCCATTCTTCAACGGCCCACTGCGCGATGCGGCCTGCCTTTATCCCAACCTGCTCTCTTATACGGGACGGATGATGCAGCAATACTATCCGCAGATCGCGGCAAAGGCGGCGGCGTGAGCCGTCAATCGAGATAGGCCTCGGTAACCGCGCCGTCGAGATGGCGGACGCGGGCCGGGGCCAGAATCTCCGGCGGCAACAGCCGCGCATTGACGCCCATGCGGTCGCGCGTCTTGTCGACGGGAGCCTCATGCGTGACGCAGCCGCAGGTCTTGCAGCGATGGAACTCGATCGACCTGTTGCCCCACATATAGATGTCGGTTTCGCCGGTGGCTCGCACGTCCTTCGGCGAATAATAGCCCCAGAGCACGCCATAGCGCCGGCAGATCGAGCAGTTGCAGTCCGTCACCGTATCCGGTGCGTGGGCGACTTCGATCTTCACGGCGCCGCAATGGCAGGAGGCTTCGATCATCGGGACAGGCTTAGGGGATGGCGGCCCGCAGCATAGAAGAAATAGGACGGGCCGGCATTACTGATTATCTTGCGACGGCGGCGGTTCGACCTGATCGCGCCGCGCCGCAGCGTCGGCTCGTTTGCGCGCCTCGGCTATCGCTTTTTCGATTTCCGGCTGCTCTTGTTGCACGGCCCGCGCCACGTTCTCGGCGATCCTGGCATCGGCGATGGCCTTCTCGATGTCGGGCTTGGCCTCGCGCATCGCCCGCGCCACGGCCGCGTTGACTTTCGGCGTCACCTCTCGCATGGCGCGCGCCACGGTTTCGGCAATCTTGGCGTCGGCGATCGCCTTTTGAATTTTCACGGAATCCAGAGCCACCGCCTTGTTGACCGCCGCTTCTGAGCCTTCCCATTTCATGATCTTCACCGAACCCGGCGTCTCGAACTTCATGATCCGCACCGTGGTTCCGGCGGGCGGTGCCGGTGGTATCGCGGGAGCGGCGGGCGCGGGCGGGATGGCCGGCGCGGGCGGAATGGCGGGAGCCGGCGGCGGCACAGGCGGCGCCGCCATGTCGTCGTCCTGCACCGCTGGCGCGGGAACGACCGACGGCGCGGGCGACGGCGTCTGCTGTTCGTCGGCAAAGGACGGACGTGCCAGCGCCAGAACGGAGGTGGCCAACAGACCAAGGCCGGCGATCTTCAAGGCGTTCATCACAGTCACTCCTGCTCTCGACTGGGTTGGAGCCAAAATGGATTTCACGCGCGCCTCCAGGGCCGAGCGTCCGGCCATGGAAAGCTGCATGTCGGAAAGCGACGTCCGCTGCGGACGGAATTCGGCGGCCAGCCGCAGCAGCTCTTCGGCGTAAGACGAAGCCTTGACGCCCGACCGGATCACCGCGTCGTCGGCGGCGATCTCGGCCTCGCGGCGCAGGGCGCGCGCCGCCAGCCAGACCAGCGGATTGGGCCAGTAGAGCGCGCAGGCCAGAAGCGACAGCGCCTGGGTCAGGCTGTCATAGCGGCGCACATGCGCCACTTCATGCAGCAGCACCGCTTCCAGCCGTTCGCACGGCCACAGCACGGCCACTTTCGGAAGCAGGACGACGGGTCTGAAAAATCCCCAGGTGATGGGTCCGGCGCCGCCCGGCGCGGTGGAGAGGCGCAGCTTCCAGTTCCGCCCGGCAATGGCGAGCTTCGACGCGTCGACGCCTTCCAGGAAATACGGCACGCTGCGGCGGTGCAACGCGCGAAGACCGAGGAGGCCGATCGCGCCCCGGCAGGCGATCCAGCAGACGCCGGCGAACCAGACCGCGAAGACCAGCATGGCCAGCGTGCCGTGACCGATCATCGGCGCCGCCGGCGCTGCGGAGGCCGCGACGACGGGCAGTGCGGCGATGCTCTGCACCGGCGGCGGCACGGGATGCACGATGACGATCTGCGACGGCAGGATCGCGGCCAGCAGCGGCAGCACCAGTACGGCGCCGAACGCCGCCAGCCACACCAGATGGCGTTGGCTCGCGGTCCCGCGGAAATTTTCCGTCGCCAGCCAGGCCAACGCCAGGATCAGCGCCGCGCCGAGGAAACATTCGCCGCCGAACAGCAGCGCGCGCAAAGCGATCAGCGAGCTCATCGTCCTTCCTCTTTGGCTTGTTCGATCAGCCGCGCCAGGCGCTCCAGCTCTTCGCGCGACACATTGGTTTCTTCGCTGGTGAGCAGCGCCGCCACCACCTGCTCGACGGAATTGTCGAAGAAGGTCTTCAGCACCGTGTCGATGGCGCGCCGCCCCATCTGCTCGCGCGCCACCAGCGGCTCGTAGATGTAGCGCGTGCCGTCGCTGGCGTGCCGCACATGGCCCTTTTTCTCCAAGATGGTGAGATGGGTGCGGATGGCGGTGTAGGTGGGCGGGTTGGGAATCTGTTCGAGAATCTGCGCGGCGGTGGCTTTGCCCAGCGTGTAGAGCGCTTCCATGATCTCGCGTTCGCGGCGGCTGTGGCCGTCCTTGGAAGCCTCGGCCTTGCGCGTGCGTTTCGTGAGCTTGTGCCTGACCATGCCAAAAAATTGGCATGAGTCCTTGAAACTGTCAATCGCACGTTTGTGTGATGACGGATTTCTCGTCCTGGCGGGGCGATCACGCTTCGTCGAGATATTTCCAGGTGTCCGCGCCGTCGAAACGGCGCACCCGCGCGGCGGCGAGGACCTCCGGCGCCATCAGCCGCGCATTCACGCCCATGCGGTCGAGCGTCTTGTCGACGGGGGCCCAATGGGTGGCGCAGCCGCAGATCTTGCAACGATGGAACTCGATGGATTTGTCGCCCCACATATAGATGTCCGTCGCGCCTTCGGCCGGAACCAGGTGCACATTCTTCGGCGAATAATAGGCGCACAGCACGCCGGTGCGCCGGCAGATCGAGCAGTTGCACGACGTCACGGTCTCGGGCGCCGTCTCGATTTCGAGCCGGACCGCGCCGCAATGGCAGGAGGCTTCGATCATGAGGACCTCATGGGCTGCACAAACCGCGAACACACACTATATTAGCCCCATGGCGCACAACAACGGCATGGTTCCCCAGGGCGGTTCCGCGGAAGGCCCGCGCGGCTTCGGCGCCATGACCGGCGCGGAGATCGCCGGCTTCGTGCCGCATCGTCCGGAGCGGCCGGAGAAGTCCGAAGGCGGCAAGGCCTTCAAGCTGGTCAGCGAATACGAGCCGGCCGGCGACCAGCCCACCGCCATCGCCGATCTGGTGCGCGGCGCCAACGCCAACGAGCGCGACCAGGTGCTGCTCGGCGTCACCGGCTCGGGCAAGACCTTCACCATGGCCAAGGTGATCCAGACGGTGCAGCGCCCGGCGCTGATCCTGGCGCCGA
Organism: Alphaproteobacteria bacterium; assembly: GCA_028865545.1. GTDB lineage: Bacteria > Pseudomonadota > Alphaproteobacteria > Micropepsales > Micropepsaceae > Rhizomicrobium. Next base: position 114,304 of record JAGWJY010000001.1, on the reverse strand, counting down.
ACAAAACCCTGGCCGCGCAGCTCTATGCCGAGATGAAAGGCTTCTTCCCCGAGAACGCGGTGGAGTATTTCGTCTCCTATTACGACTACTACCAGCCGGAAGCCTATATCCCGCGCACCGACACCTATATCGAAAAGGATTCCTCGGTGAACGAGGAGATCGACCGCATGCGCCATTCGGCGACGCGGGCGATCCTGGAGCGCGACGACGTCATCATCGTGGCGTCGGTGTCGTGCATCTACGGCATCGGCGCGGTGGAGACCTATTCGGGCACCGCCGTCACCATCGCCAAGGGTCACAAGCTCGACCGCATGGAGTTGATGCGCCAGCTTTCGGCCCTGCAATATAGGCGCAACGACGACAGTTTCGTGCGCGGCGCCTTCCGGGTGCGCGGCGACGTCATCGACATCTTCCCGGCGCATTACGAAGACCGCGCCTGGCGCATCGAACTGTTCGGCGACGACGTCGACGCCATCAGCGAGTTCGATCCGCTCACCGGCCGCTCGGCCGGCCAGCTCGACACCATCAAGATCTACGCCAATTCGCATTACGTCACGCCGCGCCCGACGCTGGCCCAGGCATTGAAAGGCATCAAGGAGGAGCTGCGCCTGCGCCTCGACCAGTTCCGCGCCGAAGGCAAGCTCTTGGAAGCGCAGCGCCTGGAGCAGCGCACCACCTTCGACATGGAGATGATCGAGGCCACCGGCTCCTGCGCCGGCATCGAGAACTATTCGCGCTGGCTGACGGGCCGCAAGCCGGGCGAGCCGCCGCCCACCCTGTTCGAATATCTGCCCGACGACGCGCTGGTGTTCTGCGACGAAAGCCATGTCAGCGTGCCGCAGATCGGCGCCATGTACAAAGGCGACTACCGGCGCAAATTCACGCTGTCGGAATACGGCTTCCGCCTGCCCAGTTGCATCGACAACCGCCCGCTCAAATTCGAGGAGTGGGACGCGATGCGGCCGCAGACCGTCTATGTCTCGGCGACGCCCGGCAATTGGGAGATGGAGCGCACCGGCGGCGTCTTCACCGAACAGGTCATCCGCCCCACCGGGCTGATCGATCCGCCGGTGGAAATCCGCCCGGTGGAAAGCCAGGTGGACGACCTCATCGCCGAATGCCGCATCGTGGCCAAGAAGGGCTACCGCGCCCTGGTCACCACGCTGACCAAGAAGATGGCGGAAGACCTCACCGAATACATGCACGAGCAGGGCATCCGCGTGCGCTACATGCACAGCGACGTCGAAACCCTGGAGCGCATCGAGATCATCCGCGATCTGCGCCTGGGCGCCTTCGACGTGCTGATCGGCATCAACCTGCTGCGCGAAGGCCTCGACATTCCCGAATGCGCGCTGGTCGCCATTCTCGACGCCGACAAGGAAGGCTTTCTGCGCAGCGAGACCAGCCTGATCCAGACCATCGGCCGCGCCGCGCGCAATGTGGACAGCAATGTCATTCTCTATGCCGACCACGTCACCGGCTCGATGGAGCGGGCGATGGCCGAGACCACGCGCCGCCGCGAGAAGCAGCGCGCCTACAACGACGCGCACGGCATCACGCCCGCCAGCATCAAGAAGCAGATCGGCGACATCATGGGCTCGATGTACGAGCGCGACCACGTCACGGTGGGCGCGGGCGAGCTGGGCTTTGCGGAGGACGGCAAGGAATTCATCGGCCACAACATCAAGGCGCATCTCGCCGATCTGGAAAAGCAGATGCGCCAGGCGGCGGCGGACCTCGAATTCGAAACCGCGGCGCGGCTGCGCGACGAGATCAAGCGGCTGACGGTGGTGGAACTGGCGGTGGCCGACGATCCCTTCGCGCGTCAGTCCGACGTCGAACGCTCGGTCGACGACGCCTTCCTGGGCGCCGTGCGCGATGGCGCTTCCCCTTCTCCCCCTCAGGGGGAGAAGGCCGGGATGAGGGGGAAAGGTCGCTCCAAACTCAAACGCGCCGGCCGGCCGAACGTGCCGAAGACCTTCGGGAGCCGCAGCAAGTAGCTTCTATTTCACCTCCCCCATGTGGGGAGGTCGGTGATGCGAAGCATCGCCGGGTGGGGGGCGAGCGCACCAGACGTTCGAGAGCCACGGAAACTCAGGCGCATTCTCTTCACGCGCTGGCGACCAAACGCCTCAACGACACCCGGCAACCCAGGCACATATCATTGAACTTGCAATTATCTCATTTCTGAGATATATCAAAAATGAGTTGGACGGTCGTCTTTGTGAACAGCGTGGCGGAGACCGAAGTTGCGGCCTTGCCGTTGGATATGAGAGCGCATTTTGCCCGGCTGACAGATTTGTTCCGCGATCATGGTCTGACGGCGATGCGCGAGCCCTATGCGAAGCATCTGTCCGGCAAGCTTTGGGAGTTGCGGTTGAAGGGGCGCGATGGAATCGCGCGGTCGATTTATGTGACGGCGAGTGGCCAACGGGTGGTCGTACTGAGAACGTTCGTCAAGAAAACGGAGAAAACGCCGGTGCGTGAGTTGGAGATCGCGTGGGCACGCATGAAGGAGATCCGGGGATGAGAAGCGTCGAAGCCTGGAAGCGCAGGCAGATGAAGAATCCCGCCTTCAAGAAGGAATATGACGCGCTGGAGGAGGAGTTCGCCTTGATCAACGAACTGCTCAAAGCGCGCGCGCGGGCGAAGCTGACTCAAACGGACGTGGCACGCCGCATGGGCACGTCGCAATCCGCCGTGGCGCGCATGGAAGGCGGTCACCCACCGTCATTATCTTCACTGAAAAAATACGCCAAGGCGGTAGGGCACAAGGTGGAGATCAAACTGTCAAAGGTGGGCTGATAATTCTATCAGGAGATTGGGGTCAGGGTGAAATTCTATTGGCGTCGCCATATCGTCCTCTTACTTAACTAGAAACATGAAACTCGGCTTCGAAGAAGAGCAAACGCCTTACACAAGCGCCGCGCAAAGCGCGCGCGTTTGGACGGAAAGCTGGGTTCGCAGCCAAGTGTATTGCCCCAACTGCGGCCGCGTGAACGTCAGTAAATATGAGAACAACCGGCCCGTTGCCGACTTCTTCTGTCCGTCGTGCAGAGAGGATTACGAACTCAAGAGCCAGAAGAACGCGTTCGGCGCCAAGGTAGTGGACGGCGCCTTCCGCGCCATGAGCGAACGGCTCGCCGCCAGCGACAATCCGAACCTGATGCTCCTGAATTATGACCGCAAGAAGCTCAGCGTCACAAACTTCTTCGTCGTGCCAAAACACTTCTTCGTCCAGCAGATCATCGAAAAGCGCAAACCGCTCAAACCTACGGCCCGGCGTGCCGGATGGGTCGGCTGCAACATCCTGCTCGAACGTGTTCCGGAGATGGGAAAAATCTTTCTTGTCAAAAGCGGAACGCCGATGGCGCGCGATGCCGTCCTGGAGAAATGGCAGAAGACGCTGTTCCTGCGAGACGAAGGCGCAGAGGCGCGCGGCTGGTTGATCGAGGTGATGAACTGCGTGGAATTGATCGGCAAAGCGGAATTCGAACTCGACGACGTTTATGGTTTCGAGCAGCGCCTAAGCGGCATCTATCCGAACAACCGGCACGTCAAAGAGAAAATCCGCCAGCAGCTTCAAGTGCTGCGCGATCAGGGTTTTCTCGATTTCGTGTCGCGCGGCCGTTACCGCCTGCGACCCGTCAGTTAGCGACCCCTTCGTCCGCCGGCTCAAACCATTGCCGGCACCATTCACCGTCCTTGTCGAGATCGGGCAAATCGCATTTGTCGCCGTCGTAATCGCAAATCCGCAGCGGGAACGGATTTCCTGTCGTCCATTGCACCTGCCCGCCGTGAACACCGATGGTGATGTCGGGATACGGGCGGGACGGCTCAAGTTTTTGCAGCAAGTCGACGACGACCGAATGCTCCCCGCCGTTTTCACGGGCATAGTGCGCAAGCACTTTCCGCAGAAGTACCCGGTCGCTTTCTGAAAGAGAAACCCAGAAATCTTGCGTCATCATTTCCTCCGGTTCAGCCGCCGCAGGCAGGTTACACCAATGACGCGGCCTCTACCCCTTCACCAACCCCAGCCGTAGCAGACTCTCCGCCGTCGCCACGATGGCGTCTTCGCGCGTGCGCGGTGTCCAGCCCAGCAGGCGCTGCGCCTTGGCGCTGGTGGCGTTCTTCTTCTTGCCGAGGTCGGGAATGATCTGCCGCACCGCCGGATCGAACAGCGCCACCAGGCGCACCAGCCAGTCGGGCAGCTCGCGCGTCGGCACGCGCCCGGCCTTCTCGCCCAGCCGCGCCTTCAGCACGCGCGCGATCTCGGCCATCGCCATGAAATCGCCCGCCACGGCGAGGAAGCGTTCGCCCTTGGCGGCGGGATGCGTCATGGCGCGCAGATGCAGATCGGCCACGTCGCGCACATCGACCACGCCGAAGTAGAGCCGCGGGCTGCCGGGCATGGCGCCGTCCATCAGCCGCTGCACGACGATGATCGAGGTGGCGTAGTCGCGCCCCAGCACCGGGCCGAAGACGCCCACCGGATTGACCACGGAGAGTTCCAGCGCCCCGCCTTCGCGCGCCACGAAATCCCACGCCGCGCGTTCGGCGATGGTCTTCGACTTCACATAGGGCATGGCGCCCTCGGGATTGGTCCAGTTGGTCTCGTCATAGGTGCCCGGCTTCTGGCCGTAGCCGATGGCGGCGAAGGACGAGGTCAGCACCACGCGCTTGACGCCCGCATCGCGCGCCGCGCGCAGCACCCGCAGCGCGCCTTCGCGCGCCGGCACGATCAGTTCGTCCTCGTGTTTGGGAACGCCGGCGGGAAAGGGCGAGGCCAGATGCAGGACATAGTCGCAGCCGCTCACCGCCTCGCGCCAGCCCGCGTCGCTCTCCAGATCGGCGGCGAAGAAGGCCAGTTGCCCGCCCGGTTCGGCGCCGCCCTGTTTGAGCAGCGCGCGCACATCGGCTTCACGCTTCAGGTTGCGCACGGTGGTGCGGACCTGATGGCCCGCCGCCAGCGCCTGCAGAATGGTGTGACTGCCGATGAACCCCGAACCGCCCGTCACCAGAACCGTCGCCATGGCCGCCTCCTCGTGTTGCGCGCAAGGTGGGGCGCGGCGCGGCGGATTACAACGGCCTTGGCGGCGGCACGCAAATCCCTCGCAAAAGCACCGAAGCGCCGCAGCGCGGGCCGCCTCCGCCGCGGTGCGCTTGCGCTATACTGCGCCCGTCCTGATTGGGGAGGATAAGATGAAACACGCAGTTCTGCTGGCGACGGCCGCCGTGCTTGGCGCCGCCATCGCCGTGCCCGCCACGGCCGCGTCGCACGTCAAGCCCGGCCTGTGGGAGATGAAAATCCAGAGCGGCCAGGCGCAGGCCATGCCCGACATGTCGCAACTGCCGCCGTCGGTGCGGGCGCAGATGAAGGCGCACGGCGTGCAGATGAACGGCGGCGGCGGCATCACCTCACGCCATTGCATCACGCCGGCCGAAGCCAATATGGACAAGCCGCAGGTCGGTCAGAGCAAGGACTGCCATGGAGAACGCCAAATTCACTGGCACGTCCTACAGCGCCGACATGGTGTGCACGGGCGAGATGAAGATGCGCGGCCATGTCCAGTTCACGTTTGAATCGCCGGCGCATTATTACGGCACCACCACCATGAACGGCATGATGGACGGCCGGCCGATCCACAACACCACGAAGATCGACGCCCGCTGGCTGACGGCGGATTGCGGCAAGGCACAGTAAGTATCGGAGGCGTGCGGGGCCGACGGATGCCGGTTCAGGGCGTTAGCGCCCCGCCTTCTCCTCGATCTTCTTCGCCGCCAGCGTCGCCAGTTCGACGTCTTCCTCGCCGCTCAGCCCGCTGACCGCCACCGCGCCGGCCACCGCGCCGCCGATCGTCACCGGCACGCCGCCGTCCCATCCCACATAGCGGCGGTCGCCCAGATAGCTGATGTCCCAGCCGCCCTCGCGGCTCGAGCGCCCGACCTCGCCGCTCGGTTTCTTCTCGCGCGCGGCGGTGAAGGCCTTGTTGGTGGCGATGGTCACCGAGGAGAGCGGCGCGCCGTCCATGCGCCACAGCGCCAGCAGCTCGCCGTGGCGGTCGGCCACCGCGATGACGCCCGCCTTCTTGCGGCGCTTCAGCTCGCCGATGATCACTTCGAGGGCGAGCCCTGCTTCGTCTTCGCCGAGTTCCTGCGCGCCGTGCATCCTGTCCGTCCCTCGAAGCTTCGCGCTTCTCCTTACGACGGATCGCGCGCAGCGTCACCCGTACACTGGCCGTTGCGCTATTTCGTGATCGCGAACGAAGCCATGGCCCGGTCTATGTCGGCCGTCACGTCGTAGCCGGCCCTGCCGCAGGCCACCAGCAAATAGACGTGCACGCCGTCCACCACGATGCGCAGATGGCAGGTGAGCTGGTCGGTCTTCGCCGACGCCGTCAGACCCGGCAGCACGTCGTTCGGTCCGCGGCTGTAAGGCTGATCCTCGCTGGAGATCGGCTGGGCGGCGAGGCCGTCGAGGAATCCCTTCAGCACAAGCTTCGGGTCCACGTAATTGGCGCTCGGCTGATACACGTCATAGGCGGCGAGTACGATGAGGCCGCCCGACGCCGCGGTGTAAACCGTCTGCGTATAGGGAACTCCGGCATCCGTGCTCGTGCTCGTTTGGCTCGTCGGCTGCACCGGCGCCTGAAAATGAAAAGTGCCGTCGGCGTTCGCCGCCGCCACCCAATCGCCGTCGGCCCGCGCCGCCGTGCCCGCGAACAGCACCAACGCCGCCGCCAGCGTCGCCGCGCGCGCAACGGCCGGCCAAACGCCCCTCATGATCCTCATGCTTCCTCCCTTTGCCCGTTCCTCAGTGCCCGCCATTGTCGTCGTCGTCGTGATGGCCGTCATGGTGTCCGCCGCCATCGCGATGCCCGCCGCGGTCGTGTCCGCCGCGGTCATGCCCCCCGCCGTCACGCCCGCCGCCGTCGCGATAACCGCCATTGTCGCCGCGATCGCCGTCATGGTCGTGGTGGTTGCCGTAATAGCCGTTGTCGTAGCCGCCGCCGTAATAGCCGCCGGAGCAGTCGTTATAGGCGCAGTAGCCCGGGGCGCACCCCGCCAGCGCCCCCAATGCGGCGGCGCAGGCCGCGATCTTCAATGCCTTCGAGAGATGCATGATGCTTTCCTCCCTGCGTTAATGCGGACACGGCCACAGCGTGTGCAGCGCCTTCCATTCGGCGTCGATCTCCTTGCCCTGGGCGAGCGCGGCATTGGCGGCGGCGTTGTGCAGCCAGGCCATCTCGCGGCGCGCCGCGTCGTCCGCCGAAAGAGCGGCGGGCGGGCAGATCGTCTTCATGCCCCGGGCCGCCAGAAAGCCGTTCGATAGGTCGCTCATGCATTCCGCCTGCGCCGTCCGGCAGCGTGTCACGAAGGCGCTCAGGCTTTCGTCGACGGTGTCCTGCGCCACGGCGATACCGGCGGAGGCCAGCAAGCCGCAGATCGCGAATGCGAACGCTTTGCGCATGATGGCCCCCATTGCCCCGCGCCAGCATAGCATGGCGGGCGCCGGGCGCGAATTTCCGTCCGACGCTGCATTTCAATGTGAAGTAGGACGGAAATCTTGGGAGACCTGGAGAGGCGCGGATGCGGCGCCTCTCCAGCAAGAACAGATTCATGTCGCGAACAAAGGCAGAATGGCCGCCCAAAAAAGCATGTCACGCTACGTTTGAATAAACACAACCAAGTTCACATCCGCGACATCGCTCTCCTACACGCCGAGTCGGAACTGGAGTCCGACCGCAAGCTCAGGCGTCTGGCTGGTGCTGGTAGACGGATTGAGGTCCACAAGCCCGTAGCCCCTGACTTCTCCGTGCCCTTCCAGAACCGGCAACGCATAGAGTGCCTCCATGCGGTATTCACGCCGGCCGGAGACACTCCAGTTTTCGTTGACGAGACCAAGCGCGCCCGTTTGCCGGTCGACGACCTGCAGCGACTGGTACTGAATGCCTCCGCTCTCGATATGAAGCGGCTGCGCGATCGAGAGACGCATCTGATCGTGCTCCGCGAACAGGCCGGTCTTCGCAGCAGCGAGTTCATACGCGGTCGAAGTCAAACCTCCTGCCGTGAACGAGAGTGCAGAATTGCCGAAGCGCGGGGCGGCACTACGGGCCAGAGTGGCCGATCCGAAAATCTTCCAATCTGCGGCAGGTGCGAGCCTCGCGCCGATCGTCGTCGCCGTGGTATCCGTGCCTCCGGCCATGTCGAAGAAGCCGCTGCCCTGCGAACCGAGCAAGCCATCCCCCTCGCGCAACATGGTGTGGGATGCGTTCAGCTCGATGCCTTTGGCCACGTCGTAATCGACTGCGACAACGGACGCAAACGAGTGGTTAGGGGCAAGCTGTTCGGCACGGATAGGCCCGAAGGTAGGGTCGATGTACGTATGGTCGTCGGTCTTCTGCGTGAATCCGACACTGAAACGGGCTTTGCCGCCCACGACGATGTCGGCACTGCCGTAGATTCCACCGGACGCGAACCCGAGGATTGGGTTGACGCCGCCAGTTGACGGATCTAGATCCGAGCGAAGCGAAAAGCCGCTTGCGTCGTTCAGCGCATGAGTCCCGCTGCCTTCGCCGAAGCGCAGACCTATTCCCGCCTTGCGGTTGTAGGCGGCGAATTCCTGATGCATTGGCAGTCCATCACTGCGAATCTCGTCCGGGGAGGACAGCGTCGCGGTCATGCTCAGAACCCAGTTGTTGTCGACAGCCTGGCGGGACCGCGAATCGAAGCTTAGGGCGCTCCCACCTTTCGCCCAATCGATCAACCGTTGATAGAGATATGACTGGAACGGGTTTGATCCGCTCCCGTTATACAGCCTCTTACCGGTCAAGAGTGAACTCAGCGGTATGTCGAAATCCCGGTATGTCGCGCCGATCGTTTCGAACGCGACGATGTAGGCGGAATTCTGCTGCCATAGGCTGAGCTGCCCTGGGTCTAATAGCGAGGACCTCAGACTGGCCATCGACCATGTTGGATTGTACTGATTATTGGGGTTCGCCCCTGGTTGATAGACAACGAGGTTGTTGAAGTTGAGCGGTGCCTGACTTGCCGCAACATCGAGTTCACCCCAGCCATAGATGGGGTCGACGCCCGGCGCACCAAGATCGCGTGCTGATTGGAAGATGATCTGGACGGTTTCGGCCGGATATTTTGTCAGCCAGGGCCAGCGATCCTGCAGCAGCGCGATTGCACCGGACACCAACGGCGCGGCAAAGGACGTGCCGGTCATCCGGGTCGTGCCGCCATTATTGTCGGACACCAAGATGTTCTCGCCGGGTGCCACGATGAAGTGGTACTTCAACTTGTTCTGTTCCTGGCATAAGCCATTGATCAGAATGCAAGCATTGCCCGGCGTGTTGGAGAACGGAGATATTACGCCGTCGACGCCGACCGAACCCACCAAGATGAGATTGTTCGGCGCTTGATTGCCGATCCAGGGTACGTTCGCCGTTTGCATCACGCCGTCGTTGCCGGCGGCCTTCACCAGGACCATCGTCTGGCCGTTCTTATTCACCAGCGGGCTGGTCATGATGTTCGCCCATTCGGGAGACAGCACCGACCCCGGCACACCCAGCGACGCGTTGATGACATAGGCGCCCTTGGCGTACAGCGCATCGATGCCCGCGGTGACGTCGGTCCAACTCGCCGTGCCCGTCGCATCGAAGGGATTATAGATTAAGACATGCGAATTCGGCGCGATTCCCATGGCACCTCCGGCCGTGGGCGGGGACGCAATGAGGCTGGCGACGGCGGCCCCGTGATCGTTCACGTACATGTTGTAGCCGCCGATCAGTGTTACATTCTGAACGCCGGTGCCATTGTGATTGAACGTGGAATCGAGCACGCCGACCGTTGCCTTCGCGCCTGTGTCCTGAATTTGGGTCAGCAGCGGCGTCCAATCGACCGAGCCCATCCACCAATCGACACGAGGCGCGCCGGAGTAGGCCATCAGGCCGTCGTACCAGGCCATGAAGAAGGCCGAGCGCGTATAGGCGTCGACGTTGGCAAGTGAAGCAGAATTGTTTGGATCGATGCCGAACTTGGCGAGCAACGGCGTCGCGAAACCGTCCATGAAGCTCTGTTTCGTCGCTTTCTGGACAGCCGTGCCCCAGACAGCCTGGGCGTTAGCAATGAAGCCTTGCAGTTGCTGTTGCAGGCCCGAATAATTCGATGCGTTGGTTGCCTCCAGATTGGCCCACGCCAGATTGATGTTGCCCCATTGGGGACCCGCGCTTCGCCAGTAGGGCGAGATCGTTGCCCAAAGAGAACTGTCGGTGCTGGTGAACGGACTTATGTTGCCCCAGAACGGATCGACACTGCCGTACGCCGGAGCGATCGAGCCCGAGAACGGGTTGATTTTGCCCCAGTACTGGGTGTTGTCCCCCCAGAATGGGCTGATCTTCCCATAGAAGGGGTTGATGCCGCCGTAGAACGGATTGATCCCACCGTAGAAGGGGTTGATGCCGCCGTAGAACGGATTGATCCCACCGTAGAAGGGGTTGATGCCGCCGTAGAACGGATTGATCCCGCCGTAGAACTGACGGACCGGCGCGTCTTGCGCTGACAGCGTGCTGATCGACGGTGTGGCGGCGAGCGCCGCGCTACTGACCAGAGAAATCCCGAGAACGATACCATTCAGCAAGGATTTTCGAAGCATGGCGCGCCCACCACGGAATATCTTTTTGCGAGTACCAGCATGTGTCGTACGTATTAAAAGGCTCTAAATTTTTCCTAGAGCGGAGAGGGATTGGTCATTCGAGTTAACGGAACCTTGCACGGAAACCATTACGTGCGGCGGTTCGAACGCTAACCCTGAGCTTCGACCGGGGCCGGTTCTGCGCGTTGAGGCAGGACCCGTGCGGCAGGGAGATGAACCAAAACCGAGGTTCCTTTGGCGGGCTCGCTGGTGATGGTCAACGTTCCACCGTGCAGCGCGACCAGGGACTTGACGATGGCCAGCCCCAAGCCCGCCCCGCCTTGCGCACGAGCATAGACCCCAGCGACCTGGCCGAACGGCTCCACGATACGCTCCAACTGCTCGGCCGGAATTCCGATGCCGTCATCGCAAATCGTGACATCCACGCCGCCGTCTTTTGCGCACGCAAGCCCAATTTCAATTCGCCCGCCAGGCGCCGTGAACTTTGCGGCGTTCGATACGAGGTTCTGCACTATCTGAACCAACCGTTCGGCATCTCCCCGGACGCGTGAACCGCGGTCTCCGATAACCGAGAGCTGCTTGCCGGCGACCTGGTTGCCGATGTTTGCCAACGCGCCTTCAATAATCTCGCCGAGGACAAGTTCGTCCTCTGACAATGAGATTTTGCCTGCTTCGAGATTCGTCGTATCCAAAATGTCGCTGAGGATCGCGAGTAGCCTGCGTCCGCCCGCGCTGATATCGGCACTATACTCCTGAGCCTTCGCCGGAGCGACGACGCCCAAAGAGATGATGTCGGCGAAGCCGATGATGGCGTTGAGTGGCGTGCGCAGTTCGTGGCTCATGGTGGCAAGGAACTTGGTCTTGGCGCCGCTGGCCTGCTCGGCAGCCTCCTTCGCGTCCCGCAATCGGCATTCCGTCTCGATCCGGCGCTCAATCTCCAGGTCGCGCTCGCCGAGTGTCCGCGTGAGTTCCGTATTGGCCTTGCTGATGGCGTCGCGGTGCTCGCCGAGCAAGCGATGACGCCAGCTGATCCAAATGATGATCAAGACCGCGACCAATATCAGGCTAAGGAGAACAACCCCTAGCGTTGCGAACCGAGACGCTCTGAGACTGGCGTCGCGCTGGAGTTGTTCGGTCTTGAGATGTTCGATTTGCAGCTTTTGGTTCGCGAAGTCGAAGCGGGCGCTCATCAGCGCAAGATTTGCCGACGCCGTCAACGAGTGCCCTTCGTCGTCGAGACGTTTGAGGGCTTCCAGATGCGCCAGGGCCAGCGGATAGTTCCCCGTTGCACGATAGACCTTGTACGCGATCTCGTGCATATCGCGAAAGGGGGCAATGGTCTTGGTGAGATCCACGCCGCGGAACGCCTTTGCCAAATCATCGGTCGCACGAGCCAATGCCCCGCGATCGAATTCGATTTCGGCCTTGATGCCCCAAGCGAATGGGGTCCAACCGAACTTGTCGTCATTTCCGAGCAGTTTCAGGGCCTGGTTCGCCGCACTTTGTGCAGCGGACAAGTTATGAAGCTTTGCGTATGTGTCGGCGATGTTGGTGAGAATACGGGCTTCGAGGTACGGACTTTTCAACGCAATGGCAATCGTCAGCGCCCTTCTGAATTCCGTGAGAGCCTCCTCGTACCGTCCGGCCTGATGCAACGCAAACCCCACATAGTTCGCGATGGTGAGTTGCATCACGGGTTCTGCTGAATAGACCTGGGCTGCCTCTTTGTAGTAATAAATTTCCCGCGGAAGATCATGTGCCTCTTCATAAATGCTTCCTAAACCCTGTAACGCCATCGATTGACCGCGCGGCTGCCCGATCTTGACGAAAATGTCGTAGGCCTTCTGATAACTCTTCAGCGCCAGCTCTACATCGCCGTCATTGTCGGCAACGCGAGCACGCGTCAGAGCAAGGTCTCCGTCAAGTTTGGTAATCTTGCCGTCGCTGGACGCGATCTTGATCGCTTGAACGACCGCCACGCGGGCTTGAGGTACTTGGTTGACCCGCGTCAGGGCTTCGGCTTCCAGCCAGAGTGCCGTCGCGAGCGCTTGTTGTTGACCTGGAGAAACCGGTTGTCGTTGTGCGAAAGCGGTGGCGCCGCGCGCTTTGTCGAGGGCAGATTTGGGGTCCGCCATCATTGTCTTCTTGGCATATGCCACGAGGCCGTCGAATTCCGTCCAACCCGGTTTGTCTATGGAGCCGGTAGGCCGTGCAGCTTGGTCCGCGTAAGCGGGGCTTATGCGGAGGACAACAAGGGCGAGAAATAGCGTGAGCCATTTGAACATTAAGGGCCCCTTCGGGCGCACAATGCCTGATTGTGGTTGCCAAAGACTTAAGTGCCGCAGGGGCGGCGGTGTTGCATGGTTCCGCCAATCCGTGGGACCCGGAACACGATGGTCCAACGCCTGCAGACGGCACGGCTACCGTCGGGCGGACATGGGGACCGGCGATCATTCGCAGGGCAGCCTGCACGTCGCCTTCCCGTCGAGCCGGGCGCCGGCGGCCTCGGCAAACCTTATCCCTCGCCGCGCGCAGCGGGATGCTCCATCGCCTCAACATGTTAGCACCGGACGTCGCAACTTATCCCGCTCCGCCGAACCGGCCTTAGAATGATGAGTCGCGTGATGCTTGCGGCGCGCCGTCGGCGAAGGAGGGGGACACCGTGCGAAATTTTGAAAACAACCTCCCGCGGCGCGGGCGACGCAGGGAGGGGGACACGAAAATTTTGAAAACAACCTCCCCTACCCCCCTCAAAATGTCGAAAACAAATAGAGGTGGGGGTGTTGCGCGCGAATCCCAGACTTTGTGGCGCCTCAGGCCCGCCGCCGCTTGCGCCACAGATCGCGCGCCGTCAGCACGATGTCGGGGCCGACCAGCGCGGCGAAGAGCAGATACCAGAGGAAGGTGCTGAGGACCGCGTCGGTCCATTGCACATTGAAGGCGTCGGGCACGCGGGAGGCGACGAAGACCATGCAGAAGCAATAGCTCTTCATCATCCAGGTCTTGTGCGCCGGGATGTTGCCGCGCAGCACGCAGATCAGCGCCATGATGGTGCAGAGCAGCCAGCCGCCCGCCTGCGCCGGCTGCTCGGCGGCGAGCAGCGGCTGTTCGAAATGGGTGCCGATGTACCAGGCCATCGGCGCGGCGATGAAGATGGCGCCGACATAGGTGCGTCCCAGCCAGCGGTGCAGGGTGATGTGGTTGCGGCGCAGCGTATCGGAGAACTGGAAGGGGCCGGTGCACAGCGCGGTGGCGCCGCACAGCCCGTGCACCAGCAGCAGCCATTTGAAGGGCGCGATATGCGTCCATTCGGCGTCGCGCGGATTGATGAGGAAACGTTCGTCCACATAGAGGACGAGCAGGACGCTCGCCGCCAGCAGAAGGAAGAAGCCCCATCGTACGCGGTCATGGGGAATGCGTTGTGCGGCGCTGCTCATGAACTGGGCCCCCCGGCTCGAGTCTGTGCGCGCGGATCAGACCACAGGGAGAGCCCTGCGGCTAGAGAGATTTCGAATCGTTAAAAAGAGGGCGGCGCGCCGGCCGGCGCCGCCCCCGTCGAGGTCAGTCGCGGTAGGACCAGTGGCAGTTGTCGCCGTCGCTGTCGCAGGTCCAGCGGCGGTCGCGGTCGCCGTCGCGATGGTAGTAGCCGTCATGGTCGCCGTCATAGCGGCGGTAATACCCGTCGTGCCAGTTGCCGTCATGGTCGTAATAGCCCGGCGGAGCACAGCCCGCGAGCGCGCCCAGTCCGAGCAGGCTTGCCGCCACAGCGGCGGTCTTCAGCGTCTTGGAAAAATGCATGGGGTTTCTCCTTCGCTATGTTCACCAGCTGTCATAGGACCAATGGCAACGGTCACCGTCTTCATCGCAGACCCAATGCCGGTAGCGGTTGTCGTCGCGGCGGTAATACGCGCTGCGGTCCCGGTCGTAGCGGCGGTCGTAGTCGCGCCAGGAGACCTGGCGGCAGTCGTCGCCGTCGTTGTCGCAGATCACGCGCACGCAGCGATCGCCGTCGCGATCGCAACGCGTGTATTCGCGATGCGCCAGGGCCGGGCCGGCGGTCGCCGCCAACGTACCCAGACCGATCGCGCATGCCAGCGCAGCGGTCTTCAGCGTGTTGGACAAGTGCTCCATCGTTCTACTCCTCTGTTTGCACGCCCCTCTCCACACCTTCGGTGTTCGGTGATCCGCCTGAACCTATGCATGACAATCCGTGCACCATTGCGGCGGCGGCGCGTCATTGCTGTGATAAAAAGCGGATGTTGCTGCGCCGGCAGCATCCTCCCCGGCGGTTGCGCAAGGGAGGACGCCGCGGCCGTCAGCGTTCAGTCGCCGTCGCGATAGCGGCGGCAATCGTCGCAGTCGCGCCGTTCGTGGCGGTCGCGCCGATAGCTGTCGTAGCGATTGTAGCGGTAGCCGTCGTTCCAGCTGCTGTTGTAGCCGTTGTCGTAACGGTTGTAGTAGCGGCTGCGTTCGTCGCGGTCGGTGCGCCGGCAATGGTCGCCGTCGTCGCCGCAACGTGCGTAGCCGTAATTGTTGCCATAGCCGTAGCCGTCATACCCGTCATGGGCCAGCGCCGGCGTGGCGGCCAGACCGATCCCGAACACAGCCGCCACCGCCGCCGTCTTCATCGCATTGGAAAGAATTCGCATCGTTTCACTCCAGAATCGTACGCCCTCTCTGGAAGGAAGTTTCCGGGTCGCCAGATGAACGCAAACCAAACGAAGCGTTCATCATCGCGGCAAAGACGCGGCTTTACGCAGCGGATCGCTTGTGGAAAACACCGGCGATCATTGTCTTTCGCCAATGTGGGAGAGAGAGCTTGAGAAGCGGGCCGCCACAAACGCCAAAGGGAGCCTTACGGCTCCCCTTGGCGTGTTACTCACATACCGAACCGGGTCAATCGTCGTCGTCGCCGCAACCGTCGCAATCGCCGAGACCGACGAAATTACCGGAGCCCCAGCCGTAAAAACCCGGATAGTCGTTGTTCCAACCGTTATTCCAGCCGTAGTTCCAACTGTTGTCGTAAGTGTTGTTCCAACCGTTCTCGTAACCACGGTAATAGCCGTCGTTGTAGCCGCGATCTTCGCGCCGGCGGTGATCGCGTTCATGATTGTAGACCGCGTGCGTGCAGCTTTCGCGGCCACACTGCGTGGCGCCGTCTCCGCCGGAGCCGTCCCGGGCAAGGGCCGGGGTGACAGCCAAGCTTAGCCCAAAGAGCCCTGCCACTACGGCCATCTTCAGTACGTTCGAGTTTTTTCTCATCGTTCTTCTCCTTGCACGTTCACGCTCCGCACGCATGGAGTCTTCGGCCTGCAGGATGAACACAGGCAAAACGGCCAGTTCATCATCATGGCGCGCATGTGGCTTGACGCAGCGCCTTGCTCGTAAAAAACGGATGAAAATATTGTCTTTTGCCAATGCAGCGACACGCCCTACTTTGGCGTTCGTGTCATGCGTCGCGATGCGATTTTATCGGGCCGAAACCACGCCGCGTGGGCCGATGCCGGGCGGTTCGTAGCAGGCGCGGCAGCGCACCTGGTATTCGCTCACGTCGCCGACTACGAGTTGCTGCTCGCCGGCGATCAAACGCTGCGAGATGTAACCGCTGTCGGAGCCGCAGACCATGCAGACGCCGGTCAGCTTCTCCACGCTGTCTGCCAGCGCCAGCAAACCGGGCACCGGCCCGAAGGGCTGCTCGGCGAAATCCATGTCGAGCCCGGCGACGATGATATGCAGATGCGTGTCGCGCCTCTCGCGCAACAGCGCCCGGATGGCACGCCCGAACCAGCCCAGGGAATCCTTCAGCGGCTCGTCGAGCGGGAAGAATTGCGCCTCGTCGACGGCCAATACGTCGAAATCCGCGGGCGTCACCACGCGCATGAAATCCTGTTCCGTGCGCACCATGACCGCCGAAAGCGTATCCGTGACTTCGGTGGTGCCGTCGGGGTTCACCGCGCGCGAGGCGATGAACCCTTGCGTGCGTGTGTCGTGCGCCGGCTTGATGATGCGGATGCGTTTGCGGGCATATTGGGCACGGTGGAGTTTGGCGATCAGCATCTCGGTCTTGCCCGAGAACATCGGCCCGACGATGACTTCCAAACGCGCGGCCATACGCCGGACCTCTTTGCCCTATCCGGTCCGCACTAGAGCACGATTCGATCCGCCCGATGGCGCGCAGGCTGTGGAAAACCGGCCGTCACTTCTTATTGCACGGCCACAACTTGTCGGCCGCCGTCCATTGCGCCTCTTCGAGATCCTCATTGCCGAAACGGGGATTGTCCCGCACCTCCTGCTTCAGCCAGTCAAGCTGCTTGGCCGCGGCATCCTCCAACGTGATGCTACGCGGCACGCAGATGTATCGGCTGCTCTTTCCGGCTTGGATGACGTTGTACGTCATCATCGTGCAGTTCTGCGCGCTGCCGTTGCAGCTTTCCAGGAACTTGGAAAGCGTCTGCCGCCCTTGTCCGGCGGCGGCGCCGGCACTCATCAAAAGAGCGAAAAGAACTGCCGCGAGCGTGAGAACGGACTTTTTCATCATGTCCTCCTCTCTGTCGTGCCCCCAAGAGGAAAAGGAAAGACTTTGTCTGCTCTCTTTCTCTGCGTTTCGGCGCGACATTTCATTGACGTCGGATAAGAAGACGTCCGACGCCTCGGTCTCAGGTCTATTAAATATGATTGCCGAGGCCGGTCTTCAGCGTTTGTCGGCACGAACGCCGTGCGTCATATTGCTGCTGTGCGCCGCAAAAATGGCCGACTTCCGCGAGAAAATTGCGGCGGTCACTCCTTCTTGCACGGCCACAGCGTCGTGATGGCGGTCCACTGCGCGTCTTCGGCGTTACCTTTATAGAGCGCGGCGTCGTCCGAGCTTTGCTGGCGCAGCCAATCGAGTTCCTGACTCACGGCGCGATCGATCGGCAGATCTTCGGGCAGGCAGACGAACCCCTGGGTTTTGGCGGCAAGCAGATAGTCGTGAAGGTTTCCGTGGCAGACGCGCGAATTCTTGCTGCAGTCCGACAGGAAGTCCGACAACGAGCGTGTTTCGTTGGCGACGGCGTTTGATCCGAGCAGGACCACTACGATAGCGGCCGCGAAAGCAATTGCAGTACTTTTCATCGTCTCCTCCTCCGTCCTCTCCCCAGGAGGACATAGCGGCTATGGCTCAGCGCGGCGCCCCGTACCGGCCGCTTTTTTGTGCTTTCCGCCGATTACCCGTTCCTGCGTCAGCGAGCGGTAGCGCGGCGGGGCGACTACAGGCGGCGCGTCGTCGAGCGCGTTGATCTGCAATGTCACATAGGATTGTTCGCGGTAGTCGCCAACCTTTTCTTGCCACAGGTCGTTTTTGCCGCTGGCATCATATTGCTGTTTGCGGCTCTGATAATTGAGGTCTTTATCGTTATCGGGATCACGCGACGCGATCCTGCCGTTCGCGTCGCTATGCGTTCCCGCATAGACCAGCCGGCCCGTGTTGTTGTCGAGCTGCAGACGGTCCCATTCCAGGGCATTGTCGCGCTTGTCATGGCGCATCAGCACGTAGTTGCCGGCCTCGAAGCGTGGGTAGGGAAGCCCCTCAACACCGCCTGCCGGCAACAGCGTCAACGTGTAGCGCGTGGAGTAACCGTCGGTGTCGATCAGATTGAACAGATCACGTTCGCGCGCTTCCCAGGTGCGCCGCTTGCCCGGATCGGGGCCGACAAGTGCCGACTGCGCGGTATCGGACGGACCACCCGCGCCACTATCATCGCACACGTCGTGCCCGCTTGCCGGATCGTGTGCGCCGACCGGGCAATTTGGTTCCTGCGCCAAATCCTGCAGCATTTCCCTGATGTGGTTGGTGGTGCCGCGCAGATGCACCTCGTCGACATCCACAGTGATGACGCCGCCCTGGTAATCCGTCGGTCCGATCGTCAGTAGATTGGAGAAGTTGAGGAACTGTCCGCCGAGTTTCAAATCGTCCGTAAAGAACACCAGTCGGCCCGGATGGGCGCGATCGTTGCTGTCGTGCACGCGCAGCACCAGCGCCACCTGCTCGTGCTCGTGAAACCAGTTGGTGCCGCCGACGCGCACTTCGGGTCCGACGAAGGCCTGCAGCAGCGAGACGTAGTAGCGCCGGCCAGTGGTGATGGGGATTGAGTTGTTGCCCGCAAAGTCGGTAGTGCTCGACAGCGCGTATTTTTTGGAAATATCGGTCGGCTGGCCTTGGGCCGACTGACTGTTGATCGTCGCCTTGCGATAGTCGGTGGCGCCTTCGTCCACAGTCTCCGCGCAGCCCGCTAAAACGAAGAGTGCGCCAAATCCCAGAAGTGCCGTGCGGGCCCGCGCACGCGCACTGGTCGAACGACCAGCCAATGCCCCAACCATAACCTCCTCCACCGCCCCGAACGCCGAAGATTCCGGACCGCAATCGGTCGAGAGTCAACCTTAACCGTTAAGGTTGAAGGTGCAGCGCTTGGGTGAGTGGCTTTCGGCGCGGAATAATAAGTCAAATATTCCAAGATGTTAAACATGCGATGCTGTGTGCCTGTCGCAGCGCGCAGCGGCGTGCCCGATCAGCGACGACTGGGGCCAAAAACACCGCCGACGCGCGAGACTCGGAGTGAAGAAAAGCTCCGCGTGATGATCGTCAGCGTGCGGCGGTCTCTGTCGTCGCGTCGCTTGCGCAGGGCCACAAGGTCGAGATCGCAGTCCACTCGGCATCCTCGGCGTTGCCGTTGTTGATCTCGTCCTTTTGCGCACCGACATTGCGCAGCCAATCGAGTTCCTGCCCGACCGCCTCGTTGATCGAGAGGTCCTTCGGCATGCAAATCATGCCTTGCCGACTGGCCGCCAGCGTATAGTCATGGAGATTGTCGCGGCAGCCGTTCCTGTCGCTGTTGCAGCTCGACAAAAATTTCGCGAGAGTTCGCGTGTCCTGCGCGTGGACATCGCCAGCGCCGCCGAGAACCATCAGCATACCCAAGCTCAAAGACGCTGCGGCTGCGCGCATGCGCGCTGACAACCTAGCCGACGCTCTGGTCATGATTGCCTCCCATCGATTCAAGCTTCAGCAGACGGACATTGCGAACCGGAATTGCTTAAAATGTCAATTTCGCGAAATTTGTATTGCCGGCATCCGAAAGGAATGCAGGCACGACAGGGCTTTATGTCTTCCGTCGGCGTAACGGCAGGAATGCGTCGCGTTCAGCGCCATGTACAATCACGCATATTTTTTGTGGGTAATCCAAGTCATGTTCCTCTCTTCCACATCGTTAGCCGCTAGGCTGACCGCGCTTGTCGTATCGGAAAAGTTTTTCGATGAACAACCGCATGCGTGTCGTCGTCGCGCTGGCCTGCGCAGCCGCACTGACCTTGCCGGCGGAAGCCGTAACCGGCGCGCACGCCGTCGCCAAACTGTTGGGCGCGAACGGCAACCAAATCGGTCGAGCGGATTTGATACAGACGCCGCACGGCGTACTGATCGAAATCACGGCGCACGGCTTGCCGCCTGGTGCGCATGCCGTACTGGTCCACACGACGGCGTCCTGTGATCCGAAAACGCTTTTCACCTCTGCGGGGCCAGTGCTCTCGCTCGAACCGACAAAGCCGCACGGTTATTTCGCCAAGGGCGGATCGCGTGCGGGCGATCTTCCCAATCAATTCGCGGCGGCGGACGGAACGTTACATGCATCGATGATCACCACCGCGTTCTCGCTCGGCAACGGCAAGAAATCGCTCTTCGATCGGGACGGCGCCTCGCTCATCCTGCACGCCGGAGCGGACGATTACGCCAGCCAGCCGGACGGCAATTCCGGCCGGCGGATCGCCTGCGGCACCATTATCCGCACCGTCGCGCCGGGTACGCGCAAAGGTGCGTCGCGCCGCACGCATAGGTGAAACGTGCTACGCAGAGCGCGAGCACGAGGGGCCATCATGCTGACACTTCACCAGATGCAGATGTCGGGAAATTGCTACAAGGTGCGCCTCGTCGCGCATCAACTCGGCTTCCCCCTCAATCTCGTCAATTATCCGGTGGTCGGCACAGCGACGCGCACGCCCGAATTCCTCAATCTCAATCCCAATGGAAGGACCCCCGTGCTGGAATTCGAGGATGGACGCGTTCTGCCGGAATCCGGCGCCATCCTCTTTTATCTGAGCGACGGGACAAGGTTGCAGCCCGACAACAAATGGGATCGCGCCTGCATGCTGCAGTGGATGTTCTTCGAACAGTATAGCCACGAGCCTTACATCGCGGTATCGCGCTACTGGCACAAATTCGCGCCCCTTGAGGAATTTGAGAAGAAACGCCACCTCGTTCCGGAATGGCACGCGAAAGGAAATGCCGCGTTGGGCGTGATGGAAGCGCATCTTAAGACGCACGACTGGTTTGCCGGGACAGACTATTCCATCGCCGACATCGCCCTCTACGGATACACCCATAGCGCCGCCGACGGCGGATTCGATCTCGGCGATTTTCCGGCCGTTTCCGCCTGGATTTCCCGCGTTGCGACGCAGCCACGACACCTCGCGTTAACCGCTGCGTGAGCTGCGCCAGCTTGCCTTTGAGAGGGCGAACGCCTATAGGAACGAAGGTTGAGGCCGCGCAAGCCACAGAGACAAGTTTCCAGCGCGCCCATGCAGACGCTCCCACATGGGAGTGAATGGCCTGGAGTGACGACGACGACGCTTTTCCTGAAAATTTGGTGCGACTTCGACAACCGCGACGAACATGGTGTTCGCAGCGGACTTTAATGCTTTCAGGAGAAAGCCGTCATGACCATTGGTCAAGTCAAGTTCTTCAACACGACAAAAGGTTTCGGATTCATCGCGCCGGAAGGCGGTGGCAAGGACGTGTTCGTCCACATGACCGCCGTTCAGGCTGCGGGTCTCCGCGGCCTTAATGAAGGCCAGCGCGTGAGCTTCGACGTCGAAGCCGACAAGCGCGGCCCGAAGGCCGTGAATCTGAAGCTCGTCTGAGCCGAAGAACTTGCGTAAACGGACGGCGCGGGAGCAATCCCGCGCCGTTTCGTTTTTATGCGGCCGGTTTCTTCGGCTGCCACAATTCGATCTTCGTGCCGTCGGGGTCGAGAAGCCATGCAAAGCGGCCGTAAGGCGATTCATCGTCACGCGCGAAAATCGCCACGCCCATGGCTTCGACCCTCGAGACGAAGCCGTCCATGTCGTCGACCGCAAAGTTGATCATGAACGGGCGCGTGGACGGCGCAAAGTAATCGGCCTTCTCCGGGAACGGGTTCCAGGCGACGAAGGGCGGATGGTTCGGCGCGTCATAGCGGAGAAGCGAACCTCCCCAATCCTGAACCTCAATCCCGAGCACCTCGCGATACCAAGTCGAGAGGTTCTTCGGATCGGGCGATGTGAAGAAGATACCGCCTACCCCCGTGATGCGTGCCATTTCCATTCTCCCTGCCAGCCATGCCGCGCTATGATGCCAAAGCCGCAAAGGATTGCCAGGGATGGCTGACAGCGAATTTGTCTTCCTCTATTCGACCTTCCCAGATGAGGTCGACAAGCGCGGCCCGAAGGCCGTGAATCTGAAGCTCATCTGAGCCGAAGAACCTGCGTAAAGCAGGCGTCGCGGGAGAAATATCGCGCTGTCTTGTTTTATGGCGTCAATGGGTAAAGCACTTGCTGCTGTAGGCCTCCTTGTAGGGATGTCCAAAACACGCCTGCAAACCATGCAGCACCCGGGCGTTCATAATGTTTCCTCTACCCCGCTCCGCCGACAACTTTTCGCTGGCGGCATCAAGCATGGAGCGATCATTCGTCAAAAATGCCCAAGTGCCATCGACATAGGTGTTCCAGTCTAAGGGGTCACTGGGTTTCTGCCCCAGATCCTTCGACGCGGCGATCAGCATGGCAGCAACGTGTTCTTCGCCCGCCATGGCGCGATACTGCCCCTCGTGAAACAGCAGAATGATGCGTTCGCCGTTCTTCAGTGGCGCATGCAGAAGCATGAAATTTTCGGTGGCGGCGGCGGCTTCTGAATAGCAGCTCCGATTCGCCAAGGCTCGTGCTGTCGAAGGCGTCGTGCCGGTCTGGTCAAAATTCCAGAAAGATAGCTTGGCGTTTGCCAGCAGGTCCGCAGCGGTCAATGTACAGACGCCATCGTCGCCCGCCCCGGCGCTGCCGACAAGCGCAACGCTCACAAGCAGCGCGAACAGCATTCCCCTCTTCATTTGCGCCTTCTCCAGAAAGTTATCCTATACTGTCAGTTATGACCGAATTTGTCTTCCTCTACTCGACATTTCCCGACGAGGCGTCTGCCCGACGCGTCGCAGAGGCACTGGTGCAGGCGAGGCTCGCGGCGTGCGTAAATCTCTCCGCGCCGATGACCAGCATCTACGAATGGCAAGGCAAGCTGGAAACCGGCCCGGAGGTCGCCGCCTTCATCAAGACGCGCCGCGCCCTGGTCGACCAGGCCATCGCAACCGCCCGGCCGCTGCACCCCTACACGGTGCCGTGTTTCCTGATCCTGCCCATCGACGGCGGCAGCGCCGACTACCTTGCCTGGGCGAAGGCGCAAACCACACCAAAGTGAAGGTGCAACTTGCGTTTGGCGGCCGGCCAGACTTCTATGAGCAGGGCACGGGAGTGACGTAATTGGGATATGAAGGGCCGCCGCGCGGGCTTCAACTTGACGCCAAGGCGTTGCGGAGCAGCTTGAAGGCGCTGGCCGGGCAAACCCGCGATCCCGCCGATCTGCGCAAAGAAGCGCTCACCCAGATCAAGACCGCATTCCTGGACGCGCGCGAGCGCGTCAAGCACCAGGTGCTGGCCGAAAATCTACCCGGCATCATCGCGGCCCGGGCGCTGTCGGCGACCCAGGACGGTGTCATCCAGGTGATCTACGATTTCGCCGTCAAGCATTTCTATCCCGCCAAGAACCCGACCAAGGCCGAACACATCACCATCGTGGCGACAGGCGGCTATGGCCGCGGCGAACTCGCCCCCGGCTCCGACGTCGATCTGCTGTTCGTGCGTCCCTACAAACAAACGGCCTGGGACGAGAGCGTCATCGAATTCATCCTCTACATGTTGTGGGACCTGGGGCTGAAGGTCGGCCATGCTACGCGCTCGCTGCCGGAATGCGTGCGGCTGGCCAAGCAGGACATCACCATCCGCACGGCCTTGCTCGAAGCGCGCTATCTGTGCGGCGACATGGCGCTCTATGAAGAGCTGCGCAAGAAGTTCTGGTCCGATATCGCCACCGGCTCCGGCCAGGACTTCGTGGAAGCCAAGCTGGCGGAGCGCGACGACCGTCATCATCATCAGGGCGAGAGCCGCTATCTGGTCGAGCCGAACATCAAGGAAGGTAAAGGGGGGCTGCGCGATCTGCAGACACTCTACTGGATCGGCAAGTATCTCTACCGCGTCTACGACACGGGTGATCTCGTTCAGAACAACGTCTTCACCAAGGACGAGTACAAGACCTTCCAGAAGGCCGAAGCTTTCCTGTGGGACGTGCGCGTGCGGCTGCACTACCTGGCCGGCCGCGCCGAGGAGCGCCTGTCTTTCGACGCGCAGCCGGAGCTCGCCGCCCAGCTCGGCTTCACCGATGACACGCCGCGCCATGCCGTAGAAAAATTCATGCGCGCCTACTTCCTGGTCGCCAAGGATGTGGGAGATCTGACGCGCATCTTCTGCGCCGCGCTGGAAGTGCAGAACAAGAAGCGCCGCGCCTCGCTGGCGAGCATTCTGCCCGGCTTCCTCAAGCCGCGTAGCAAGGATGACGATTTCTTTGTCGATACGGGAAGGTTGAACGCGCGTCCCGGCGCCTTCAAGCGCGACCCGGTCAACTTCATCCGCATCTTTCACATTGCCGACGTCAAAAGCATCGACGTCCATCCCGATGCGCTGCGTACCATCACCCGCTCGCTGGATCTGATAGACGACGAGTTGCGCGCCAGCCCCGAGGCCAACAAGCTGTTCCTGGAAATCCTGTCCTCGCACAGCGATCCGGAACGCGCGTTGCGGCTGATGAACGAGGCCGGCGTCTTCGGAAAATTCGTGCCGGAGTTCGGGCGCGTCGTCGCCCTCATGCAGTTCAACATGTACCACCACTATACGGTGGACGAACATTTGATCCGCGCCGTGGGCAACGTCGCGTCGATCGAGCGCGGCGAACTGGCAAACGAGCATCCGCTGGCCAGCGACATCGTCAAACGGATCAAGACGCGCGAAGTCCTCTACTGCGCGATGCTGCTGCATGACATCGCCAAGGGCCTGCCAGGCGACCATTCCGACGTCGGCGCCGCAATTGCGGAGAGCCTGTGCCCGCGCCTGGGGCTGTCGGCCGAGGATACGAGTGCCGTCGCCTGGCTGGTGGAAAACCACCTGATCATGAGCGACACGGCGCAACGCCGCGACGTCTCCGATCCCAAGACGGTGCGCGATTTCGTCGCCATCGTGCAGTCGCCTGAGATGCTGCGCCTGCTGCTGGTGCTGACCGTGGCCGACATCCGTGCGGTCGGACCGGGTGTGTGGAACGGCTGGAAAGGCCAGCTGCTGCGCGAACTCTATTTCGAGGCCGAGACCGTGATGTCGGGCGGCGACACGATACGGGCGCGCAGCGCGCGCGTTGAGGAAGCCAAGGAAGCATTGGCCCAGCGCATTGCCGATCTGCCGGAAGACGCGCGCGAGCGCGCCTTGTCGCGCCACTACGACGCCTATTGGCTCGCGCTCGATTCCGAAACGCATGAGCGCCATGCCAGGATGATCACCGAAGCCGATGCCCAGGGTGAACTTCTGTCGCTCGCCGCGGTGAGCAACAACTTCCGGTCTGTCAGCGAAATCACCGTCTATACGCCGGATCACCCGGGTCTGTTCGCACAGTTCGCCGGCGCCATTGCCGTCTCCGGCGGATCGATCGTGGATGCCAAGGTCTTCACCACCTCGGACGGCTTCGCGCTGGACGTGTTTTCGGTACAGGACGCCGAAGGCGGGCCGTTCGGCGACAACGCTCGTATCGCGCGTCTGCGCCAGACGATCGAAAAGACGCTGACCGGCATACTCATACCTCGGCGGATGATCGCCAAACGCCCGATCAAGAGCCGCGCCAGCGCCTTCAAGGTCAGTGCACGCGTGAATTTCGACAACGACGCGTCCACCACCGCCACCGTAATCGAGGTGCGCGGCCCGGACCGGCTGGGCTTCCTTTACGACGTGACCACGGCGCTGTTCGAATCGGGTCTGTCAATCTCGTCGGCCATGATCGCCACCTATGGCGAACGCGTCGTCGACGTTTTCTACGTGCGGGACGGCTTCGGCCACAAGATCATCCATCCCGACCGCTTGAAGGCCGTCGAGGCGCGCTTGCTGAAGGCGCTGGAAGGCGAAGAGGCGGACGCCGCCGAAGCAGTCAGGGTTTGATCTACTGCGATTTCGGCGCGGGCTGCGGCATGGTGATGCCCGTTGGTTCGGCGGCGCCGCCGGCGCGCAGATGGGCGATATAATCCAGTTCTTGCTGCGCGATCGCGTTGCCGGGAGCCAGCTTGAGCGAGTCGCGGTATGCTTGCTCCGCTTCATCAAGGCGCCCAAGTTCCGTCAACGCGAAGCCCCGACCGCGGTATAGACGCGCGCGGGCGCTGTCTGCGAGGCCCGCGAGAGCCAAGCCCTTGTCGTAGTCCGCAAGCGCATCCGGCCAGCGTTTCATCGAGGCCAGGGCGGCGCCTCGTTCGCTGATCAAAAGCGGCTGATGCAAACCGAGCGTCGAGTTCTCCAGCGTTAGGCCGGCGTCCAGAACTCGCAACGCTTCCTCCGGTTTGCCGATCTCGTTGTAGTAGGAACCGAGATACAGGCTGATCGCCGGATAGGGATTGTTCAAAGCCACGACCTTCCGTCCTGCCGGAGCATTTTTGTCAGACGCCGCGGCCGCCAAGGCTAACAGGGTCTCGGTCGGACCGTCCGTGAGCACATACACCGTGTCGGCTCCCGAGCTGGCAGCGGGCTGCTTGGCGTCCGCCAGCGCATGTTCGAGGTCCGCAACATGGGCGCCAACCGCAAGGAGACCGCCTGTCTGCAGATCGGCCTTGGTGGCATCGAGTATGGTCTGTGCCGTCGCCCAGGGCTGCTCCGCGGTTGTCTGGGCTGCGGAAGCCCCCGCGGGGTCGGCGTAAGCTTGCTGAAAAATGCTCGCGAGCCCAATCGCAACGGCCGCGCTTAGAACTGTGTGTTTCATCATCGGCGCCCTCCCCGCTGGGAACGCGGAATTGTAGGCCTGCGGCCGGCGTCATGGGGCAATAATATAGGAAAAGCCCGCGCTATTCTGCCTCAGACGCGCGTCGAAGACGCTCCAGCCGTGGCCGCTGCTGCTTGCGGGCGCGGGCGCTTCGCGGCATAACCCGGCCCCTCATCCGGGACCTCTCCATGACCGACACGCCGAAGCATCAGCAACTCGTCCTCTCCGGCATGCAGCCAACCAACACCCTGCATCTGGGAAATTATCTCGGCGCGCTCAAGAACTGGGTGCGGATGCAGAACGAGATGCCGTGCCTGTTCTGCGTCGTCGATATGCACGCCATCACCCAGGACGTCGGCTATGGCCGTCCCGCCGAGCTGGCGCAGTCTACGCGCGAAGTCGCGGCCGCCTATATCGCGGCGGGCGTGGACGTGAAGAAGACGCCGATCTTCAACCAGAGCCGCGTTCCGGCACATGCCGAGCTCGCCTGGATCTTCAATTGCGTGGCGCGGCTGGGCTGGCTCGATCGCATGACGCAGTTCAAGGAAAAATCCGGCAAGCACAAGGAACGCGCTTCGGTCGGGCTCTACACCTATCCGGTGCTGATGGCCGCCGACATCCTGGTCTACAAGGCGACGCATGTGCCGGTGGGCGAGGACCAGAAACAGCATCTGGAGCTTTCGCGCGATATCGCGCAGAAGTTCAACAACGATTTTGCGGCGCCGGATTTCTTCCCGCTGCCCGAACCGGTGATCATCGGACCGGGCACGCGGGTCATGAGCCTGCGCGACGGCGCCAAAAAAATGTCGAAGTCGGACGAAAGCGATTACTCGCGCATCAACCTGACCGACGATGCCGATGCCATTGCCCAGAAGATCCGCAAAGCGAAGACCGATCCCGCGCCGCTGCCGGATTCCGAAAAAGGGCTCGAAGGCCGTCCCGAGGCGGAAAACCTCTTTAATATCTATGCGGCGCTGGCCGACGAACCACGCTCGCAGGTGGTCGCGCGCTATGCCGGACAGCAATTCTCCGGCTTCAAGAATGCGCTGGCGGACTTGGCGGTGGCCAAACTGACGCCCATCGCCGCCGAGATGCGCCGGCTGCTGACCGATCCCGATGAAATCGATCGTGTCCTGGCGGACGGCGCGGCACGTGCCAGTGCCATTGCGGAACCGGTTCTGGCGGACGTGAAGCGGCTGGTCGGATTTCTCGGCTAGGCGCAGTCCCACAAAGGAGAGGTCAAGGCGACAAAGATTCGCTAATCTCTTTCCATGACCACGCAAGCCAAAACCGTTCTCGTCACCGGCGCCGCGAAAAGGCTGGGTCGCGCCATCGTGCTGGACCTGGCACGTCACGGCTGGACAATCGCGCTCCACTACCATGCCTCGGAGAAGGAAGCGCGCGCCACGGCGGCCGATGCGGCAACCAACGGTGTAAAAGTGGCGCTGCTGAAAGCCGATCTCAGCCGCGAAAGCGAGACGGCAGCGCTGGTCGAGCGCGCGGCCGCGGAGATCGGCCCGCTCACCGCCTTGGTCAACAGCGCTTCGTTGTTTGAGAACGACAGCTGGTACAGCGTCACCCGTGAGAGCTGGGACGCGCATATGGAAACCAATCTGCGGGCGCCCTTCGTGCTGTCGCAGGCTTTCGCCCGTCAGGTGCCGCGCGACGGGCACGGCGCCATCGTCAACATCATCGATCAGCGTGTGCTGAAGCCGACGCCGCAATTCCTCTCCTACAGCCTGTCCAAGGCCGGGCTGAAATGGCTGACCACGACGCTGGCCCAGGCCCTGGCGCCGCGCGTCCGGGTCAACGCCGTGGGCCCCGGCCCCACCATCATCAATGCGCGCCAGTCCCAGGCCGATTTCGCCCGTCAGCGCGAAGCCACCGTCTTGGGCCGCGGCGCCGAACCTCAGGACGTTTGCGACGGCGTGCGCTATCTGTTGGAAGCCAGTGCCGTTACGGGTCAAATGATCGCCGTCGACGGAGGACAACATCTGATCTGGCAGACGCCCGATGTCGGCGTGAAGGAATAGAAATGAGCACACCGAGCAACGTGCAGCCCCTCCACATCGCCGATTCGGCGCAGGCGATCCGTCACGTCTTCATCCGTGATCTCGAATTGCTGGCGCAGATCGGTATCCACGGTCACGAGAAGGGCAAGCTTCAGCCGGTGCGCATCAACGTGGACCTGGCGGTGGAAGACGCCGTGGTGCTCGAAGATCGCCTCGAAAAGGTCGTCGATTACGAAGCCATCACCAAGAAGATCCGAGGCCTGGTCGGCAAGGGCCATATCAATCTGGCGGAAACCATGGCGGAGCGTATTGCCGCACTCTGCTTCGAGGACATAAGGGTCAAGCGCGCCCGCGTGCGCGTCGAAAAACTGCACGCTCTCCCTGGCGCGGAATCCGCCGGGGTCGAGATAGAACGGGAGCGGCCTTAACGCCTCGCCGCTAACGCCGCACGGCCGGCCAGGCACGGCAAACGTATCATTTACCGTGCATTAAACATCGAATGCGTACTCTAAGTAGCAGTTTTGCGTGTGCGCCTCCGCGCTCCACGCCGGAGTGACGCATGATCATGCCACCCCTGGCCGTAGAAGACCGCTCGGATCGGATATTGGCCGAGAAGCTCCGGCTGCTTTATCGCGCGCGCTTCGCGGCCCCGGCCAATCTCGCGGTCGCAGCCGTTGTTGCCCTGCTCCTATGGGGCTCGTTCCCGCATCCGCTTCTTACCGGCTGGCTTGCCGCGACCGCTTTGGTTGCCGGACTCCGCACACTGCTTCACCGGCGCTTTAAGCAGAACGCTGCGGCCGCTCAGTGTGGTACGAGATGGGCGCGCTACTTCTGTATCGGGTCGTTCACATCCGGACTGATTTGGGGCGGTCTCTGCGTCGCCTTTCCCATCTGGGGCCAAACGAGCCAATTCGTTCTCATGATGCTCGTGGCAGCGGGCATGACCGCCGGCGCCTTGATGACATATGCGCCCTATCCGCCCGCGTTTCTTGCCTACGCCATCCCGTTCATCGCGCCGCTCGCAATCGTTTCGCTCATGCACCCGAACTATTACATTGCGGCGAACGGCGGATTGATGCTGCTCTATCTTCCCGGTCTTGGGCTCGCCGCGACAAATCTGTCCATATCGATAGGGCGGACCATCGAACTTCAGGTCGACAATGAAACGCTGCAAGATTCGCTGACACAGGCCCGCATCGAGCGCGACAACGCGCGAACGGAGAAATGGTCCACGCTCGCCCAGCTGAGCCACGAATTGCGGACTCCGTTGAACGCGATCCTGGGCTTTTCGGAAGCGATACGCGAACAACTTTTCGGCCCCCTCGGCAACGACCGGTACAGGGAATATGCCGGGCACGTGCATACCAGCGGGCGCCATCTTCTGACGCTTATCGTCGAAATTCTCCAACTGTCTCAAGGTGAAGCCGGCAAGCTGGAAATGAACGAAAGCGACGTGGACCTTTCCGCGGTTGCCAATACCTGTCTCGATGTCATGGCGCCTGCGGCACGGGAGGCTGCGCTGACGCTGGACGTCGCGATCCCGCCTCGCCTGCCGCTGCTGCGTGCCGACGAGGGAAAGATTCGTCAGCTGTTGTTCAATCTCGTCGATAACGCGATCAAATTCACCCCGCCAGACAAAAATGTTTCGATTGAGGCTTCCCTCGCGGTGGATGGCGGAATTGATCTGGTCGTCCGCGACACCGGTATCGGCATGAAGGCGGAGGACATCCCGCTCGCCTTGCAGCCTTTTGGCCGCATTGCGAGCCCGCTGAAGCGTGAGACCGAAGGCACGGGTCTCGGCCTTCCCATCTGCAAACGGCTCGCCGAATTGCATGGCGCGGAATTTTCCATCAGCAGCGAACCGGGCAAGGGGACCGCCGTCAAAATTGCGTTTCCCGCCTTGCGCTGCATGGCCATCGCCGACGCCGGCGGCTCCGCCTCGGTGGCCGCGTAAGCAGGGCCTCGAACGTCGATTTGCCTGGAAGCGCTGCGCGGGTCGCTACACGCTCCCGCCGACGACGGTACGGCCTTCGGCCCGCCAGCGCAGCATTCCGCCGGAAAGATTGGCAACCTTGGCAAAGCCCGCTTGAACCAGGACGTTCGTCGCCTGAGCCGATCGGCCGCCCGCGCGGCACACCGCCACGATGGGCCGTTCTCTGTCGAACGCCGCAAGAGACTCTTTCAATGTGCCAAGCGGCACCAGCATCGCGCCGGCAATGTGCCCGAGCGGGCCGTCGAATTCCTCGCGCTCGCGCACGTCAAGCACCTGCACCGATGCGGAGTTCTCTTCGAGCCAGTGCGGTTGCACCTCCCACACGCCCGCGAAGGTGTAGGTGAGCGGCGCCCAATCGGGATCAGTGGAAGGCACATCGCCCTCCGGTCGGCCGCATTTGAGGTTGGCCGGAACCGCGGCGTCCATCTTCTTGGGATGCGGCAGATGGAGATTGTTCATGTAGAGCGCGAAATCCTCTTCGCTCAATTGCCCGCCCAGCCGCGGATTGTAGCGGCGCTCCTCCGCCACGCTCGTCGCCGTCAGGCCGCGATAGTCATGCGCGGGATAAAGCAGGCACTCGTCGGGCAGCGTGAAAATCTGGCTTTTGATCGAGGCAAACATCGTGTGCGCGCTGCCTTGTTGGAAATCGGTGCGGCCGCAGCCGCGGATCAGCAGGCAATCGCCGGTGAAGGCCAGCGTCTCGTTATCGAGGACGAAGCTCAGGCAGCCATTGGTGTGCCCCGGCGTGGCGCGCACCTGGAGATAGCGGCTGCCGAACGGGATCTTATCGCCATGCGCCAGATGGCGATCAGCGCCCTGCGCCCCGGCTTCCCGCGACAAGGCGATGGCGCTGCCGGTGCGCTGCTTGAGTAGCCAGGCGCCAGTCACATGATCGGCATGAACATGGGTATCGAGCGTCGTCGTCAGCATAAGCCCGAGTTCCTCGACCAGTGCGCCGTCGCGGCGCACCTGTTCGAAGACGGGATCGATCAGCAACGCTTCGCGGCTCTGGCTGTCGCCCAGAAGATAGGTGTAGGTCGACGATGCGGAATCGAACAATTGCCTGAAGATCAGCATGGCGCCCTCGCCCTGACTTTGTGACAATCTGACAGAAGCATTATATCAGCGCCATGGCGAACGAGGACGACACGATCGAACCGGCCGACGCAGCTCTCACGGGCATCGCGCGCATCGCCGCCTATGTGAAGACCCTGCCGGATGCGCCCGGCGTCTATCGCATGCTCGATGCCAAGGGCGACGTGTTGTACGTCGGCAAGGCCAAGAGCCTGAAGAAACGCGTCGCGTCCTATGCCAAGTCCGGCGGACACACCGAGCGCATCGCCCGCATGATCTGTGAGACGGTGGAGATGCTGTTCGTCACTACGGCATCGGAAACCGAAGCCCTGCTGTTGGAATCGAACCTGATCAAGCGGTTGAAGCCGCGTTACAACGTCTCCTTCCGCGACGACAAATCCTTTCCCAACATCCTGGTGCGCCAGGACCACGCCTTTCCGCAGCTTCTCAAACATCGTGGCGCCAAGACCGCCAAAGGCATCTATTTCGGACCGTTCGCCAACACCGGCGCCGTCAACCGCACGCTCAACACCTTGCAGCGCGCTTTTCTGCTGCGCTCCTGTTCGGATTCGGTATTCGAGTCGCGCACGCGCCCGTGTCTGTTGTTCCAGATCAAACGCTGCGCGGCGCCGTGCGTCGGGCGCATCGACGAGGCGGCCTATCAGGAACTGGTGGACGAAGCGGAACGCTTCCTCGCCGGCAAAAGCCGGGCGGTGCAGGCGCAGCTGGTGAAAGACATGGAGGCCGCGGCCGAGACGCTCGACTTCGAGCGCGCGGCACGCTTGCGCGACCGTGTGCGCGCCATGAACCAGGTGCAGTCGGTGCAGGGCATCAATCCGTCGGGTTTCGCCGAAGCCGATCTCTTCGCCGCGTTCAACCAGGGCGGCGAGACTTGCGTGCAGGTGTTCTTCTTCCGCGCCGGGCAGAACTGGGGCAACCGCCCCTATTTCCCACGCCACACCGCCGAACTCTCCACCGGCGAGGTGCTGGAAGCCTTCATCGGCCAGTTTTATGACGAACGCTTGGCGCCGTCGCTTATTCTGCTGTCCGAGGATATCCCCAACCGCGAATTGCTCGCCGAAGCACTGACGCTGCGCGCCGAGCGCAAGGTGCAAATCGCCGTGCCCGAGCGCGGCGAGAAGCGCGATCTGGTGGAAATGGCGCTGACCAATGCCCGCGAACAACTCGGCCGGCGCATGGCGGAGAACGCGGCGCAGCGCGAACTGCTCGATGGCGTGGCGGAAGTCTTCGGCCTGGATACACCGCCGAAGCGCATCGAGGTTTATGACAATTCGCACATCCAGGGAGGCCACGCGGTCGGCGGCATGATCGTGGCGGGCCCCGATGGCTTCGAAAAGGGCGAGTATCGCAAATTCAACATCAAGACCGCTGAACTGACACCCGGCGACGACTACGCCATGATGCGCGAGGTGCTGACGCGTCGCTTCTCGCGCCTGATGAAGGAAGACGAGGACACGAAAGCCAAGCGGCCGGACGTGGCTTTGATCGACGGCGGCCCGGGCCAACTGGCCGTCGCCTGCCAGGTCTTCGCCGATCTGGGAGTGGAGGACGTGGCCTTGGTCGCCATCTCCAAGGGGGCGGAGCGCGACGCAGGCTACGAACACCTCCACCAGCCCGGGAAGCCGCCTTTCCGGCTCGATCAGAAGAGCCCCGTGCTCTACTATCTGCAGCGGCTGCGCGACGAGGCTCACCGCTTTGCCATCGGCAGCCATCGCAAAAAGCGCTCAAAGGCCATTGGCGCCAATCCTCTGGACGAGATCGCCGGCGTCGGCGCTTCCCGCAAACGCGCGCTGCTGCAGCATTTCGGCTCGGCCCGGGCCGTCGCCGGCGCCAGCCTGGCCGACATCGAAAGCGTGTCGGGCGTTTCTGGGACATTGGCCAAGAAAATCTATGACTTCTTCCACCCGGCCGGTTGAACGCGTATAGAAATCATTATGCTGGTAGGTCTGCCCAACATCCTCACCGTCCTGCGCATCGCATTGGTGCCGGTCTTTGCCATCGCTTTTGCCCTGCCCGGCATGACGGCGCGGCTCATTGCGTTCGCCGTCTTCACGATTGCCGGCCTGAGCGACGCGCTCGACGGCCTGGCGGCGCGAAAACTCAACGCCGGCAGCGATTTCGGCCGCATGCTCGATCCCATCGCCGACAAGATTCTGGTGGGCGTGGCGCTGATGATGCTGGTGGCGGGCGGCAGCTTCGACGGTTGGAAGCTGGTGCCGGCTTTGGTGATCCTGGCGCGTGAAATCCTGGTCTCCGGCCTGCGCGAATTCCTGGCGGGCGCTGATGTCAGCGTACCCGTCAGCTTTTTCGCCAAGATCAAGACGACCATTCAGATGATCGCCATCGGCGCGATGATCCTCGGGCCCATGGCCGACAAGATCGTGCCCGGTGCGCTGGCCTTCGCCTATGTGGCCTTGTGGGTGGCTGCCGGCCTGACGGTGGCGACCGGTTATGTCTATCTGCGCGCGGGTCTGGCCCACACCCGCCCGCGCCGCGAGACGGCCGCGTGAAACTCCTCTATTTCGCCTGGGTGCGCCAGAAGATCGGCAAGGGCGAAGAGGACGTCAAGCCGCCCGCCGGCGTGGCCACGGTCCGCGACCTTATCCGCCATTTGACTGCCTTGGGACCCGGCTATGCCGATGCTTTCGCCGATCTGTCGCGACTGCGTGCGGCGGTAAATCAGGAGCACGCCGGGTTCGACGCGCCCATTGGCGATGACGATGAGATTGCCTTTTTTCCTCCGGTGACAGGCGGATGAAGACACGCATCAAAATTCAGACGGCGCCGTTCGACCTTGGACCCGAACTCGAGGAGATGTCGCAAGGCGCCGGCGCGCTGGCCACGTTTACCGGCCATGTGCGCGGCGAGGACGGCATCGAAACCTTGATGCTCGAGCATTACCCCGGCATGGCCGAGCGCGAAATTGCCCGGCACATCGACGACGCCGCGCGCCGCTGGCCGCTCCTGGGCGTTACCGTGATCCATCGTGTCGGTGAATTGAAACCGGGCGAGCGCATCGTTCTCGTCGCCGTCGCCGCAAGCCACCGCCGGGAAGCCTTCGCCGCCTGCGAATTCCTGATGGACCATCTCAAGACCACGGCTGCATTTTGGAAGCAGGAGCAGCGCGGGACCGAAACGCGATGGGTCGAGGCGAAGGCCTCCGATGACAACGCAGCGAAGCGCTGGAAATGACGCGGTACGAAGCCTCGAAGA
This sequence comes from Alphaproteobacteria bacterium, assembly GCA_028865545.1. Lineage (GTDB taxonomy): Bacteria > Pseudomonadota > Alphaproteobacteria > Micropepsales > Micropepsaceae > Rhizomicrobium. Next base: position 79,160 of record JAGWJY010000001.1, on the reverse strand, counting down.
TATAGTTTTCCGCAAATGAGTCTGAATAGACTTCCTGCACGGTGCGACAACGGCGGATGTTAGCCGGTGAAATCAAAAATATTTTTCGGAATTTGTCGCAGACCGTAAAAATCCGCGCGCGCCACTTGAACCGACACGCTCGAATTACCACATATTCTATATCACCACATTCGTATCCGGCACGCGACAACGCACTCACGCGCTATGTCGAAGCGTGAGCGCGTTGCCGGAATGGATGAGTCGTCCTAACCCAAAGAGACCTGCGACACTGGCCGGCGGACCTCGTCGGCATAGTCGTGCATCAGTGTCTCGGAAATCTGTCCCGGCTTGAAGCGATAAGGTCCGATCTCGGACACCGGCGTCACTTCCGCAGCCGACCCGGTGAGGAAGCACTCGGAGAAATTCGCCATTTCCTGGGGCTCGATGTGCCGTTCGACAACCGGAATCTGACGGATGCGCGCGAGTGCCATCACGGACTGGCGGGTAATCCCGTTGAGGAAACAGTCCGGCGTCGGCGTATGCAGCGTGCCGTCCTTGACGAAGAAGATATTGGCGCCGGTCGCCTCGGCGACCAGGCCGCGATAGTCGAGCATCATCGCGTCCGCATAGCCTTTGGCTTCCGCCGCGTGCTTCGACATCGTGCAGATCATATAGAGCCCGGCCGCCTTGGCCTTGGTCGGAGCCGTATCGGGAGCCGGACGTTTCCAATCGGAAATGTCGAGGCGGATTCCCTTCAGCTTCGTCGCCGGATCGAAATAAGACGGCCACTGCCACACGGCGATGGCGACATGGATTTTCGTCTGCTGCGCCGACACCGCCATCATCTCGCTGCCGCGGAAGACCACCGGGCGGACATAACCGTCGACGATGTCCTGCGCCTTGGCCGCTTCGATGCAGGCGGCGCTGATCTCGTCTTCGGTATAGGGAATCGTCATGCCGAGGATGCGGGCGCTTTCGAACAGCCGCGTGGTATGCTCCTTCAGCTTGTAGATGCGGCCGGAATAGACGCGCTCGCCCTCAAAGATGCAGGAGGCGTAGTGCAGTCCGTGGGTCAGGACGTGCGTCTTCGCATCCTTCCAGGGCACGAGTTTGCCGTCGTACCAAAGCGAACCTTCGCGAACGTCAAAGGGGATCACATCGGCCATCTCATTATCCTCCAGGCTCTTGCCTTGCCGTGGCAGGCGGCCTATTTATGTCAGTATGTCTGACGTAAAATTCGGCGGGACACCGCCCGATACGCGAACATTATACCTTAGCGACGAGGCGCTAAAGCAAGGCTTGGATTTGCTGTTCTTCGCCGCTCGCGATATTTCCGCACAAAGTGCCGTGCCGCTCGCCAAAGCAAGTTTGGGACGTGCCCATGCCCGGGCCTTGCATTTCATTGCGCGCAATCCGGGGCTTTCCGTTGCCGAATTGCTAGGCTTCCTGAAAGTGACCAAGCAGAGTCTCAACCGCGTTCTCAACGATCTGCTCAAAGACGGCCTCGTAGAGCGCAAAGCCGGTATGCAAGATCGACGCACCCGCCGTTTGCAGTTGACCGAGTCGGGCGCCGCGCTCGCCGACGCGATCTGGGATGCACAACGTCCGCTCCTCGCCTCCGCCTTCAAGGCGGCAGGTCAGGAGGCGGTGAACGGCTTCCGCAAAGTGCTGCAGGGCGTCATCGGACAGAAGGGCAAACCATGAGTTCGGCCGTGCAGGATCCGCATCTGCTGGTGGTCGACGACGATGAAAGACTGCGCGCGCTGTTGCAGCGCTACCTGTCCTCCAACGGTTTTCGCGTGAGTGCCGCAGCGAACGCGGCGGACGCGCGGGCGCTGATGAAGAGCATGGCCTTCGACCTGTTGATCGTGGATGTGATGATGCCCGGCGAATCCGGTTTCGACCTGACGCAATCCGTACGGTCGAATTCCTCCGTGCCGATCCTGATGCTGACGGCGAAAGGCGAAGCCGAAGACCGCATTCAGGGCCTGGAGCGCGGCGCCGACGATTATCTCGCCAAGCCGTTCGAGCCGCGCGAGCTGGTGTTGCGCATCGGCGGGCTGTTGCGCCGCGCCGCCCCGCCCGCACGTGACGCCATCGGCGAGGTACGCATGGGCGACTGCCTGTACGACCCGGACCGCAAACAGCTGACCCGCAGAGGTAAGCCGGTGCGCCTGACGAGTTCGGAAAGCGCCCTGCTGCAGCTCTTCGCCGCCAATGCCGGCCGCTCCTTTTCGCGTTCCGATCTGTGCGCGCGGCTGGGCGTGGCGCTGGAGCGCTCGATCGACGTGCAGGTGACGCGCCTCAGGCGCAAGATCGAGGAGGATCCCAAGCTGCCGCTTTATCTTCAGACCGTCCGCGGTGTGGGTTACGTTCTTGTCCCCGACCGCATCGTTTGAGCGCACGCTCTCCGTCCTGTCGCGGCTGCGTCCCGGCCGCCTGCTCAAGCATGTGATGCCGCGCGGCCTGTTCGGCCGTTCGCTGATCATCATCGTTGCGCCGATGTTCCTGCTGCAGGCGATCGTCTCCTATGTCTTCTTCGAGCGCGATCTGGAGACCACCACGCGGCGCATGGCGCGCGACGTCGCGGCGGACACCGCGATGCTGATCGCCATGGAGGACAGCTATCCGGCGCAGGAGCGCATCAAGCTGCGGGCGTTGGCCGCACGCCAGCTGCGCTACGGCCTCACCTTTGAACCCGGCGCCAAGATCCCGGCGCCCTTGCGTCGCCGGCGCACCAGCACCATCGACGAGGCTCTCGACGAGGTGATCGAACAGCAGATCGGCGAGACGCGCCATTTCCGCACCAAAGGGCTGGCGAGGACCTATCAAATCAGCGTCGAGGTCCGCGACGGGGTGCTGAAGATGGTGGTACCGCGTGACCGTGTCACCGTGTCGAGCCCTGATCTGTTCATCGCCTGGATGGTGGGCTCATCGCTGATTCTGCTGGCCGTGGCCATCCTGTTCCTGCGCAATCAGGTGCGGCCGATCGAACGGCTGGCGCGCGCCGCCGACGCTTTCGGCAAGGGCCGTGCCGTGCCGGACTTCAAGCCTTATGGCGCCACCGAAGTGCGCCGCGCGGCGCAGGCCTTTCTGACCATGCGCGAGCGCATCGAGCGCCACGTCCACCAGCGCACCGAGATGCTGGCGGGCGTCAGCCATGACCTGAAGACGCCGCTGACGCGTATCCGCCTGCAGCTCGCCATGATGAAGCCCGGATCGGAGATCGAGGCGTTGCGCGAAGACGTCGGCGAGATGGAGCGCATGCTCGACGAATATCTGGATTTCGCGCGCGGCGAAGGCGGCGAGAAGGCCGAACTCGCAGACCTCGGTGATCTGGTGCGCGACGCTGCCCAGGCGACGGCGGGCGCACGGCCCGGCGCCGCCGATCGGCTCACCATCGACACGCCGAGCGGCATCCTGCTGGCGGTGAAGCCGAACGCGCTGCGCCGCTGCGCCACCAACCTGATCGACAATGCGCTGAAGCACGGCAAGCATGTCCGCGTCTCGCTGGCGCGGGAAGCGCGTTTCGCCCATATCCATGTCGACGACGACGGACCGGGCATCCCCGACGACAAACGCGAAGAGGCGTTCCGTCCGTTCCATCGCCTCGACCAGGGCCGCAATCTGCAGAGCGGCGGCGTCGGGCTAGGTCTGACCATCGCGCGTGATGTCGCGCGTGCCCATGGCGGCGATCTTCTGTTGTCCAAAAGCCCCGAAGGGGGTCTGCGCGCGACGATTCGGTTGCCGGTGTAGGAGAAGAAACGGTCTCCCTCTTGCGGCCGCGTGAAATCTTTCTCTCACCGTGCCGCCGTCACCGTTCGATTCTTCGCTGCGGCGACCGGCCCGTGTGCCGCGTCGGCGAACGGCCTATACTTCTCGCCAGCCGCGTCTTCCACATGGAGATGGTCGATGAACGATCGCTTCGCCCCCCTCGACGCCGTTTGCAGCCTGCCTGCCGTGCAGAACGAGCCGGTACGCTCTTACGCACCGGGTTCGGCCGAACGCACCGCCATCAAGGCACGTCTGTCGGAAATGGCGCATGCGCGCATCGAGCTGCCGCTGGTGATTGCCGGACGGGATGTGCGCACCGGCAAGCTGCAGCCGTCCGTCATGCCCCATCGCCATCACCACGTTCTGGCCGACGTGCATCTGGCGGGGCACAACGAGATTGAGGCCGCCACCGCCGCGGCGTTGCAGGCGCGCGCCGGCTGGAGCGCCACGCCATGGCAGGAGCGCGCCGCGGTGTTCCTGCGCGCCGCCGATCTTTTGAGCGGACCGTGCCGCGATACGTTGAACGCCGCGACCATGCTCGGCCAATCCAAGACCGTGCATCAGGCCGAGATCGACGCGGCGGCTGAGCTTGCCGATTTCTGGCGCTTCAACGCCGCCTTCCTGGCGCAGATCTACGCGCATCAGCCGATCTCGCCGCCGGGTGCGTGGAACCGCGTCGATTACCGCCCGCTCGACGGCTTCGTCTATGCGGTGACGCCGTTCAACTTCACCTCCATCGCGGGCAATCTTCCGACGGCGCCGGCGCTGGCGGGAAACACCGTGCTGTGGAAGCCAGCCAGCACCGCGCAATATTCCGCGCATTTCATCATGGACATCCTGCGTCGGGCAGGACTGCCGGACGGGGTGATCAACCTTGTGTACGGCAAAGCGTCGGAGATTTCCGACGTCGCACTTGCGCATCCCTTGCTGATGGGCGTGCATTTCACGGGCTCGACGGAGGTGTTCAACGCCATCGTGCGGCGTGTCGGCGAAGGGCGCTATCGCGGCTATCCGCGGCTGGTGGGCGAGACTGGCGGCAAGAACTTCATCCTGGCGCATCCGAGCGCCGATGTGGCGGCGCTGACCACCGCCATTCTGCGCGGCGGCTTCGAATATCAGGGGCAGAAATGTTCCGCGGCCTCGCGCCTCTATGTGCCGAAGAGCCTGTGGCCGGAGCTGCGCGACAGGATGGTGGCCGGCATCGAAAGCATCGCCACGGGCGACATCGCCGATTTCCGCAATTTCATGGGCGCGGTGATCGACGAAGCGTCGTGGCGCAAGCTGAGCGCGGCGCAGGAGGAAGCGCGCTGCGATCCGGCGACCAAGATCATCTGCGGCGGCGCGGCGGATGCAAGAGAGGGATGGTTCATCGCACCGACGCTGGTGGAAAGCACCGCCCCGCAATCGCGGCTGATGACGGAAGAACTCTTCGGCCCCCTCGTCACGGCCTATGTGTACGATGATGCCGCATTCGCCGAGACGGTCGGGCTCATCGACCGTTCCAGCGATTACGGGCTGACGGGCGCGATCTTCGCTGCAGATATTGACGCCGTCGCCGCGGCCGAGGCGGGGCTGCGCCATGCCGCGGGAAACTTCTACATCAACGACAAGCCGACCGGAGCCGTGGTGGGCCAGCAGCCCTTCGGCGGCGGCCGCGCCTCCGGCACCAACGACAAGGCCGGCTCGATGTGGAATCTGATGCGCTGGATTTCGCCGCGCACCATCAAGGAAACCTTCGTGCCGCCGACGGATTACCGCTATCCGTTCATGGGAGAATCGTAGAGCCTCTTCGGATAGAGCGGACGCTTGAACCTCCTGTCCACCATGGGCGGCCTTGAGCCGCCCATCCAGCATGTGTGCGCCAATGTGCCGAAGCGTGTCTTGTTTCAGCTGGATGGCCGGATCAGGCCCGACCATGGTGAGGTAAGGTTCGACAAAATTACGGGCGGTGCGAACTTGTTTCAACGTTTTGCGACGGCAGCCATGCCTGCTCTGTCGGCTATCCTGGAGGCGACATGAAAGTTCTTTTCATCGGCGGCACCGGAATCATCAGCACGGCCTGCACGGCGCTGGTAGCGGAGCGCGGCATCGAGCTGACGCTGCTCAGGCGCGGACAGCGCGCCGCCGATCTGCCGCAAAATGTCCGCACCATCGTCGCGGACGTCGCCGACGAGACTGCGGTATCACAGGCGCTCGGCAAGCTATCCTTCGACGCAGTGGTGGACTGGCGCGCCTACACGCCGGCCGATGTGGAACGCGACATCCGCCTGTTTCGCGGCCGCACGCGGCAATTCGTTTTCATCAGCTCGGCGAGCGCCTACCAGAAACCGATCGGTCATTATCTGATCACGGAGTCGACGCCGCTGGCCAATCCGTACTGGCAGTATTCACGCGACAAGATCGCTTGCGAAGAACGGTTGATGCAGGCGTATCGTGATGAGGGTTTTCCGGTCACGATCGTGCGCCCGTCGCTCACCTATGGCGACACGCAGATCGTGCTGGCGGTGAATTCCTGGCAGAAATCGTACACGGCGGTGGACCGGATGCGGCGGGGCAAGAAGATCATCGTGCCGGGCGACGGTTCTTCGCTCTGGGTGATCACCCACAACAGCGATTTCGCCGTCGGGCTGGCGGGCCTCTTGGGGCACGAACAAGCCATCGGCCACGCCTTCCACATCACCGGCGAGGAGGTGATGACCTGGGACCAGTTCACCCGGATCGCGGCTGAGGCGGCCGGGGTGGAGGCGAAGCTCGTCCATATCCCTTCCGATTTCATAGGCGCCTGCATTCCCGATGAAGTCGGCAGCCTGACCGGCGACAAGGCGGTCAGCGTGGTGTTCGACAACACGAAGATCAAACGCTTCGTACCGGACTTCGGTGCCAAGGTGCCCTTCGCCGAAGGTATCCGGCGGACCATTGCCTGGTTCGATGCCGATCCGCGGCGGAAGCAAATCGACGACGGCGCGGACGCGACCTGGGACAAGCTGATCGCGGCCTATGAGAGCGGCCTGGAACACGCGTCGCGAATGTTCAGGTCCTAAACGACGAGCCTTGGGCCCGGCCGCCCTGCATCGAGTCGTGGACCAAACGCATCAGTAAGGCGATGAGCCCCTTATAGTTCGCACGATAGAACGATGAAGCCGGTGGCAAAGTGTCAGACAGCCTGCGGTGCGCCTCGCCCAGTGCGTGATAGGGTACACCGGGCAGAAGGTGATGCAGCGCGTGATAGCGCAACCCCACCGGAGCCCACAGCGCCGGCAGAAGTCCAGGCGGCGGGACGTTGACGCTGTCCAGATATTGGGCGGTGACGCTGATCGCCGCACCGTCGTTTTCCCACAGATGGGCGACCGGCGTCCGCACTTGATTGAGGACTGCCACACCGGATGCCACCACGAGAAGCGTTGCATAGGCCGTCAGCGGGACGGCACCCGTCGCGACCAGGACGAGCAGCATCATGGCCCACAGACTTGCAGCGGTCTCCCACATCAGCCAGTCGCGCCGGACGCGACGCCGCCCTGTCGTCGAAGCAGTCCGGTGTCAGCCCCGCCCCAATTCCTCGGCGCGCGCCTTGGCGGCGGCAACGGCCCGCGTCATCAGCGCCTCGAGACCGTCCTTGCCGAGCAGTATTTTGAGCGCCGCTTCGGTGGTGCCGCCTGGGGTCGCCACGTCGCGGCGAAGTTCGGCGGCATCGCGCCTATCGGCATCGAGCAGGGCGCCGGAGCCAGTGACGGTCGCGCGCGCCAGCATGGCCGCGGTGGCGCGGGGCAGTCCGGCGGCGACGCCGGCCGCTTCCATGGCCTCGACCAGGGCAAAGATATAGGCCGGACCGCTGCCCGACACCGCCGTCGCGGCGTCAATCTGCGACTCGCGTTTCAGCCATACGGTCTGGCCTATCGCCGACAGCAGCGACTTCGCCAAGGTACGGTCCCGTGCGGTGGCCGTGGACGCCGCGTAGAGGGCGGTGATGCCGCGGTCGATGCCGCCCGGCATATTCGGCATGGCACGAACGATATGCGCCTTGCGGCCCCACTGCTGCGCCATGAAGCCCACGCTGGTCCCGGCGGCGATGGAGATCATCAGCGTGCCGGAGGCGGCCACCGGTTTGAGATGCGCGGCCTCGGCTCGCAGGACCTGCGGCTTGAGCGCCACGACGCAGGCACGCCAGCGCTCGCGCGGAATCTTCCGGAGGTCGGCGACGAGATTCGGGCCCTCGAGCTTGCGCAGATGCGCCGAAGGATGCGGTTCGACGGCCGTGATCGGGCCGAGCCCGGCCTTGATCCAGCCGCGGATGAGCGCGCTGCCCATGTGGCCGGCGCCGATAAGGAGAATGGGCTGACTCATTTATTTTTCCGTCATCCGCCTTCGCGCTGCGCGCTTCGGCGTGACAAGCCCGGAGCGCTGACGTCCGCCGTCAGGCCTGTCCCGCGCACTCCAGGATTGCGGCGGCCACGGCCTCTTCGGCGGTCTTGCCGCCCCACAACACGAACTGGAACGCCGGGTAGTAATGCTCGCAGGCTTCCAGCGCGAGATTCAGCAGCGCTTCCATTTGCGACGGGCTGGCATGCGCATCCGGAAAGATCATGGCGTGGCGGAAGACGATGGTGCCGTCCTCGGGCCAGAGATCGAAATGGCCGATCCACAGCCTGGCATTCACATACATCAGCAGCGCCGCCACGTCGGCCAGCCGCGTCTCGCCCTTCACCCGCATATCGAAGGCGCTGGACAGGTGCAGCGACTGCAGATCCTCGCGCCAGGTGAAGCTGAAATGATGATCGGACCAGCGGCCGGCGACGGACAGATTCAATTCGTCGCGGCCGGACCGTTCGAACGCCCAGCCATTCTCCTCCACCGTGTGCTCCAGCATGTCGAGCGGATGGGGGCGGCTGACGGATTCGTCCTGGTGGGTGACAGTCATGCCTGGCTCCTGGAACTGGCGTGCGACGCAAAACGAAGCAGTTGAGTGTCAACCTGACACAAGATTTTGCGGGGTGACAAGAGTCTCGCCGCCCTGCCCTTTGGACACAAAAAGCAACTCACAGATTTCGGTTAACCGTCACACGGCGCGCCGCTCGGTCGGGCTGCGCCGCGTGATGGGTCATGGATTCCGCCGCTCCAGCGCTGCGACGCGCGCCTCGAGCTGCTCGTTTTCGCTGCGCGCCTTGGCGGCCATGGCCTTTACTGCTTCGAACTCCTCGCGGGGCACGAAATCCATGTCGGCGACCAGTTTCTCCAGGCGCTGCTTCACGAAGGTGTCGATTTCGGCGCGTACGCTCTGTGCGGCGCCGGCGGCGTCTGTGAATACTTTTGCCAGCCCGTCGAGGAACGGATTGTCGGTCTGCATGGAGAGCCTCCTTGGCCTGCCCCTATATGACCGGGCGACCGGCGGGGGGCAAGTATATGACAGAAGCAATACTTGACATGCTTAAGCGAAGCAGCGTGTTTTACGCCCGATGCTTGCAGCCATTATCCCCTACCCGCAGATCGATCCGGTCCTGATTCAACTGGGGCCGATTGCCGTGCGCTGGTATGCCTTGGCTTATATCAGCGGGCTGCTGCTCGGCTGGTGGCTCATCGTCAAGATGCTGCATCAGGCGAGCCTTTGGAAGAATCCGCCCTTCAAGGGCAAGTCGCCGGCGACGGCCGACGACATCGGCGATCTCTTCGTGTGGGTTACGCTCGGTGTCATCGTCGGCGGGCGGCTGGGCTACGACCTTTTCTACGGCACGATTTTCTGCGGCATCTGGACGGGACGCGACTGCGGCAATCTGCCGATGGGCTACCTGCACAATCCGTTGCTGCTGCTCGCGGAGTGGAACGGTTGGGTACCGCAGCTGCGCGGCATGTCATTCCATGGCGGGTTGATCGGCGTGGTGGTGGCGCTTTATCTCTTCTGTCGCAAGCGCAAACTCAACATGTTCGTGATCGGCGACTTGCTCGCTGCGGCAACACCAATCGGCCTGTTCTTCGGCCGCATCGCCAACTTCATCAACGGCGAGTTGTGGGGCAAGCCGACAAATGTCCCCTGGGCCATGGTCTTTCCGCGGGCCGAGACCGCGCAGCCGCGCCATCCCAGCCAGCTCTACGAAGCGGCTCTTGAAGGTATTGTGCTGTTCCTGATCCTGCAGTTCTGCATCCGCCGCTTCCGCCTGCATGAACGTCCCGGCCTTGTCACGGGCGTCTTCTTCGCCGGCTACGGCGCGGCGCGCTTTTTTGTGGAATTCTTCCGCGATTCCGAGTCGATGATTTATGGCTGGTTCAGCATGGGCATGGCGCTGAGCATTCCGATGTGGCTCGTCGCCGGCTTCTTTTTCTGGCACGCGCTGCGCAAGCCGGCTGCGAAAAAGGCATGAACGCGCTCGCGACACGCATCGCGAGTCTGATCGCCGTCGAGGGTCCTCTTTCGGTCGCACAGTTCATGACGCTGTGCTTGCATGATCCTGCAGGTGGCACGTATGGCGCGCGCGATCCTATCGGCGGCGATTTCATCACCGCGCCGGAAATCAGCCAGACCTTTGGCGAACTGCTGGGGTTGTGGACGGTGCAGGCTTGGCATGATCAGGGGCGCCCCGACGGCGCGCGGCTCGTGGAGCTGGGCCCTGGGCGCGGCACGCTGATGGCCGACGCGTTGCGCGCCATCGCTGCTGCAGCGCCGGATTTCCTCGCCGAAGCGGAAGTCACGCTGGTGGAAGCCAGCCCCATTTTGGAATCGCTGCAAAGAGACAGGTTGAAGACATCTGCAGTCGACATTTCCTGGTGCAAACATTTCGACAGCACGCTGACCGACCGGCCGCTGTTCCTGCTGGCGAATGAATTCTTCGATTGCCTGCCCGTGCGGCAATTCGTGAAGACCGCGCACGGCTGGCACGAGCGGATGGTGACGGCAGAGAACGGCGCGCTCGCTTTCGCGCTCGCACCCGCCCCCGTACCGCCATCGATGATTCCGCCCGATCGTGCGGCGGCGCCGGATGGCGGCGTCTACGAAACCGCGCCGGCAGCGCTGGCACTCACCGAAGAAATTGCCGCCGCAATTGCCGCAAAAGGCGGCGCGGCACTGATCATCGATTACGGCTACGATCAACCCGGCTTCGGCGAGACGCTGCAGGCCGTCGCCGGTCACAAATTCGCCGAGGTGCTCGCCGAGCCCGGCGAAAGCGATCTGTCGGCACATGTCGACTTCCGCGCATTGGCCAAGGCGGCACAGAATGGCGGTGCGGCGGCCTACGGCCCCGTCACCCAGTGCAATTTCCTGGCAGATCTGGGAATTGGGCCGCGCGCCGAGCAGCTGATGATCGCCAATCCGACACAGGCGCGCGGCATCGCCGACGCGGTCGACCGGCTGGTAAACCCGGAAAAGATGGGTGCGCTGTTCAAGGTGCTGGCGATCGCGGCGAAAAATGCAGCGCCGTTGCCTGGATTTTGATGAGCCGCTGCAGCGGATGTGCTATCGCTGAATCATGCTCCTTCTTCGCGCCGAGAATCTTTCCCTGCCGCGCGTCGTTCACGGCTTTTTCGGACGAAAAGGTGGTGTATCGGACGGCATCTACACTTCGCTCAATTGCGGCCCTGGCTCGGACGATGACCGTGCGAAGGTGATCGAGAACCGCTGCCGCGCCGTCGCGACACTCGGCACGGACCTGCAATTGGCCACGCTCTATCAAATCCACAGTCCCAAAGTCGTTCCGGTCACCGCCGCCTGGAATACCGGCGAAGCACCACAGGCCGACGCGATGGTGACGAACGTGCCGGGCATCGCGCTCGGTATCCTGACGGCGGACTGTGCTCCTGTGCTTTTCGCCGACTCAGGTGCCGGCGTGATCGGTGCGGCGCACGCCGGCTGGAAAGGAGCGCAAGGCGGCGTCGTTGCGGCGACCGTTGCGGCGATGGAGAAACTCGGCGCGATGCGGGGGCGCATTGTTGCGGCCATCGGACCGTGCATCTCTCAGGCGAACTATGAAGTGGGCGGTGAATTCCGCGCCGGTTTCCTGCGTGCCGATCCCGCAAATGCGCGGTTCTTCGTGCCCAATACGCGCGAGGGCTATTTCCGCTTCGATCTCGAAGCCTATGTCGCGTTCCAGTTGGACGATGCTGGCGTCGTCAATGTCGAGCCGTTGGGCGTCTGCACCTACGCCCGCGCGGACGATTTCTACAGCTACCGTCGTACGACACACAAAGGCGAAAAGGACTATGGCCGCGAAATCTCGGCCATCGCTCTGTCGCCATGACGATACTCCTCCCCTTCGGCAGCGACATCTGGATCGCGGAAGGTCCGGTCGTCGATTTCTACAGCTTCCCTTATCCGACGCGTATGGCGGTGATCCGCCTCAGAGATGGCACGTTGTTCGTATGGTCGCCGATCGCGCTGAACGACGCGCTGCGCGCCGAAGTCGACGCCCTGGGCCCGGTGGCGCATCTGGTTTCGCCCAACGCTATCCATCATCTTTTCCTCGGGGAATGGAAGGATGCTTATCCATTGGCGCGGCTTTATGCGTCGCCCGGCCTGCCGAAACGCCGGCGCGATCTGCGTTTCGACGCGGTGCTGGGTGACGCGCCGGAACCCGCCTGGGCGGATGACATCGATCAGGTGGCGATGCGTGGCAGCTTCATCATGACCGAGATCGTCTTTCTCCATCGCGCCAGCCGCACGGTAATCTTCGCCGATCTGATCGAAAATTTCCGGTCCGACTGGTTCAAGGGTTGGCGTGCCGTCGTTACCCGCATGGATGGAATCATCGGCCCGCCCGGCGGCGCGCCGCGCGAATGGCGTGCGACCTTCTGGCGGCGGGACCAGGCACGACGGGCGCTGGAGCGCATTCTTGCGTTTGCGCCTCGGCAGGTCGTCATGGCGCATGGCGAAATAGCACGTGAAAACGGCACGGAATTCGTTCGCAAGGCTTTTCGCTGGTTGTCACGATAAAGGCGTTTACCCGCCCCAGCCCCCTTGCTAAAAGCCGGTCATCAAAACGTCACAACAACGGGGTGCGGCGGCCATGGGAGAATCAAAGGGAACCCGGGGCATGAAACTGCTTGCGGGCAATTCCAACCGGCCGCTGACCGAAGCCATGGGCCAGTACCTGAAGTTGCCCATGACCAAGGCCGTGGTGCGGCGCTTCGCCGATATGGAGATCTTCGTCGAAATCCAGGAGAACGTCCGCGGCGAGGACATGTTCGTCATTCAGTCGACCAGTTTCCCCGCCAACGACAATCTTATGGAGCTGCTGATCATCATCGATGCGCTCAGGCGCGCTTCGGCGCGGCGCATTACGGCGGTGATCCCTTACTTCGGTTATGCGCGCCAGGACCGCAAGGTCGGCCCACGCACGCCGATCTCGGCCAAGCTGGTGGCCAATCTCATCACCCAGGCCGGCGCCAACCGCGTGCTGACCGTCGATCTGCATGCCGGTCAGATCCAGGGCTTCTTCGACATTCCCACCGACAATCTCTACGCGATGCCGGTGATCGTAAAAGACATCAAGGATTATCTCGGCCTCGGAGACCATCTGATGGTGGTCTCCCCCGATGTCGGCGGCGTGGTGCGCGCCCGCGCGCTGGCCAAGCGCATCGGCGCCGATCTCGCCATCGTCGACAAGCGGCGTGAACGCGCCGGCGAGTCCGAAGTGATGAACATCATCGGCGACGTCGAAGGCCGCTCCTGCATCCTCGTTGACGATATCGTCGATTCCGCCGGCACGATCTGCAATGCCGCCGAGGCGTTGATGAAGGCCGGCGCCAAGGATGTCTGCGCCTATGCCACCCACGGCGTGCTGTCGGGCGGCGCGGTGGCACGGATCCAATCTTCGGCGCTGAAATCGATGGTGGTCACCGACTCCATCGCCGCAACCGATGATGTGCGCAAATGCGCCAATATCCGCCGCATCTCCATCGCGCCGCTGATCGCGGAAGCCATGCGTCGCATCAACAACGAAGAGAGCGTGTCCAGTTTGTTTGATTGAAATTGCCCCCCTTTTCCCCGTAGGCGCTGATGTCCACGCCCGCCGATGTCCGCAAGATTGCCCTGGCACTGGAGGGAGTTAACGAAGTCGAACATTGGGGCAGAGCGGCCTTCCGCACAAAAAAGCGCATCTTTGCCGTCGTTCGGCCCGACGGGCTCTATCTGCACCTGCCGCCCGAGCGCAGGGAATTCCTGTTCGAGGCCGATCCCGAGACCTTCGTCAAATTCATGTGGGGCAAAACGGCCGAAGTGATCGTCCAGCTGAAGCGGGTTCCCGCGAAGGAATTGGCAGCATTGATCCGTGAAGCCTGGGAATCTGCCGCGCCACCCTCAAAACCCGGGGAAAAACGTGTATCCTCGGCTCGGATTCGCTGAGCGCCCGGATGAACAAATCCGAAGACTACGACGTACCGGCCGGCCATATTCCGCACGCACCTTCTGCGGAAGCCATGTTCGTGCGCCGCGTGCTGGTCGCAGCGGCGATCATCGTGCTGCTGCTGGCGCTGTGGCGCGTCTCCCTGGTGCTTATTCTGATCTTCGGCGGCGTTCTGGTGGCGGTGATCCTGCGCAACCTTTCCGAACCGCTCAGACGCTACTTACACGTTCCCGACCGCATTTCACTGCTGATCACCACGGTAGCGCTCGCCATCGTCGCCTTCGCCTTTTTTGATTTCTTCGGCACGCTGGCCAGCGAGCAATTCTCCTCCCTCGTCGATCAGATTCCTGGTGCCGTGGAGGCCGCGCGCACCTGGCTCAATGGTACCGTGTCGGGGCGTGAAATACTGAGTGCGATGGAAAGTTCGACGGACGCGGCGGTCCGTCTGTTCGGCGCCTTGCCGATCGCTGGCGGCGTGTTGGGCGGCATTGGCGAAGTTATCTTGGTGTTGTTCGTCGGCATTTATTTCGCGGCCGACCCGCCGACCTACATCGCCGGCGTACTCCGACTGGTGCCGCCGCGCCGTCGTACGCGGGCGCGCCAGATTCTCAATGCCATGGGCGAGTCGCTGCGCAAATGGTTGATCGGCATGACGCTCGACATGCTGTTGCTTGGTGTGATGACCGGGCTCGGTATGTGGATGATCGGCGTGCCGCTGCCGCTGGCGTTGGCCGTTCTCTCAGGCGTGGCCGTATTCGTTCCTTATATAGGCCCGTTCATCGCAATGGTTCCTGGCCTGCTGCTGGCGCTGAGCGTGAAGCCGATCCTGGCGCTCTACGCGCTCATTGTTTACCTGATCGTGCTGACCATCGAGGGTAATATCAGCCAACCGCTTCTGCAGCGCTGGACGGTGTCGCTGCCGCCGGTGATGAACTTGTTGGCGATCCTGGTCTTCAGCCCCTTGTTTGGGATTTGGGGGGCGGTGCTGGCGACGCCGTTGACGGTCGCCCTCTCGGTGTTGGTCCAGAAGATCTATATCGAGGATGTGCTGGACGATCGCGCGCGCTGAGGCCGGTGATGGAAAAAATCACTCTGATCGAGAAGTTCGCGTCGTTCTCCGAACATTGGCGGCCCAAGCTGGTTGCCGCCGTGAACGGCCAGGAGATCAAGCTCGTCAAGGTTCAGGGCGTCTTTCCCTGGCATCATCATGACGACAGCGAAGAGATGTTCCTGGTCTGGCGCGGCCGCTTCCGCGTCGAGTTCCGTGACCGCATCGTGGACATGGAGCCCGGGGACATGATCGTTGTGCCGAAGGGTGTCGAGCATCGCACCGCGGCCGACAAGGAGGCCGAGGTCATCATTTTCGAGCGGGCCGAAGTGGTGAATACCGGCAATGTCCGCTCCGACGTCTATACGGCGCCCACCGGCGTCCGAATCTAAGGCCGGTTGCGCCAACCGCGTCCATCCGCTACAAGCCTGCCCTTTGCGGCTGCAAAATGGCCCTCCAGCTTTTGTAAATTGCTGGAAAAACAAGGACTTACGAGCATGCGCCAGATCCAGGAACTCAGCGCTGAAGTGCGCGGCGGCACGGGCAAGGGCCCGGCCTATCAGGCCCGCCGCAACGGCAAAATCCCTGCCATCGTGTATGGCGGCAGCGCGGAGCCGGAGCCCATCGCCGTCGACGCGCAGACGCTGGGCCGTTTCGTGGATCGCGGCTCGTTCCTCACGACCCTGTTCATGCTCGACACCGGCGGCAAGAAGACGCGCGTGATTCCGCGTGCGCTGCAGCTCGATCCGGTGACCGATCGTCCGGTGCATGTCGATTTCATGCGGCTTGAAGAAGGCGCCACCGTGCGTCTCGCCATTCCGGTCCGTTTCGTGGGCCGCGAAAGCTCGCCCGGCATCAAGCTCGGCGGCGTGCTCAATATCGTGCGCCACGAAGTCGAGCTAATCTGTCCTGCCGACAACATTCCCGACTTCATTGAGGGTGATCTGTCCGGCATGGACATCCGCGATTCGCTGCACATCTCGGCCTTCAAACTGCCGGAAGGTGTGCGGCCGACGATCGACCGCGATTTCACGGTGGCCTCCATTGTCGCGCCGACGCACGTCATCGAAGAACAGCGCGCCGCTGCTGCCGCCGCCGCCGCGGCTGCTTCCGCTCCGGCAGCCGAGGAAGGGGCCGCGCCCGCCGAAGGCGCCGCTGCACCTGGCGCCGCGCCTGCCGCTGGTGCCGCTGCGCCGGCCGCCGGTGCCAAGGCTCCGGAGAAAAAGTAGTCCGAGGCACCGCTTCGCGGGTAATCTCGCAGGATGTCGGATACACCGCTGCTCATCGCCGGCTTGGGGAACCCCGGCGCGCAATACGCGCGCAACCGCCACAATGCGGGCTTCATGGCCGTAGACACGATTCACGAGAGCTACGACTTCGGTCCGTGGCGCGCGAAGTATCAGGGCATGATCGCCGAGGGAAAGTTGGCACGGCGCAAGACCTATCTGCTGAAGCCGATGACCTACATGAACGATAGCGGGCTTTCGGTCGGGGCCGCGGCGCGGTTCCTGAAACTGCCGCCGTCGGCCGTCGTCGTCATGCATGACGAGATTGATCTCGCGGCCGCCAAGCTGAAGGCCAAGACGGGCGGCGGCGACGCCGGGCACAATGGTCTGCGCTCGATCACCTCCGTGCTTGGCCCGGACTACCGCCGCATCCGCCTCGGCGTCGGACATCCCGGCGGCCGGGAGCGCGTGCACGGCCATGTGCTGCAGAATTTCTCCAAGGCCGACGAGGATTGGTTGATACCGATGCTGTCGGCCATCGCCGAGGCCGCACCGCTGCTTGCGGAAAACGACATGATCGGCTTCATGAACAAGGTGGCGTTGATCCAGAACCCGCCTGCGCATAAGCCGAAGCCGGAAATCGAGAAAGACAAAAGCTGATGGGATTCAAATGCGGCATCGTCGGCCTGCCGAATGTCGGAAAATCGACGCTTTTCAACGCGTTGACGCAGACCGCGGCCGCACAGGCGGCGAACTATCCTTTCTGCACTATCGAGCCGAATGTCGGCGACGTGGCGGTGCCCGACCCTCGTCTGGAAAAGCTCGCCGAGATTGCCAAGTCCGCCGAGATCATTCCGACGCGCATCACCTTTGTCGACATCGCCGGATTGGTACGCGGCGCGTCGAAGGGTGAAGGGCTGGGCAATCAGTTCCTTGCCAACATTCGCGAAGTGGACGCTGTCGTGCACGTGCTGCGCTGCTTCGAGGATGGTGACATTACCCACGTCGAAGGCCGCATCGACCCGGCCAGCGACGCCGATGTGGTAGAAACCGAATTGATGCTGGCTGACCTCGAAAGCCTTGAGAAACGCGTCAAGCCGATCGAGAAGAAGGCGCATTCCGGCGAGAAGGAAGCCAAGGAACAGCTGGCACTGATGACGAAAGCCCTCGTGCTGCTGCGCGACGGCAAACCCGCGCGTCTGGCGGAACTGTCGCACGAGGAAAGCGAACCCTATCGCCAGCTCGGCCTGCTGACGCAGAAGCCGGTCTTGTATGTCTGCAATGTCGACGAGGCCTCGGCGGCAACGGGCAACAAGTTCTCGGCGGCGGTCCAGGAGATGGCCAAGCGGCAGGGCGCCGGCGCGGTCGTGATTTCCGCGCGCATCGAGGAAGAAGTTGCACAACTGGCGCCGGAGGAACGCACGGAATTCCTCTCAAGCCTCAGTCTCGAAGAGCCGGGTTTGAACAGATTGATTCGTGCCGGTTATGAGCTGCTCGGCCTCATCACCTTCTTCACGGCAGGGCCGAAGGAAACCCGCGCCTGGACCGTGACCAAGGGATCGCGCGCGCCGCAGGCCGCGGGCGTCATCCACACGGATTTCGAGCACGGCTTTATCCGCGCGGAAACATTTGCCTATAATGATTACGTCGCCCACAATGGCGAAGCGGGCGCACGCGATGCCGGGAAGTTCCGCCTGGAAGGCAAGGAGTATGTTGTGCAGGACGGCGACGTGATGCACTTCCGCTTCAACGCGTAGGCAGATTACAAAATAACCCTACGACAAGATGGGCGCGGCGCGATTGCGATGCGCACGGTTTGCCGCTAGTGGATCGGGATGCCGCCCGATCTCCTTCACTTCGAAGATTTCTTCATCGGTCAAAAGCTCGCCTTCGACGGGCGCTACGAGGTGACGCGGGACGAGATCATCGCCTTCGCGCGCGAATACGATCCCCAGCCGCACCATCTCGATGACGAAGCGGCGAAGCACACCATGCTCGGCGGATTGGCGGCCTCGGGCTGGCATGTCTGCGCCATGGCAATGCGCCTCATCGTCGACGGATTGTTCGGCAAGTCGGCCGGCGCCGGCGGCGCCGGCGTGGAGGATTGCCGTTGGCTCAAACCCGTGCGCCCCGGCGACGTGCTGCGCCTTGAAGTCGAGATTCTGGAAACGCGCACGCCGGCAAGCCGCAACGACATCGGCTTCGTCAAATGCCGCTGGGATCTCTTCAACCAGACGGAACAGGTGGCAAGCCTGATCTCCACGCCGATGTTCCTCAGGCGGGAGGCGTAGCTATGTGGTTCGAGGACGTTGAAATCGGACACAAATTGGTGCTCGGCGAATACACCTTCGCCGAAGACGAGATGATCGCCTTCGCGAAAAAATACGATCCGCAGGGCTACCATATCGACGCCGAAGCGGCGAAGCGGTCGGTATTCGGCGGCTTGATCGCCTCGGGCTGGATGACGGTGGCGGTGTTCATGAAGCTGATGACCGCGCATCATACCCCCGACAAGTCCGGCCTGGCGATCTCGCCCGGCTTCGAGAATCTGCGCTGGCACAAGCCGGTGCGGCCGGGTACGACGCTGTTGTACTCCACCGAAGTCACCGGCAAGACCGAATTGAAATCGCGGCCGCGCTTCGGCCTGGTGCTGAACCACAACGAAGCGCGCAACCGCGACGGCGCGCTATTCATGAGCATGACCACGAAAGTTCTCAGAGAAAAGAAAGGAACCGCAGCATGAGCGCAGGAAAAACGATCTCGATGAAGATGTCCGACGGCCAGTCCATCGGCGTCTATCACGTTGAATCGACGGGCGCGCGGCGCGGCGGACTGGTGTTGATCCAGGAAATTTTCGGTATCACCGATCACATCAAGGCGGTCTGCGATGCTTATGCCGCGGACGGCTACGATGTACTGGCGCCGTCACTGTTCGATCGAACGGCGCCGGGCTTCGTCTGCGGCTACACGCCGGACGAGATACAGAAGGGCGCGGCGCTGGCCTATGGCGCGCCGCTCGAAATCCGCGTTGCCGACGCCCAGAGCTGCATCGACGCCCTGAAGAGCAAAGGCCCCGTATTCATCACCGGCTATTGCTTCGGTGGTTCGGTGGTGTGGGCGGCGGCCTGCCGCTGCACGGGACTGGCGGCCGCCTCCAGCTATTATGGCAAGTTGGTACCGGAGATGGCGCACGAAGTGCCAAAGTGCCCGACGATCTGCCACTTCGGCGCCCAGGATGCCGGTATTCCGCTGGACGGTGTGGAGAAGCTGAAGGCGAAGCGCCCCGAGGTCGCGGTTTACGTCTACGAGGCGGGCCACGGCTTCAACTCCGACCGGCCGACGCATCACGATGCTGCCGCCGCCAAGCTGGCGCGCCAGCGGACTCTGGATCTGTTTCGAAAATACGAAAAGTAAGCGTCTGCCAGTTCTGGCTATCCGCTAAAGCGAGATGGACACAGGCGAGCACAGCGTAGGTCATTCCGGAAACAAAGACCGCAACCCCTCTTCCTTCGCCGCACACACGCCGCGTTCGGTGATGAAGCCCTTCACCAGTCGCGCCGGTGTGACGTCGAAGCCGGGATTGGCGGCGGGCGAACCGGGCGCTGCGATCTCCACCGTGGCGACACCGCCGCCCGGCAGGCGACCGGTCATCTTCAGCACTTCGTCGGCGGAGCGCTCCTCGATGGGAATGCTCGCCCCCGACGCCAGCGTCCAGTCGATGGTCGGCGATGGCAGCGCCACATAGAAGGGGACATTGTTGTCCTTCGCCGCCAGCGCCTTGAGATAAGTGCCGATCTTGTTGGCGACGTCGCCGTTCTTCGTCACGCGGTCGGTGCCGACGATGCAAAGATCGACGCGCCCCGCCTGCATGTAATGGCCACCAGCATTGTCTGCGATGATGGTATGCGGCACGCCGTGCTGCCCCAACTCATACGCCGTCAGCGAGGCGCCCTGATTGCGCGGCCGCGTTTCGTCCACCCAGACATGCACGGGAATGCCCGCGTCATGCGCCTGGTAGATCGGCGAGGTCGCGGTGCCCCAATCGATGCAGGCCAGCCAGCCGGCATTGCAGTGGGTGAGGATGTTGAGCGGCGCGCCGTTCTTCTTCGCCGCCATCTCGCGGAAGAGCTTTAGCCCGTGCACACCGATGGAATGGCAGATTTCGACGTCTTCGTCGCAGATCGCGGCGGCTTCCCTCCAGGCCAGGGTGAAGCGCTCGCCATGCGAGGCCGCATGCAGCACGTCGTGCATGCGCTTGAGCGCCCAGCGCAGGTTCACCGCCGTCGGCCGCGTCGCCAGCAGCATGTCATGCGCCGCGACCAGTGCCTTGCTCGACGGCTCGGCGCGCATGGCAAAGGCGATGCCGTAAGCGGCGGTGGCGCCGATCAGGGGCGCGCCGCGCACGATCATGGTCTTGATGGCGCGGGCGCAGTCTTCCGGCGCGCGCAGTGCGAGTGTCGCGAATTCGTGCGGCAAGCGCGTCTGGTCGATCACCTCCACGGCCTCATCGCCGCGCGGCCAGATGGTGCGATAGGGTTTGCCGGCGATCTTCACGTCAGATTCGCCGGCATGGTGGCCTGCATCGACGGATATCTGGCGAAAGCCTCATACCATGAGGCCAGCTTCGGCCGCGTCTCGCGCCAGCCGAGGTCGGGCATGCGGAAATCGAGATATCCAATGGCGCAGGCGACTGCGATCTCGCCGATCGTCGGATCCTTGGCGAATTTGGCGCGCTCCAGCGCGTCAAGGCCGCGCGTGATGATGCCGATCTGTTTGTCGATGAACTCCTTGCTCTGCTGCTCTTCCGGGCGGCGCCCTTCGTAGATGCATGCCACGGCCGCTTCCGCGATACCGTCGCCGAGCGCCTGCAGGCCGAGCGCCCGCCAGCGGCCGGAGACCTCGCGCCAGATGCTCATGCCGGGGAAGAATTTGCCGCCCCCCAGCTCGTTGAGGTATTCGCAGATCACCGGCGAGTCGATCAGCGCCGAGCCGTCGTCGAGCACCAACGCCGGAATCTTGCGTAACGGATTGGCGCGGTGCAGCTCTTCGCTGGCGGCGGGGTTGGTGGGAATTTCCTCGACCAGCCGCGTGAGATCGAGCTCGCGAATGATGATCCGCGCCTTGCGGGCGAAGGGAGAGGCAGGGGCCATGTAGAGCTTCACTGCTCAGTGCCCCTCGAAGCGCACCAGCGTGGTGACCTCTTTGCCTAGCGCGCGAATTTTGTCGGCGCCGCCGAGCTCGGGAAGGTCGATGACAAAACAGCAGCCGATTACCTTGGCGCCGGCGCGTTCCAGAAGTCTGATGCCGGCAAATGCCGTACCGCCGGTGGCGATGAGATCGTCCACGACCACGACGTGATCGCCCGGCTTTACCGCATCGATATGGATTTCCACTTGGTCCTTGCCGTATTCGAGATCGTACTCCTCGCCGATCACCGTGAAGGGCAGCTTGCCCTTCTTGCGGATAGGCACGAAGCCGGTGGAGAGCTGATGCGCCACCGCGCCGCCCAGAATGAAGCCGCGCGCTTCGATGCCGGCGACCTTGTCGATGCGCACGCCGGCGTAAGGCTGCACCAGCGCGTCGACCGCAGCGCGGAAGGCGCGCGGATTACCGAACAGGGTGGTGACGTCGCGAAACTGGATGCCCTTCTTGGGATAATCCGGAATTGTGCGGATGGTCGACTTGAAATCCATAACGTTCAGACCTTTTTCAAAATACGGCCGGCGACGGCGTCGAGCTTGGCGGCTAGAACAGGATCGCGCTTTTCTGGCGCGGTGATTAGAGCGGTGTCGAGCACATGCTCGATCTGCGGCGACGGCGCATGCGTTGGACCCAACTTGGTCGCCATACGGCACACCAATTTGCGCGCGTGCTCGGCATTTTCGAGCAGCACCTTGATCACCGCGTCGACGGTGACGTGGTCGTGATCGGGATGCCAGCAATCGTAGTCGGTGACCATAGCGACGGTGGCGTAAGGCAGCTCGGCCTCGCGTGCCAGCTTGGCCTCGGGCATTGCCGTCATGCCGACCACCGAACAGCCCCAGGAACGGTAGAGTTTGGATTCGGCCAGCGTGGAGAATTGCGGGCCCTCCATGCAGATATAGGTGCCGCCCTTGGCGTGCTTGATGCCTTCCTCTGTGGCGGCTTCCGCCAGCAGGCCGGAGAGGCGGGTGCAGACCGGATGCGCCATGGAGACATGCGCCACGAAACCGGGACCGAAGAAGCTTTTCTCGCGTGCGAAGGTACGGTCGATGAACTGGTCCACCATCACGAAGGTGCCCGGCGGAAGTTCTTCCTTCAGCGAACCGACGGCGGAGACCGACAGCACATCGGTGACGCCGATCCGCTTCAGCGCATCGATATTTGCACGGTAGTTGATCGAGCTGGGCGACTGGACGTGACCGCGGCCGTGGCGCGGCAGAAAGGCCATGTCCACGCCGGCGTAACGGCCGAGCAGCAGCGCGTCGGACGGCTCGCCCCAGGGGCTCTTCACGCGCTCCCAATGGGGATTTTCGAGGCCGGCAATGTCGTAGACACCGCTGCCGCCGATGACGCCGAGAACTGTCCTGGTCATGTCCTACCCTTCGGGAAAGGGTGGGTTTTAGCATGGGCGAGACAACATGCGAGGCCTGAATCGCCCATCTGCGGCGGTGCGGAAAAATGGCGCCAGCAACCGGCTACGCGTCTGTTTCTAAGCGTGGTAGAGTATTTGTATGACTAAAGCGATCAGATTTGCCCTGCTGCTGTCCGCCATCCTTGCGGCCGCCGCTACTCCCGTTCGAGCGCAAGACACTGCCGCCACGCCGCCCATGGGCTGGAACAGCTGGGATGCTTATGGGCTCACCATCGACGAAGCCGACTTCAAGGCCAATGCAACCGTGCTGGCCGGGCTGAAGCCATATGGCTGGACCACCGCGGTGATCGACGAAGGTTGGTATATGGACAACCCGTTCGGCGACACGCTGGAGGCGCGGAACTATCAGCTGGATGCCCACGGTCTGCTGATCCCCTCCGTCAACCGCTTTCCCGACGCGACGGCCGGCGCCGGCTTCAAGCCGCTGGCCGATTGGCTGCATGCACAAGGATTGAAGTTCGGCATCCATATCGTGCGTGGCATTCCCAAACAGGCCGTGCAGGAGAATACGCCCATCGCGGGCACGAATTTCCATGCCGCGGATGCCGCCGACACCTCCGACACCTGTCCGTGGGACAAAGGCAACTACGGTGTTCGCGACAACGCTGCCGGCCAAGCCTATTACGACTCGATGATGCAGCTCTATGCCGATTGGGGCGTCGACTTCGTCAAAGTCGACTGCATCGCGGACCATCCCTACAAGCCCACTGAAATCCGCCAGATCGCCGCGGCGATCAAGAAGACCGGCCGGCCGATCGTCCTTAGCCTGTCACCGGGGCCGACGCAGCTGAGCCATGCCGCCGAGGTCGGTCGTTACGCGCAGATGTGGCGCATCGCCGACGACATCTGGGACGGTTGGAACTTCACGCCCGCGCCATGGCCGAACGGCTTGGTGACGGCGTTCGATAATCTGGCCAAGTGGTCGCCTTACGCCAAACCCGGAAACTGGCCGGACGCCGACATGCTGCCGTTCGGTTCGCTGACGCCGCATCCCGGTTGGGGCGATCCGCGCCAGTCGCGGCTGACGCCGGACGAAGAGCGCACGCAATTCACGCTTTGGGCCATCGCCCGTTCGCCGCTAATTCTCGGCGCCAATCTCACGAAATTGGATGACTTCACCCGCTCGCTGATCACCAACGAAGCCGTGATCGCCGTCAATCAGACGTCATGGGACAGTCATCCCGTCACCGATCTGCCGGCGGGCTTCGACAACATCCGGGTTTGGACCGCGTCGGCCGGGTCGCACGTAAAACCCGTCCGCTACGTGGCGCTGTTCAATCTCGCCGACAAACCGGCGACGCTGCACGCGGACTGGAGCGAACTCGGCTTTCCCGGTGAGCACGCGGCCAGCGATCTGTGGAACGGCACAACCAATGCCGTGTCCGCGCGGCTAGACATCATGCTGCCGGCGCATGGTTGCGTCATCTACCGCGTTGACTGAACGAAGCTCAGTGCTCGTCCTTCCAGATTTTGCGATAGGACAGGAACAGGAGACCTGACAGCAGCACCAGGAAGGCCATCACTTCCAGGCCCATGCGGTGGCGCTGGTCGAGATTGGGTTCCGACGCCCAGGAGAGGAACGTCACGACGTCATGCGCTTCCTGCGCCACGTTGTTCGGCGTGCCGTCGGAGAAGGTGACGGTACCGTCCATCAGCGGCGGCGGCATCGAGATGTTCCGGCCCGGGAAATAAGGGTTGTAGAACTTGCCGTCCAACACCTTGAAGCCCTTGGGCGGCCGCTGCGCGAAGCCCGTCAGGATCGAATAGACATAGTTCGGTCCGCCGGCACGCGCCTTGACGATCAGCGACAGATCGGGAGGCAGCGCACCGCCAAAAGCCAAACGTGCGGCCTGTTCGTTGGGAAAGGGCGGCGGGAAATGGTCGGCGAGAATGCCGGGCCGCGTCAAACGGTTGCCCTTTGCGTCGAAGATTTCGCCCTGCTCGTTTGGTTCGGCCGGAATCTTGTAGCCGGCGGCGATCGCCTTGGCCTGCGCCTCGGTGAAACCGGGGCCGCCAGGTGCCGCCAAATCGTGGAAGGCGACGAGATTGAGACTGTGACAGGCCGAGCAGACTTCCTTGTAAATCTGGAAGCCGCGCTGCAGCGACGCCTGATCATAGGTGCCGAATGGACCGTCGAACGACCACTGCATGTGCTTGATTGGCAGCGGCGCACTGGTGTCCTCGGCGGACGCCGCGGCACACAGCGAGATACCGAGCACGACGGCGGCAAGGGGGAGAGCGATCTTCATGTCCGTTCTCCTCACGCTTTCGCTTTGGCGCCAAGAACAGCCTTGGCAATGCTTTCCGGAAGGGCTTTGGGTGTCTCGATCAGACCGACGATCGGCATGATAAGCCAGAAGAAGCCGTAGTAATACGCCGTGCCGAGTCGCGCCAGCCAGACCAGCGGCAGCTGCATGCCGCCAAGGCTCAGGGCCGCATCGGCGCTCTGCGAACCGACATAACCCAGCATCACGCAATCCGCCACCAGCAGCCAGAAACACTGCTTCATCAGCGGCCGGAAGCGGCAGGAACGCACCTTGGAGGTGTCCAGCCAGGGAATGAAGGCCAGCGTCAGCAGTGCGCCGACCAGAACCAGCACGCCGATCAGCTTCTGAGGGATCGAGCGCAGCATCGCGTAGAACGGCAGCAGATACCACTCGGGCACGATGTCCGGCGGCGTCACCAGCGGATTTGCCTGGATGGCGTTGTCGGGGTTGCCGAAGAAATCCGGAGCGAAGAAGACGAAGGCCGCGAACAACATGATGAACAGCGACAGGTAAAACGCGTCCTTCACTGTGTAGTAGGGATGGAACGGAAGCGTGTCCTGCGGCCCCTTCACGTCGATGCCGAGCGGATTGTTGTTGCCCGGCACATGCAGCGCCCAAATATGCAAACCGACGACGCCGGCGATCACGAAGGGCAAGAGATAGTGCAGCGAGAAGAAGCGGTTCAGCGTGGCGTCGCCGACCGCGAAATCGCCCCATAGCCAGGTGGTGATGGCGCTGCCAAGGTGCGGAATCACCTGATCCAGCGCGCTGAACAGGCTGGTGATGACGGTGGCGCCCCAAAAGGACATCTGCCCCCAGGGCAACACATAACCGAAGAAGGCCGTCGCCATCATCAGCACATAGATGAGCACACCGAGCAGCCACAGCACTTCGCGCGGCGCCTTGTAGGAGCCGTAATAGAGGCCGCGGAACATGTGAATGTAGACGGCGAAGAAGAACATCGACGCGCCGTTGGCGTGGATATAGCGGATCAACCAGCCGTAGTTGACTTCGCGCATGATGCGGCCTTCGACGGAATTGAAGGCGAGATCGGCGCTCGGCACATAATGCATCGCCAGCACGATGCCGGTGACAATCTGTACCGCCAGACAGAAGGTGAGGATGCCGCCGAAGGTGTACCAGATGTTCAGGTTCCGCGGTGTCGGGAACGTGGTCATCGTGTCGTGCATCAGCCGCATGATCGGCAGACGGCTGTCAAGCCAGCGCTCAAAACCAGAGGCGGGAACGTAGGTCGAATGACCGGCCATTGTTTGCTCCGTTACCCGACTTTGATTTTGGTGTCGGAAGTGAAGGAATAGGGTGGGACGGCGAGATTTTGCGGCGCGGGACCTTTGCGGACGCGTCCGGCGGTGTCGTATTGCGAGCCGTGGCAGTGGCACAGCCAACCGCCGTAATCGCCTTGTGGGGATTGCGGCGTCGAGACCGTCGGCGTACAGCCCAGATGCGTGCAGACGCCCACCAGTACCAACCATTCCGGCTTGAACTCGCGGTTGGCGTCGGTTGCCGGCGCGCTGTCCGGCAGATTGGCGTTGCGGGCTACCGGATCGATCAACTCGGAGACCGGCACCGCGCGCGCTTCGGCGATTTCCTTGGGCGTGCGGCGGCGGACAAAAAGCGGATGGCCGCGCCATTTGAAGACGACCTGCTGCCCCAGCTGGATGGACGAGATATCGACTTCAATGGAAGCCAGAGCCAGAACCGCACTTGTCGGGTTCATCTGATCGATGAAGGGCCACGCCGCGAAGGCTGCGCCGACGGCGCCGACGGCCCCGGTCGCAAGATAGAGAAAGTCGCGTCGCGTCGGTTCCGGCTTGGTAGCAGTCGCCACGAGGATCACCTTCCTTGAGTGAAGAATCGAAAAAAACAATACCTCTACGCACGCCGTTCCGCGAAAAAACGGCGCGTCTAAGACGCAATAGCTAAATTAGACCGGTGCGTCGCAGGGGTCTTGCGGCAGAATGACGCAGAAGCGCAGAAATGTGTTCGTATACGCAAGGGGTTGCCCTCCCGGATGCTCATCACCCCACGGCTCTCGAATCCCCGCCAGCCGTTTCGGCGAGCAAAGAACTGTTCCAAATCGCCACCGTCAAGCCGAATTCGCGCCTCCGCCGGCAATTCCGCGGAAAATGCCCGCGTCAGGGCTCGTTCAACTTCCTGTAAGGCATTATAATCATTTGATTTATTTGACCGGAACGTGATCGATATGCGCCTCGCCCTCTATCAGCCCGACATTCCGCAGAACACAGGCGCCCTGATCCGGCTAGGCGCTTGCTTCGGCGTCGGCTTGGACATCATCGAGCCTTGCGGCTTTCTGTTCAGCGACGCCAAGCTGCGCCGCGCCGGAATGGACTATCTGGGCCGTACTGAGGTTCTGCGGCATCCCTCCTGGGACGCCTTCCTGATTGCGCGCGCCGGGGCGCGGCTGGTTTTGCTCACCACCAAGAGTGCCCAGAGCTACGTAGAATTTGCCTTTCGCCCCAATGATGTTCTTCTCTTGGGCCGGGAGAGCGAAGGGGTGCCCGACGCCGTGCATGAGCGAGCGGATGCGCGGCTATGCATTCCGGTGAAGGAACGATCACTGAACGTGGCACAGGCGGGCGCCATCGTGCTGGCCGAAGCGCTGAGACAAACGAAAGGGTTCCCATGACCGAGCGCAAAGCCCGAGCCAAAGCCTGGTTCGAGGGTCTGCGCGACCGGATTTGTGCCGCTTTCGAGGCCATCGAGGACGACGGCCTGCTAGGCGACCGCCCGGCGGGCCGTTTCGAGCGCAAGGCCTGGACGCGCCCGCCGGAAGACGGTGCCGAAACCGGCGGCGGCGTAACGAGCATCATGCGCGGCCGCGTCTTCGAGAAGGTCGGCGTCAATGTCTCGACTGTGCACGGAAGATTCGCGCCGGAGTTCGCCAAAACCATTCCCGGGGCCGATCAGGACCTGCGCTTCTGGGCCAGCGGCATTTCCCTTGTCGCCCACATGCAGAATCCGCATGTGCCGGCCGTCCATATGAACACTCGCCACATCGTCACGGCCAAAAGTTGGTTCGGCGGTGGTGCAGACCTGACCCCGATGACACCAAACGCCGACGACACGGCCGATTTCCATGCGGCATTGAAGCGCGCCTGTGACGACGCCGACGCGACCTATTACCCGCGCTTCAAAAAGTGGTGTGACGAGTACTTTTTCCTGCCGCATCGCGGCGAAATGCGCGGTGTTGGCGGCATTTTCTACGACTATCTGGACACCGGCGACTGGGAGAAGGACTTCGCCTTCACCCGTGCCGTGGGACTCGCATTCTTGGACATCTATCCCCACATCGTAAGACGGCACATGGGACGGACCTGGACCGAGGCAGAACGGGCCCATCAGCTGGTGCGTCGCGGCCGATATGCGGAATTCAATCTGCTTTACGACCGCGGCACCCAGTTCGGTCTGAAGACCGGTGGCAATGCCGAAGCCATCCTGATGTCCCTACCGCCGGAAGCGCGCTGGCCGTAAGAAGACGGTCTCAAACGAGGAAACGCATTGCTCGACATCTTCACACAAGGCGGCTTCTTCGCACTGCTTCAGGTGATCTTGATCGATCTTGTGCTGGCCGGCGACAACGCTGTCGTCATCGGCATGTCAGCGGCGCATGTGCATGCCTCTGACCGCCGGAAGGTAATCTTCTGGGGGTTGGCCTCCGCCGTCGTCCTGCGCGTCGTGCTGGCGATATTTGCGGTTCAGCTTCTCGAATACATCCCGCTGATGATCGCCGGCGGCATCCTGCTCCTGTGGGTGTGCTGGCGGCTCTGGCGTGACATCCGCGAGACGCACAAGGAACACCAGGCCGCCAAGCTGCTGACAGACTCGGATCTGGCTGAAAACGGACCTATGCGCTGCAAGAATTCGGCAGCCGTGCGGCGCGCTGTTGTCCATATCGCCGCGGCCGATATCTCCATGTCGCTGGACAACGTGCTGGCGGTCGCCGGCGCCGCGATGCACCACATCGGCGTGCTGATCATCGGCCTGATGCTCTCCGTCGCGCTGATGGGGCTGGCAGCAAGTTTCGTGGCGAAGCTGCTGAACCGTTACCCCTGGATCAGTTACGCCGGCATCCTGATCGTTCTGTATGTCGCCGTGTCGATGATCGTACACGGCGGTATGGCGATGATGACGAGTTAACGCGTTTCGCAAGCGCGTCGCGGCACAACAAATAATCCCCCGACACGATCCGGCTTAAAAGGACAGCCCCGCTTTGAGCACGCCCGGATCGTCCCACGGCACGTCGTGATGCCCCATGGCCAGATATGGACTGGCCGGATTCTTTACCCATTCGCGCGGAAAGAACACGACGACATCGCCGATGATCGCCTTCCGCAGGCCGACGATGTTGGGAGCGACTTTCGCGGCCAAGCTCGCAGGCAAGTCCTTGTTCTTGCCGAAGGCCAGAGTCCCGCCCTGTGTCGCGCGCGGGTTGACCTCGATGAGGTGCACCGCGCCCGACTTGTCGCGGATGAAATCGATGCCGTGGAGACCCGACAGGCCGAAGCTTCTGGCGACGATCTCTGTCGCCCTATGGATTTCAGGACAGTCCACCCGCCTGATCACATTGGGCGGTCCGATCTCGCGATCGGCGACAAGAACATCGTAGTAGATCGAACCGACGACCTCGCCCTTCCAGGCAGCAAAGGCGCTGGCCGCAGGCGCGCCTTCGACAAATCCCTGAACGGACACCGGTCGGCGCGGCGGCTTTAGCGCCGCAACGATATGATGCGGGTCACGCCGCTTGACCGCTCGGTACACGCTGCGCAGCCGCGACGGCGGCGTCGCGAGACGGCGATAGGCTTGCAACGCTTCCGTGCGATCGCGGACAATGATGACGCCGTCGCCACCCCAGCTGCCGTCTTGTTTCAGGACGGCAGGAAAACCAACCTTTTCGAGAGCCTTCTCCAGGTCAGCCTCCGATGCGGCCGCAAATGTCGGTGGCACACGCACACCGGCCTCTCGGAGCATGGCGAGCGATTCATTGCGCGAGATCAAGCGCCCATAGTTTTGGGGCGAACCTAGCGACGTTTCGATCAGCCGCGCCACCGGTGATCCGGAGCGTGCTTCTTCTTCGTATAACCGGACCAAGTGATGAACGATGCGGTCGTCACAGGCGACGACTAACGCCGCACCCGAGTCCTGGATCGCGCGCCGGAGGGCGCGTAGCGGCCGGAAGGCGCTATAGGCATGACACTTGTCAACGTAGCGGCTGACGCAGGCTGGCGCTCCTTTTGGGGTCAGCACCTCCACAGAGCACCCGGACACCGCAAAACCACTGGCATAGCGCGCCACCGAAGGCCAATCGACCGTTGCGGCAAGCAATATCTTGGTTCTCATGTCACGGCCTCCAGCCACACAGCGCTCCGCCGCAAGAACCGTGCCTGGCACGAATTTCGAATAATCCCGGTTCTGAGACGTAAGTGCACGCCTTCTGTCGCGTTTTGAAACACACATTTCCCGAATACGGAGACCAAAATGATGAAGTCATGTGATGTCGCAATCATAGGTGCAGGGCCCTACGGGCTTTCCGTGGCGGCGCATCTGCGCGCTGCCGGCGTCAATTTCCGCATCTTTGGCAAACCGCTGGACACGTGGCGCTCCCACATGCCCAAGGGCATGTTCCTGAAATCGGAAGGTTTCGCGTCCAATCTCTCCGCTCCGGGTAAAGATTCCACCCTCAAGGCTTATTGCGCATTGCGGGGTATCGCCTATGCCGATCGGGCTTTGCCAATCGCTCTTGATACATTCCTGGGCTATGGCGACTGGTTCCGCGCCCGCAATGTCCCGAATTTGGAGGACGTGCTCGTAACATCGGTCGAGCGCCAAAAAGACGGTTTCGAGGTGACGCTGGAGACCGGCGAAAAATTCCTGACCCGCGCCGTGGTTGTCGCGGCCGGCGTCAGCCATTTCTCATATGTCCCTGCGGAATTGTCCAATTTGCCGTCAGGTGCGGTGTCACACAGTTACGATCACCGTTCTCTCGATCATTTCAAAGGACAGGATGTCGTAATCGTGGGTGCAGGCTCGTCGGCCATCGATCTCGCCTGGGATCTGCACCAGGCGGGAGCAACACCTCACATCGTCACCCGCGCGGATCAGATCGAATACAACATCACGCCCAACCCCGATGCGGATAAGATCAGCTATCAGCTTAAGAATCCGCCATCGACCATCGGTCAGGGCTGGAAGTCCTATTTCTGCGCCATTGCGCCGCTCGCGGTTCACTTCCTGCCGGCTAATCTGCGCGCACGCGCTGTGCGCAGCCATATGCATGCGGCGGGTGGTTGGTTCATGCGTGAAAAAGTCGAGGGCACGGTCCAGAGGACCTCGCGCGTTGCCATCGAAGGCGCCGACCTCACCGACGGACGGGTCGTGCTGCGGCTCAAGACGGCGTCGGGCGAGCGCAAGATTGTGACCTGCGATCATGTGATCGCCGCGACCGGCTACCAAGTCGACATGACGCGGCTGCGCTTTCTGTCGGAGGCCATCCGCAAGCAGATCTCGCCGGACGGCCGCAGCCCCGCGGTTTCATCCCGGTTCGAAACGGCCGTGCCGAATCTTTACACGATCGGCATGACCGCCATGGCCTCGTTCGGGCCGCTGCTGCGGTTCATGGTCGGGGCGG
Source organism: Alphaproteobacteria bacterium (assembly GCA_028865545.1). Taxonomy (GTDB): domain Bacteria; phylum Pseudomonadota; class Alphaproteobacteria; order Micropepsales; family Micropepsaceae; genus Rhizomicrobium. The sequence continues at coordinate 47,240 of JAGWJY010000001.1, read as the reverse complement.
AATTTGTGGCACCGAGACTGGCGGGTGCACTGCGCCGGCGGTTCAAGGGACATCGGCTTTGGGCACGCGCGCTGTCGGGCCGCACCGGTGCGGTAGACGCCGCACAGGCGCGTCACGCCACCGTCGCGGTGGAGTAACGCCGCGCCGCTTTACGACAGTCGCAGAAGCACCGCCGTCGCATCGTCGCTCTTCTTGAGGCGTGCGAAGCGGCGGCCTTCGGCGTCGCCTTCTTCGAGTGCGCGCAGTTCCACGCCCAGCGCCTGCAAGCCTTTTTGCTCGACAGCACGCAACAACCCGCCGGCGTCATAGGCTTGGTAATCGCTGGCGAGCGCCAGGAAGCCATCCGTCGACAGCAGCACCAGCGTGCCGGCTGGCGCCTCGACATGACATTGCGAAACATGATCGACGGCATGTGTGTCCGGCGAAAACAGCCAGTCACCATTACTGCTGTTGACCTTGTTGCGTGCCGCGCGCAGATGCGGCAGATATTCGGCGCGCGACATCCCGGCGGCAGGCGCCAGTCCCTTGGCTTCGGCGAGCATCTTGACCCGGCGCGCTTCGGCCGCACGCTTGTCGAAAGCCTCGCCGATGACTTCCGCCGATGCATCCGGCCGCGCAACCAGCGCCGCACAATCGCCGAACCAAAAGGCATTAAAGCCATTGTCATCCGGCGCCACGAACATCATCGAGGCGAAGGGTATCTCGAATGTCTCTTTCGGTGGACGGCGCCGCAGGCCGGCATAGGACTTCTCGGCGTCGGCCAAGGCATGGCGCAAGGCACTCTGCGGCGCATCGCCGTCGCGCATATGCGCCATAAGCCGGCGCGCGCCGAAATGAGCGATCCAGGCGGCGTCGCTCGGTCCCGGCAGCAGCATCTCCTCACCGACCCAGGTTGCGCCGTCGAGCACCACGGCAGCCTCGGGCTCCGCACCAAAGGCATCTTCATTGGCTTTTGCGGGATCGGCGGGAATCGAAAAGGAATCCAAAAGCTCGAACTGCATCAATACACCACTGCCTGCACTACGGCCTTCAATCGTTCGGCCAGGGAAAATTCATCATCGGTGAAATCGCTGTCGATCCACCACGCTTCCACCTCGCCCAGCACCTGGCCCACCAGCGGACCTTCGGGCACGCCCGCCTGCTTCACGTCGCGCCCCGTCAGCGGAAAGCGCGGACGCGTCCAGGCATCGGCCATCGCCAGCAGCGCGCGCCATTGCATCGCGGCTCTGGGGTCCTCCGCCCATTTCAGGAACAAGCGATCCTTGAACGGTTGCGGACCCAATCGGTACAGCAGTTTGCGCACTTCGCGGATGGACAGATAAGAGACGATTTTCTCGGTTGAGCCTGCGATATCTTCCAGCCGTTCGCGCACCGCATTCGACAATTTCCAGCGATCGGAAACCTGCGCGGCGACCCTGGTGTCGTGCGGCAGTAACGCCGCCAGCCTGAGCACCGCATCCGGGGTGAAAAAATTCGCCGCATCGATCTCGGCGAGCCGCTCGAGACGCGCGATATCCAACAGGTCCGGCAGGACCTCCGCCAAGATACCCGACGCCGCCATCTGACGCAGCACTGATGCCGGCGCTGCTGCTTCTAGCAAGCGCAGCATTTCCTTGGCGATGCGTTCGCCGGAAAGCTTGGCGATGCCGGCTTTCTCCGCCGCCGCGGCCTGCAGCGCCGCAGCATCGATCTCGCCCCTGCCGTACCAGGCATGAAAGCGGAAGAGACGCAGGATGCGCAGATAATCTTCGCGAATGCGCGTCGCGGCATCGCCGACGAAGCGGACGCGGCCCGCCTTCATATCCTCGACGCCGCCGACGACGTCGAGCACCGCGCCAGAGGCATCGGCATAGAGCGCGTTCATCGTGAAGTCCCGGCGCCGGGCGTCTTCCGCCCAATCTGTGGTGAAGGTTACAACTGCATGGCGACCGTCGGTTTCGACGTCGCGGCGCAAAGTGGTGACTTCGAAGGGCTTGCCGTCGACAACGGCGGTGATCGTGCCGTGGTCTATGCCGGTGGGCACCGCGCGAATCCCGGCGGCGGTCAGCTTCTGCTGTACCTTGTCGGGCGTCAGCGGCGTGGCGATGTCGACATCGACGACAGGCTTTCCCAGCAGCGCATTGCGAACGGCACCGCCGACAAAGCGCGCCTCGCCGAGTGCCGCCATCAGCTTTTGCGTTTGAGGTGCGCTCATCCAGGGCTGGGAATCAAGACGCGTCATGAAGTCTTTCCGCGAAATTCACGAGCATCGCCGCCGTCGCGCCCCATATATAATGCGTTTCGTACTGGAAGGCGTAAACACGGCGCATGCCGCCCTTCCATTCCAGCACGTGCTCCTGACGGTTGGCCGGATCGAGCAAGAAGGCGAGGGGCACTTCGAACACATGGGCGACTTCCCGGGCGTCAGGCTTTAAGGCAAAGCCTTCGCGTAGCATGCCGACGACGGGCAGGATGGCGTAACCCGTTCCCGTTTCGTAGACGTCAAGAAAACCGGCCACCGAGACGAAATCCGCCGTGATGCCTGTCTCTTCAGCCATTTCCCGCAAAGCGGTCGCAATGAGGGTGGCATCGCTGTCCTGCACGCGTCCACCGGGAAAGCTGATCTGCCCGGCATGACGCGGCAAATCTTCGCTACGTCGAGTGAGCAGGACCATCGGCTCGGCGCGGACGACGATGGGCAAGAGCACCGCCGCCGGCATGAGTTCGCGCGGCGCAAGCGATCGTGCAGTGGGATTCAGATCGTAGTCGCCACGCGTCGGTCTGAGTGGCAGAACGGGAGCTTGCGACAGCAAGCGCGTCCGCAACAAATCGATGCCATACTCTGCGAGAAGTGCGGCGGGCGTCATGCGAGCCTACCCAGGGGGAAAAACACGCCGCCGCTCCACACACCAAGCACGTCGCGATCGGCCCCGTCACCAGGCACGGCAAGATCGGCAAGCTGATAGAACACGGCACGGGCGATCTTGGCCTCCAATCCGCTGCGCACATGCAGATAGGGCGCTGGCTCTTGTGTCACCGGATCGGTATTGACACGGATGATATGTTCCGGTCCCGCCACGGCTTCATCGCCGACATTGGTGGTGAAGGTCAGCCGCTGATCTTCGCCCTCACCTTCGCTGTGTAGGAGGACGGCCAGGAACGGCGCGTCATCGACCTTGATTCGCAGCTTCTCGGCCGGGGTTACCAGATGAAAGCCGTCTTCATCCTTTCGCAAGATGGTGGAAAACAGGCGCACCAACTCCTTGCGGCCGATCGGCGTACCGAGATGGAACCAGGTACCGTCGCGGGCGATGCGGATGTCAATGTCGCCGCAATGAGTTGGATGCCAGTTCTCCACCGGCGGCAAAGCGCGGCTTTTCGCGGCCTCGCGTTGGAGGCTCGCCAGTCCGAGGGGAAAATCGCCCGTCATCGAGTCGCAACAGCGGGCGCAACCGTGGCAGGACCCGCCTCTCCTTGTTGCGCCTGCCGGAGCGCGGTACGTTCCGGCCAACGCGCTTTCGACCCGGAGATTAGGCGGGGCTGCGCACCACCTGCAACCTGGATAGCATAGGTTAATGAACGACACGATCAGCGAAGAATTGAAGGGCCAGGCCGTCGCGCATGCCGAAGAAGCGGCCCAGATTCTCGCCAGGGTGCGCGAGGGCATCGGCCGCGTCATCTTTGGCCAGAAAGACGTGATCGACCAGACGCTAATCACGCTGTTGGCCGGCGGCCACGGCTTGCTGATCGGCGTGCCGGGCCTGGCCAAGACCAAGCTGGTGGAAGCGCTCGGTACGGTGCTCGGCCTCGACTGGAAGCGCATTCAGTTCACCCCCGATCTGATGCCCGCCGACATCATCGGCTCCGAAGTGTTGGAGGAATCCGGCGACCATCAGCGCGCCTTTCGTTTTCTTAAAGGCCCCGTCTTCACCCAGCTGTTGATGGCAGACGAAATCAATCGTGCCTCGCCGCGCACGCAATCGGCGCTGCTGCAATCGATGCAGGAACGTCAGGTCACGGTGGCCGGGGCGCGCTATGACCTGCCGCATCCTTTCCATGTGCTGGCAACACAGAACCCGCTGGAGCAGGAAGGCACCTATCCATTGCCGGAAGCGCAGCTTGACCGTTTCCTGCTGCAGATCGATGTAGGCTATCCCGACAAAGACGCCGAACGACAAATGCTCTTGTCCACCACCTTCGGCGACGAGACCGCGCCGGTGCGCGTTTGTGGTCCCGAGGCGTTGATCGCCGCGCAGGCGATCGTGCGGCGCATACCTGTTGGCGAAAAGGTGGTCGACTCGATCCTGCGGCTCGTGCGCGCGGCGCGTCCGGACGCCGACGGTGACCCGGACCTGCGCGATGTCATTGCCTGGGGTCCGGGCCCCCGCGCCAGCCAAGCCTTCATGCTGGCGGCACGCGCCCGCGCCTTGATTGAGGGCCGCCTCGCGCCATCCACCGATGACATAGTTGCGCTGGCCGGACCGGTGCTGCGCCACCGCATGGCGATCAATTTCGCCGCGCGTGCGGAAGGCATGACTGTGATGCGTGTGATCGACCGGCTTTGCCAGACGCTTCTTTGATGTCCGAACCGCTCCGTCCGTCGCTGCAGGATGCCGCCGAGGCGTTGGGCGCCAGTCTGCCGCCATTGCTGGTACGGGCCGAGCGGCTGGCTTCCGCGATCAGCCTGGGCATGCATGGCCGGCGCAAGGCGGGCATCGGTCAGAGTTTCTGGCAATTCCATCACTATCGCTTCGGCGATCCGGCCAATGCCATCGACTGGCGGCAATCGGCGAAGTCCGAACATCTTTATGTGCGCGAGCGCGAATGGGAAGCGGCACAGTCCGTATGGCTGTGGCGTGACGGTTCGCCGTCGATGCGGTTCTCGTCCGGCGGCGAAAGCAAGGTCGCCCGCGCGAGTTTGCTGGCGCTGGCGCTCGGCGTCTTGCTGGTGCGCGGCGGCGAACGCATCGCGCTGTTCGGCGAACGGGAAGCGCCGGCCAATTCCCGCGCCGCTTATCGGCGGATCGGCTATGCATTGGCGGAACGCGAGCCTGCCGGCGACCCGGTGCCGCCGGACCGGCCTCTGCCGCGCAACGCGCAGTTCGTCTGGTTCGGCGATTTCCTGGCGCCGCTCGCAGACATCGAAACGGCCATCCGCCGGCTGACGCGGCAAAACGCCGGCGGACGGCTGGTGCATATCATCGATCCCGCGGAAGAAGACTTCCCCTATGCCGGGCGCACGCGTTTTGAATCCGTCCATGGTACGGACGCGCACACGCTTGGCCGCGCGGAAAGCGTCGCCGCCGATTATCGCGCGCTCTTCAAGGTGCACAGCGAAGCCGTGGCTCTGTTGGCGCGCAAGCTGGGCTGGAACTACATGGCGCATCGCACGGACCGATCGCCGCAGACGGCGCTGGTCGCGCTCTACGCCGATCTCGGCGGCGGACACAGGATGCAGAACTGACGACGCATGGCTTGGCTGGCAAACATCAGTTTCGGCACACCGTGGATTCTCGCGGCGCTTGTCGTCCTACCTATCATCTGGTTTCTGCTGCGCGTCACGCCGCCGTTGCCGAAGCGCGTGGTGTTTCCGCCGTTGCGCCTGCTGCTCGGATTACGCGACGAGGAACAAACGCCAGCCGGCACGCCATGGTGGCTGATGTTGCTTCGCCTGATCGCCGCGGCCGCCGTCATCGTGGCCCTGGCGGAGCCACAGGTCGGCCAGAAACTCGACCTGCCCGGCAACGGTCCCGTCGTTCTCCTGGTCGACAATGGCTGGACGGCGTCGTCGAATTGGGATGCGCACAAGAGTCTGGCAGAGGAAGTAGTGCGCCTTGCCGCGCATCAACGCCGGGCCGTCGCCATCGTCGAAACCGCGGCAAGGCCGGACACAAATCTGCTGGATGCCGGTCGCGCCGAGCGTGCCGTGCGATCGCTGGAGCCCCGGCCATGGCTGGCCGATCGCAGCGAGGCACTTGCGGCGTTGACGAAAATGAAATTCGCGGCGCGCCCGGAAATTCTTTGGCTCTCCGACGGTATAGACGACGGGCATGCGCGCGAAACCGCTAAGACTTTGTCGAGCCTCGGACGGCTGCAGATCTATACTGACAGCGCCGGAAAGGGCCCGCTGGCGGTAACCGGGATCACCAATACCGCCGATGGCTTCGAGCTGGACGTTTTGCGCCCGGGTACTAGCGGCGCACGCGCCGGAGCCGTCACCGCCTATGGCGACCAGGAGCAAATTCTCGGAACGGCGCAATTCCATTTTGCCGACGGACGCAACCGGACAGCCATTCGCCTTGGCCTGCCGTTGGAAATGCGCAACGAAACGGCACGCATCGCCGTCGACAACGTCGATGATGCGGGCGCCGTATGGCTGCTCGACCGCGGCGCGCCGCGGCGCTCGATCGGCTTGGTCGCCGCGACAAACGCCGGCGGCGAGGAGCCGCTGCTTTCCGGTCTGTACTATCTGGAACGCGCCCTGTCGCCTTACGCCGATCTGCACCAGGGCACGATCTCCGAACTGCTGGCACGCGGCGTCTCGGTGCTGGTCGTCGCCGACATCGGCAAGATCGCCGGCGCCGATTATGACCGCGTGACCAAGTTTATCGACGGCGGTGGCTTGTTGGTCCGTTTTGCCGGAGATCGCATGGCAAGCGGCGTCGACGATCTCGTGCCCGTGCCGCTGCGCGGCGGCGGACGCTATCTTGGTAGCGCACTCGCTTGGGCGGCGCCGCAACATCTTGCGCCATTCCCGGACGACTCGCCCTTCGCCGGCCTGACGATTCCCGATGATGTCTCTGTCTCACGCCAGATATTGGCCGAGCCGTCGATCGAATTGTCCTCGCACTCCTGGGCGCGTTTGACCGACGGCACGCCGATGGTCACTGCGGCGCGCCGTGGCAGAGGCTGGATCGTGCTCTTCCACGTCACGGCCAGTCCGGCATGGTCGACGCTGCCGCTTTCCGGCTTGTATGTTGAGATGCTGCGGCGCCTGCTGCCGCTGTCGGCGGGCACAAATCCCGAGGAGATGGCGGCGAACACCAGCCTGCCAGCCGTCTCCACACTCGACGGCTTCGGCCGCCTGTCGCCCGCCGGCGCGGAGGCGCAACCGATCCGCGGTGCCGAGATCGCCCGCACCGAACCGTCGCGCATTCATCCGCCCGGCCTATACGGCGTACCCGGTCTGGAGCGTGCCTTGAACGCGGCACGCGGCGACACCGTTCTGCTGCCGTTCACCGACCGCAACGCCGTTTTCTACGCCTCCCGCACGGCCATCGCGCTGCAGACTCCGTTGCTGCTGATCGCTGCCCTTCTGCTGCTGGCTGATTTTGCGATCTCGCTCGTGCTGCGCGGTTACGCGCCCCGGCTCAAATCCTTCGCACGCGTCGCCGGGGTGCTGTTTGGCTGCATCATATTGCTGCACGCGGGACAGGCGCGTGCCGACGATACTTTCGACATGAAGGCGGCACTCGACACCCGGCTTGCTTATGTCATCACCGGTGTTCCCGACGTAGATGCCATGAGCAAAGCCGGCCTCATAGGGCTGGGAGACGCGCTGGCGGCGCGCACCTCCTACGTGCCGAAAGAACCGATGGGCGTGAACCTCGACACCGACGACCTCAGTTTCTTCCCATTGCTCTACTGGCCGATGGACCCGCGCGAGAAAGATCTGTCGCCGACGGCCTTGTCGAAGATCGCCGACTACATGCGCAACGGCGGCACGATCCTGATCGACACGCGCGATCTGACGTTGGGCCCTACGCGCGGTCCCGATTCCGCCGGCCAACAAACCTTGCGCCGATTGCTGGGCAAGATAGATCTGCCGCCGCTCGAACCCCTCCCACCCGATCACGTGCTGACCAAGGCGTTCTACCTGTTGTCGGATTTCCCGGGCCGCTGGGACGGCGGGACCGTCTGGGTTCAGGCCCTGCCGCCAGGCCAACCCGACGACCGGCCGGTGCGCGGCGGCGACGGTGTGTCACCGGTGATCATCGGCGGTAATGACTGGGCCGCGGCCTGGGCGGTAGATGCGCAAGGTCGGCCGCTTGTAGACGTTTCGCCCGGCGGCGCACGTCAACGTGAGCTGGCGATTCGCTTCGGCATCAATGTCGTCATGTACGCGCTGACCGGCAACTACAAGGCCGACCAGGTGCACGTGCCCGCGATTCTCCAGCGATTGGGGCAATAGCCGATGGGATCGATTGTCTTTGCGCCCCATGTTCCAATTGGCGTCCTTTGGGCGGTGATCGCCATCGCCGTCGTGCTGGCGGTATACGCCTTCGCTATGCGAGCGCGTGGAACCTGGGCGCGAGCGTTGGCGCTCACCACGCTGGTTCTTGCCATCGCCAATCCGTTGATGGTGCATCAGAGCCGGCAGCCGCTCCCTGACGTTGCGGTGATCGTCGTGGATCATTCGCAAAGCATGGCGCTCGGCTCACGCCTGGAGGATGCCGACAAGGCGGTTGCCGATCTCAAGAGAAAACTTGCAGCGCAGAAGAATCTGGAAGTGCGCATCGCCACCGTCACCACCAAGGCTTCCGGCGAAGACAATGGCACGCAGGCTTTCGCCGCCTTGAACACCGCCTTGGCAGACGTTCCCCCGGCGCGCGTCGCTGGCACGTTTCTTGTCACCGACGGCGAAGTACACGACGCGCCCGCGAAGCTCAGCGTCGGCGCGCCGTTGCAGGCGCTGATCGTCGGTAAACGCGGCGAGCGCGACCGCAAACTCACCGTGGTGGATGCGGCGCGTTACGCCATCGTCGGACAACAGGCACAGATCATCGTTCGCGTCGACGATCTCGGCAGCGACAAGCCCGGCTTCGCGCGCGTCAATCTGCGCATCGACGGCAGCGACGCGGGCGGCCGCAGCGTGCCGCTCGGGCGCAACACGCCCATCGAGGTGCCAATCACCCACGAAGGCGAAAGCGTGGTGGAGCTCGAGGCGGAACCTGGTCCTGCGGAACTCACGCTGGAGAACAACCGCGCCGTTGTAACGATCAACGGCGTGCGCGATCGATTGCGCGTGCTGCTGGTCTCGGGCGAACCACATGCCGGCGAGCGCGTCTGGCGCAACCTGCTCAAGGGCGACCCCTCGGTCGATCTGGTGCATTTCACCATCCTGCGTCCACCAGAGAAACAGGACGACACACCGCTCAATGAATTGTCGTTGATCGTCTTCCCAACCCAGGAGTTGTTCGCCGAAAAACTCGGCGGCTTCGATCTGGTGATCTTTGACCGCTACAGCGAACACGGCATCCTACCGCTCGCCTATTTCGAGAACATCGCCGATTACGTCGAGAACGGCGGCGCTCTACTAGTCTCCGCAGGCCCGGAATTCGCCGGTCCGATGAGCATCTACCGCACACCATTGGCTTCCGTGCTGCCGGCGCAACCGACCGGCCAGATCATCGCTCAACCCTTCAAGCCCATCGTAACCGCCGACGGTTTGGCGCATCCCGTTACCGCCGATCTACCCGGCGCCAACACCGGCGACGGCAAGCCGCCGAGCTGGGGGCAATGGTTCCGCCTGATCGGCGCGCAAACTTTGTCGGGTGAAACTGTGATGAGCGGGCCGGGTAACAAGCCGCTGCTGGTGCTTAATCGCGTCGGCCAAGGTCGTGTGGCAGAGTTGCTGTCCGATCAGGGCTGGCTGTGGGCCCGCGGCTTCGAGGGCGGCGGACCGGAAGCCGAACTTCTGCGGCGGCTGGCTCACTGGCTGATGAAGGAGCCGCAACTCGAAGAAGAGCGACTGACGGCGAAGATCACTGGCGGCGACATCGACGTGGAACGGCGCACCATGGCGCCGACGGCACCGCCGGTCACGTTGACCGATCCGTCGGGCGCGCAATCGACGGTCACTCTGACGAAAGTCGAGCCAGGCGTGTGGCGCGGCACGGCAAAGGCGGATGCGCTGGGTCTCTATCGCGTTACCGATGGCAAACTGTCTGCCGTTGCCGCCGCCGGTCCGCTCAATCCCAAAGAAGTCGCCGACATGCGCGCAACCGATCGGATCCTTGGACCAGTGGCGGAGCAAAGCGGCGGCTCGGTGCATTGGCTGAGCGACGGCATGCCCGAAATTCGCCGCGTCGAGCGTGGTCGCGTAATGGCCGGCGACGGTTGGATGGGGATCGCGGCGAACAATGTTTCGCGGGTAATAAGCGTCGAGCAGACGCAGCTTCTTCCGGTTTGGGCGGCGCTGCTGCTGTTGCTCGGGACGCTGATGCTGGCCTGGCGCGAAGAGGGGCGTTAGCCCAGCCCGGCGCCGTCCGCACAGAACGGGTGATCGATGTGAGCGCGCCGTACTTCGCCGGCCAGCGTCAGTATCACATTCGGCTTCAGCGATTGCCCGAGGATGCGCGCCGGATCTACCGGCCCGGGAAAACGAACGCGCCCCGGCGGCAGCGCCGCGAAGCCGACACGCACGTAATACGGCTCGTCACCGACCAAGATGATGCTGGCATGGCCTTGCGTCCGCGCTTCTTCAATACCGCGCTTCATCAGGGCGATGCCGATGCCGCGTCCGCGCTGATGCGACTGCACGGCGAGCGGTCCTAGCAGCAGCGACTGCTCCATGCCGATGGCGACCGGCCAGAAGCGGATTGAACCGCGCAGCTCGCCTTCCTCAACGGAAACGAAACTGAGGCCGGCCACCGGATCGACACCTTCGCGCAGCCTATAGGCCGATTTGGCGAAGCGCCCAGGGCCGAAGCTCGCTTCGTTCAACGCCTCCACCAGGGGCGCGTCCTCGGGGCGCTCGGGCCTGATCTGCCAGGTCGGGTCTTTTGCCGTCATAACACCCTCGCTACTGTTGCGGCCGAGCAAAAGCAAGTTGAGGGAATGTCATGGGCATGCTGGAAGGTAAGGTTGTGCTGGTGACGGGTGCGGCCAACGGTATCGGCAAGGAATGCGCGATGTTGGCAGCCAGGGAAGGCGCCTGCGTCGTGGTCAACGATCTGGGCGGCGGCGTGAAAGGCGGCGACGAGGGTTCAGCGGCCCCAGCCGAACAGGTCGCGCAGGCGATCCGCCATGCGGGCGGCCTGGCTGTCTCCAACTCCGACAGCGTCACCAGCAAGAGCGGCGTCGCGCGGATGATCGAGCAAGCGCTGGATACGTTCAAAGGCTTGCATGCGATTATCTCGCCGGCCGGCATCTTGCGCGACGCCATGTTCCACAAAATGGAGGATGAGGACTGGGACGCGGTGATCGACGTCCATCTGAACGGTACCTATAACATCTGCCGCGCCGCCATCGGTCATTTTCGTGAACAGAACGACGGCGCGTTCGTGCTCTTCACCTCCACCTCCGGCCTGATCGGCAATATCGGACAGGCGAATTACGCCGCCGCCAAGATGGGCATCGCCGGCCTGTCGCGCATTATCGCCATGGAAGGCGCGGCGAAGAATGTGCGCTCGAACGCCATCGCGCCCTTCGCCTGGACACGCATGATCGAGACCATCCCGGTGAAGGACGAAGCATCCGCCAAGCGCGTCGAGCGGATGAAGAACGCCATGCGCGCTGATCAGGTGGCACAACTTGCCGTCGCGCTGACGTCGCCCGCCTGCAAGGATGTTTCGGGCCAACTGTTCGTGGCGCGCGGCAATGAGATCTTCTTGATGAGTCAACCGCGGCCGATCCGCGGCATCGGCAAGGTGGAAGGCTGGACGCCGCAAACTATCGCCGAACATGCTATGGAAGCTTTCAAGCCGAGCTTCGTCGATCTTGGCGCGACCACATCGGTGTTCGGCTGGTCGCCGATCTGAACGGTCACCAATAAGGGCTTGGGGGCGCCCGGCCGGTGAGTTCCGCTAGGCGGCGTCGCACAGCAGGACTGGTTTCCGGTGGCGGTGTTGCGGGATCAGTAAGCAGCACCGCGCGGATTTCCAGATTCGGCTTGAACGCAAAAACCGCTTCTCGCACGTGATAGAGCGCGATGACGTTGGTGATCGGAAAAATTCGGCGGCTGTAAATGCCGACCAGTTCCGGTACCGCAGACCGCGTCAGACCGATCTCCTCCCGCAACTCGCGCAGCAGCGCGTCGGCCGGAGGCTCGCCGCGCTTCACGCCACCGCCTGGGAATTGCCACCCCCGCGCATAGCTGTGGCGCACCAGAATCACCTTTCCGTCCCGCTCGACGATCGCCAGCACCCCGAAAGCCACCGGGGACAGGGCGGTGCGCGCTACAAAGGAAAGCGAAAAAAGCGTTCTGGAAAAGAGGTTTGGCATGACGCAGTAATTTTTTCGTTCAGATCAGCGACCGCATAATGACTTACTAACAATCGTTACGTAACCTGTGGTAGCAGCACAGGTCTGATATGCGAATCATGCACATCGGTTTGCGGCGGCGATACATCACATCTGCCCGACGCAGAGCATGAGCATGGCTTTGCTGGCGTGCGGGATGGTGCTGGCAGTGATTTTACGGGTTGAGGCGCGATGTCGGGGGCGGCATTCGATCATCTGAAGGTTCTGATCGTCGAGGACAACGTGCACATGCGCGCGTTGTTGCGTACGTTGTTGATGGCGCTCGACATAAAAAATGTGTTCGAAGCAGATAATGGTGCAAATGCCTTCGCCATTCTTCGCGACATGTCACCCGATCTCATTCTGACGGATCTGACGATGAAGCCGGTCGACGGCATCGCCTTCACCCGCGAAGTACGCCTGTCGAAGCAGAGCCCCAATCCTTATGTCCCGATCGTCATGATCACCGGCCACACCGAGCGTCATCGCGTCGAGATGGCGCGCGATGCCGGGGTAACCGAGTTTCTGGCCAAGCCGATCACGGCGCAGAACTTGTTTCTGCGGCTGGCCGAGATCGTCGAGCGACCGCGTTCCTATGTCCGCTGCAACGGCTATTTCGGACCGGATCGGCGGCGACGCGCGGAAGAAACCTATAAAGGGCCGTGGCGCCGCCATGACGACCAATCCGATTTGGAGTTCAGATGACCGGCCAAAATCCCTCCTCGCCCGGGCAAAAGAAGTCTACGACGGCAACCAAGATCGCCCCGGGCACCTATCCTACCTTCGCCACAGCGGACGCGATGCGCCTGTCGCGGGTACTGCGTGATCCGGAGACCACGACCAAGGCTGCGCGTGTCATCGCCGACAAGGCAGACGAATTGCGTATGGCCGTGCTGGCGCATGTCGGTCGCCTGGAAGAGGCGGCGCGCATTTCCGATATCGGCGCAGTGTTCGAGCAGGCGCATGAAATCCGCGGCCTGGCCGGAAACGCCGGCCTCGCTGCCACGGGGCGGATCGCCAACGGACTGTGCAAATACATCGACGTGATCGACCGTGCCGGCTGTAAGCCGGAGCGCTCGGTCGTCGTGCTCCACCTGGAAGCCATCGCCCGGGCCGCCCACGCCGAGGACGAAGCGACGCGGCTAGGTGACACTGTCGCCGACGAATTGGCCCTTCTGGTCGAGAAGCGGCTGTCCGAAATTAACGTTTCGGCAACCGGAAAGGCGGGCGAATTTATCGCTCCTTAAGGCCTTTCCTTAATACTCGCCTGCGGTTCACGGGCGGGTTCTATGCTTCAGATCGGCGGTCTTGTCGTCCTCTTTGCCTGCGTATTCGGCGGCTTCATCATGTCGGGCGGTTCGCTCACCTCGGTGATCGAGGCTGCACCGCACGAATTGCTGACCATTCTCGGTGCCGCGGTTGCGGCCCTGCTGATCGCCGGGTCCATGTATTCGCTCAAGAAGATCGGCGGCGACCTCGGCAAAGTCCTTTCCGGCCCAAAATGGAAGCCTGCCGATTTCCGCGATCTTCTCTGCCTGCTGTTCCTGCTGACCAAGACGATGAAGTCCAAGGGCCTGATCGCCCTCGAAGCTCATATTGAACGGCCCGAGGAATCCTCCATCTTCAAGCGCTATCCCAAGATCAGCAAAGACCACTTCGCGCTCGCCTTCATCTGCGACACGTTGCGGATGATGACTATGAGCCTTGAAGACCCGCATCAGGTCGAAGCGGCGATGGAGAAACAGCTTGAAAAACACCACCACGAAGCGCTGCTGACGGCAAACTCCCTGCAGACAATGGCCGACGGCCTACCCGCTCTTGGTATCGTCGCCGCCGTGCTCGGTGTGATCAAGACCATGGGCGCGATCTCGGAGCCGCCGGAAGTACTAGGCCGCATGATCGGCTCGGCGCTGGTCGGTACCTTCATGGGCGTGTTTCTGGCCTACGGCATCGTTGGTCCGATCAGTCTGCGGCTGAAGGCAATCATCGACGAGGAAGCACTGTTCTATCACGTGATCCGCGACATTCTGGTCGCGCATCTCCACGGCAATGCTGCGCAGGTTTCCGTCGAAATCGGACGCAGCAGCGTTCCGTCCGAGGCTCAGCCGACCTTCCAGGAACTGGAAGAATCGCTGAACAACATTCCCCCGGAACCGCACTGAACGAACAGTACGTCGCTAGTTGTCGACTTTCGCCGTTTGGCGGTTTTCCGCCAGCGCCATGAAAAAGGTCGCCATCGCGCCCGCCAAAATGCCCAGCGGCACAGCGGTGAACACATCCACATCGGTGCCGAAAACAACAATCGCGGTAACGATCATGCCTGTCAGTTGCGCCACCTTCGGCATACCCAGCTCCCCTTTTATGCCGGCAGCCTAGGACGGAGCCGCGCGGGGGTGAAGAAAATGCTTAAGGAGAGGTTAACGGCGCCGCCGCGTGCAGCGCGACCGCATTCAGCGCCGTCGTCAGGGCAGCCACGGCCGGAAGATTTTGCGCGCCGTAGCGCTCCGCAATCCAGGACGGGTCGTTGTAGGAGAGATAGGCCGCACCCTTCGCGTCTTCCCAGATCAAGGTCCTCAACGGCAGATCGATGCCGGCGGTCTGGGCTGCCTGCATCAGCGGCGTTCCCACCGCCGGATTGCCGAAGATGACCAGCGTTGTGGGGCGCAAGCTCAGCCCCGCATGAGCGGCACCCGCCGCGTGATCGACAATCGCGAAGATCGTCACACCTTTCGCTTTGAGTGCATCGGTCAGCCGCCCAAGGGTCGTTGCGAAGTCGTTCGCACTCTTCAATGTGACAAACCCATCCATAGGACCTCCCTTCCTTGCCGCGGGACCCCAGCGACCCGGCTTGCCAGCGCCCAGAACGGTTATGGAATATTCGGATCTTCACCGTCATGGACGTGCCCGATGCGGAACGATCATGCGGGCGGGCGCGGCGGATATCTACCGCGCGCCGAGTAGGGGGATTAGGTCGTGCGATTCACCCTCCGCCGAATTCGATTCCCTGGGCCAGCGGCAGCGCGTCGGAATAATTGATGGTTGCCGTCTGGCGCCGCATATAGGCCTTCCAGGAATCCGAACCGGATTCGCGTCCGCCGCCGGTTTCCTTCTCGCCGCCGAAGGCGCCGCCGATCTCCGCACCGGACGGACCGATATTGACGTTGGCGATGCCGCAATCCGAACCGGACGCCGCCAGGAACTTCTCCGCTTCCTGCATGTCGCGCGTGAAGATGCAGGACGACAGCCCTTGTGGCACTTCATTGTGCAGCGCCAGCGCTTCATCGAATTTGCGATAACGCATGACGTAGAGGATCGGCGCAAAGGTCTCGTGGCAGACGATCGCCGTCTGCGCCGGCATCTCGACGATTGCCGGATGGGCGTAATAGGCATTGGGATATTCCGCCTGGAGCGCGCGGCCGCCTCCGGTGATCTTGCCGCCTTCGGCGCGGGCCGCCGCCAGCGCCTGTTGCATCGCTTCGAACGCCGTGCCGTCGATCAACGGGCCGACCAACGTTCCCTTCGCCAGCGGATCGCCGATCACCAGCCTGCCGTAATGGGTCTTCAAACGCGCCAGCAGCGTGTCGTAGACGCTTTCATGCACGATCAGCCGTCGTAGCGAGGTGCAGCGCTGCCCCGCAGTGCCGACCGCGGCGAACAGGATGGCGCGCTCGGCCAGCTCCAGTTTCGCCGAGGGGCAGACGATCATCGCGTTGTTGCCGCCCAATTCCAGAATGCTGCGGCCGAAGCGGGCGGCGACGGTGGGACCGATGATCTTGCCCATCGCCGTCGAGCCTGTGGCGCTGACCACGGGAATGCGCGGATCCTTGGTCAGCAACTCGCCCGCTTCGCGCGTGCACAGTGCGAGTTGCGACAGCGCCGCCGGCGCGTCACCGAACTTCTTTGCCGCGCGGGCGAACAGCGCCTGGACGGCGAGCGCCGCCAGCGGCGTCTTGGCGCTGGGCTTCCAGATCACCGGATCGCCGCAGACCAAGGCCAGCGCCGCATTCCACGCCCATACCGCGACGGGGAAGTTGAAGGCCGAGATCACGGCGACGGGACCGGCGGGATGCCAGGTCTCCATCATGCGATGCCCGGGCCGTTCCGAGGCGATGGTGAGACCGTAAAGCTGGCGCGACAGACCGACCGCGAAATCGCAGATGTCGATCATCTCCTGCACTTCGCCGAGGCCTTCCTGGAGAATCTTGCCGTTCTCGACGGTGACGAGACGGCCGAGCGCGTCCTTATGAGCACGCAGCTCGTCGCCCAGCAGGCGCACCAACTCGCCGCGCTTGGGCGCCGGCACGTCGCGCCAGATGCGGAACGCTTCCACACTGGCTTCGATCTTCGCCGAGATGGCGGCGGCATCGTCGAAGGCGACGCGGCCGATCTCGGAACCGTCGATCGGCGAACGCACACTGTGCGAGCCCGACGGTGTGATGCCGAATTCGGCGAGGAGTTTGGCGTGCATCGTGATCTCGTCCTTTCACCTGCTGGCGTACATCTAGATGTTGTGGGTGTTTCGGCCAGCTATACTTCTGCTTGAGAGTCGTTTTTCGGAACTCGCTCCAAACACCGGGGGGAGGAGGACCGTGCCTTGAGGCTTCGCCGGATCGTGGCGGGCGCGGGCCTGCACCGTCCGGATGCAGATCCGGCGCGCCACGGCAGCATTATACGCCCGTTTTGGAGAACCGGGATAAGTCGCCCGCGCCTTCCATCAAAGCATTGATCCGCCATCGTATATTGGGTCCCGCGCAACAGGGATAAGTGGACGCGCATGTGAATCTCTGTCGGTTCACCCTCCCTTTGAGGGAGGGCAAGTCTCTTGCGTCTTACGCGTAATATTTCCCAAAGCGGTTGGCGAGGAAGTCCGACAGACTGGTCTCTTCCTGCCGCACGAAACCCTTCTGCGGCAGCTTTCCATCGGCCAGCAGATCGCACATGGCGCAGATGCCGGTCGCCGTCGTCACCTGGATGGCGCTCATCAGCCGGCCGCCGACATGCTGCGCATAGATCTTCTTGGCATAGCTTTCCTGGGTCAGCAGGCCGTCGCGCCAGCCCGAGACGGTGACGAAGATCAGCACCACGTCCTGATAGGTGATGGGGATCGCGGTCTCCAGGACGTCCTTCAGAATCTCACGGCGGACGCCGAGGCGCAGATCGCGTACCAGCATCTTGATGATGTCGCGATGGCCGGGATAGCGCACGGTCTTGTAGTTGAGGTTCTCGACCTTGCCTTCCAGCGTGTCGCACAGCGTACCCAGACCGCCGGAGGTGTTGAAGGCCTCATACTCCGTACCGTCGAGGGAGAAATGTTCGATCTCCTCTAGAGACGGCACTTCGCCGCGCACGCCGTCGCGCACCGATTCACACGGATTGCAGTACTCGTTGATCAGGCCGTCGGTCGACCAGGTGAGATTGTATTTGAGCGCATTGGTCGGGAACACCGGCAGCGCGCCGACGCGCATATTGACGTCGCGCAGCTTATCGAACTTCTTCGCCAGATCGTAGGCGGCGATGGAGATGAAGCCCGGCGCCAGTCCGCATTGCGGAATGAAAGCCGTCGAGGCCCCCTCCGCAAGCTTCTTGATGGCGCGGGTGGATTCCACGTCCTCGGTGAGATCGAGGTAATGGGCGCCGGCGCGCTTGGCGGCTTCGGCAATGGTGGCAGTAAGGTGATAGGGCGTGGCCGAGAGCACGATGTCGTGACCCTTGATCTCGTCGGCCAGGGCGCGGGCATCCTCGATGACGACCTTGCGCCGCTCGACGTTCTTTTCCGGCATGCGCGACAGGCTGGCTGAATCGCGGTCGACCACGGTGATCCGGTAGTCGCCGGTGCCGGAGAGGAATTCCGCGATGGCAACGCCGATCTTGCCGCCTCCGATGAGCATCACGTTTTTCATGGACCACACTCCCGTTGCGCCTCAGCAGAAATGTGCGGCCAAACCGCTGCGAAAGGCAGGCGGCGAAGCGCCGGAACTTGCGCTATGATCCGGCGAATCGCCGGGTTTCCCGGCGGAACGCCGCCCCTTCCCTTGGGGCAATGCGAGGACACCGGATGCGCCCCGCCGACGCCAAGCTGATCGCCCTGTTGCGCGGCAACGCGCGCGAACCCACCGCTTCGCTGGCCCGCAAGCTGGGGCTGGCGCGCTCCACCGTGCAGGAGCGCATCGCCCGGATGGAACGTGAAGGCACCATCAAGGGCTATACGGTGAAGCTGTCGGAGGAAGCCGTCGGCCATCTCAGGGCGGTGGTGATGATCTCGACCGATCCCAAACAGGCCGACCGCGTCGGCGCCGAGTTGAAGAAGCTGACGGAAGTGCGCTCGCTCGTGGCCGTGTCGGGCGCGTCCGACCTCATCGCCACGGTGGAAGCCGAGAGCCCGGCGCGGCTCGACGCGGCGCTCGACCGCATCGGCAAAATCCACGGCGTGGCGCGGACCGTGTCATCGATCGTGCTGAGCGAAAAGTTTTCGCGATAGCGGCCCAAGGCACACCTGTCATGGCCCACGAATATGGACCATCGAGGTGAAGCCTCCACCTTTGCCGAAGAACGGCTTCAGCTTTTTCTTCCAAGTCAACCAGACGTCAACTGAGTGGCCCGCTGTTGCGGGCCATGACGATGATGATCAAAGCGAGTCTTGCCGGCTACACTTTCAGCTTGAAGCCTGCTGCGGACTTCGGTGCGTTCAACATCGCGTGCCGAACACGCCGGATATCCGCAGTCTAGCGACAGTCCGGCAGAAGTACCGATCGTTCCCCGCCCGTGTAGCTTACGGCCTGGGGCTTTTGCGTCGACGTGAAGCCGCACGTGACTTCGAAACGCCGCGACTTCGCCATGCCGGGATAAGAACCTTGGCGCCGCCCGATGATGAGACGGTGCTCGGCATCGTTCCAGCTCAGGCGAACCGTGGCGTATTGACCTTTCTGGTAGCCATAGCCGTCACCGGCATCGTCATAGAGCAGAAATTGCCCGTCGGCGCCGGGATAGACGCGCAGTTCGGTCGGCTTGTCGGTCTCTTCGTTCGCGTATTGCACGACCGGGCCCAGCGGCAGCACGCTGCCGGCGCGCACATACACCGGGATGGTTCCGAGATCGGCCTTGGCGGCAATGACCTGCCCGGCGCCGAAGCGCGTTCCGGTCCAGAAATCATACCAGGGCGTCTTGCCGGGCAGATAGACGGTGCGCACGGCAGCGCCCTTCTGGGTCACCGGATTGACCAGCAAGGCCTTGCCGAACATGTACTGGTTCGTGATGTCGGCCACCTGCGGATCGTCCTGAAAATCCATGACCAGCGGACGCATCATGGTGCCGCGATTATGTGTGACGTCCCACGACAGCGAATAAATATAGGGCAAGAGGCGATACCGCAGCTGATCGTAGCGCAGCAGAATCTGCTGGATGTCCGGCTCAAACTGCCAGAGCTCCTTGGAATCGCCGGTGCCGTGGACGCGGAACATCGGATTGAATACGCCGTACTCGTACCAGCGCGTGAACAGCTCCGCATAGGCCGGATCCTTGGGATCGCCGCCAAAGAAGCCGCCGATGTCATTGGACCAATAGGGAATGCCGCTGAGGCTGAAGTTCAGGCCTTCCGGAATCTGGCGGCGGAAATTGTCCCAGCTTCCGCTGGTGTCGCCCGACCAGGTAATCGCGCCGTTGCGCTGCTGGCCGGCATAGGCGGACCGCGTCAAAATGAAGACGCGCTTGCCCGGGATGTCTCGGCGCATGCCGTCGTGAACGGCCGTCGTGTGCATCAGCGGATAGGCGTTGTAGACCACCGCACCGGGACCGGCGGCGGTCGTGATGTCGCGCATCTGGCCCCACTGGCCGCCTAACTCCGCTTCGCTGGCATCGAGCCACCAGCCGTCGAAGCCGTCGCGCCCGAGCGTACGCATGATCTGTCGCCAGTAGATGTCGCGTCCGGCCGCGGAAAAGGGATCGTACCAACGGCCTTCGCCCTTGGGATAGACATTGGGATAGACGGGCGCGAGCATACCGCCGGCCTTGTCGAGTTCCGCGAGATTGGCTGTCCCGAGATCAAACCGCGGCCATACCGAGATGATGGCGTGGACGTGTTCGCCGTGCAGCGTCTGCATCATGCCGGCAGGGTCGGGATAACGCGCCGGATTCATCACGTGGCTGCCCCATTGTCCGGCCTGCCAGTACTGCCAGTCCTGCACAACGGCATCCAAGGGGGCGTGAAGTGCGCGGTATTTCGCCGCCACGGCGAGCAACTCCTGCTGCGTGGCATAATGTTCTTTCGACTGGAACAAGCCCCAGGTCCAGCGCGCCATCATCGGTGCATCGCCAGTCAGGTCGCGATAACCGGCGACGACGTCGTCCAGCGTGGGCCCATAGATGAAGTCGTAGTCGATCCCACCGCCCGCTTCCGAGCGGAACGTCAGCCCGGCGGGGTCGGAGGCCGTGCCGACATCGACGTCGGTGACGGCGGCGTCGTTCCACAGAATGCCATAGCCCGACTGCGACACCAGCATCGGGACCGCGACATCGCGATTGGCCTGCTGCAGGTGAATGATGTTGCCCGCGTAGTTCATCAGCCCGTTGGGATGCTGACCGAGGCCGAAATACGCACCTGAGCCTGCGAAGTCCTGGCGAACCGCTTGCGGACCGTCGGACGAGACGGGCGTGCTGCGCGCGTGGGCGGGCTCATCCAGAATGATCTTTCCCGACGGATCGCGGAAAGACAGCGCCGCGGTGGCGCGATCGACGCGGACCTGCAAGGCGGGTGTCGACAGCGTATAGGCTTCGGACGTTTCCGCGACCGTCCACGCAACCTGATGCGGTTTGCCGATAACGGCGGGGTTGTAGGCGCCCTTCCAATCCGGATTATGGAACGCCACGACATGGATGATGCGGTTCGTCCATGGTTCCAGGATCAGCGTACCCTGGTCCGTCTGCAACGTGATTCCGGTGGCCGACGTCGTCATTGCGGTGACCACAGATGCTGCATCGGATGCGCCGAATGCCTGCCCGGCACCCAGCGTGAAAAGCAATGCGATCTGGAATAATTTCATCCGCTTTCCTCCCCTGGCGCGATGGCGCGTGTCCCACGCTTTGCGCCTATTAACGCGGACATATCAGCCGCGCGGAAAACGTAACAGCGATTTCTCGAATGGTGGCAACCGATTTGGAGAACAGTCGCGCGGAGGCCCGTTCTTCACGAGCGTTCCGGCGCATCCAAGCACGGAAAAATTCTCGCGCTAAACCTTCAGCTTGAACCCGGCCGCTTGCAGCGTGCGGCGGATTTCGGCGGCGTGTTCGGCGTCGCGCGCTTCCACCGTCATGCCGAGATCGGCGAGCTTGGCCGAGGTGTCGGTGATCATGCGGTTGTGCGAGACTTCCAGGATGTTGCCGCCTGCTTCGCCGACCAGCGCCGAGACACGTGCCAGCACGCCGGGGCGGTCTTCGATCTCGACGATGACGGACAGGATCCGGCCTTCGCGCGACAACTCGCGCACGATGACGTTGGACAGCAGCCGCATGTCGACATTGCCGCCAGACAGCACCACTCCGACCTTGCGGCCGCGGAAAAGTTCGCGGTTGGCGGTCACCGCCGCATAGGCCGAGGCGGCTGCGCCTTCCACCAGCGTCTTTTCGATTTCCAGCAGCGCCGCGATGGCGTGCTCGATATCGCTTTCGCCGACCAGCAGGATGTCCTTCACCAGCGCGCGGATGACCGGCGTCGTCAGCGCGCCGGGCTGCTTCACCGCGATGCCTTCCGCCATGGTCTGACCGGCGCAGGGAAGCTCGTCGCCCTTCACCGCGTTGTACATGGAGGGATAGGCGCGCGTCTGCACGCCGTAGATTTCGATGGCGGGGTTCAGTGCCTTGGCAGCGACGGAGATGCCGGAGATCAATCCGCCACCGCCGATGGGAACGACCAGAGCGTCAAGCGCCGGCGCATCGGCCAGCATCTCCAGCGCCACCGTGCCCTGGCCGGCCATCACCTTCACGTCGTCATAGGGATGCAGGAAGACGAGATTCTCTTCCGCCGCGATCTTCTGCGCGCGCGTGAAGGATTCCGACAGCGTCGCCCCGTCCAGCACCACCCGCGCGCCAAAGCCCTTGGTGTGCTTGACCTTGCTGAACGGCGTCATCAACGGCATGACGATGGTGGCGGGAACGCCGAGCCGGCCGGCGTGATAGGCCACGCCCTGGGCGTGATTGCCGGCGGACATTGCGATGACGCCGCGCTTGCGCTCGTCAGGCGTCAGCGACAGCAACTTGTTGAGCGCGCCGCGATCCTTGAACGAGGCGGTGAACTGCAAATTTTCGAATTTGAGCCAGATCTCGCAGCCGGCGATCTCCGACAATGTGCGCGACTGCCGCGTCGGCGTGCGCTCGACGGCGCCGGCGATGACACCGGCAGCCGCGTGGACGTCGTCGACGTTGATGGCGAATTGGGGCAAGGCGGCTCCTTCGCGGGGGGACGCGCTGTATAGGCCCGGCCTGTCGGCGAAATCAATCGGCGGCGTGCGCCGCGAAGAAGCGCCACAGGACCGGCGTGGCATCGAGCGCCGTCGAGGGCGGATCAAGGCGCAGCAGCCAAGTCACCAGCCCACGCGCCTTGTTGCTGCCCGGCCATTGGTGGCCCGCGCCCTTGACCGTGATCAGCGCCACCTCGCGGCCTTGCGCGCAGCGCGACACGGCTTTGCGCACCACGCCGCTCTCTTCGGTGGCCAGCGTCCCGCAGGCGTCCGCCTTGCGGAACAGATCCAGCGTCTTCTCGACGCCCAGCCACGCGACATCGGACGCCGCGCCGTTGCCATGTCCACCGGCAAAGGGAATGCGAGTGTCGTCGAGACCATGGATCTCCATCACCGAAACGGCATGCGCCCCGGCGCAGGGATAAGAGAGGCTGCCCGAAACGGCGCCGATGGCGGCGATGGGGAAGCTTCCCTCGCAGCCGTAGCGGTAAGACATGGCGGCGCCGTTCGACATGCCGGTGAGATAGACTCGCTTGGCGTCGATGTTCTCGGTGTGGACGACGGTCTCAATCAGCTTGGTAAGAAAACCGACGTCGTCGACATCGTCGCGATGCGCCTTGCCGCAGCAATTGCCGCCTGCATTCCAGCTGCGGCGGATGCCGTCGGGATAGACGACGACAAAGCCCTGCCTGTCCGCCTCTTCATCCCATTTGTATGCCTCTTCGGCCTGGCTGCCGGAGCCGAAGCCGCCATGTAGCATCACGACCAGCGGCACGGCGTGGCTGCGCGCGAGATTGGGCGGACGAAAGACGATGTAGCTCCGCGCCCGCCCGTCAAATTCAAACGAGCGCGTATCGGCGGCCTGCGCGCAGACCGTCCACGCAACCAGCAAGCCGAGAGCGAGTATCTTCCATCCCATGGGGCTTCAACGCCTTTTCGCGGAATATCCGTCGCGCAAGGCTGGTAGCAGCGGAGGGATTTGAACCCCCGACCAAGGGATTATGATTCCCCTGCTCTACCACTGAGCTACGCTGCCGTGCCCGTGAGGCGGGGGATGTAGGAGCGCGGGCCGCGCCCTGTCAAGAACCGGCTTGGCGCACTATTCCGCCGCCGCCAAAGCCGGCTCGGCGGGCGCAATCCAGCCCCCGCCCAGGACGCGTGCGCCCTTGTAGAAAACACAGGCCTGACCGGGCGCGATCGCCTCCTCCGGCTCGGCGAGTTCGACCGCCGCCCTGCGCCCGTCCGCCGCCGTCACCGACGCCGCGACGGGCGCGCGCATGGAACGGACCTTGACGGAACAGTCGGCGGCCGCGGAAGGATCGGCCAGCCAGTTGACGTCCCGCAGCAGAATATTCCGTGTGCGGAGCGATGAACGCGGTCCGACCACGACGCGGGCGCGCGCGGCGTCGATCTTCAGGACGAACAAAGGCTCGCCGTTTCCCGAAAGCCCGAGCCCTTTGCGCTGGCCGACGGTGAAGCGGATGACGCCGTCGTGGCGGCCGATCACCTGTCCCGCCTCGTCGACGATCTCGCCCGGGCATACGGCCTCGGGCTTCAGCTTGGCGACCAGACCGGCATAGCGGCCGTCCTGCACGAAGCAGATGTCCTGGCTGTCGGGCTTTTCGGCGTTGGCCAATCCGAGTTCGGCGGCGATGGCGCGCACCGCCGGTTTTTCCATGCCACCCAGCGGAAAGCGCAGATAGGAAAGCTGCTGCTGCGTGGTGGCGAACAGGAAGTAGCTCTGGTCGCGGCTTTCGTCGGCGGCGCGATGCAGCTCCGGTCCGTTCGGTCCGTCGATGCGGCGCACATAATGACCGGTGGCCAGCGCTTCGGCGCCGAGATCGCGCGCGCTGTCCATCAGATCGGCGAATTTCACGCGCTCGTTGCAGCGCACGCAGGGGATGGGTGTCTGGCCCTTGGCATAGGTCTCGGCGAAATCGGCGATGACGCGTTCGCGGAAGCGCTGTTCGTAGTCGAGCACATAATGGGGAATGCCGAGCTTCTCGGCGACGCGCTTGGCATCGTAGATGTCCTGCCCGGCGCAGCAGGCGCCCTTGCGCCCGGACATGGCGCCGGCGTCATAGAGCTGCAGCGTCACGCCGATCACGTCATGGCCTTCGCGCTTGAGCAGCGCGGCGGTCACGGACGAATCGACGCCGCCGGACATGGCTGCGACGATGCGCATTCTGGAGGACGTGGCGCTCATCCGGCGCGTCTTATCCGCTGACCCACGCCCTCGCAAGGCCCAGGCTATCCGGCCGAGGTGGTTGGCATATAATTCAGCAGCGAAAGCTGCCCCAGCTTGGACGTGACCTGCAGGGCGGCCTGCAGCGCCATCTGGTTCTGGTTGAGATTGGTGATCGCCTTGGTCATGTCCACGTCCTGGATGTCCGAGACGAAGCCCTTGTACATCGTGGACAGCGATTGCTGGTTGGTGACCGCCTGGGTAAGCCGGTTGTAGGTGTCGCCGTTCGCCGCCGTCACGGCATTGAGACTGGTATAGGCCGTCGTCGCCGAAGGCAGAATACCGGTCAGCGTGGTGGTCTGGGCCGCGGTCAGCTGACTGTCCAGGCTCCCGGCCGGACTGTCGGCGTTCTGCAGGCTCTGCAGCGCCGTCATCAACTGGGTGCCGATGTCGGAAGCAAGCACGCCAATCTGCACGCTCTGTCCGTCGCCCACCATCACCGACTGCTTCTGCGTGCCGTTCTGGAAGAAGCTCGCCACCGTGCCGCCGGTGAGAGCGGACAGCGAGGTAGCGGTGAACGGCTGTTTGTTGCCCTGGCCGCCGCCATAGATGTAGTTGCCGCTGGCATCAGTCGAATTGAGGATCGCCGAGGCCTGCTGGAAAACATTCTGTGCGGTCGCCATCAGATTGGTGCCGTCGCTGTTGCCGACGGCGCTGGTGATCGCCTGTTTCAACTGTTCGGCCAGACCCGAAAGCGTGGTCAGCTGGGTATTCTGCAGATCGGTCTGGGTGACCGCCTGCTGCGTATTCGAGGCGTAGGCATCGGCCCGGTCGGCGGCGGCGCGCGCCGCTTCCAGCGTGGCGGTTTTGTCGCCGATGCCGACATAATTGGTCGAGACCATGCCGCTGGCGACCTGCTGCTGCGTGGTGTTGAGCGCGTTGTTCGCCTGCATGATCTGCGACAGCATGAACTGGGATTGGCTGTTGGTCGCGACGCGATCGACGGACATGGCTTACTCCTTACTGAATCTGCAGCAGCGTTTGGTAGAGCTGGTCCGCCACGGTCAGCAGCCGCGCGCCGGCGCTGTAGGCACGCTGGTAAATCATCATGTTGGACAATTCTTCGTCCAGATTGACGCCGGAGACCGACGACTGTCGGGTTTGCGCTTCGGTGAGGCGGGCATCCTGCGCGGTCTTGTTCGTGGCGACATTGGTGCCGCGCGTCGCAATATCCTGATACAAGGACGCGGCGTAATTGCCGAGCGACGTGGCTTGCTGCGCCAGAGAACCGGCCTTGCTGAAAGTCTGCTGTTTGGTCTCGAGGTTTTGCAGGGCGAGCAGACCGCTCGAGTCGCTGCTGCCGACGACGGGACCGCTGGCGGAAAGATTCGCCTGGCCGAACGCCAGCCGGCTTGGCGAATTCACGATTGCCGGATTGACCGAGAAGCTGGCGGCCTGCTGCGCCTGCTGATTGGCCCCGATCCCGAACATCTCGGTGAAGCTCATGCCGGTCGTGCCGCGCTGCGTGGTGTCCGCCGACACCTGAAGCTGATAGCCCGGATAGGACGAGGACGGCGCGGTGGTGATGGAGCCGTCGCTGTTGAGCGTGAACGTCGCCGTACCGCCCATCGCGGTGTTAAGGGCGCTGACCACGTTGCCGATGGTCATGCCGGCGGTGATCGTGACGGTTGCCGTCTTGGGGACGTCGCCGTTGGGGCCTTTCAGCGAAAGATCGATCTCACTGCCCGCGGCAAGCCCGCTGGAATCGCTGGCCGACAATCCGGTCGACAAGATCGACGGCGCCGCCGATTGGAACAGATCGTTCAGGCCAAAGAACTGCGAGAAGCCGAC
Organism: Alphaproteobacteria bacterium; assembly: GCA_028865545.1. GTDB lineage: Bacteria > Pseudomonadota > Alphaproteobacteria > Micropepsales > Micropepsaceae > Rhizomicrobium. The sequence continues at coordinate 20,534 of JAGWJY010000001.1, read as the reverse complement.
GCCGCCGCGGTTCGCCGGCGTGGTCGCGTCGTCCTGCACCACGATGCCGTTCGTCCCGGTGGCCGAAATGGAGAGCTCGCCGTTGGTGAAGCTCGCCGTCCCGTTGGCGCCGAGCGCGGTGTTCAACGCGCTGGTCAGTCCGCCGACGGTGTTGCTGGGAAACGCCGTCCAGGTCGAGCCGCCGTCGGTGGAATATTTGTTGGTGCCGAAATCCACATTGACGCTCTCGACGAGATTACCGCTGGAATCGGTCACCGCAACGGTGGTCTTGCCTGTGAAATTGAGCGCATCGGTCGACAACAGGCCGGTGTTGCGGCCTGTCATCGTGGTTGGCGGCGGGAAAGCGGTGTTGGCGTTGTGCTGCTGGTTGAAAGACTGCGCCACGCCTTGGGCGAAGGCGCCGAGTTCGTTCTGCAGATCGGCGATCGTGCCGTCGCGCATCTGCAGGAGGCCTTCGAGCTGACCGCCGGAGAGGTGTGGATCCAGGGCCTGTGAAGTGCCGATCGGCTGGCCGCTCTGCGGATTGACCGTCTGCAGCATGATCGACTGATAGGTGCCGCTCGATCCGCCCGCCGTATAGGAAAGTGTGGCGTAGCTGTTGGAGCCCACCAGGCTGACGCCGTCCTGCGTCATCACCGTGACGGTGCCGTCCGCCTGCTGGGCGGTTCGAACGTCCATCAGTTGCGAAAGGCTCTGCAGCGCCGTGTCCCGCTGATCCAGAAGCGCCGAGCTGGTGTTGCCAGCGGCGTAGGCCGTCGTGATCTGCTGGTTGAAATCGTAGATCTGCTTGATCAGTCCGCTCGCCGAATTTGCCGTCGAGGCCACCTGGCCGTCGGTCCGCTGCTGCAGATCAGACAGCGAACTCGACAAGGACGAGACCGACGACGCAAAATCCTGAAAGGCGTTGAGCGTGCTGGTCTGGCTCGACGACGAGGTCGGCGACAATGCCGCCTGCCCCAGTGCCGTGAACACATTGCTCAATTTCGAGGTCAGCGCGGTGCCGTCGCCCGGCGAACCCAGCAGGGCGTTAATCTGATTGTAGACAGAGCTCTGGGTATCGTAGTTCGACGCCGACGCGCCGGCAGAGAGCGCTTCCTGGTTGAGATACTGGTCGACGACGCGCTGCACGTCGGCAATGTCGACGCCTGCCACCTGGCCGCCGGCCGACAGCGTCTGCAGGTTGACCACGCGGCGTGCATAGCCGGTGGTGTTCATATTGGCGACGTTGTTCGACACGATGCTGAGCGCCGAAGAGTTCGTCTTCAGCGCCGACAGCGCACTCGACATGATTCCATTGAGACTCAAGGTCTGCGTCCCGAAAAGCTTTGTCGCCGACCAAACGGGTCGCAAGCCTTGTGCCATGATGCGAGACCGCGACAGGCGCGGAAAAGCTGCCGAAACCGCCGTCCGACGCGGCAGAGTTTGCCGCATGCGGCAGATCATGCCCTACCCAAACGCGTCGTCGCCGCACGCACACTTCTATATCCACGACGGAATTGCGGGCCCCGCGCTTGTGGTCCAGGCCTTGCTTTGATGGACACGGAAGATTTTCGGATCGGCAGCGTGGCGAACATCGCAATGGTTACGGCTGTGCCTAAAGCGACGTCGTCGAACGTCCAGACGGGCGCGGGTGCGAAAGCGCCAAGCGGTCCCGACGCGCTGTTCGTGGCGATGTTGCAGCAGGCCTCGCAAGGCGCAACCGGCAAGCCGGTTCCCGCCAACGACGCCCCCGCCACACAAAACGACAATGCCGCGGATCCGTCTCAGCCGAATACGCAGCCCGACATGGCGAAACTGGTCGCGACATTGCAGGCCGCCGCCAAGCCCGCCCCTGCAAACAATGACGCCTTGCCGCAGCCGGACGCACCCGCCGATACGCTGGCGGCCGGCGCACAGACGGCGAAAGATGCGGCGAACAGCACCGCCGGCACCAAGATTTCCGCCGCCGCCGATGCCATCGCGGTTCTGCCGCAGCCCGCCAACGGCAATATGGCAGGCGGCGCCACATCCATCACGGGTAACCCCGCGGACAGCGCCGCGGGCAATGTCGCGAATGGCGGCAACGGCGATCCGGCGAAGGGCGGCAGCAATGCGCCGAAGGCGGCTGCCACAACCGCGGCCGACAACGAGACCAAATCCGCTGCCGCACAGGTGACGGTCGCCAATGATCTTAAGATGGTGCCGGACGCGACGGCGGCAATTCTGCAACCCGTGCAAAACAACGCACCTGCCGCCAAGACCGCAACCGCCGACAAACAAAAAGCCGCGACCGATGCGAAGACAACAGGCAGCAGCGATGCGAAGCCTGCTGCCGACCCGGCGGCGGCACAGGACCCGGGCATTCTGGCTGCACTTATGTCCGCACAGCAGACGCAGACACCGCAACCGGTGAAGACCGGCGGCCAGGCGAGCGGCACGAAGACGGCTGCCGTCGACGGCGCCAAGCCGACCGGATCGGGTACGGACGCCAAAGCTGCGCCGACGGTCGCAGCCGATCAGCCGCCGCCCGCCACCGGCGCCGCGGCTCCGGTGGATTCCGGCAAACCGACCGCTTCCAAACAAAGCGCCGAACCGATCGCGCCGGGGAAACCCGTCGATGGCGGGAAAATCGCCAAGGACAATGCCGCCGCCTCGCAGACTGCGGCAACGCAGCAGGCGAGCCCAACTGGGCAGTCATCGACCTCCACATCATTGAACAGTCAGCCGGCGCCATCTGTGATGGCGACCCTCGCTCAGACAACTTCCGCTACAAACACGTCGCTTGCCGCGCCAACGACGCTTGCCGCCAATCTGCAGGTCGTGCCGCAGCACTACGATGCCGCGGCGTCAACCCCGTTCAGCGCGCTCGGTTTGACGATCGCCACCAAATCCCATGACGGCCTCAACCATTTCGATATCCGCATGGATCCTGCCGAACTCGGCAGCGTGCAGGTTCATCTTTCGGTCGACAATTCCGGTAAGACTCAGGCCACCATTGTCGCCGACCGGCCGCAGACGCTGCAATTGCTGCAAAGCGATTCCGCCAATCTGGCGCGATCGCTGACCGACGCCGGGCTGAACCTGTCGAACAATGGCCTCAATTTCTCGTTAAGAGGTGGTCAGGAGCGGCAGAATGGAAACGGCAATTCGCCCAATGGGCGTGGCCGTGCACTGACCATCAATGCCGTCGCTGCTACGGACGCAATCTCGCACTCCAATCCCATCGCAAGCCTTGCGCCTGACAGCGTACGGCTCGATATCCGCGTTTAAGGACGCATTGCCATGACCACCACCAACCCTGTGACGACGCCGACCCCCGCCACGACGACGACCTCGAGTGCGTCGTCCAGCGCCCAGCAACAGCTGGCCGGCAACTTCAACACCTTCCTGCAGTTGCTGACGACGCAGCTGCAGAACCAGGATCCGCTGTCGCCGATGGACTCCAACCAGTTCACGCAGCAGCTGGTGGAATACAGCCAGGTCGAACAGCAGATAAACAGCAACACCAAGCTCGACTCTCTGATTTCGCTCAGCCAGAGCCAGTCCAACAGCTATGCCATGAACTACATCGGCAAGAACGTCGTGCTCAGCAACGGCCAGGGCGCGCTGACCAACGGCGCCGCCGACTGGACCTACGGCCTGAACAACGCGGCGGCAGCGACAACGCTCACGGTGACGGATTCGAACGGCAAGGTCGTCTATAGCGGCGCCGGCGCGACCACCGCGGGCACGCACGACTTCGCCTGGAACGGCCAGGACAACATCGGCAACCAGCTCCCGGACGGCAGCTACACGCTGACCGCCAGCGCCACCGCCACCGACGGCACCCCCGTGACGACGTCCGTCGCCAGCAAGGCGCTGGTCAGCGGCGTCGACATGTCGGGCAGCACACCGCAGCTCGTGATCGGAACCGCAGAGATCCCGCTCACGAATGCGACGATCGTTACGAATTGACAACAACCGCGGCCGAGAAACGGTCGCACGATCTGAAGGACGGCTGTCGGGCGAAGCCCGGAATGCCGAGAAGGAAAGCAAATGAGTCTCTATGGCGCCATGATGACCGGCGTTGCGGCCCTGACCGCGAACGGCAACGCGCTCAGCGTCGCCTCGTCGAACATCGCAAATGTCAACACAATCGGTTACAAGACGGCAACCAACAGCTTTTCGACCCTGCTCGCCGCCGCGGCAGGCACCAGCGATCCGGCCTCGGCGGGCGTGGTCGCGTCATCGGGACAGAACGTCACCCAGCAAGGTCTTCTGACCTCGACCTCCTCGAACACCGATCTGGCGATCTCGGGCAACGGCTTCTTCATGGTAAGCCCGACGGCGTCGGCCACGGGGTCGCTCCAATATACCCGCGCCGGCAGCTTCACGACCGACGCCAGCGGCAATCTCAAAAACGCCAACGGGCTCTATCTCCTCGGCTGGCAGCTCGACACCAGCGGCAATCCACCGACCAACCCGAGCAATTTGTCGCTGATCAACGTCAGCAACCTGTCGGGCAAGGCGGTGGCCTCTTCCAAGATCGGGCTGCAGGCCAACCTCCAGGCGAGCGCGACGACCGTCGGCACCTATAACGTCGCGACGAACAATATGGCGTCGGGCGCGGTGACGCCCGACTTCCAGCGCACGGTCAATGTCGACGACAGCCAGGGCGGCACGCAGCCTCTGGAATTCTCCTTCGTCAAAACCGCGGCGAATACCTGGGCCTACGAAGTTTCCTACCAGGGCGCCGCCACCAACATCACGGGCAGCAATCCCATCGCCTCCGGCACGATGACCTTCAATGCCGACGGCTCGCTGAAGAACGTGGTGCCCACCGGCGGGTCCGGCTCACCCGCCTCCGGCTCGATATCGATTTCGATCCCGTGGTCGGCGGCTTCCGGACTCACCGCGCAACCTCTGACCGTCAACATGGGAACGGTCGGCAACACCGATGGTGTCACGCAGTACGATACCGCCTCGACGCTGACCAGCGCCAATGTGGACGGTGCGGTGTACGGCAGCGTCAACGGCCTGTCGATCGCGACCGACGGCACGGTCTCAGCGAATTTCTCGAACGGTCTCAGCCAGGCCGTGTTCAAGATTCCGCTGGCGACCTTCGCCAACCCCGACGGCTTGGCAGAAGTTTCCGGCAACGCCTACACGACCACGCCAAACTCGGGCACGCCGATCGTTAACAGCGCCGACTCGGGCGGCGCCGGCACAGTCAATGCGAAGGAGCTCGAAGGCTCGACCGTCGACCTGGCGACCGAATTTACCAATCTGATCACGACACAACGTGCCTACTCCGCCGCGTCGCGCATCGTCAGCACAGTGGACCAGATGTTGCAGCAGCTCGATCAGCTTCCGTCCAACTGACGTAAACGCTCCGTCGCACAAGGCTGGCGGAGCGTTTGCTTCATAAGTCGGTCTAATTGTTGGGAATGGCTTATGGACCTTTTTACCATTCGCTTTGGCCCTTTCTTAAAGGCAGCAGGGTTACTTTGCGTGCGGGTAGTGGAGTCAGGAGTACGATGAACATGGGCGAAGACCGCAGAGGTCGCGTGAGCTACGTCATTGGGCCCGATGGAAGCCCGCTGACGATGGCTGACTTGCCGCCTCCCAACACGAAGCGTTGGGTGATCCGCCGCAAGGCAGAAGTCGTCGCTGCCGTACGTGGTGGACTTCTCAGCCTGGACGAAGCATGCCGCCGCTACACGCTGACGGTCGAGGAGTTCCTCGCCTGGCAGCGCGCCATCGACCGCTTCGGCCTGCCGGGTTTGCGCGCCACACGCGTGCAGCAATACCGGCACTGAGATCGGAAGGCGTGAAGAAATCCTTACTCGGGTCGCCGGATTCCGTTGCCCGATTCCTACGCGCGTTAAGCGCGCCTTTACCCAATACGCGGCAATGTTTGCCTAGCACGGCGGGGTGCCGGGGCGGATGATGATCCGCCTCCGCTTCTTCGCCAGTTCGCGAGGGAGCAGGCATTGCCGGATTTTGTCAAAGCGATCGGTGCGGCACGTTTCGGCGTCATGGCTGGCGTGGCCGCCGCACTTACCGCCTTTTTCCTCTATGTTGCGGGCGTCATCTCCGAGCCGCCCAAGAGCGTCCTGTTCTCCGGCCTCGACACGCGCGACGCCGCCCAGGTCACCGCCAAGCTCGACACCATGAGCGTGCCTTATGAACTCAAGGGCAACGGCGGCACGATCATGGTTCCCTCCGACCAGGTCACCAAGCTGCGCATGGAGATGGCGCAGGACAATCTGCCCGCCGCCGGAGTCGGCTACGAGATCTTCGACAAGTCCGACACCTTCGGCACCACCACCTTCGTACAGAACATCAACATGCTGCGCGCCATGGAAGGCGAACTGGCGCGCTCCATCCAGACCATCGACGGCATCGAAAGCGTGCGCGTGCATCTGGTCATCCCCGAGCGCCAGATCTTCTCGCGCAACGACCAGTCGCCCAGCGCCTCTGTCGTGCTGCGAACGCGCAACGTGCTCAATCGCGGCCAGGTCCAGGCCATCCAGCACCTCGTGGCCGCCGCCGTCGCCTCGCTGACGCCGGATAGGGTCGCCATCATCGATGATCGCGGCAATCTGCTGGCCGGCGGCCAGGCTCAGAGCGGTCCCGACGCCGACGCCGCCACCCAGGACCAGGAAACCTCGGATTATGAGGACCGGTTGCGCAGCCGCATCGAGTCCATGGTGGCGAGCATCGTCGGCCCGGGCCATGTGCGCGTGCAGGTCAGCGCCGACATGGACTTCACGCATACCACGGCAACGTCCGAAGCCTTTGATCCCGACAGCAAGGTGGTGCGCTCCACCCAGACCGTCGAGCAGAATGCTTCCGACACGGACGCCAATGGCGGCGCTGCTGCTGTCTCCGTCGCCAGCGCGCTGCCCGGACAGCAAAGCACCTCGGGCGGCGACAACACCAAATCGTCTTCCGGACGCACCGAAGAAACGACCAATTACGAAATTTCCAAGACCGTGAAGACCAGCACGGACGACGGCGGGGCGCTCAAAAAGCTTTCCGTTGCCGTCGTGGTCGATGGCATCACCGGCAAGGGCGGCGATTACAAGCCGCGCAGCGCGCAGGACATGCAGAAGATCAGCGAGCTGGTGAAGTCGGCCATCGGCTTCGACGCTGCTCGCGGCGACCAGGTGCAAGTGGTCAACATGCCGTTCGCCCGCATCGATACGGATGTCGGCACGCCCGCACCGACGCCGCTCCTCGGTCTCGACGGCCCAGACTGGTTCAAGATCATCGAAGCGGCCATTCTTTCGATCACCGCCCTGCTGATCGGCCTGTTCGTGCTGCGCCCGCTGATCGCGCGCATGTTCGCGCCACTCTCCTTCAGCACCACAACGACGCAGCTCGCTTCCGGCACCCCTGCCATGAATCAGCTGCCGGCGCCGAGCGCCCAGAACGCGGAGGCTGGCGCCCAAGCAAGCCAGGGGCCCGCGCTGATCCCGCCGCCCCGCGACAGCATGATCGATATCAGCCGCATCGAAGGACAGGTACGCGAATCTTCGATCAAGAAGGTCGGCGAAGTGGTGCAGGCGCATCCCGAGGAAGCGCTGGCGATCCTGCGCACTTGGCTCCATCAACCGGTGTAACAGATGTCCCGCGCTCTCAAATCAGCCGTCAAGGAAGACATCCGGTCGCTCACCGGTGCGGAGCGTTCCGCCATCCTCATGCTGTCGCTCGGCGAAGAGCATTCGGCGAAGCTTTGGCAGATGCTCGACGAGGACGAGGTCAAGGAAATCTCCCAGATCATGTCCAATCTGGGCACGGTGAGTTCGAATCTGGTCGAAAAGCTGCTGGTCGACTTCGTCTCGCAGATGTCTGGCACCGGCTCGCTGATGGGTTCCTACGAATCCACCGAGCGGATGCTGACGCGCATCATGCCGGGAGAAAAAGTCAGCGCCATCATGGAGGAAATCCGCGGTCCGGCCGGGCGCACGATGTGGGACAAGCTTGCCAACGTCAACGAAACGGTGCTGGCGAATTACCTCAAGAACGAATACCCGCAGACCGTTTCGGTGGTGCTCTCCAAGATCAAACCCGAGCATGCGGCGCGCGTGCTCGGAGCGTTGCCAGAAGAGTTTGCTCTCGAAGTTGTGCAGCGCATGCTGCGCATGGAAAGCGTGCAGAAGGATATCCTCGACAAGGTTGAGAAGACCTTGCGCGTCGAGTTCATGTCCAACCTGGCGCGCACCGCCAAACGCGATGCCCACGAGCACATGGCGGAAATCTTCAACAATTTCGACCGCCAGACGGAAAATCGCTTCGTTACCGCGCTGGAAGAGCGCAGCCGCGACTCGGCCGAGCGCATCAAGGCCCTAATGTTCACCTTCGAAGACCTCGGCAAGCTCGATCCCGGCTCCATCCAGACGCTGCTGCGCCATGTCGAGAAGGACAAGCTGGGGCTGGCGCTCAAGGGCGCCACCGATTCGCTGCGCGACGTCTTCTTCTCCAACATGAGCGAACGCGCCGGCAAGATCCTGCGCGAAGACATGGAAGCCATGGGCCCGGTGCGCCTCAAGGATGTCGACGAAGCACAGATGCGCATGGTCAACGTCGCCAAGGATCTCGCCAACAAGGGTGAGATCATGATCGCCAATAAGCAGGGCGAAGACGAGCTGGTGTATTGATGAACACGAAACCCAGCAGCAAATTCACCTTCGACACGGAGTTCCGCCCCGAAGGCGATCTGGTCTCCAACGCGGCGCGGGCGCGCCAGCGCAAGGTTCTCACGCAGGACGAGATCGACCAGATGTGCGCCAAGGCGCGCGGCGAAGGCCTCAAGGCCGGTCAGGTGCGCGCCGCCGAAGCGATCGCCGCCGCCGTCGCCGAATGCACCGCCGCCGTGCGCGAGGCTTTCGCGCACGCGCAAACAGAGATCGAGATACGCCGCGAAGAGGCGTCGCAGCTTGCTTTCGCCGCCGCCCGCAAGCTTGCCCCCGTCGCCATCGCCGCCTTGCCGGCGGGCGATGTGGAAGCGGCGCTGCGCGAAGCCATGCATCAGGCAATCACCGAACCGCGCGTCGTTTTGCGCGCCGCCGAACCCGTGATCGCGGCGCTCTCCGACAAGCTTGCCGAGATCGCGCATCAAGAAGGCTATGACGGACGCATCGTCGCATCGGCCGACCCCTCGCTCACCGGCGCCGATTGCCGCATCGAATGGCGCGGTGGTGGCGCCGAGCGCAGCATTGCCGCGCTCGAGGCCGCCGTCGCCGAACTGATCTCACGGCATTTCACCAATTCTTCCACCGCATTGCAGACGAAAGGATAGACCATGGCAGGAAACGACGACGTCGATCTGCCCGACCTCTCCCATGACGCGCAGGATCCGAACGGACCAGCACTGCTGGACGCCGACGGCCCTGCCGACGAGAACGTCAAGCGCTCCGCTCAGGATCTGGAAGCGGTGTTCGACGTGCCCGTCACGGTCTCGGCGGTGCTCGGTAAATCCGCGATGGAAGTCGCTCAGCTGTTGAAGCTCGGCAAAGGCACCATCGTCGAACTCGACCGCAAAGTCGGCGAAGCCATCGACATCTACGTCAACGACCGTCTGGTCGCGCGCGGAGAAGTGGTGCTGGTCGAAGACCGGCTCGGCGTCACCATGACGGAAATCATCAAGGCCGGTCAGAGCTGACCGGTTAGGTAAGGATCACGAAGATGCGTCTACTTATCGTCGGCAGCCTGCAAGGCCAGATCGGAGCGGCGACCAAGATCGCGATGGATCGCGGCGCCAAGGTCACGCATGCGAACGACATCGAGCAGGGCCTTGCCAGCCTGCGCAGCGGACAGGGCGCGGACCTCGTGCTGTGCGACGTCACCCACGACATCGGATCGCTCGTGCGCGGTCTCGCCGCCGAGCGCATCTGCACGCCGGTGGTCGCCTGCGGCGTCGGCACCGATGCGCGCAAAGCGGTGGACGCGATCCGCGCCGGCGCCAAGGAATACCTGCCGCTGCCGCCGGATCCCGAATTGATCGCCGCGGTCCTCGCCGCGGTGGCCGACGAATCGCACCAGATGATCTATGAGGATGAGGCGATGGCCGCCGTCATCTCGCTCGCCGATCAGGTGGCGGGCAGCGACGCCTCGATCCTGCTCACCGGCGAAAGCGGGTCGGGTAAGGAAGTGCTGGCGCGCTATGTCCACAGGAAGTCGTCGCGCGCCGACAAGCCCTTCATTTCGGTCAACTGCGCGGCGATTCCCGAGAACCTTCTGGAATCCGAATTGTTCGGTCATGAGAAAGGCGCCTTCACCGGCGCTATCGCGCGGCGCATCGGCAAGTTCGAAGAGGCCAATGGCGGCACGCTGTTGCTCGACGAAATCAGCGAGATGGATGCCCGGCTCCAGGCCAAGCTTCTTCGTGCGATTCAGGAGCGTGAGATCGACCGCGTCGGCGGCATGAAGCCGGTCAAGGTCGATATCCGCATCGTGGCGACCTCGAACCGCGATCTCGCCGATGCCGTCAAGCGCGGCACCTTCCGCGAAGATTTGCTCTATCGCCTGAACGTCGTGAACCTGCGCCTGCCGCCTCTGCGCGAAAGGCCCAAGGATATCCAGGCGCTGGCACGGCATTTCGCGCGCAAATACGCGGACGCCAACGGCGTGCCCTATCGGGCGATCGCGCCGGCGACGGAACGCCTGCTGACCTCCCACCCCTGGCCCGGCAACGTGCGTGAACTGGAGAACACCATCCATCGCGCCGTGCTGCTGGCCACCGGTAACGAGATCGGCGCCGAAGCCATCCGCCTTCCCGACGGCACGCAGGTCGGCGGCAGCATGTTGGGCGCCGGCCATGCCGATCTTCCCGCGCCTGTGCGCACCGCCGTGGAATCGGCGGCGGCGGTGACTCGCGGACTGGTCGGACGCACCGTCGCCGACGTGGAACGCGACCTGATCCTCGACACGCTCGATCACTGCCTGGGCAACCGTACGCACGCGGCCAACATCCTCGGCATCTCGATCCGTACATTGCGCAACAAGCTTCGCGAATATTCGCAGTCGGGCCTTGCCGTTCCCCAGCCGGGCGAACAGCGGTTGGCCGGGTGAGCCGGATAGGGATTTATGGCTGACATCAGCACTGCCGCCACTGCACCCGCCGGCCTTACCTTCTCGTTCGGCGGCATACTCGACTATTTGAAGCGCAACGATCTGGCGCTCGCCATCGGTATCATGGCGATCCTGGTGGTGTTGATCCTGCCTTTGCCGACCTGGCTGCTCGACATCTGTTTGGCCTTCTCGCTGTCCTTCGCCATCCTGATCCTGATGACGGCGGTGTTCATTCGCAAGCCTCTGGAGTTCAGTTCGTTCCCAGCGATCCTGCTCATCACCACGATGATGCGCTTAGCGTTCAACCTCGCGTCCACGCGCCTGATCCTGTCGCATGGCACCGAGGGCACAGCCTCTGCCGGCTATGTCATCGAGGCCTTCGGCAAGCTGATCATGCAGGGCAATTTCGTCATCGGCCTGATCGTCTTCGCGATCCTGGTGGTGGTGAATTTCGTGGTCATCACCAAGGGCTCGGGGCGCATCGCCGAAGTCGCGGCGCGTTTCACCTTGGACGCCATGCCCGGCAAACAGATGGCAATCGACGCCGATCTCTCCGCCGGACTGATCGACGAGAAGGAAGCCCGCCGGCGCCGCAAGGAACTGGAAGCCGAATCGAACTTTTTCGGCGCCATGGACGGCGCCTCCAAATTCGTGCGCGGCGACGCCATTGCCGGCCTGCTCATCGTCGGCATCAACGTCGTCGGCGGCATCATCATCGCCGTTGCCCAGCACGGCATGAGCTTCTCGGACGCGACACACACTTTTACGCTGCTCTCCGTCGGCGACGGCTTGGTCAGCCAGATGCCGGCGTTGATCGTTTCCACGGCTGCCGGTTTGATGGTCTCCAAGGCGGGCGTCGAAGGGTCCACCGACCGCGCGCTGATGAAGCAGCTGTCGTTCTACCCGCAGGCGCTGGGTATGGCCGCTGCCGTTATGGGGATCGTCGCGGTGCTGCCGGGCATGCCGACCTTCGCCTTCGCCGGTCTGTCCGCCGGCATCGGCGGCCTGGCCTGGGTGTCCCACAAACGCAAGGCGGCGGAAGAAACCAAGGTTCGCGTCGACGAGGAAAAAGCCAAGGCGGACGCCGCCCCCAAGGAAGAACCTATCGCCACCGCTTTGGCGCTCGACCTGCTGCGCGTCGAACTGGGCTACGGCTTGCTGGCGCTGATCAACGACGTGCAGGGCCATCGCATCACCGACCAGATCAAGGCGTTGCGCCGCCAGCTCGCTCAGGAGATGGGTTTTGTCATGCCGGCCGTGCGCATCCTCGACAACATGCAGATCGGCGCCCACGAATACCGAATTTCCGTCAAGGAAGTGGATTCCGGCAGGGGCGAGCTTTATCCGGGCAGCTTGCTGATCATGGATCCCAAAGGCCTGCCGATCGATCTTCCCGGCACGCATACCACCGAACCCGCCTTTGGCTTGCCCGCCACCTGGGTGGCGTCGTCGATGCGCGAAGAGGCGAGCTTCCGCGGCTATACCGTCGTCGATCCCGGCACGGTGCTGACCACGCATCTGACCGAGGTGCTCAAGTCGCATATGTCCGAGCTGCTCTCCTATGCCGAGACCAAAAAGCTGCTCGACGATCTGCCGGCCGAACACAAGAAGCTGGTCGAGGAACTCATCCCCGCGCAAATCTCTGTCACCGGCGTGCAGCGCGTGCTGCAGACGCTGCTGGCCGAGCGCGTTTCGATCCGCGATCTCCCGGCGATCCTCGAAGGTATCGCCGAGGCCGTCGGTCACACCAAGAATGCGCTTTACATCACCGAGCACGTGCGTGCCCGGTTGGCGCGCCAGCTTTGTCACGCCAATCTGTCGCCCGGCGGCTATCTGCCGATCCTGGCGCTGTCGCCGGCCTGGGAACAGGCCTTTGCCGAATCGATCATCGGCCAGGGCGAAGACCGTCAGCTCGCCATGGCGCCGAGCCAGCTGCAGCAGTTCATCACCAGCGTGCGCGACCGCTTCGACGAAGCGACGCAGAAGAACGACGTGCCGGTGCTGCTCACCAGCCCGCAGATCAGGCCCTTCGTGCGCTCGATCATCGAACGCTTCCGCTCGCAGACCGTGGTCATGTCACAGAACGAAATCCACGCCTCGATCCGTTTGCGGACATTGGGACAGGTCTAACCGCTCATGCAATTGCGCACCTTTCTCGCCAAGGATATGAAAGCCGCGCTGGCTGACGTCCGCGCCCAAATGGGACCGGACGCCGTCATCGTCGCCAGCGAAAAGGCCAAAGGCGGCGGCGTCATGGTCCGCGCGGCCATCGACCATCCCGACACGCCCGTCTTCGGCGAGGATATCGAGGATGACGAAGAAGCGGTCACCGAATTCGACGCCAACTTCCACAAAACGCTGATCCGCCGCCTGCGCGAGAAGCCGATTGAAAAGCGCGGCCGGAAACGTTTCGACCGCGGCGAGTTGCTTTCGTCCTTCGCACGCCACCGCCTGCCGGACGCCCTGGCGCATGCGCTCGCCGAAGAAAGCGCCAAGACCGGTTTGAGCGATATGACCCTGGCTCTGGCGAAGGCCGTCGACGCGCGGATGAACTCCATGCCGATCGACTTCACGGCGGCCAAAGTCTTTCTGCTGATCGGTCCCAATGGCGCAGGCAAGACCGCCGTTGCCGCCAAGCTCGCGGCGCACGCCAAGCTGGCCGGCCGCGCCGTGTTGCTGATCGCAGGGGACGTGACGGGCGCCGGCGCCGTGGCACGGCTCAAGGAATTCGCCGAACATCTCGACGCGCGCGTCGAAGCCGCCGATTCCGCCTTCACACTGGCGAACCTGGTCGGCGATGCGGTCGAGGACGGCGTCCTCGCCATCATCGACACGGCCGGCTTCGATCCGCGTCAGCCCAAGATCGCCGCCGTCTTCACGGCGCTCGCCAAAATCGAAAATGTCGACACGCTGGGCGTCATCTCCGCCCTCACCGACGCCGAAGAAAGCGCCGAGATCGCCATCGCTCTCGCCCATATCGGCGCCAAGCGTCTGATCGTCACCGCCTGCGATCTGACGCGCCGCGCCGGCGCCCTCGCCGCCGCTGCGCTGACGTCCGGCATCGGGCTTGCCCATATCACGCGCTCGCCCTTCGTGGCGGGCAGTCTGGAGTCGCTGACACCGCTGGCGTTATCGCGCTTGTTGGCCGAGAGCGAACAGGAGAGTGCGCAATGACTCTGAAATCCATGGGACCGCGCCTCACTGCCATCGGCTCGGGCAAAGGCGGCACCGGCAAGACGTTCCTGACCCTTTCTCTGGCGCAGACTTTCGCCGATCTCGGCGAGCGCGTGCTGCTATGCGACGCCGATCTGGGACTTTCCAACACCGCCGTCCAGCTCGGTCTGGCGCATGGCGGCGATCTGCCGGCCTTGCTGTCCGGCACCCTCGGCCTCCTGAAAGACGCGGTCGTGCGGGTGGAAACACCGCCGCACGCGGGCTTCGATCTACTGGCCGCACCGGCCGGCGTGGGTTCGCTCGTCGATGCCGACACTGCAACCGCCGAGAATCTCGCGGCGCTTCTCAAACGCGCCATCGCTTACGACCGCGTGCTGATCGATCTCGGTGCGGGCGTTGGCGCCGCGGTCATGACGCTCGCCGCACACGCCGACGACACTTTGGTACTGGCGACGCCCGATCCGGCCTCCCTCACCGATGCCTATGTCTTCGTGAAACTGATGTTGAAACGCACTGGCGGTCGCCCTCCCGCAGTTGTCGTCAACATGGCGTCGGGTGCACACGACGCGAAGCGCACGGCTGATGCGCTGATGCGTTCGGCGCATGTCTTCCTCAACGCTTCGCCGGCCTATCTGGGTTTCGTCCCGAACGATCCCCGCGTCGTCGAAGCAATACGGCATCAGGTAATGTTGTGCACACTCTATCCACAGAGCCCCGCTGTCGCAGCGATCGCCGCATTGGCAAGTGCTCTTGGCGTACAATTGGGCAGACCACAGGTCGCGCAATCGCTTCGTTAACCAACAAAAGCTAGGCCTTCGCCGCGCCCTGCCCGAATTCTCAGCAGCGGGCAAATGGTGTATGATGCATTAACGGGCTTGTTGGATGGCCATGCGCTGCATGTCGTGCAGAACCGTATGGCCAAGGGAAGAGATCACGCGTCCAAGGGGGTAAAATAAATGTCTGCGCTTATGGATATCTGGCACACAATTCACGGCATTCTCACTTCGGCTGATTGGATCACGCTGGCGCTCATCGCGGTTTGCGTCCTGGCAGCAGGCTTCGCCATTCAGGGTCTGAACTCCATCGTCTCGGCGACGGTTCTGGCTTTGGTCGGTTTTGCGATCTTGGTTTTCGCGCGCGCCGTCACAATGGGCGGACACGCGTTTGCGGCCTATGCGCATACAAGCTGGCACGACCTTCTTGGTCTGCAGATGCTGACGCTGATTGCGTACGGCGTCATCTTCGCCGTTTTGATTGCCGTGGTGCACGTCATTCGCTCGGCGGTTTTTCGCTGAACCATTGCCGGACCGGCATAGAGGGCTGGATCCCGGCGGAGAGCATGCTTTCCGCCGGGTGATGCCGTTATTTCTTGCGCTTGCCGGTGAGGTAGTTGTCGAGGGCGACGGGGCCCGGTCCCATTCCTACCAGCAACAATAAACCGCCCGCGATCGCCACATTGCGCGCGAAGAGCTCGAAATCGGCCGCCCGCGCCGACGCGTTGTCGTTGATCTCCCAGAAATTATACATCAGCACGGTGGCGACGACGATTACGCCGAACAGCAGCACGGCGCCGTGGCGCGTGTGAAAGCCGAACAGCAGCGACAGGCTGCCTAGGATCAGCAGCATCAGCGCGACCAGGAGCACGAAGGCAGCGGCGGGCACCCCACTGAAGGTCATCAGCGATACGGTGCCGCTCCAGTCGCCCCCGTAATGCGCCACTTGATCGAGAAAGAACCAGACAAGTACCAGGCGTCCGATCAGCGGCGAAAGATATTCGGATATCGACATGATACGGATTCCCCCTGCGGCGCGACGCACGCATAGGGATTCTAAAGCTATTTGGGCAAGAGGCGAATAGCGAATAGGGAGTAGCGAATAGAAATCCATTCGCTACTCGCTATTCGCTTTTTTCAGGCGCCCCTAAGCGCGTGTTTCCTGAGATGCCGCACCAGCGCCATCTCGTCGAGCCGCGATTGTGCCCGACGGGCTTCGATCTCGGCCAGACGCTTTGCCTGCTGCTCGGCGGCGAACTCCAGGCTTTTCAGTTCCTGGAACGCGTCGGCCAGATCGGCCTGGCACTGCACGCGTTCGCGCTCGATGTTCTTGAGCGTCGCACGGAGATTCTCGCGGCGTTCTTCAATCGAACGCAGGAAGGATGGAAAAGCCAGTCGGCCGATGTCGCTTTCGCCGGCGCGCTGACGTTCGCGCGCCACATTGTCTTCCAGATCGGCCACCTTTTTCTCGACATCGGCTTTCATGCCGTCGAGCGTCGCCAACTGGCGCTTGAGATCGTCGACGCGGAACCTGCGCAACCGGATCAATGTGTCTTGTCTTTTCATGACACCTTAGCCTTCCCCAACCCACTGCCGACTATTTTGCCTAATGCTTCATACCCTTCGGTTAACGTCGCCCGTTCATCCTTTTTCTGGCTCAAGAAATCCTCAAATTGGGCGTGCATTTTAATGGCCGCGTCCACCTCGGCATTGGTGCCCGTTTTGTAGGCGCCCAGCCGGACCAGCTCCGCCATGTCTTCGTAAACGGCGATCGGCTTGCGCGCCTGCGCCACGATGTTCTGTTCCTCGTCGGAGTTGCAGGCCGGCATGGCACGACTGACCGATTTAAGAATGTTGATGGCCGGAAACCTTCCACGTTCCGCAATGGCACGGTCGAGCACGATGTGGCCGTCGAGAATGCCGCGCACCGCATCGGAAATCGGTTCGTTGTGGTCGTCGCCTTCCACCAGAACGGTAAACAGCCCGGTGATCGATCCCCTCGCACCCTGGAGTGCAGGACCCGCGCGTTCCAAAAGGCGCGGCAGTTCGGCGAACACGGTCGGCGTATAGCCTTTCGAGGCCGGCGGCTCTCCGGCGGAGAGGCCGACTTCGCGTTGTGCCATTGCGAAACGGGTGACGCTGTCCATCAGCAACAGCACATGCAAGCCTTGGTCCCGAAGCTGTTCGGCAATCGTCATCGCCACATAGGCGGCCTGACGGCGCACCAGCGGCGGTTCGTCGGAGGTAGCGGCCACCACCACCGATCGCTTCAAACCTTCGTCGCCGAGATCGTCTTCGACGAATTCCTTCACCTCGCGGCCGCGTTCGCCAACCAGGCCGATGACGATGGCGTCGGCGTCGGTGTTGCGCGCCAGCATGGCCAGCAGCGTCGATTTGCCGACGCCCGAACCCGAGAAAATGCCCATGCGCTGGCCCTTGCAGCAGGTTGCAAAGGCATTCAGGGCGCGCACGCCCAGATCCAGCTTGCCGCCAACCCGGGCCCGGCTTTGCGCCTTGGGCGGGGCGGCCTTCAGGGGGTAGGGAATGTGGCCCTGCGGCAAGGGACCCTTGCCGTCGCTGGGCCGTCCGAAGGCGTCCAGCACCCGTCCCAGCCAGGCCTGACTAGGGTAAATACAGGCCGCATTGGCCTCGAAGTCCGCACGGGCGCCAAGTGTGATGCCCTCCAGCACGCCAAGCGGCATGGCGAGCGCCCGGCCCTCGCGGAATCCGACCACTTCACAGGAAATATGCTTGCCGGAATGAGGGGTTACGTGCACCTGCCCACCCAGGCTGATAGCCCCGGCCGCCCCCGTCACTTCGACCATCAGGCCCTCGATACGGGCCACCCGGCCAAAGCGGCGCAAGGCGGGGACCGCCTCGATTTCCTTCTGTAATGCGAGCATCAAGCATCCTTCCGCAGAGCGGCCGAAAAAGACATCTTGCCGGAAAGGATTTAAGTCGCGGTAAACTTAACAAATCGAATCAATGGGATGTTACAGAGCTTCGGGTTCGTTCCGGCGCCGTTAAGGCACCTTCGCATCCCATGAAATCCGCCGAATGTTGGAAAGTGGATATTAACCATTTCCGCTTACCTTCTTTCCGGTGGTTAACCAAGTCCGGTAGAAGGTACTGCCGGCTTCATGACCAGAAGGGGTCTGACATGCGCGTGCTCTTGATCGAAGACGATAGCGCGATGGCGCGCAGCATTGAGTTAATGCTGCGGTCTGAGGGCTTCAACGTCTACACGACGGACCTGGGCGAGGAAGGGGTCGATCTCGGTAAGCTGTACGATTACGACATTATCGTACTCGACCTGCAGCTTCCGGATATGAGCGGCTTCGAGGTCTTGAAAAGCCTGCGCGTCGCCAAAGTTCAGACGCCGGTGCTCATTCTCTCGGGCAATGCGATTGTCGAAGCAAAAGTTAAGGCGCTGGGCTTCGGTGCCGACGACTATATGACCAAGCCGTTCCACAAGGACGAGCTGGTCGCCCGCATCCAGGCGGTTGTTCGTCGCTCCAAGGGCCATTCGCAGTCGGTGATCACCACCGGCAAGCTGATCGTCAATCTCGACGCCAAGACGGTGGAGGTCGACGGTTCGCGCGTCCATCTCACCGGCAAAGAATATCAGATGCTGGAACTGCTTTCGCTCAGGAAGGGCACAACGCTCACGAAAGAAATGTTCCTCAACCATCTCTATGGCGGCATGGATGAGCCGGAGCTGAAGATCATCGACGTCTTCATCTGCAAGTTGCGCAAGAAGCTTGCCGAAGCGACCGGGGGCGAGAATTATATCGAGACGGTCTGGGGCCGTGGCTATGTCCTGCGGGAATCGCAGGCCGCCGACATCCCCCGCAGGCTGGCCATAGGGGCCTGATCGACCCGGACCCGTTTCCGCGCGCTCTGGCATCTGGACCAACCCCCGGCAGCCCCCTATCACAAGGGGGCAAACCCGTGGGGAGGCCAGCATGCAGCAAAAGCCGGTTGAAGACCTGACCGAGGCCGAGGCGAAGGCCGAGCTTGCACAGCTCGCCGAAAGGATCGGCCGGGCCAATCGGGCCTATCACACGCTCGATGCGCCCGAGATGTCGGACGCGGATTACGATGCGCTGAAACTGCGCAACGCCGCGATCGAGGCCCGGTTCCCCGCCCTCAAGCGCCCCGACAGCCCGTCTGACCAGGTCGGCGGCGCGCTTGCGGATGGCTTTGCCAAGGTGCGCCATTCCGTTCGGATGCTGAGCCTTGAGAACGCCTTTTCCGACACGGATGTCGAGGATTTCGACGACCGCGTGCGCAAGTATCTTGGCCTTTCGGCGCAGGCGCCGCTGATGATGACGGCAGAGCCCAAGATCGACGGGCTGTCGCTGTCGCTGCGCTACGAGGGGGGGCGGCTCGTTCAGGCCGCGACCCGGGGTGACGGCGAGGAGGGGGAGAACGTCACCGAGAATGCCCGCACCATCGCCGACATTCCCCAGACGCTCGCCCATCCGCCCGACGTCCTCGAGGTGCGCGGCGAGGTTTACATGGCGCATGCCGATTTTGCCGCGCTGAACGAACGCCAGCTTGCGGCGAAGGACAAGCCCTTTGCCAATCCGCGCAACGCCGCCGCCGGGTCCCTGCGCCAGCTTGACCCCGCGATCACGCGCGCGCGGCCGCTGCGGTTCTTCGCCTACGCCTGGGGCGAGCTGTCCGAACCGCTGGCCGAGACGCAGATGGCGGCGATCGAGCGCCTTGCCGCGCTGGGCTTTCAGACCAACCCGCTGACAAGGCTCTGCGATGGCCCCAAGGCGCTTCTGGCCTTTTACCACGAGGTCGAGGAACGCCGAGCGGCGCTTGGCTACGATATCGACGGCGTCGTTTACAAGGTGAACGACCTCGCCCTGCAACGCCGCCTCGGCTTTCGCTCTACCACGCCCCGCTGGGCCACGGCGCACAAGTTCCCGGCCGAACTGGCCTGGACAGAGCTTCAGGCGATCGACATCCAGGTCGGTCGCACCGGCGCGCTGTCGCCCGTGGCGCGGCTTCTGCCGGTGACGGTGGGCGGCGTCGTCGTCTCGAACGCCACGCTCCACAACGAGGATTACATCGCCGGGCGCGATTCCAGGGGCAACACGATCCGCGGCGGCAAGGACATCCGGGTCGGCGACTGGGTGCAGGTTTACCGCGCGGGCGACGTGATCCCCAAGGTGGCGGACGTGGACCTTGCGCGCAGGCCCGAGGGGGCAGAGCCTTACGTCTTTCCCCGCAGCTGCCCCGAATGCGGGTCCGAGGCGATCCGCGAGGAAGGCGATTCCGTGCGTCGCTGCACCGGGGGCCTGATTTGCCCCGCGCAGGCGGTCGAGCGGCTCAAGCACTTCGTCTCGCGCGCCGCCTTCGACATCGAGGGCTTGGGTGCAAAGCAGGTAGAGGCCTTCTTCAACGATCCCGCGCTTGCCATCCGCGAGCCTGCGGACATCTTCACCCTTGCCGCGCGCGATGCCGCCAACCCCTTGGCAAAGCTGAAGAACCGCGACGGCTGGGGCGAGAAATCCGCGACCAACCTGTTCGCCGCGA
>JAGWJY010000098.1 GCA_028865545.1 Alphaproteobacteria bacterium | reverse complement strand
CCCTTTGATGCGGCGGATTATCTCGACAATGACGAGGTCATTGCCGAATATCTTTCGGCGGCCGTTGAAGACCCCAACCCGGATGTGTTTCTCGCTGCCATCGGCGATGTCGCCAAGGCACGCGGCATGGCGCAGATCGCCAAAGAAACAGGCCTGGGCCGCGAGAGCCTTTACAAGGCCCTCAGCGCCGGAGCGCATCCGCGCTACGAAACCGTATCTGCCGTCCTGCGGGCGCTCGGCGTAAAATTTGCCGTCGTTGCCGCGCAGCCCTGACAATGATCGCGGCGTAGATACGTACGCGATAGAAGGAATGCGGCTGCCGACAATTCAAGAATACATGCATATGCTGTCGCTCGCCGCACGAAGTCTTCAAAGCCGCCATCCGCGGCGCGCTTCCGCGACGTCGTGAACGCGACGTGCCTTGATGTCGGCGAGCAGGCCCTTCAGCCATTCGCGGTCGAGCAGCCGCTGCTTCTCCAGGTGCCGCAAGAGGTGGCCGCCGCCCGTCGAGATCACGGGGCGCAGCTCCTTGCGGATCGGGCCGAGCTTGGCGATGAGTTCGTCGAGATGCGCGATCCTCCGGCGGACAAGTTCCTCTACGACTGCAAGGTCGCAGAGATGCAGAAACAGTAACGCCCCGTAAAGCGTCTGCGACACCGGACCCTCTTCCTCAAACTGCCGGTGCAGCTCTTCCCGGAATTCCGCCTTCCCTTTGGCGGTGATCCTGTAGACCGTGCGCATGCCGCCGCGCGCCACGCGCTCGTGGGAAACGGCTGAAATCAAGCCGTCTTTTTCGAGCTGCCTGATGGCGTAGTAAAGCGTTCCCACATCGACATCGGTGTAGCACTCGATCATCGCGTTCTCGAGGCGGCGCTTGATCTCATAGGGGTGGAAATTGCCCCGGTGAAGCACGCCGAGAATCAGCAATCTTGCTTTCATAGTTTAATTAGACTAATATGATCCAACTAAACAAGGGGCAGGAGAAGACGACACATGCGGCGGACGATCGCGGGGGTGCTCCTGGGACTTGCGGCCTGGGTGCTGGTGGTGACGGTCCTGAACTGGGGCTTGCGGCTGTGGCTGCCGGGCTATGCCGGGGCGGAACATACGTTGCTCTTCACGCTTCCCATGAAACTGGCGCGGCTTTCGATTGCGGCGGTCACCTCGCTTGCCGCCGGAGCGATCGTGCGCGCCGTTGCGCCCGCAAGCCGCTGGGCGCCGTGGCTCGCAGGCTTGATTGCGGTCGCGTTGTTCCTGCCGAGCCATATCTATCTGTGGAACAAGTTTCCCCTTTGGTATCACCTGACGTTTCTTCTCACGCTGGCTCCGCTGGTGGCGCTCGGCGCCGCGTTCCTCGCGCGCAGCAGGCCGGCCGCGGCGTAGGCGGGTAATCTAGGAAGAAGCTGGAGCAATCGGTAACCCGATCGACGTCCCGCCAGAGCAAGGCAGCGACTATCCTGAGAGAGGCCTATATGAAGCGCATATGGACGATCATCGGCGTCGCTGACGTGTCCCAGAGCTTCGCGTGGTATCGTTCGTTACTCGGCTTGCCAGAGATGGCTCCCGCGCATGACGATTGGGGACAAATCCTCGACTCAGATGGAACGGTCTTGCTCTGCCTTCACGAGTGGGGTGCCCACGAGCATCCCTCGCTGACAAGTCCCCACCACGCCAAGCCCGGCAACGGCCTCCTCTTATTTTTCCGAGTCGACAACTTTGACGCAGCTTTGCAAAAGGCGCGCGCGCTCGTCAGCCGGCTGGAAGAAGAACCACATACAAACCCCAGCACAGGCACGGCGGAGTTTTCGCTTAGAGATCGCGACGGGTATTACGTCACCATCAGCGCGCTCAATGCGGACTAAGATGGTCCTCTGCGCGCCGGCCTTCTCGCCACAGTCCCACATCGCGCCACAGCGCACAGGTTCGACAAGCGGGAGGCCGGTTGACCTGTTGACGCTCATGCTATGATCGAATCATGGCTCGACCCTCAAGCAACTTTTTCCTCTCTTCCACACTCCCCTTGAAGGAGGGTCGAAAAGCTCGAACGGGGCGAAGAGTTTTTCGGGAAGAGGTGCGTCGTGGAATGCGCGGCATACCCCCCACCGAAAAATTGCGCAGCAATTTTTCGGCTCCCCCTCAAGGGGGGAGCGAAGAGGATTTTGACTCCATCCTCGCCTGTGCAAGCGGAGGTTCTTCCACCCTCCCCGTGAGGGAGGGTAATAAGAGGTTCTCATGGCTCGATCCCAAGCAACTTTCGTCTGTCAGGCCTGCGGCGCGGTGCACGCGAAGTGGTCGGGCAAGTGCGACGCCTGCGGCGCCTGGAACAGCATCATCGAAGAAGGCGCGCCGGTGCCCGCCGGCAACGGCGCCATGCGGCGCGTCAAGGGACGGCCCTTCGCGCTGGAAGATCTCAAGACGCAGGACAAGGAACCGCAGCGGCGCGTCACCGGCGTCGGCGAATTCGACCGCGTCTGCGGCGGCGGCCTGGTGCCGGGTTCCGCGATCCTGGTCGGCGGCGATCCCGGCGTCGGAAAATCCACGCTGATCCTGCAGGCGCTTGCCGCCTACGCCAAGAGGGGCGGGCGGACCGTCTATATCTCCGGCGAAGAGGCGATGGCGCAGGTGCGCATGCGCGCCAGCCGCATGGACGTCTCCGATGCGCCGGTGGCGCTCGGCTCCGCCACCTGTGTGGAAGACATTCTTTCCACTCTGGACAAAGGCAAGGCGCCGGACGTCATCGCCATCGATTCCATCCAGACGATCTGGACCAGCGCGCTGGAAGCGGCGCCCGGCACCATCGCCCAGGTGCGCACGGCGTGCTTCGATCTGGTGCGTTATGCCAAATCGTCCGGCGCGGCGCTGATCCTGGTGGGGCACGTCACCAAGGAAGGCCAGATCGCAGGCCCCAAGGCCGTCGAACATCTGGTCGACGCGGTGCTCTATTTCGAAGGCGAGCGCGGTCATCAATTTCGCGTGCTGCGCGCGGTGAAGAACCGCTTCGG
>JAGWJY010000097.1 GCA_028865545.1 Alphaproteobacteria bacterium | reverse complement strand
ATCGCCACCTTTAGTTGGAGCAGCGAAGTCAGGCTGGACCGTTACATTCCCGACCTCGAACACAGCGAATACTCGCTGCCGTTCCTCTCGGAATTGCTGCGCGAGCTGGCGGAGTCGAATCTGCGGGTGACGATCCTGGCGCACAGCACTGGCGACCGCCTGATGCTGGCGGCGCTGTCGGGCTTTTCGCACAGCCGCTTTCCGGTGCGCCAAGGATTCATCGACCAATTGGTCTTGGCGGCAGCAGATGTCGGCAACGAAAAGGGCAATGACGACTTCGCGCATTTGCTGGCGGACGCCACGCCATATGTGAAGCGCACCACCATCTACGCCTCGAAGATGGATGGCATCCTCCTGGTCTCGCAATACGCCCATGGCGGCGTGCCGCGCGTCGGCCAGACGCCGAAGGCCGATCTCGCCTATCAGGGTGACGACAAGACCCACGTGGTGGACGTGATTGACGCCTCGCATGCGCCGGCCGATCTTCTCGACCACAGTTACTTTGCCATGTCCTACGAGGCGGTGGCCGACATGACCCTGGCGCTGGACGGCGTGCCGACGGCGCAGCGGTTGAAGGCGCAAGACGGCTGGAAACCGACGCTGGTCTGTGAAAAGGGAGCGCCCTGCGGCGGCGACGCGCGCTACGCCTTGGCGACCGATCGCCAACCGCGGTTGATCTCACGCGTCCTGTTGAAACTCATCCCGCTGATGTCGATCGTTCAATGATCTCAACACCGTTGGGACGCGCGATCACGAGCGTCGACGCGATGGCGACGAACAAGCCGTGTTCCACCACGCCGGTCACCGAGGACAGGGCGGCATCGAGCTTTGCGGCATCGGCGATGGCGCCGAAGCCGGCATCGTAAAGCAGATTGCCGCTGTCGGTTTTGAGCGGCGCGCCATCCTTGCTGCGCAAGGTCAGCGGCACATTGGCGTAGCCGAGCGCGGCAATGGCGCGCGTAATCCGCGCCGCCGTCGTCTTGTGGCCGAACTCGACGACTTCGATCGGCAGCGGGAAGCGACCGAGCCGATCCACCAGCTTGCTGCCGTCAGCGATGATGATCATTTTCCTGGACGACGAGGCGACGATCTTCTCGCGCAGCAGAGCTGCACCGCCGCCCTTGATGGCGTTGAGATCGCGATCCGCTTCGTCGGCACCGTCTACGGTCAGATCCAGCGGTGCGGTGTCGTCGAGCTTGGCGAGCGGAATACCGAGCGAGCGCGCCAACTGCGCCACGCGCTCGGAGGTGGGCACGCCGACGATGTTCAGGCCGCCGCGCACACGTACGGCCAGCAATTCGTGGAACGCCTCGGAAGTGGAACCGGAACCGAGCCCCAGCTTCATGCCGTCGGCGATGAAGTCGAGAGCGCGGGCGCCGGCGGCGCGTTTGAGGACGGCAGAGTCGATGCTGGTCATAGGCTAGGATTAGCGCAAGGCCGCGAGGATTTCACCTGGCGATTGAAAGATAACGAGGTTGGCCCTATTCCACCGTCACGCTCTTCGCCAGATTGCGCGGCTGGTCGACGTCGGTGCCCTTGGCAACAGCGGCATAATAGGCCAGCAGCTGCACCGGCACGGCGTAGAGCAACGGCGTGATAAAGGGGTCGGTCTCCGGCACCTGGATATGCGTCCAGACCTGCGAGCCGGCGCCGGCGATGCCTTGCGCATCGGAGATCAGCAGCACCTTGCCGCCGCGCGCCATCACCTCCTGCATGTTGGAGATGGTCTTCTCGAACAACGCGTCGTGCGGCGCGATGACGATCACCGGCACATTCTCGTCGATCAGCGCGATGGGGCCATGCTTCATCTCGCCGGCGGCGTAGCCTTCGGCGTGCACATAGGAGATTTCCTTGAGCTTCAGCGCGCCTTCCAGCGCCAGCGGATAGCTGGGGCCGCGCCCGAGATAGAGCACGTCGCGCGCCTTGGCGATTTCCTGGCCGAGCGCCTCGAACTTCGGTTCCTGCTTGAGGAATTCGACGATATGGCGCGGTGTTTCCAGCAGCGCCGTACAAAGCTTCTTCTCGCCCGCCGCATCGAGTGTGCTGCGGGCGCGCGCCGCCGCAATCGCCAGCGAAGCCAGTGCCGCGAGCTGGCAGGTGAAGGCCTTGGTCGAGGCGACACCGATCTCTGGACCGGCGAAGGTCGGCAGCACGATATCAGCTTCGCGCGCAATGGAACTTTCCGGCACGTTGACGATCGCGAGCGTGGTCTGGCCGTTAGCCTTGGCATCGCGCAGCGCGGCCAGCGTGTCGGCCGTTTCGCCGGACTGCGAGACGAACAACGCCATGCCGTCCTTGGGGTAGACCGGATCGCGGTAGCGCAGTTCGGACGCCACGTCGATCTCCACCGGCAGACGCGCCAGCTTCTCGAACCAGTATTTTCCAACCAAGCCCGCGTAATACGCCGTGCCGCAGGCCGAGATGGTCAGACGCGAGGCACCGGCAAAGGCTTTCGCCAGCTTCTGGTCGGCAAGGTGCACGCTCGGACCCGTGGGATCGATATAATGGGCGAGCGTATGAGCGATGACTTCCGGCTGTTCGTGGATTTCCTTGGCCATGAAGTGACGATGACCCGCCTTGTCGACCAGACCGGCCGTGGCCGACGTGATCTTCACCTCGCGATTGGCGGGACGGCCGGCAGCGTCGAAGATCGAAACCTGATTGCCGCGCACCACGGCGACGTCGCCATCATCGAGATAGGCCACGCGGTTGGTGAACGGCGCCAGCGCGAAAGCGTCGGAGCCCAGATAAGCCTCATGCTCGCCATAACCGACGGCCAACGGGCTGCCCATGCGGGCGCCGATCAACAGGCCTTCTTCGCCTTTGAAGATCATCGCCAGCGAATAGGCACCGGTCAGCCGTTTCACCGCGGCCTTGGCAGCCTCTTCCGGCGTCTTGCCCTGATCGAGATAATCGGTGACCAGATGGGCGCAGACTTCGCTGTCGGTTTCGGATTCGAATTTGTGGCCCTTGGCGGCGAGCTCGGCGCGCAGTTCGCGGAA
>JAGWJY010000019.1 GCA_028865545.1 Alphaproteobacteria bacterium | reverse complement strand
CTTTCGAGACAAGGCCGATCATATGTGGAAGCAGTCACCGCAACGGCATGAACGATCAGGCAGTCATGCCCAACGCGTCCTAACGGAATTAAATCGACAGTACCGCTGCTCGGGGCACATCAGGCAGCGTTCTGCCTCACGCAGGAATTGCTCCGGCGTATAACCGCAAGCGACTTTGCTGAAGTCGCTCTTGCGCTCGTCGGGTGGTGGTTTCTGCGTTGGCGCTGGCTCTTGCGGGATGGCGCGGATCGACTTCTTCTTTGTCATCGCACGTTCCTTGCTGCAACGTTCGACTTAAGCTCACAATATAAATCTGTTCATGGCATGTGGCGACATAAATACAGCATTGATCGAAGTCAAATAGTCGCGCCGGAACTTCAGTATCATGTACCCGCGATCGGCGCATTCTGCGATGCGGGAGATTTGATGGAATACAAATGTCCGGCCGATTCTTTGGCCTCCGCCTCAACTATCCCTTTGCCTGCCGGCTTGACGTTGCCGTTGGAAGTGCGCGTGCACGGACGAGGAGGCCAAGGCGGCGTCACCTGCGCAAAGCTGATCGCGGCGCTGTTCACCGAAATGGGCTTGCATGTGCAGACCTTCGGCGATTACGGCAGCGAACGCTCGGGCGCACCGGTGCAGGCCTATACGCGTGTCGATCGTTCCGCCATCAGCAACCGCAACAAAGTCTACCGGCCAAATCATCTGATCGTTCTCGACGAAGGCCTCATGGGAGCGCAAGTGATGGATGGCGCGGCGGCGGGTTCGCAGGTGCTGCTGAACAGCCGCGCCAGCCTGGAGAGTTACGCCGTCCGATTCGAGCACTATCGCTTCGGCGTAATCGACGCCACGGCGATCGCGCGTGAGCAGGGCATCGGGTCGAGTTCGGTCGTCATCATCAACACCACAATCCTCGGCGCCTATGCGCGCTTGTTGGGATTGCCGCTGTCAGTGCTGGAAAGGGCTTACGCGTCGCTCGGGCTGGCCGGCGATCTGCCCGCCGCGCAGCAAGCTTACGAACAGGTGCACGTCAGCGAGCCGGTTCATGGCGATTTTGCTCCCGCCGCGCCGGCAGCCAGCCCGTCGCCCCTCGCGGTTCGGTCCCTGATCGCGCACAACGAGGATATTCCCGCGTCTCTGAAAACCGGATCGTGGAGTAACCAGGTACCGATCTACAGCGAGCATTCGGCGCCCTGCAATCTTGCCTGTCCGGCCGGCAACGACATAGTGGGATTCATCCAGGCCTTGAAGAACGAGGGTGCCGATAAGGCGGCAGCGATTTTGCTGCGCACCCAGCCGCTGCCCTCAGTCTGCGGCCGCGTCTGTCCGGCGCCGTGCATGCAAGGCTGCAACCGCGCTACGTTCGACGGCGCAGTGAACATCCGTAGCCTGGAGCGCTGGATAGGCGACCATTCGCACACGGCGTTGGCGCCGCAGTCGGCTGCGCAGCGCAAACGCGTCGCCGTGGTTGGTGGCGGTCCAGCCGGATTGAGCGCGGCCTACCAACTCGCCCTTCATGGCCACGCGGCGACGATTGTCGAGGCCGGGCCGGCGCTGGGTGGCGTGTTGCGCAACGGCATCCCGGAATTCCGCCTGCCGCATGAGGCACTGCAGCGCGATATCGAGCGCATCGTGACGCTGGGTGTCGAGGTACGCTGTAATTCTCGCGTGGACAAGGTCGATATGAAGCGTCTGCAGCTGGAGTTCGATGCGGTGATCGTCTGCGTCGGGTTCGGACCGGCGCATACGCTCGGCGCGAAAGGCGAGACACTCGACGGCGTCGAGCAGGGCCTCGACTTCCTCGATCGTATGAAGCGCAAGCGCGTCGTGCTGCACGGACATGTCGTGGTAGTCGGCGGCGGTAACACAGCGGTCGATTGCGCACGCACGGCGCTGCGCTGCGGCGCCGCTTCCGTGAAGATCGTCTACCGCCGCGGCCGCGAGGACATGCCGGCCATCACCGACGAGATCGAGGACGCCGAGCGCGAAGGCGCGCAGATTCTGCCGCACCGCCAGCCGGTCGAATTCACCGGCGCCGGCATGGTATCCGCCATCGTAGTTGCGGAAGTCGGGGCCGGCACACCCGATGCCAGCGGCCGCCGCCGCCCAGTGGTCACGCAGAACACATCGACGATGGTTTGTGACAAGGTCCTGCTCGCCCTCGGCCAGAAGAGCGAACTCGATCTGTTGCCCGATGGCTGGACGATGCGGGACGGCCGCGCTTGGCATGGCGACCGGACGCTTCCCGTCTGGTTCGCCGGCGACTGCGCTACCGGCGATGGCACAGTGACCCACGCCATCGGCAACGGAAGACGCACCGCGCTTGCCGTTCTCAACGGCGACGTTTTGCCGGACGAAGCGCCGGCCAAACGCGTGGCGCCGGGGCAGATTCGCTTCTCTCATTTCGATGTCACGCCACCGCACAAGGACGATCAAACGGCCCGGCCCGCGCTCACCTTCGACGAAGTCAATCTCGGTCTGGCGAGCGCGGAGGAGGCGGCGCGCTGCTTCTCCTGCGGCCATTGCACGAAGTGCGATACCTGCCTGATCTGCTGTCCCGACGGCGTGATCTTTCGCACGGCCGACGGCTATCGTGTCGACGGCGAGTACTGCAAGGGCTGCGGCATGTGCGTCGCCGAATGCCCGTGCAGCGCGATGGAAATGCAGGAAAAGAATGGAGTGGCCGCATGACCGTCGAATTGTTGAGCGCCAACCATGGCGCGGCGCTGGCGGCAACCCTGGCCGCGCGTGCCAACCGCAAAGGACGTGGCTTCTGCAGCGGCGTCTATCCGATCACACCGTCGACGGAATGTATGGAGTACCTGTGCCAACAGACCATTGAGAAGGGCCGTGTCATCCGCGTGGAGAGCGAACACAGCGCGATGGGCGTGTGCATCGGCACCGCCGCAGCCGGCGCGCGGACCTTCACAGCGACCTCGTCGAACGGCCTGGCCTACATGTTCGAGAACTGCATCGCAGCGGCGAGCTTGCGCCTGCCGGTAGTGCTTGCGGTGGCCAACCGCACGATGGGCCCGCCCTGGAACATCTGGGCCGATCACAGCGACGCGCTCACCCTGCGCGATCACGGACTGATCCAGTTCTACTGCGCCGACAATCAGGAACTCTTCGATACTGTGCTTTGCGCCTTCCGCTTGGCGGAAGATCGCCGCGTGTTGATGCCTGTGATGGTCAATATGGAGGGCTTCATCCTCTCACACACCGTCGCCCAGACCGACATTC
The DNA here is from genome assembly GCA_028865545.1 of Alphaproteobacteria bacterium. Classification (GTDB taxonomy): domain Bacteria; phylum Pseudomonadota; class Alphaproteobacteria; order Micropepsales; family Micropepsaceae; genus Rhizomicrobium. The sequence continues at coordinate 52,080 of JAGWJY010000019.1, read as the reverse complement.
CTCATCAGGCGCAAGTGGACGACTTCTTGCCATTGACCGACATTCCCCATCGCCTCGATGATGTGCCCCACACGCTGGGGCAGATCGAAGTCCCGCACCAGACCGAAATGCACCGCTGGCAGCATCACAATGCAATGCTTGACGTGCTGCAAATCTACGCGGAGATACAAAAGGAGTTCGAAGCCGCCTTCGGCCGCCGTCTGCCCGATGCCGTGGTGGCTTACCGCGCCGAGGACGCGGAGACTCTTATCGTCTCGATGGGCACTATCGGATCGACTGCCGAGCGCGTGGTGGACAAGCTGCGAGCAGAAGGCCAGCGGGTCGGCGCGCTGCGCGTGCGCCTGTTCCGCCCGCTGCCTACCGAAGCAATCCGCGCTCATTTTGTCGGCAAGAAGCATATCGCCGCGATCGATCGCAATATCGGCATTGGCCTTGGTGGTGTGCTGTGGTCGGAGACGCGCTGCCTTGCTGATCCCGCCACCGTCATGCAGGACTATCTCGCGGGGCTTGGCGGCGGCGACGTGCGCCCCGAGCACCTCGTCAAGATGCTGGCAGATCTCGTGCCGCGGCGGAGCGCTGGTGCGCCAGCCATCATGGAGGCCGTGTGATGAACGAACCGGCACTGGGCGGCATGGTCGGCACACCACTCGATCGCTGCGAGCCGCTGTTTCGCAAAGGTAACACCAATTGCGGCGGCTGTGGCATGTCGATCACGCTGCAGATGCTGCGGCACGCAGTGGGCGAGCGACGCGTGCAGCTCATCATTCCGGCCGCCTGTGCAGCGGTGGCCGGCGGCACTTTTCCGCAAGCGACTTTCGGCGTTCCCACGCTGATGACCACCTTCGCCTCGGCCTCGGCCGCGGCGAGCGGAGCCGCCAGCGTCGCAGCACTCAACGGCGAAGACGTCCGCGTGATCGTACTCGCCGGCGACGGCGGCACCTTCGACATCGGCTTCGCCAGCCTGTCGGCGGCAGCCGAGCGCAACGAGGACATCCTTTATATCTGTTACGACAACGAGATTTACGGCAACACCGGCGGCCAGCGCTCCTCCGCCACGCCGGCCGGCGCCGTCACTACCAACACGCCCGACGGCAAGGCGGAGCAGAAGAAGGATATCCTCGCGGTGATGGCGGCACACCGCATCCCTTACGCCGCCTCGATCTCGCTCGCCCATGCCGAGGACACCCATCGCAAGATGCGCACCGCGCTTGATCAGAAGGGCTTCCGCTTCCTGCATGTGCTCTCGCCCTGTCCGACGGGATGGAAGTCCGAGCCGGCGCTGGGCCTGGAACTGGTGCGGCTTGCCGTGCGCTCCGGTCTGTTCCCGGTCTACGAGATATTCGACGGCAAGCGTCATGTCGTGAACATCGAGCCGGATTTCACCGACGAAGCGCTGAACATGTATTTATCTTTGCAGCGCCGCTTCCAGAAGTCGGGACTTTCTGCCTCCGATCTGCGCCCGGCCATAGACCGCTACTGGCAGAATCTGCGCGCGCTCTCGGGCAGGATCGTTCCCGCCCGGCGCGACGCCTGAACAATCCACGGGGGTCGCCCATGAGAAAATATGTCGGTGAGAGGATTAAGGCGCTGCGTGAGGCGCAGGAAATAACACTGGCGCAGGTGTCAAAGCTAAGCGGTATCGACGCGGAACGGCTCAAAGCCTACGAGGATGGCAGCGCCGTTCCCCCCATAGGCGCGGTAATTCAGCTATCGCGCGTGCTCGGCTCGAAGATGGAAGGATTGCTGCATGGCGGCGGCACGGTCACCAAACACCTGACGATCTGCCGAGCGGGAGATTCTCTCTCGGGCAAACAGGGAGGTACTGAGCAGAGTTACGCTTACTCATCGCTGACCCGACCCGGCACCGTGGGACATGTGATGGAGCCGTTCCTCTTGAGTTTCGATCCCAAGGTGGCACCAGGCGTGCCGATCACGCATGACGGACAGGAATTCGTCTACATCGTCGAGGGCGTTGTGCAACTTTTCTATGACGGGCACGGCTACAAGCTGGAACAAGGCGACAGCGCCTATCTCGATTCGTCACTTCCCCACACCTTTCACGGACTGGGAGATCATGTTGCGAAGATGCTCGCGGTTGTGAGTTCTTGATCCTTCTTGATTCTCGTCGCCTCGACGATAGCCTACGATCGTCGCTACTCCGTCGCATAACAGGCTGGGCGATGCCGCCAGAATTTGATGCATTTGGTATCGCGTTTCCGTCAGTTCGTGCGATTGCCCACAGCCGCGGTTCCAATCCATAGCTACGTCTCGTGTTGCCGCCAGCAGGCGCAGAAGCCGACCGTTCCGTCGCGTGGCGATTGCATGCCCGAGAAAATGAAGTCAGGGTTCATACGCGGCAAGCCAGACGATGCATCCATGAGCGAAGAACACGACGGAATAGCTCGGACGCCATTTGCCTCTTCCGTTCCGGCACGGCGCCAAGGCGTTGGCGGACTGCTGGCCATCGTGCCGACGGCCGCCGCCTTGAAGGCCCTCGCGCGCCGCAACTGGCAAAGCGCGGCCGAGGATGTTCGCGCACAAACGTCCTGGCCGCGCAAGGCGGCGATGTCGTGCGCGGCAAAACCTATCTTCAATCTTGGGCCGATCGACCGAGGGAAACGTCCTGGTCGGACTCAAATAATCAGTCCCTTGCGACGCTCGTAAATTCAACGGGGAAAGTGCATGCGCATTCTCATAGCCGTGACGACTTCATTTTTGGCCCTAGCTGCCGCGTCCGCTGAAAGCGGAGCAGTGCAGCCGGCCAGCGAAGTCAATCCCTTCATCGGCACGGCCAATGGCGGCAACACCTACCCCGGCGCGACGCTTCCCCTGGGCATGGTGGCTTTCAGCCCTGAAGAAACCCCGCTTCCCGGACGCAGCTACCCGATCGCCGCACCGGGCGGATATGAATGGCGGTCCAACGGGATCAGAGGGTTCAGCCTCACGCACCTGTCCGGGACAGGCTGCCTCGGCGCCAGCGGTGATGTTCCCATCATGCCGGTGACTGTACCTGTGGAGCGTTCGCCTTCCACCGCTCCATTCACAACCTATTCGAGCCTGTTCAGCCACGACCATGAGGCGGCCTCGCCGGGCTGGTATCAGGTGACACTCGGCAACGGAGTTGCCGTGGCGCTGAGCGCCACGCTGCGGACCGGCTATGCGCGCTTTGCCTATCCTAAGGACACACCGGCCAACCTCCTCTTCCCCGTCTCGGATTCCGAAGTTGGCAGCAGCGACGCCACCGTACAGATCGATCCAACGCGGCGCGAGGTGACCGGCTCGGTGACCAGCGGGAACTTTTGCGGTTACGTCGCGCCAGACCGCAGGGAAAGCTATTACACGCTGCACTTCGTGGCCAAATTCGATCGGCCTTTCACCGCGGGCGGCACCTGGCACAATGGGGAACTGCACAAGGGCATCCTCGAAGCCCAGGGCGGCACAGGCTACGGCGATCGCGGCTTCCCACCCGGAGGCGACGGTTCCGGCGCGTGGATCAGATTTGCGCCCGGCACGCAGGTCAATATGCGGGTCGGCATCTCCTATGTGAGCCTTGCCAATGCGCGCGCCAACCTCGCCGCCGAAAGCCCCGAAGGCACGACGCTGGAGGCCGTGCACGAGGCCGCGGTGAACGCTTGGAACAAAAAGCTCGAAGAGATCGCCGTTACAGGCGGCACAAAAGACGAGCGCACCGTGTTCTACACGGCGCTCTACCATGTGTTGCTCGAGCCCAACCTCTATAGCGACGTCAACCGTCAATATCTGGGCTTCGATGGCAAAGTACACCGCGTCGCAGCGCCACAGCAGGCCCAATATGCGAATTTTTCCGGCTGGGACGTCTACCGCTCGCAGGTTCAGCTTCTTACCTGGCTTGATCCCCGGCTCGGCGCGGACATTGCCCAATCGCTGCTCAACCAGGCCAACCAGAACGGCGGCACATGGGATCGCTGGACGCATCTGACAGGCGCCACGAGCGTCATGAATGGTGATCCGTCCGCGCCAGCCATTGCCGCGATCTACGCCTTCGGAGGTCACGACTTCGATGTGAAAGATGCCTATGCCTCGTTGCTCAAGGCGGCCACCATGCCGACCGAAAAGGATTTGAGTCGCAAGGGCTGCCCCGTGCTGTGCGTTGGCGAACGGCCCGGCCTCAACGATTGGCTCACGTTGCACTACATGCCCGTCGGTGCACCAGGGTGGGGCAGCGCGGCCGACACGCTCGAACTCGCGGCTGCCGACTTCGGTGTGGCCCAGCTCGCCCGCGACGTCGGCGATACAGCAGTGGAGCGGCGTTTCCTGGCGCGCGCCGGCTGGTGGCGCAATTTGTTCAATCCCAATGCGGCGCCCGAAGGAGGCTACATCCAGCCGCGTAACGCCGATGGCAGCTGGAAGTCCGTGGATTTCAGCGTCGAAGACGACGATAATTATGTCGAAGGCTCAGGCGCCCAGTATCTCTGGATGATACCATTCGATCCGGCAGGGCTGTTTGCGGAACTGGGCGGCACGAAGAAAGCGACGCAGCGGCTTGACCGCTTCTTCTACAAGCCCGACGGCAGTCTCGCAGTGACCAAGGCCGGTGACGCTCACGCCGAACTCGACAACGAGCCTTCGATCGCCTCGCCCTGGCTGTACGATTTCGCCGGCGAGCCTTGGAAAACTCAAGAACTCGTCCGTGCGGCGATGAAGCGGATCTGGACGAACACGCCGGATGGCATCTCCGGCAATGACGATCTGGGTGAGATGTCGTCGTGGTATGTCTGGGCGGCGCTCGGCATGTATCCGCTCTATCCAGGCCGCGCTGAATTCGTTCTTGGCAGTCCGCTGTTCGAGAGGGTGGTTGTCGATCGTCCGGGCGCGCGCGTCACCATCGACGCCAAGGGGGCCGCGATGGATGCGCCTTACGTAACCGGGTTGTCCGTGAACGGAAGACCAAGTACGAAGCCATGGTTGCCTGAGAGCTTTGCGCGCAGAGGCGGAAACCTCAGCTATACGATGTCAAGAACGGCAGATCCGTCATGGGGCATCGCTCCGCAGGACACGCCGCCCTCGTTCGGGCCGCCGAACTAACCAATCTCGAACGCAACCGCTAGATCAGGAGACAAAGACGGGCCCATCCGTGATACTGGAAAGAACAGACCGCCACACAAAACCACAGCGGCACTTGGGAGGATATCGCATGCGCTTATGTTTTATCGCCGTATTGGCGCTGGCCGTCATTTCATCGGCGCAAGCCAAGATCATCAGCCAACCCTGGGGCGCCACCGCCGACGATGGACGGCCGGCCAATCTCTATACGCTCACCAATGCAAGCGGCATGGAGGTCAAAATCACCAATTACGGCGGCATTATCGTGTCGATTCGCGTGCCGGACCGCGACGGCAAGATGGCCGATGTCGTCGAAGGTTTCGATAGTCTGGCCGATTACACCAGCGCCGATTACATCGCGAAGAACGGCCACTACGGCGCGTTGATCGGGCGCTACGCCAACCGCATCAAAGGCGGACGCATCACGCTAGACGGCAAAACCTATACGCTCGACCTCGATCCCTATGGCAACGCCGACCAAGGCGGACGCATGGGCTATTTCCGTCAAGTCTGGCAGGCAGCCGTCAAAGACGGCGACGAACCCAGGCTCGTGCTCACGCACACCGATCCAGACGGCTATATGGGCTATCCCGGCACGGTACAGGCGACGGTGACCTATACGCTGCGCAAGAACAACACGCTGGCCGTCGATATCCGCGCCACCACCGACAAGCCGACGGTCGTCAACATCGTCAGCCGCAACTATTTCAATCTCGCGGGCGTCGGTGCGGGCACCATCGACAACCATGTGCTGCAGATTTTCGCCGATGCCTTTACGCCGGTGGACGACACCAGTTCCGCCACGGGCGAGATTCGTTCCGTAACGGGCACCGATTTCGATTTCACCAAACCGAGTGCGATCGGCCCGCATCTGAAATCAAAGGACCCGCAGGTGCTGCATTCCAAGGGCATCGACAACAATTTCGTCCTGAACGGCAAAGCGGGAACGTTGCATATCGCCGCGCGTCTCAGCGATCCGGCGTCGGGCCGCGTGGTGGAGGTATGGACCATGCAGCCTGGCCTGCAGGTCTATAGCGGCAACTACGTGCATCAGCAGGCGGCGATCGACAGACATTATCCCGTGCATGGCGCGTTGACGCTGGAGGCGCAGCACTTCCCCAATTCGCCGAACCATCCTAACTTTCCTTCCACGGAGTTGGTTCCGGGAAAGCCGTTCCACGCGGTGACGGAATTCCGCTTCTCGACGGATAAGACGTAAACGCTCAGCGGCGCCCGCCAACCTCGTCGAGATGCTTCAGCAGATCGCTGGGGTCTTCGTAGACCCGGATGGCACCGCTGCGCTCCAGCTCGTCCTGCCCGTAGCCGCCCGACAGCAGGCCGACGCCGAGCGCACGACAGCGCCGCGACGCCAGCATGTCCCAAATGCTGTCGCCGACCACGACGGAATTCTCGATCGGAATGCCGAGACGCTCCGCGGCGGCGAGAAACAGATCGGGGTCGGGCTTGGCGTATTTGACCTGGTCGCGCGTCACCACCGGAATTTTGGCGGGATCGACGCCGAGCGCCGCGATATTGGGCGCCGCGGTTTCCAGACGTCCGCTGGTGGCGATGGCCCAAGGAACGCCCGTTTCTGTCAAGGTAGCGAGCAGTTCACGGGCGCCTGGCAACGGCCTGATCTTCTTCGCATTGCGCTTATAGGCCTCTGCGTGCAGGCGGCGGATACGGTCGACGCGATCCGGAGCGATCGGCTGATCGGTTTCGCGCAGCAGCTGATCGGTGAACAAGCCGCCGCTCATGCCGATCTTGCGGTGGATGCGCCAGACGGATAGCTCGATCCCCTCTTCATCGAGCGCCTCCATCCAGGCCAGCACGTGCTGGTAGACGCTGTCGACCAGCGTGCCGTCAAGATCGAACAGGAAAGCGGTTTGAATGTGCTGCATGGCGGCCCTCTCTAGGCGCGGAGCGTGCGGATCGCAGCCATCTGATAAGACGCGTCGGGGCGGTCCGCAAGGCCGCCGGCGGCACATGTGGCCCGCACGCGGTCACAGGGCGCCGTGATGGGCCAGTATCGGCACGAGCAGCAGTCCGATACCGTCGATTGTCGCGTGAGCGACGACATTGACCATAAGGTCCCGCCGCCACAGGTACAGCAACGTGACGAATACGCTGACAATGAAGATCGGAAGCAGGTGCGCAAACCCGACGGCCGGAACGTGTCCTAGTGTGAAAAATGCGACGGTCACTGCAGCCGCCACCCACTTGCTGTTGAATGCGGACGCCAAACGCTCGAGAGCGTAACCCCGGTACAGCGTCTCCTCAAATACACCCGCGGTTACGACGAGGAGTAGACGCACAGAGAACGGCAGAGACTGCAGAAAAGTCGCCAAATGCTGGTCGGTGCTCACCCCTAGCGCGCGCACGAGGACGCCGGCAAGCGCTGTAATCACCACGCCGGCGAGCAAACCCAACGGGATTGTCCACCAGCGCAGCGATCGCAAACCGATGGACGTCAATGATTGCCGCTCTGCAAGGATCACTACGGCGATCAACACCGCCAAGTTGATCCAATGCACAACAATACCCCACTCGATGCGGGCGCTTGTCTGTTCCGTTCCGTAAAAGATCGAGTCGACGATGGGAGTCAGGAGGGGAACGATAAGTGCGAGGAACAGACCCAAAAACATTACTCGCGAGATTCCCCCACGGGATGTTGTTGCCCCGACCATGACGCGCGCCCTTTCGCGACGGAATTGTTCCGAGAGATTAAACGGCGCTCGTACGATGTGCCAAGCGTGATTTGGCACATCGCTCAGCCATGCGCGATCGCCAGGGCCGTTTCCAGGTCTGCGAGCAGGTCACCCGCATCCTCAATTCCGACGGACAGACGCAACAGGTCCGGCGGGCATGGCGTGTCGGCACCTTCGACCGAGGCGCGGTGTTCGATCAGGCTTTCGACACCACCCAGCGAGGTTGCGCGCTTCCAGATCCCGACCTGTGCCGCAGTGGCGATGGCTGCCCGCTCGCCGCCTTTGACGCGGATCGACATCATGCCGCCGAAGCCGCCCTTCATTTGGCGTGCGGCGATGGCATGGCCGGGAAACTCCGGAAGGCCGGGATAGAGGACGCGCGAGACATGCGGATTGGCGGCCAGTTGGTGCGCCAATGTCTGCGCATTTGCCGCCGCCATGCGAACGCGCGGAAACAGCGTCCGCATGCCGCGCAGCAAAAGCCAGGCCTCGAATGAACCGAGGATACCGCCGATACGAGCGCGCACGCCAGCGATGCGTTCCCAGTGCTCGTCTTTCGCGCGGGTCACCAGCGCGCCGGCCACCAGATCGGAATGGCCGTTGAGGTATTTGGTCGCGGAATGCATGACGAGATCGGCGCCGAATTCGATCGGCCTTGTGAACACGGGCGTGGCCACGGTGGAGTCGACGGCAAGCCTTGCGCCGGCCGCATGCGTGACCTCGGCCGCCGCCGCGATATCCACGATGTCCCACAAGGGATTGGCCGGCGTTTCCAGCCACACCAGACGCGTCTTGCCGGGCCGCACCGCCTGCTTGAGCAGCGCAAGGTCACACATATCGACAAAGTCGATCTCAAGACCCCAGTTGCGTGCGAAATCGATCAGCCAATGACGGAAGCCCCAATACATCACCTTGGGCGCCACCACGTGATCGCCCGGCGCCAGCGCCTGGAACACCGCCGTCGCCGCGGCCATGCCGGAGGCGAACAACATCGCCGCTTCGCCCTTCTCCAGAGCGGCCAGCACGGCTTCCGGCTGATCGTAAGCGGGATTGTCGGCACGCGCATAAGCCCGGCCCGTACGATATTGATTGTCAACATCGCGCAGATAGGTCGATGACGCGTGCACCACGGGTGCGACCGCATGCGTTTCGGCATCGATCCAGCCGAGCGCCTGCGCGGTAATCGTTTCGGGCTTTTGTGCCTTGTGGCCGCTCATGAATCCGTCCTCCGGCGGTTACCTTAGGGCAGGTCACCGACAAGTCACGCCCATTCTTGCGCTTCCGCCACGCTATGATGGTAAGGACCGTTTGGAACAACAAGGGAATGCGCACATGGCGGAGGCCTATATCGTGGCGGCGGCCCGGACGGCAGGCGGTCGCAAGGGCGGACGGCTCAAGGGCTGGCATCCGGCCGACCTCGGCGGCGCGCTGATCGATGCGCTGGTAGAACGCAGTAGGGCCGATCCAGCCCTGATCGAAGACGTGATCTTCGGCTGTGTCATGCAGGTAGGCGAACAGGCCGTTAACATTGCACGCAACGCCGTGCTGGCCTCCAAGCTTCCTGAGACCGTGCCGGCGACCAGCGTCGACCGGCAATGCGGCTCGTCCCAGCAGGCGCTGCACTTCGCGGCGCAAGCGGTAAAATCGGGCGCCATGGACGTGGTCATTGCCGGTGGCGTCGAATGCATGACCCGTGTGCCGATGGGGCTCTCGGTGATGCTGCCGGCACAGAACAATTTCGGCACCTATATGAGCCCCAACATCGTCCGACGCTATTCCGAGACGCCGTTCAGCCAGTTTGTCGGTGCCGAGATGATGGCGGAGAAGTACAAGCTGTCAAAGGAGCATCTCGACCGGTTTGCCTATGAGAGTCATGCCAAGGCCATTGCCGCAACGCAGGCGGGCGCATTCAAGGACGAGATCGTGCCGCTGGCGGTGACGCTGGACGACGGCAGCAAGGCCGAACACGCCATCGACGAAGGTATCCGGTTCGACGCCAGCGTCGAGGCAATCAGCGCCGTCAAGCTGATCCGCGAGGGCGGCATCATCACCGCGGCAACTTCCAGCCAAATCTGCGACGGTGCCTCGGGGGTGCTGATCGCCAACGAGGCCGGACTCAAGACGCTCGGCGCCAAGCCGATGGCGCGTATCCATCACATGACGGTAATGGGCGGTGATCCCGTCATTATGCTGGAAACCCCCATTCCGGCAACGCAGCGCGCGCTGGCGAAAGCAGGCTTGCAAATCGGCGACATCGACCTGTTCGAGGTCAACGAGGCCTTCGCCTCGGTACCCGTGGCCTGGCTCAAGGAAACCGGCGCCGACCCTACACGGCTGAACACACGCGGAGGCGCTATCGCGCTCGGCCACCCGCTCGGCGCCACGGGTACCAAGCTGATGACCACGCTGGTGCACGCGCTGTGCGACACCGGCAAGCGCTACGGCCTGCAAACGATGTGCGAAGGCGGCGGCATGGCCAACGTCACCATCGTCGAGCGGCTTTAGAGCTTGTACGCCTTCTTGGGCAGATTATAGGCGAGGTCCACGGCGATCTCAGCGGCTTCCGTTTCGTCCAGGCGATGCGTCGCGACCAGTTCAGCGAGATAGGCGCAATCGATGCGCCGCGCCAGATCATGCCGCGCCGGGATCGAAAAATAGGCGCGCGTATCGTCGTTGAAGCCGACCGTATTGTAGAAGCCGGCGGTCTCCGTCACCTGACGGCGGAACCGCATCATGCCTTCCGGCGAATCGTGGAACCACCAGGCGGGACCCAGCTTCAGGCACGGATAGTGGCCTGCCAATGGCGCCAGTTCGCGCGCGTAATTGCTTTCGTCGAGCGTGAACAGGATGATCGTAAGATCGGAACGCGTGCCGACGCGATCGAGCAAGGGCTTCAGCGTGTCGACGTAGCTCGTGCGCATCGGGATGTCGGCGCCGCGGTCGCGGCCGTACATGGCGAAGAGCGCCGGATTGTGATTGCGGAATGAGCCGGGGTGGATCTGCATCGTCATACCGTCTTCACACGACATCAGCGCCATCTCAGTCAGCATCTGGGCGCGGAAAAGCTCAGCTTCGCCAACCTCAAGACGCCCCCGCAGCGCGCGATCGAGCAGCGCTTGGCATTCGGTTGCACTCAAATTCGCCGTCCGCGCCGTCGGATGACCATGATCTGTGGCGGTCGCGCCGTGCTCGCGGAAGAAGGCGCGCCGATTTGCGAGCGCCTTGAGATAGCCGTTCCAAGTCGCGGTGTTTTCCTTGGTTAGCTCACCCAGCAGTGCAACGTTCTTGGCGAACTCCTCGTTGTCGGGATCAACCGCACCGTCGGGACGGAAGGTGGTGACCACGCGACCACCCCAATTGGTCTTCAATTTGGCGTGATGCAGAAGAGGGTCAGTGGCGCCTTCAGTGGTCGCCAACGCTTCGATGTTGAAGCGCTTGAATAACGCCCGCGGACGAAATTCGGGCTTCGCCAACGCCTCGTTGATGGTGTCGTAATAGTGATCGGCCGTATCCGCATCGAGGCGCACCTCCAGGCCGAATACGGTCGCGAAAGCATGATCGAGCCAAGTACGCGATGGCGTGCCACGGAACAAATGATAATTTGCGGCGAACAGCTTCCATATCGCGCGGCGGTCCGTTGTCACCGGTTTCCCTTGGACGGGAGCGATCCCAAGCCGGTCGAAACCTATGCCTTGGCTGTACAGCATGCGGAGCACATAGTGATCTGGCCAGAGAAAAAGACTGGTCGCATCTTCGAACGCGGCGTCGGTCGCGAACCAAGACGGATCGGTGTGCCCATGCGGACTTATGATGGGTAGCTTCTCGACACGGGCGAAGAGCCGGCGCGCGATGTCGCGCGTGGTCCCATCGGTGGGGAAGAAGCGGTCCGGGTGGAGGCTAAGCGCCGACGTCATGACAAATCCTCGAAAAAGATGATGTAACGTAATCAAGGCCCCGTACGAATGTCCATCTAAGAGGCTGGCGGAAAGCCAGTTTTGAGCCCGGCGCGTGGCGAATGGCAATGAGACTTGCTATCCTACGCGTCAATCGACCGCGGAGCCCGGTGTGATGGGAATCGAGCCTGCAATGAGCATACGTCGTGCCCTAGGCCTTGCTCCCCGGGGGCCGCACTATCTCTTTTCTCGCCACCGACTGCTCGTCCGCGTCAGCCACTGGATCAACGCGGGTTGCCTAGCCTTCCTGCTGATGAGTGGACTGCAGATCTTCAATGCCCATCCGGCGCTCTATTGGGGCCAAAGCTCGGATTTCGCCCACCCCCTGCTATCCATGACAGCGCTGGACAGCGACAGCGGGCCGGTCGGCGTCACGCAGGTCGGGCCGTGGCATTTCAACACGACCGGCATACTCGGCGTCTCGAACGAGGACGGCATGCCGATGCCGCGTGGCTTCCCGGAATGGGCGACCCTGCCGGGGCCACAATGGCTGGCTATGGGCCGCCTCTGGCATTTCGCCTTCGCGTGGTTGTTCGTCATCAACGGCTTGCTGTTCTGGATATATTCCATTGTGCGTGGACATGCGCGGCATGACTTGTTGCCAACCAAGACGGACATCGCCCACCTGCCGCGTGAGATCGTCGACCACATCAAGCTCAAATTTCCGAAAGGCGAAGAGGCCAAGCGCTACAACGCGCTGCAGAAACTGGCCTACTTCTCCGTCATCTTCATACTAGGGCCACTTATCGTGCTGACCGGGCTTACCATGTCCCCCACGATGGACAGCGCCTTTCCCGCGCTGCTGTGGATTTTTCACGGACGGCAAACAGCACGCACGATTCACTTCATCTGCGCCTTTTCGTTTCTCGCGTTCTTCATCGTGCACATTGTGATGGTCGTGCTGTCAGGCACTTGGAACAATCTGCGGTCGATGATCACCGGCCGCTATGTGATCGAGGGCAACAAAGATGGCTGACAACCGCCGCCGCTTCCTGGCCCGCTTCGGTGCCGGTGCGACAACCCTTCTGCTCGGTGGCTGTACCAGCTTATCCGAACAGCCATGGGTCGTCAGCCTGTTGTCGGAAGTCGAAATCCTGACCCGTCATGCACAGCGCCTGTTTGCCGGCGAGCACGCGCTGGCGCCCGAGTTCTCCAAGAACGATATTGCCCCGGTCTTCCGTGCCAACGGCACGCTCAATCCCGATACGACAGACTACAACAGACATGCGGCGAACGGTTTTCGCGATTGGCGGATAGAAGTCGGCGGTCTGGTGGAACACCCGCTGTCGATCTCCATGGCAGCGCTGCGCGCCATGCCCTCACGAACCCAGATCACCCGCCACGATTGTGTGGAAGGCTGGAGCTGCATCGGGCAATGGACCGGAACACCGCTCAATCTCATCTTGGCGGCTGCCAAACCGACGGCAGCCGCACGTTACGTCATGTTTTTTTGCGCCGACAACATGGCCCAGGAAGGCGACCCGCCGCAGTTCTACTACGAGAGTTTGGATCTATTGGAGGCGACACATCCCCAGACGATTCTTGCCTATAAATTGAACGGCCAAACCTTGCCGATCGAGCATGGGGCACCGGTCCGCCTGCGCGCCGAGCGACAGCTGGGCTACAAAATGCCAAAGTATATTAAGCGCATAGAACTCGTTGACGAATTTAAGACAGTCAACGGTGGCCACGGCGGCTATTGGGAGGACCAGGGTTACAGCTGGTGGGGCGGTATCTGACCGGATTCCGACGAAAGAAAAATATCCCTGCCCCTTGTCGGAGCGGCACCTAGACACGATATTTGAGTCTGCGCCGAAATGTTAACATATTGATTCTTAGAATTGAGGCCGCCTTCGAGCGGGGTTTAGTGATGCCGCATCGTTCTTCCATCCTCGCGGTCGCGTTGCTGAGTGTCTTGGCGGCAGGCTGCACAACGACGACCGACCCAGAGGCTCTGGCTCAAAACGACCCCTATGAACCGACCAATCGCACCATCTTCGACATGAACACCAAGGTCCAGGATGCCGTCGCCAAGCCGGTCGCCAAATTCTACAATCATGCCGTTCCGGAATTTGCCCGCGACGGCGTGCACAATTTCCTCACCAATCTCGACAAGCCCGTGACCTTCGGTAACGACATCCTGCAAGGTGATGCGGACCGCGCCGGCGAGACACTGGAACGCTTCACCGTCAACAGCACCTTGGGTGTCGGTGGTCTGGTGGACGTGGCGACCAAGATCGGCATCCCCGATCACACATCCGATTTCGGCGTGACATTGGGCACCTGGGGCGTCGATTCAGGGCCCTATCTGGTCTTGCCGTTCCTAGGCCCCGACTCGCCGCGTGACCTGAGCGGCCAAGTCGCCGACATCTTCATGGATCCGCTGACCTATATCAAATTCCACGGCTCGGACACCTGGTACGCGGTGCGCTCTGGCGTCGGCGTGCTGGATCTCTACTCCCAGAACGTAGACACGCTTGATCAGATCGAGCGGAGTTCGATCGATTACTACGCGACGATGCGCAGTCTGTATCAGCAGCATCGCAACGCCGAAATCCACCACGACCAGCCTGATATCCAGGACACGCCCGGCCTCTGATCTACGGAGAACTACTCAGCGGCGTCGGGTGCGACGTCGCCAATCATGCGCGAATACCAGCGGTTCCAGCGGCGCTTGGTGCGCAACCGATAACGATCCAGATAAAGATAAATCACCGGTGTCGTGTAGAGCGTCAGCAACTGGCTGACGAAAAGTCCGCCAACGATCGAAATACCCAGAGGCTGACGCAGCTCCCAGCCGGTCCCGAAGCCGATGGCCAACGGCATCGCTCCGAGGATGGCGGCAAACGTCGTCATCATGATGGGACGGAAGCGCATTTGGCAGGCCTCGAAGATCGCGTCACGCGGCTTCAAGCCGCGTTCCCGTTCAGCGATCAGTGCAAAGTCGATCATCATGATCGCATTTTTCTTCACGATGCCGATCAGCAGAAGAATGCCGATAACCGCCATGAGACTGAACTCGACCCTGGTGATGAGCAAGGCGAGGAAGGCGCCGACGCCAGCGGAGGGCAGCGTCGACAGAATCGTCAGAGGATGAACCAAACTCTCATAAAGAACGCCGAGCACGATATAGACAGTGAGGATCGCAGCCAGGAAGATCAACGGCTCATCGGACAACGACTGCTGGAAGATTTTTGCATTTCCGGCGAACTCGCCGTGAATTGAGATCGGAACGTGGATCTTGGCCATAGTGCGCAGGATGGCGTCCGTGGCCTGGCTGAGCGCTACGCCGGGCGCCAAGTTGAAGGAGAAGGTCGTTGCCACGAAAGGGCCCTGGTGGGCGATGGACAGTGGCATCGTGCCGGGACCGAAGCTGCTGAAGGCAGCAAGAGGCACCATGGTCTCCACCCGCGTGCTGACAGACGCACCGGTGGATGCACCACCCGAACTGGTGACCAAGGCATTGAGCCTTTGATTGCGCACGGCGTTGTTGGCGACATCGGCTGCGCTCAACGCCGTCGCGCTCGAGACCACCGTGGTGCCGGCCGCCGCTCCTGTCGCCTGCGTTCCCGATACGGCGCCACCCGACGTGCTGACATAGATGTCCTTCAACGTCTCAGGGCTCTGCCAGAACTGCGGGGCCACACCCATCACTACGTGATACTGATTGAGATCGTTGTAGATCGTCGACACCTGCCGCTGGCCGAAGGCATCGTAAAGCGTGTTGTCGATCTGCGTCGCGGAGATTCCAAGCCGTGAGGCTGTCGCCCGGTCGATCGACAGCTGCACTTCGAGCCCGGCTTCTTCGCGATCAGAATTGACGTCCTGCAACTCGGGTACATTCTCGAGCGCGGCCGTGATCTTCGGTACCCATTGATCAACGTCCGCGAGCGTGTCGCCCAGGATCGAATACTGATAGCTACCCTGACCTTGACGTCCGCTCGACCTGACGTCGCCAGGATCGCGCAGGAAAATCCGCGCGCCAGCGATATCGTCGAGCTTCCCGCGAAGCCGCTGAACGACGTCGTCCGTGCTCATCCCACCTCTCTGGTTGAGAGACTTGAGATGAATGAAAACGTTGGCGGAATTCGTACCGCCACGTCCCGGCCCGCCGCCTCCGCCACCGGTGAAACCGACCACACTATCAACCGCTGGATCCTTGGCGATGATTTTAACGAAGCGCTCGAACTTCTGCTGCATCAGCTGGAATGAAATGCTTTGATCGCCCCGGATGCCGCCCATGATTTCGCCGGTGTCCTGGCCGGGAAAGAAACCCTTCGGGACGAAGATAAAAAGCACAACGTTCAGCACTATGGTGACGGCGAGGATGAAAAGGATGGTTTTCGGATTGAAAAGTGCCCAATTCAGCGACTTAGCATAGGAGCGTTTGCCCCACTCATATGCCCTTTCCGACTGGCGCAAGAGCCAGCCCTGTTCGCGGCTTCTCATATGCAGATCGAGGTGGCCGCAAAGCATCGGCGTCGCCGTCAACGAGACGATGAGCGAAATAACAATAGCCGTCGCCAATGTGACGCCGAATTCCTTGAAGAACATGCCAATGATCCCGCCAGTCAGCAGGATCGGCAAGAAGACCGCAACCAGCGAAAGACTCATCGCAAGAACCGTGAAACCGACCTCGCGGGCGCCCAACAGCGCAGCCTGAAGCCGCGGCATTCCCTGTTCGATACGGCGCGTGATGTTTTCGAGCACAACGATGGCGTCGTCGACGACAAAGCCCGTGGACACCGTCAAGGCCATGAGCGACAGATTGTCGAGGGAGTAGTCGCACATATACATCACGGCAAAGGTGCCGATGATGGAAAGCGGGACAGCGATACAGGGAACCAGCGAAGCCCGCGCATTGCGCAAGAACAGATAGACCACGAGCATCACCAAAACGATCGATATCAGCATGGTGACTTCGACGTCATGCAGAGAGCCGCGGATCGAGTTGGTTCGATCATTGGCGATGATCAGGTGGACCGAGGGCGGCAACGCCGCCTGCAACTGGGGCAGCGCGGCTTTCACATTCTCGACGGTCTGGATGATGTTGGCGCCGGGCTGGCGATACAGGATTACGAGGATGGCGGGCTTGCCGTTCGCCATACCCAGATTGTGCACGTCTTCGACGCCCTCATAGACATGGGCGATGTCGGACAACCTGACCGCTGCGTTGTTGCGATAGGCCACAATCAGGGAACGATAATCCGCAGGCGCACGGGCCTGGTCGTTGACATAGATCTGGAACCGCTGCGGCCCCTGCGAGACGGCTCCTTTGGGGGCGTTGGCGTTGGCGGCCGAGAGAGCTGCGCGCACGTCTTCGAGGCCGATGCCGTATTTGAACAGCGCCCGCGGATTGAGGTCGACACGCACGGCAGGCAGCGAACTGCCGCCGATTTGCACTTGTCCGATGCCGTCCACCTGGCTCAGCTTTTGCTGCAGGATCGTGGAGGCAGAATCGTACATCTGTCCCGGCGAGAGCTGGTCGGAGGTCAACGCCAGAATCAGCACCGGTTGGTCGGCCGGATTGATCTTGCGATAAGTCGGGTTTGATCGCAGCCCAGACGGCAAATCCACCCGCGCGGCATTGATCGCGGCCTGAACGTCGCGCGCGGCGCCATCTATGTCGCGGTTGAAGCCGAACTGCAGCACGATGGACGCCGAGCCCTCGGAACTTGTCGAGGTCATTTCGTCGACGTCGGAAATGGCACCCAGATGGCGTTCCAACGGCGTGGTCACGCTGGTCGACATGGTCTCCGGGCTGGCACCGGGCATCTGTGCCATGACGAAGATCACAGGAAGGTCGACGTTGGGCAGCGGCGCGACGGGCAACATGAAATATGCGGCCATACCGGCGAACGCCAGACCCATCGTCAACAACGTCGTGGCGACTGGGCGTTCTATGAAAGGCCGCGAGAAATTCATGGCGCCGCCGGACCTACCTCTG
This sequence comes from Alphaproteobacteria bacterium, assembly GCA_028865545.1. Lineage (GTDB taxonomy): Bacteria > Pseudomonadota > Alphaproteobacteria > Micropepsales > Micropepsaceae > Rhizomicrobium. The sequence continues at coordinate 34,390 of JAGWJY010000019.1, read as the reverse complement.
CCGCCGGCGAACCGCCACGCCATGCACGGAAGCTGCGCATCAGCCGGTCGAAATAAATGTAGATGACGGGCGTCGTGAACAGCGTCAGCATCTGACTGACGATCAGGCCGCCGACGATCGCGATGCCGAGCGGATGGCGGAGCTCAGACCCCGTGCCGCTGCCCAGCATCAGCGGCAGCGCGCCGAACATCGCCGCCACCGTGGTCATCATGATTGGGCGGAAGCGCAGCATGGCCGCCTGATAGATGGCGTCGCGCGGGCTCTTACCTTCATGGCGTTCCGCCTCGAGCGCAAAATCGATCATCATGATGGCATTCTTCTTGACGATGCCTATCAACAGGATGATGCCGATGATCGAGACGATGTTGAGGTCGTGGCCGGTGATGATCAAGGCCAACAGCGCGCCGACGCCGGCGGACGGTAACGTCGACAAAATGGTGACCGGATGGATGTAGCTCTCATAGAGCACACCCAACACGATGTAGACCGTCGCGACCGCCGCCAGGATCAGCAGCAACTCGTTGCCGAGTGTGGACTGGAAGGCCAGCGCTGCACCCTGGAAGTGTGTGGTGATGCTGGCAGGTAGTTGCGCATCGACTTCAGCCTTGCGCACAGCGTCCACGGCCGCACCGAGCGAATAGCCGGAGGCCACGTCGAACGAGATCATCGCCGCCGGAAACTGGCTGAGATGATCATTCTCGATGGGCACCGGCTTGACTTCGATGCGGGCGACCGACGACAGCGGTACCTGCCCGCCACCGGCCGACGGCAGGTAGATATTCGCGAGCGACGCGACGGAGTCCTGGACCTTCGGATCGGCCTCCAGAATAACCCGATATTGGCTCGACTCCGTGTAAATCGTTGAAATAATGCGCTGACCGAAGGCGTCATACAGCGCGTTGTCGATGGTCGCGGCGGTGATGCCAAACCGCGCCGCGGTATCCCGATCGACAGTCACATAGGCGGCCAACCCGCGATCCAAGAAATTGGTGGAGACGTTGGCCAACTCGGGCGCCGCGGCCAGGCGCCGCATGAGCACCGGGACCCACTGGGTGAGAATCGCGGACTTGGCGTCCTCAAGGACAAATTGATATTGGGCCCGGCTAACAGTGGCATCGATCGTCAGATCCTGAACGGGCTGCAAATACAACGCAATGCCTGGAACATTCTTCGAAGCGGCCACGATCCGGCGCATGGTGGCCTGTATGTCACCGCGCTCGCCTTTGGCTTTCAGGTTGATCAGGAAGCGGCCGCTATTCAGCGTGGTATTGCTGCCATCAACGCCGATGAAGGACGAAAGGCTCGTGACGTCCGGGTCCTTCAGAATTTCCGCGGCGAGCGCGTCTTGACGCCTGGCCATTTCGGCGAAGGACACCGTCGGTCCGGCCTCTGTGTAAGCCTGGATGAGACCGGTATCCTGCAAAGGGAAGAAGCCCTTCGGAATCACGATATAGAGAAGAACGGTGAAGACCAACGTGCCGACGGCGACTGCGAGCGTCAGCGGTTGATGGTCTAGAACCCATCTTAGCAGACGATCATATTCGCGGACCATCCACTCGTAATATTCCTCTGCCTTGCGCGCGATTGGGCCCATCTGTTTGGTTTCGGGGCGACGACGCAATAGTTTCGCGCACAACATCGGCACCAAGGTGAGTGACACGACCGCCGAGATAAGGATGGTAACTGCCAGCGTCACGGCGAATTCGCGGAACAGGCGGCCCACCACTTCCTGCATGAACAGCAGAGGGATCAGCACCGCGATCAAAGACACCGTCAACGAAACGATGGTGAAGCCGATCTCGCCAGCGCCCTTCATCGCCGCCTCGAGCGGGGTATACCCCGCCTCAAGGTAACGACTGATGTTCTCTATCATCACAATGGCGTCGTCGACCACGAACCCGGCGGAAATGGTCAGCGCCATGAGAGAGAGATTGTTGAGCGAGTAGCCGAGCAGGTACATCGCCGCGAAAGTGCCGACGATCGAAAGCGGTACAGACATGCTGGGAATGAAAGTCGCAGACAGATTGCGCAGGAAGAGAAAGATCACCAGGACAACCAGTATGACCGCCAACGTCAGTTCAAACTGCACGTCGGCGACCGAGGCGCGGATGGTGTTGGTTCGGTCGGTCAATACGTCGACGGAGACGGAAGCCGGCAGCGAGGCCTTGAGGTCCGGCAGAATCTCCTTGATGGAATCGACGACATCGATGACGTTGGCGCCCGGTTGGCGCTGGATGTTGAGCAGGACAGCCGGTGTGGTGTTCATCCAGCTGCCGAGATTCACGTTTTCGGCGCTCTGTACGACGCTAGCGACGTCGGAAAGGTGGACCGGCGCACCGTTCTTGTAGGCGACGACGATCTTCTTGTAATCGGCGACGGATTGAATCTGATCGTTGGCGTCGATGGTGTAGGATCGCGAAGCGCCGTCGAAACTACCCTTCGGTGCGTTGGAGTTGGCGTTGGCGATCGTTGTTCTGAGATCGTCGACATTGAGCCCATAGGCGGCAAGCGCCTGCATGTTGGCGCGTACGCGCACCGCCGGCCGCTGGCCGCCATTGATGCTTACAAGTCCGACGCCCGCAAGCTGCGAGATTTTCTGCGCGAGACGCGTGTCCGCAAGATCCTCCACCTGGGTGATCGGCATTGTCTTGGAGCTGATCGCCAGCGTCAGAATAGGCGCATCAGCCGGATTAACCTTGGCGTAGACCGGCGGCGCAGGAAGGCTCTGCGGCAAGAGATTGCCGCCGGCGTTGATCGCTGCCTGCACTTCCTGTTCGGCGACATCGAGACTGAGGCTCAGATCGAACTGCAGGGTGATGATGGAGGCACCACCGGAGCTGATCGACGACATCTGCTTCAGGCCCGGCATCTGGCCGAACTGGCGCTCCAGCGGGGCGGTGACCGAAGTGGTCATCACATCCGGGCTGGCGCCGGGCAAGAAGGTCTGCACCTGGATGGTTGGATAGTCGACTTCCGGCAACGCCGACAGCGGCAAGTATCTATATCCAGCCAGCCCCAGCAACATGATCGCGATCATCAACAGGGATGTCGCGACCGGACGCTGGATAAAAGGCGCAGAAGGATTCATTGCGATTGGCCTTTAGAGCGTTCGATCCGCAGCCATCAGGGCTAACGTCCCCCGCCGCCAAAGCCACCGCCAGGTTGATCCTTGCGTTTCATAAGTTCGTCGCGATGGGACTTCATCCATGCCCTGCGCGCGTCAGGGGCCATGCCGCGAAGTTGTTCGCGCTCCGCCGGCGTCAGCTTGCGGAACAGGGCGCGGCGCTCTTCTTGCGGATTAGGCGTCACGGCGACTGCGTTCTGCGCCGGCACAACCTTGGCGACTTTCTCTCCGCTCGGAATCGTGACCGCGGCGCCATCACGCAGACGGTCGCCGCCATCTGTCACTACGGTCTCGCCGACGTTGAGACCTTTGACGATGGAAACGCTGTCGCCCTGCTGAGGGCCGAGCGTCACGGTGCGCATCTGAATCGTATGATCCGGCTTCACCACGAAGACATAGGCGCCGTCCGTGCCGCGCTGAATCGCGGAGGCCGGTATGACGATCTGCCCATGCAATGTCCTGACCAGAAGGCGGACATTGACGAACTGGTTGGGAAACAGCACGCCATCTTCATTGTCGAAGAGCGCCCGCAGCTTCACGGTGCCTGTCGTCGTATCGATTTGGCTGTCGACGGCCGAAAGCTTGCCGGAGGCGAGCTTTGTCGTTTGGTCGCGGTCATAGGCGCTCACTTGAAGTGTGGCGCCGGAATTCATGCGTGAAACGATAGAATCGACGCTGTCCTCTGGTACGGCGAAGACGACGGACATCGGTTCAAGCTGGGTGACGACGACGACGCCCGTTGACTGTCCGGCGCTGACGAAATTGCCGACGTCCACTTGACGCAAACCGGCCAGCCCGGCTACCGGCGACGTGATGCGCGTGTAGCCGAGATTAATCGCGGCCGTTTCCACATTGGCCTGATCGGAAAGCACGATACCCTCGTCCTGCTTCACGAGCGTCTGCTGTGTATCAAGAACCTGCTGCGACGTTGCCTTCGCCGCATAAAGCGCCTGCTGGCGTTTCAAATCGAGCCGTGCGTTGGTAAGCAAGGCACTGTCGCGCGCCAGCTGACCTTTCGCCTGATCGAGCGCCGCCTGATAGGGACGCGGATCGATTTCGGCTAGCAAGGCGCCAGCCTTGACGCGCTGGCCTTCTTGAAAATCGATGCGCAGCAACTGGCCGCTCACTTGCGGCCTAACCGTAACCGTCGCCAGCGGGGTGACGGTACCCAGTGCATCGATAGTCAGGTCGATATTGCCCTTCTTGGCCACGGCAACGCCGACCGGCTGCGGCCCATTCATGCCCACGCGGCCGGCGTCGATTGCGGTCTGGCCCGGCAGAATTGCCCACACGAATGCTATCAGCACGATGAGGCCGATGGCGACCCAGAGCGATTTCTCTCCACCGGGCAGATGGTTTGACGACCAACGCCTAATGTCGCCGACATAACCGCCAGCCTTTTTGAGGTACGGATCTACGCGGTCCCCGGCCGTGCCGAAACGCAGCCGCGCCTGTTCGAAATTGCGGCGCGCCCCATCGGACGCAGACTGGAACCTGCTTGCATCGTCGCTGTGGCTATTCATGCGAAATTCCGACTGTTGGCTCGCGATCTCGCAGAACGGCTGCGCCCGTCTCCGTCTGCGCGCCGGCGGCCGCAAGGCGGGATGATAGCTATATGGGGATAGCAAAGCAGTTTTGGAGAAATTTGTCCGATTTGTCGCGAAGTGGGGGGGTAAAATTCTGCCATGCACTCACGGGCACGGTGCCACGAGAGACGAAAGCAGAACAAAAACAACGGGCCGCCTGACGAATTGTCAGCCGGCCCGCGAAACGCAAGAGCGTATCCAGCGAAAAGCTAATGCTTCTGCGCGTCCGAGGACGTGCTGGAAGAGGAACCGGCGGCCTTCTGCCGCGCCAGCTGCACCAGCGAATTATGCGCGGCGGTGAACCCTTTTAGCGAGAAGGCGATATTGAATTTCTTGCCGTCGACCGAAACGATCTGCATTTCTGCCTTGGTGGCCTTGCCGAGCTGGTCGACCGCGCTGTCGTCGAGAGGTGCCACGACATAGCAACCCTGAACGTCACACAGCCGGAAATGCATGACATCGGAGGTGAACGTATCTGAGCTGAGCACGGCACCGTTCTGCAGCATCACGCCCAACGGCAGCGCGATCTGCATCACGTGCTGGCTGTTCGACGTGTTGTACACGAGCACGACGCCCAGCACGCGACGGCCGGTCTTCTTGTTGACCAGCATCTCGAGCATTTCGCACGGCGCCGGCGATGAGACTGGATAGCAGCGCACAGTCCAATCCCCGAATTCCTGCGTCACATCGGGCTGGACGGGCTTGTTGGCGTCAGCCTGAGCAGGCGCGCTCGCCGCGGGCGCAGCCACATCCGGCGTCGCAAGAAGAGAGAACGCTATAAGGCTGACGACGAGACCTGCGAACCGAATACCGACAGACTTCATGACCACAGTCTCCGCCACCAGGATTTGCGCTTAGCTTCGTTATTCAGGAATGCATTGTAGGCGTCGGTGTAGCCTTTCATCGAGAAAGGCAATTCCGCGCCCTTACCGTTTGGCTGGGCAACGTCGATCCCTGCATCTTGCGCCTTGCTGAGGGAGGCGATCATCTGGTCGTCGACGGGGATGACAGCGAGGCAGCCTTCTTCCGTGCAAGTTTTATACTGGAACACCTGCACCTTTTCATCGCCGAGCTTGAGTCCAAGCCCAGGCTCGAGAAGGACCTGAAGCGGTACGGTGACGTACATCACCATGCTCTTGTCTTTGTCCTTCGCCAGAATGATGCGCGCTAGCCGTTCGCCGGCCTTTTGTTCGTAGACGTCCTGACTTAGCTCGCAGGCCCCGTCCTTGGTCTTGATCGCCGGACAAAGCAGGTGCCAATCCTGATAGACGCTCATCGTCGGAACATCGGCAGGGCCGGCCAGGACACCGCGGCCAATCCAACCGGCTACGCCGCCCACCAGAAAGACGACGAGGACTAGTATCAGACGCCACAGCGCGGGCGGCATGCCGCTGAGGGCAGTGCCCATGCGCGTCAGCACGGAAGAGGACGTTTCGCTCATGTGGGGTTCACTTTGCTACCGAAGTGGAGTTGGTCGCGCCGGAGTATGAGGCCATGGGGTGCTCCGCGTAGCTCATTTCCCGCGAAAGGTTCAACGTAAATATTTTCCAAGATGGTTTACTCGAAGGCGCTGCGTATCAACCGCCGGCTAGGTAAAAAGTCAAGCTGAGCTACTAGCGGGTGATCACCAGGCCGGTCGCGGGTGCACCGCTTGCCGCTAGCGCACGCGTGGCGTCTTCCAGAACGGCTTGAGGCCCCCGGCCGTGGGCGACCAGCACAACCTGGTCGCATAGCCGTGCCAGGAAGGTCATATCCCTCGCCGTCAAAACCGGCGTGGCGTCAACCAGCACCAGGTCGCAGGTCTGCCGGAAATAATTGAGCAGTTCCACCATCTTGGGTGCGGTCCAGAGCATTTGGGCCGGACCAGTTGGCCGCGCCGCAGAGAGCAGCAACGCACTGGACTTCGGATCCCGCACCAGAGAGCGCGATAAGGGCTGTGCCCCTGCCAAAAGCTCACCAATCCCGGCCGATATTGAATTATAACCCATTGCAGCCGCGATGACGGGCCGTTCGAAGTTGCCATCGATGATGACCGTCCGCAGACCTTGCCGTGCCGCAGCGCGCGCCAATCCGAGCGCAATCACCGACTTTCCCACGTCCGGGCCGGGCGCCGTCACGGCAACGATCTTCCCCCGGCCGGGCCATGCCGGCGCCACCTGGCCCAGCAGGGATTGGTAAGCCCGGCTGTAGGGTGCATCCGGCCGATCAACCACATAACTGGCCGCGCGCATGTCCGAGGTCGCTGAAAGTTCCGCCAGAACAGGCGGCAAGGCAAAGGCCGGAACGGGACGTGCCATAACGGGTGCCATGCGGACCTGGCGCAAATCGTTACTCGGCAGCGGACCCTGGAACCGTTCCGCCAGCAGCGCCATGAGGATGCCCAGCATCAAACCTGCCGGGATCGATGCAACGAAAAACAGCATGCGGTGCGGAGAACTTGGGGCGCTCGGAATCGGCGCATTGGAAATGACACGCGCTTCGGGATTGTCGAGATTGTCCTGGTATTGGGTGGCACGCAGACGAGACACAAAGGATTCGTACATGGTGCGCGTCGACGCCATGTTGTCTTCCAGCGCGTTCAGTTTGACGCGCGCCAGGTTATCGTTCTCCGCCTGTTTCTCGACGCGCGCCAAGCTTGCCTCAATCGAGTCGACATGGGCGCGGGCGACTGCCATGTCGTTGGCGATCGATCCTGCAATACGCGATACTTCCTGGGCAACCTTGTCGTCCAGATCGCGCTTCTGCATGCGAATAGCGAGCATCTTCGGATGGTTCGGCCCATAACGCGTCGCCAAATCGGCTTCTTGGCGGATGAGATCAGCTTCCTGAGTACGCAACTTGACGATCAGGGGCGAAGCAACAATTTGCGAGACATCGCCGGTATTGCCAGTCCGCACCAAGGCCTCGACACGATCATAGGTCGCCTTCTTCTCGGCAAGATCAGATTGCGCGGCAACGAGTTGCGCGTTGATGGCGACGAGCTGCTGGTCGACGAGTGAATTGCCCTGCCCCGAATCCACTAGGTCGTGCGCCGCCTTGTATTGCTCGACCGCATTCTGTTCACTCTGCACCTGCTGCGCCAACTGATGCATGCGGTCGGTCAGCCATTGTGTGGCCTTGCGCGCGGCGGCGATTTTAAGATCGACTTGATCTTCGGTGTAGGCGTTTGCGAGCGTGTTGGCGATCAACGCGGCTTTCGCTGGATCGCGCGAGGTGAACGTCACGGTGATCGAGGTCGAGAGGCCCAGCGCGTCGACACTCAAATGACTTAGGAAGTTGCTGACAATGGCGTCGCGTTCGTAATCGGCGCGGTCCTGGCCCGGAATGACCTTCGCAGGGCGGATCATATGGAGAAGCGCGCCAAGTGTCGGCAGTCCACCATTGTTAATGGCAGGATTGAATTCCGGATCGTTGTAAAGCTTCAGCTTGCCGATAACACGCTGCGCCAGATCGCGCGAAGACAGGAGCTGTATCTGGTTTTGTACCGAGGACGGATCGGTCGGTAGCGCCGAGAGCACGGAAGACAGATCGGCGATGTTGTTCTTGCGCTGCTCGAGCATGACAACAGCCGAACTTGAATAGAGCGTCGGCAGCAGCATTACGACCAGCACGGTCAGGAGAACAACCAGGGTCGTCACGTTACGGATAAGGATGCGGCGCTCGTGGAGTACGCGCATGAGATCGGCAAACCCGAACGACGTGTCGTCGGTGCCTCCGGCGGTAGAGGTCAAGCTTGGCGCGGTTCTGTCGATGGCCATGGACCGGAATGATCGCCCTACGCTTCCGGTCGGCTTTAAGCCTTCCTTCGGCACCTTTGGCCGGTTTACCCCGGTTTACGCTGACGAATGGTTAACGCCGCGGTCCTTCTTAAACATTTCTTGGCAGTAGGTTGGTGAGAATCCGGCGATTGACGCCTCGCCAATCCGTTAAGATTCGGAGCGTCTGGCCCGCAAAGCCGTGGCATCAAACGGCCTGCCGTCGGCGTGTGGCGCAAACAGCGGCTGGACACCTCCGACGGCGGCGAGGACCGCCGGGTCATCCCACGGCACATCACGATAGGCCGCGGCCGGAGGCTGTTCCGCCGGATTGCGCCGCCACTCCTGCGGAAAAAGTGCGATCAGTTGCTTGTCGGTCACCGCCGGGCGCGGCGGCTGGCCGAGCAGCGCGGCCGGCAGATCGTGTCCTGCGCCGAGCGCCAAATGGCAGATTTGCGTCGCTCTCGGATTGATTTCGATCAGATGTGCCGTGCCCGCTTCGTCACGGACGAAATCGAGTCCCTGCAGACCGTTCAGCCCAAAACGGCGCGCGATACGGCGCGCCGCGTTGTCCATCTGGGGGCAGTCTGTGCGCTTCAGCAGCGACGCGGGTCCGGTCGTACCCTGCCAGGCCACGACGTCGACGTGGATCGCCGCGAGAATCTCGCCATCACGGCAGGCGAAGGCGCTTGTCGCGGGTTTGCCATTGATAAATTGCTGTAGATGAACTGCAGCCGCACGCGGCCGGTAGGCGGCCAGCAGGAAATGTGCGTCTTTGCGTACCACGGCGCGCGCCATACTCCGTAGCCGCGATGGCGCACGGCCTAGCTTGCGGAAGGCGAGTGTTGCCTCTTCATGGGTTCGCACGACGGCGACACCACCGCCCCAACTTCCATCTGTTTTCAATACAGCGGGTAACCCAACGCTTTCCAAAGCCCATTTGAGATTAACTTCGTCCGCCACAGGAACCGTAAGTGGCGCCGTAACGCCCTCCGAGCGTGCTACAGCAATGGCGTTGCTCCGCGTCATCATCAGTGGATAAGAGTCCATTCTACCCATCGAGCGCTCCAGCAGCGCCGACAACTCGGGCGCCATGGCGCGAAGTCGCTGCAGAATCGTGACGGCACGATCGTCGCAGGGAATGATCAGGTCAGGCCCCGCCCTCGCTATCGCCGTGGCAAGCGACACCAACGGACGCAACGGCTGGTAAGTGTGAGCGCGGCTTAGATACTTGCTGACGGCTAGCACATGGCCACGCGGAAACAGTGCCTCGACTGGACAGCCCAGTGACGCGAAGGCGCCTGCCAGATAAGCGGCTGACGGCCATTTGACGGTCGTCGCCAGAAGGATTCGCTGCGTCATACGCCGAAACATACGGCGCGACACTCAATCATCGATAAACACTGGGCGCAAAATATGGAGAGTGCGTTTCAGAAGCGCTATAAAGACGAGCTGCGCGAGCTTTTGCGCCCGATCGAGGTACCCGCAGGAAAAGATATACAAAAGCCCTCCGCCTAAGCGCGCACGCGAAGGCCTGCACCCAGTTTTGCAATGGCGGTGTCGGCCAACCGACGGTAGGCACCGTCCGTCAGGAATATCTGCAAGAAGACGATCATCGCCAGAGACGGGCGATAGCAGCCATGCAACACCGCATTAAGATAGAGTTTCAACGCGGCAAAGCGGTCTTGTGTGGCGACATATTTGGCATAGGCCCAGCCGAGGCAACCGTAATACGCCTTGATCGGAATTTGAGGCCTTAGCTCGTCAATCCACTGCAGCATGGTCGCATTCTTGCGGCCGGACGATAGACGGTTGGGATCGCCGAGATCGTGCCAATGCACACCGGGTTTCTCGGCCATGACAAACCGGACGCCAGCAAGCGTCAGTCGTATCGCAAAATCGGTATCTTCCGCGGCGGCCAGATTCTCGTGAAAGCGAACGACTTTCGCCATATCGCGCTCCACGACCATGGTGCTTGTCGGCACGAAGCCGCGATCGCAAAGAAGATAGGTCGCCATATCCTCGCCGTTGCGGATGGCGCGCGGTGGTTTGAGAAAGGCGCGCCCCTCGCCGCGGTCAACCACAATGCGCGCATAGCCGGCGACACGAGACGTTCCTTCGAGGAGTTTGCGCATAGTCGAGAGATGATGCGGCAGAAACTCGTCGTCGGAATCCAGAAAGGCGATGAATCGGCCTCGCGCGATGTCGATACCGGTATTGCGTGCGGCGCCGCCGCCGCCATTGTCCTGGCGGGCTAGCACGATGCGCGGATCGCTGATCTCCTTCACCGTACGCTCGGGATGATCCGTTGAACCGTCATCAACCACGACGATCTCGAAATCCTGTTCGGTCTGTGCCAGTACAGAGCGTAAAGCATCGCCAAGAACCGTTGCGCGGTTGTACACGGGGATGACGACGGAGAAGAACGGCGTCATCGCAGCTCTCCGCGCCGATTCAAATTGTAGAGCATGGCAAGCGTTAACAGGAAGGCGACCCAAGTTACGCCGTCGCCTTCGAGGAAGTCGGATTCCATAAAATTATGCAATACAAGGAAGGCGAATAAAGCAAAGAGCAGTGCCTTCATGTCGACGTCGCCGTTGCCATTCCAGAATAAAATCGCAGGCGCCACAAGCAACCCGGCAATCGCAAGCGCGAAGCCGATGGAGCCGATGGTCACCAGCAGCTGAAGATAGCCATTATGACCGTGGCTCACAGAGTTAACCCAATCGTTGCCGACATAATTGTGCAACGGTGACAGGCCGCCGGTATCAGCAAAAGTCCCAAAGCCTGCACCAAAAATCGGATGATCGTGGATGAAGGCGATTTCCGCCTGCCAAATTGCCGTGCGGCCGGTCAAATCATCCGGGTCTTCCAAAAAGCGTGCTATCGCCCCCTGATCCGCCACCAGGAAGGCCGTCACGGCGATGACGAGGATCACACCCGCAACGACAACGATGGTGCGGTCCAACTCCCGTTTCCAGGCCCAGCGATAGACAGCACCCATGACAAGCGCGATCACCATCAGGCCGAGCGATGATTTCGAGCGCGTCATCACCGTGAAAGCAATTGCTGCCGCGACGATCACCCAATCCCGCAATTTGTGGAAAAGCCCAGGCGACAGACGCGGCGCGTACAGGAATATGATGGCGGTCATAGCGGTAACGGCGCCCGCGATGTTCTTGTGATCGTAGAGACCGCGCCAATCACCTACGAGACCGGGATCCGCCTCGCCCGGCAGATGTCTGGCCTGCGGGATGAACGGAATGGATATGAAGTTCACGAACAGGACACCGACCAGCACCCAGCGCCAGAGGATGAGGCTGCGCTCCGTGCCAATGGTTTCCACACTTAACATGATCGAAACAACAAGTACGACGGCCAGCCCGGCGCGGCGGACAGCGACACCCGGCTCACTGGCCCAGCCGGCGCTCACCAGGCACCACGCCAAGAGCAGCACCAGCAGGATTGGCACCGACGAGAACGCCGCCAATCCGCGATGACGGAAAGCACCAATGACGATGGCCGCAAACGCCGCCAGATAGCAAATCTGACGCATTACGTCGCCGGCGCCAGTCGGGTTGAGTCCGCTGTTGAGAGGATTGAGCGTGGGCGGCGCCACGGCGAAAGGCGTCAGGCCAACGAACGCCAGCAATAGAAAAGCAAGGAACGCAGCTTCGTCGATCCACGTCGCCTGGTGCACGTGTATCACATTGTCGGCCAGACCATCATTCGCCATGCGTTACGGCATACTCGTTGTAATGTCGGCCGAAAAGCGCTGTGATCTTTCCGGCGTTCCGGAAAAGCCTACGCAGCGCGTCAACGGCGCGATTCGGAACTGCCGCAAGGATGACCAACAAGATCGGTGACAACAAGAGCGCCAAGGCTATCTTGCCGAATTCCCGTGCGCGGGCAGCAGGCTTTGGGCGATGCTTGAGAAAAATGCGCATGTCGGTGTTACCGATGCTGTATGCGCGCTCGAGCGTCCACTTAAGGCTGGTGCGTGAGGCCGGCACGATGGTGTGCGCCGCGGCTTCGTCCGCCCAGGCAAAGCGTTTGCCTGCAAGTGCCAACCGCTCGAAGAAATCGCGGTCCTCGCCGCCGGTCAACGCAAACGCCGGATCGAACCAGGGGCGTTCCAGGCCCTCCAGACAAGCGCGCGTCAGAAGAATATTTCCTGCGCCTTCCAGCATGCGCACCGGTCCGGTAGGGCGACGGATCGAGGTCACCCCGTCGAAACCTGCCGCCCAAGTCCTTGGTGCGGACTCAAACTCGAACAGAATCGAACCCTGCAGCGCGTCGGCGCCCGTCAGTGCTTGTACGCGCAGAAACTGGCTCAACCATTGCGGCGATGGCCACTCGTCGTCGTCGAGCATGGCCACAAACTCTGCATCGCCATAAGTAAGCGCGCGTTCGGCCAACACATTGCGCACCTGTGCGATGCCACGCTCCGGTGCAATCACCGGATCCAGCGACCAGCGATAGCCCCGCGCTCGACGGACTAGGCACAGGTCGTGACCTTCATGGCGTTCGGCATCGTTGTCCGCGACCACGACAACGAGATGCGCATCCGTCTCGATCTTTGCCAGGGCGTCGAGCAGACGCGTCAAGCTGCGCGGGCGGCGGAAGGTGGGAATGGCAACCACGACTTCAGGCATGCTGCGCTCTCCATGCCCGCGCCAGTGGGAAGATCGCCACCATGATCGCAATCTCGCCGGCAAAGACGCCGCCCAAAGAGGCGATCGGCCCCAGCGTGTACAACAGTGCAAAGGTCGCAACCAGCGATGTCACACTCGACCAAGCGCTGACACGCGCCAGGGCCGAATAGCTGCCCGTCGCCTGCAGGAACACGGCAGCCGGGGTACGGATGACGCGGGCCGCGGTGATCGCAATCCACAGCGCCAGGACGACCAGAACGTCGGTTTCGTCATAGCCCTTCTTCAGAAAGAGGTGCGGAAACCAAGTCACGAGAACGATCGACAAAATGATGGTGCCCACCAAGACTAACCCGGACGCCATTCTAAATTCGTTAACCACCCGCAAGGCGCCTTTGGTGTCGCCGTGGGCGAGATGTCGGGTCATCACCGGCTGGTCGATGTCGGGCAGCGCCGATAGCACCAGCGAGGCCGGCCGCATAAAGAGTGCGCCTAGAGCGAGCAAACCGAACGCCTTGGGACCGGAAATAAATGTCACGAAATAGGCGTGTGCGTTGACGGTCAACTCCGTCAGAACCACACCCAGCAACGACCAGCGCGTGACGTTCTGCCAGATCGGCAAATAATGGCTGAAGTTCCGCGCCCTTACCGCACTGGCAATTTCGCGCGCGTAAGTCCGACCGAACGGCAGAAAACTTGCTGTCACCGACAGGACAAAGACAAACGCCGCGTTGAACATGGTCAGACGACCGAAGGCGATAAGGCCGATCAATCCGCCGACGAGCAGTGCCCCATAGGCAAAGTCCGACGTTGCCACCCGTTTGAGTCTGGCACGCACATTGGAAAGGCTGCGGGCGAAGCTGCGCAACGTGGCTCCCGCGCCGTATAAGCCGAATAATACCGCCTCGCCCGCTCCCGCATGTGTCGAAAACATCAGAACGGCCACGATGCAACCCGCCATAACCGATATGATCAGGCTTGCTTTATGTAGCGTGGCGATTTCCGCGGCGGCTGTTACATCATCCTTGCCACGTGTCAGAGAAGCTGGCGCTCCAAGCAAGGCGCTCGACATGCTCAGGCAGAACGGTACAACGATCAAAAGGAATGAAAACTGGCCGAACTGTGAAGCCTGCAAGAAGTGCAGAAAAATCAAAGATGCAATGAAGTGCGCTGCGGAGACTGCGATCGGACCGATCACCGACAGGCTGTAACGATAACTGGTGCGCAGCAGAGACTGCACACGAAGCCAATCGCCTTCCCGGAGGAAAGGAAGTGCCTGTTGCGCGGCGGCAAGCATGGCTACCTCAAAGACTGCGAAACGCGCGACTGAACGCTGCCGGTGCCCAGCAAAAGCATGGCGATCGCGACTGGGTTGGTGACAAGATAGCGCCAGAACAACCGCTTGGGCTCCCGCCATAAGCGATGCAGCCATTCGAGACCGGTCTTCTGCATCCATTGCGGCGCGCGCGCGTAATCGCCGGCCGCGAAGTTGAAGCAGCCACCGCAGGTCACGATCCAGCCGGCCTTCAGCCGCGCCTTGTTGCGCAGGCAGAACTCGTATTCCAGCGGAACGCCTAGACCGACCCAGAGGACGTCCGCACCGGAACGATTGATCTCGTCACAGATGCGCGCTTCCTCCTCGATCGAAAAATAGCCATTACGGCGGCCCGCGATTTCGATACCGGGATAAGCTTTGTTCAGGTTCGCTGCACAACGTGAATTGACGTCCTCGGTCGAGCCGAGGAGGAAGAATTTCAGGCCGTGCCGCTCTGCGGCATGGGCAGCGTCAAAAATGAAATCCGTCGTCGCGCTGCGTTCCGGAACCGGCGTCCGGGTCAACAGACGGGACGCAAACACCACCGGCGTGCCGTCAGCGTGAATCAGATCGGCCTGTGCCAGCTGATGGCGGAACTCGGCATTCAACGCCGCCAATGCGATGGCATGGCCATTCGTCGCGAAGACCAGCCGAGGGGCACGCAGTCCACCGCGCGCCGCCAAGCAATCGCCCACCATCAGGCCGCCAAGCTGCTGCCGGGACACGCACGCCGTACGTACGCCACCCACAACAACACGATCGTAAAGACGCGCGCCGGAACGACGCTCGATGTCGCGCGGTATGGTGGCATTGTGTACTTGGTGAGCTTGCGTGCGCATCAATAGGCGTTCCTGCGGCGGAAGACTTCAAACGGTGTGCGAAAGAGAATTTTCAGATCGAGCGCCAAACTGGCGTGATTGGCGTACCAAACGTCGAAATCAACGCGCCGCGACATGACTTCGACCGTCGGCGTCGCACCGCGTAGTCCGTTAATCTGCGCCCAGCCGGTGATGCCCGGCTTGACGTCCTGCCGGCGTTGGTAATTCGCGATCAGTCGCGCGTAATGGAGATCGTGCACCAGCGCATGCGGACGCGGTCCAACCAGCGACATTTCACCCTTGATGACGTTGAGAAGCTGCGGCAGTTCATCGAGGCTGAGTGCCCTGAGCCAACGGCCAATCCGTGTCGTTCTCGCATCGTCGCGTTGCGCCTGGACCACTGCGGCACCGTCTTCCAATACAGTCATCGTGCGTAGTTTGAGGATGGCGAAGGGCCGGCCGCGATGGCCAAGACGCTTCTGGCGAAACAGCACCGACCCCGTCGAATCTAATCGGACCAAGAGCGCGAGCAGCACCAACAGTGGCGTGACGAGTATGAGTGCCGGAACAGCGATGAAGAGGTCCAATGAGCGCTTGGACGCCGTAAGCGCCCAGTTCGTGTTGCTGTTAGCGGCTTCGAAGTGCGCGTCGCTTCCCAACGGCAGAAATTCGAAAGTCGAAGGCAGCGCACTCAAGGTGCGCCGAACTGCCTGCGGATCCGCCAAAGTGTCAGCGAATTGTTCGTGAATGCTCACGCGAGGCCTCGGGGCAAAGCTTCCGAGGTCAGCGCTGCATCAGACACGCCAATAAAACTGGGAAAAAACGTGCCAAATCGCGACGCAAAATGAGGCCGCACGTACCTTCAAAGAGCGTCAAAGCCGTTCTGCGCCCCGAAATGATACGGCGCTTGGTTAACCCGCCATCCTCTTCTGCCACTCGGCGAGCCGCGGATTGGCCGCGCGCAGGAGTGGAACCACACTCGTCAAGCCGCGCTGATGAGGCCCAAGACAGAACCGCGGCAGTAGGAACGGGTTCAGGCTTGCATCCAGCGTGCCTGACAGCGTGGTAAACGCATAATCATATCCGGCGTCGCGCACGGCCTCCCAGGCGCGCCGCGAGACGTCGTCCACATTTCCATGCGGGTAGGCGAAGTAGCGGCAGGCGCCGACCTCCTTTTCGATGCGCTCACGGGAGCGGCGGGCTTCGTCACGATAGAACAACGGATCCTGTCCCGCGTGCATCGCCCAATGATGATGGGCGTGGGCGCCGATCTCGACACCGCGCCGCTTCAGATCCGTGATTTGGCCCCAGGATAAGAATGCCTCTGACGAAAAACGCTTCAGCAGCCGACGCAAAGTATCATCCGGGAAAGCGGCCAACATCGCCGCAAGCGCGCGTGAGGCGTCTTTGAAATTCATCAGCCTGAGCCGTTCGACCGCGCGAGCAACCTGCCGCTCGCGCACATCCTCATCACCGAGGACTACTGGCCCGAGAAACGGAATGTCGTATTGGCCTTCGGGCGCATAATGGAAGAACAGGCGAATGAGAAACATCGGATTGCGTTCACCGGTGTCGACATGGTGCGTGCTGATGAACAGTGTCCAGGGCAAGCCCATATCTTCCAGTAAATCTGCTGCGATGGTTAACGTGTTTGCGTAGCCGTCGTCGGAGGTCAGGAACACACTGCGACGGTGCCGTTCCGGGTGCGCCAAAGCGTCGCTGACGGCAGCCAGTGGCAGCACGTCGAAGCTCGCCTTGATCGCTTTGAGAATTTGTACGAAGTCGTCGACTTCATGGTGGTTTGTCTGAACCCTGGGGTCGTCGGTATGCTGCTCAACCCCGTGAAAAAACAGCACGACCGGTCGGCCGAAGGGGCGGACCAGTGCCGACGGAACGAACCGGCCGAGCGTGCGTGCAAAAATTCCAAATCGTCTTGGCATTGCGTCGCCACTCCTTCCAAGGCGCTCCGTTGTCCCGCCAAAGAACCTATAATTGCAGTTGCAACTTAATCTCGAATTAATCTGCCGCTGGTGAAACGGCTGAAATTTACCGGTGCATCTACTGCAACTTATGGACGAAGCAACCCATGTTTGTGGTAGTGCCCGATGGACAATAATGCCGAGTAATGCTCTGATTCACGGGGGTAAGAAGGATACAGCATGACAACCTATACGGAGGATAATGCACCGCATCCGCTGGATGTCGCGCTTGGATCGCGAATCCGGTTGCGGCGGCGTGAATTGGGCCTCTCGCAGGAACAGCTCGCCCGTCAGGTCGGTATCACGTTCCAGCAAGTGCAGAAGTACGAGCACGGCACAAACCGAGTGAGCTTTTCACGTCTCGTGGAGATTGCGCAGGCGCTGCATTGCGGCGTGATGGACATTGTCGGCGATCTAGATCAGTCAAAAGCATCGTCGCTGTTTTCACGCCACGTTGCCCGCCTGAACGAACCCGGTGCCGCGGATCTTCTCGAGGCCTACTCAGCCATACAGTCGCCCAAGCACAGGCGCGCCATTCTCAACCTCGCAAAGCAACTCGCCGAGGGGAAAACCTCGCAGTTGTATGAGATCGAGAACGAACCCGCACGTTGAGGCGCCGGGTTCGCTCGATATGGTTGCGGACCACCCTTGCGAAAAGGCGCGCATGGCCGCGTTGCCGGTAGGGATATCGATCTCGGAAAAGCCTGCGGACCAACATCGTCCAGGCACGTGCGCGTTATTTCGCTACGTGCGTGGTTTCGTCCTTCTCAACGCCTTCGAAGCCTTCGAACAGAGATTGCAGCGACGAGCCTCCCGATACGCGGGGCAAATCCCGCGGGTGGATGAATTCGTCGCCAAACCAAGGATATTTCCTGGGTGAGAATGCTTCGACCAGCCAATCGATCAGGCGGCGAACGCGTTCGATCTTGGAGGCATCCGGATGGTAAGTCAGCCAGATGTCGTTGACAAAGCGAAGCCCTTCCACGTCGATGGGTACGACTCTTCCGCCCAATGCATGCGCGTAGGTCGGAAGTATCCCAACGCCGCCGCCGCGTGCGATCAACCAGTAATAGGCGCTGCTCACATTCACCCGAAATGAAACCGTGCCCAGTTGCGGCGTATCGGGAAACATCCGCGCGTACTCTTCCATGGCGATAAGCTGGTCGGCGACTTGCAGCACCAAACGGTGCTTGGACAGCTCCAAAAAATTTGTCGGTGTGCCGTGTGCCTCAAGATAGCCGCGCGAGGCGAACGGCATCGAGTGTAGACGGCCGATCTTCACCACGCGCAAATCCTTAACCGTCGGACGTGTGATCTGAACAGCGATGTCGCTTTCGAGCCGCAATACGTCCGCGGGATGCATGGCGCAGCGTATGTCGATCAGCAGCTCGGGATGGTCACGTTGGAATTCCACCAGGCGGGGTGCGAGCCAGAATGTTCCAAGGCCTTCTGTGACGCTCAGCCGAACTTCGCCGCGCATCGACCCGCTGCGGTTCCGCGCACGCGCGATGTCGAACGATGCAGACTCCATGCGCTTGACGGCGCCAAGCAGCTGCTCGCCTTCGGCCGTCAACCGAACCCCGTCGACATGCCGCGTGAATAGCGTGAGACCCACCTCGCGCTCGAGGTCTTCGATTTCGCGTCTGAGGGTGTTAACCGAACGATGCAAGGATTGCGCTGCGGAACGAAAACTGCCGCGTCGCACAACTTCGAGAAAGGCACGAGCGCCTTCCCAGTTTTGCAGACGTGAATCTATGAGGTTTTCCACGTGTTCACCTGAAGGAACGCCCCGTGACTGATTCTTCTACATACGGTGCGCTGACGCCCTTCTACCTTGTTGCCGGTGTTGTCTTGTTACCGGCAAAACGAGGAGACGGCCAGAGGGCCATCAATCTTAGGTAAACTGCTTCCGACGCGAACGATCTGTTGCCTGATGCTCTGGGGGCATCGGGACCAACGAAAAGTGAATGAATCTACCCCAGGTTGTCGATGAATGGCGTGGGTAAAGGTTGGGAGCGTTTTGCCGCACTGGAAGCGGAACCCAAACCATGCCCGAGGGGGGCAGCCATGAACTCTTTCAACAAGCACGATTTCGCAAACGGCTGGATAATTCCCGAGACATGCGCCTCGGCGAAACACATTCGTGAGGCGCTCGCCATCATCGACGCTATCAATGCCGGAGAGCTACTCGCGGCTCTGCCGGCAAGTGCCAACGAGCGCCATCGTCATCAGACGGCGGTTTCTCTGCTGGGCATCGTCGAGCGCACCCTGCGTGATGCGCTGAATGCCGGGCCCGCGGTCGGCCAACCATGCCATGCAGCCATCAACGACACACTATCTGAACAAGACGCTTAACCGCTGTTGCGCAAGCCTGCCGAGACGCCGTTGATCGACATATGGATTGCACGGTGGGTTTGCTCGCTATCGTCGCCGGCGCGCCGTCGGCGCAAAAGATCGACCTGCAGATGATTGAGCGCGTCGATGTAAGGCAATCTTAGCCGGATCGAATTCTGCAACCTGGGACTGCGTTCGAGCAGAACGGATTGCCCGGTGATCGCCAGCACAGCGTCGACGGTGGCGTGCCATTCGTCTTCAATCCGTGCAAACACGGTTTGGGCCAGCGCACTATCCTCGACAAGCTCGGAATAACGCTGCGCGATCGCCAAGCTCGACTTGGCGAGCACCATTTCCATGTTGGACACCGTCGTGCGGAAGAAGGGTGAGTTCTTGTACAACGGACGCAGCGCCTCTGCGCCCAACTCACGCACCGACGATCCGAAGCCGAACCAGCCGGGTAGCATCACGCGTGCCTGCGACCAGGAAAATACCCAGGGAATTGCGCGCAAATCCTCGATGCGACCGGAGGTGCTGCGCGAAGCAGGGCGGCTGCCGATCTTCAAGTCGGAGATTTCCGGCAGCGGCGTCGATTCGCGGAAATAGCGGTCGAACCCTTCGACTTCGTAGACAAGACCGCGATAGGCACTGTAGGCCGAAGCGCTCATCTTGGTCAGCAGCTCGGCCGCATCGTCGTCAGCCGCGTCGCGTTCGTGATTGAGCTGTGACAGAAGCGCGGCGACAATGATCGTCTCCAGACTGGAACGGCCAATCTCCGGATCACCATACTTGCTGGCCACGACTTCGCCCTGTTCGGTGATCCGAATGCCGTTTGCCGAGGCGCATGCGGGAAGCGCACGGATGGCGTCGAAACTCGATCCACCGCCTCGGCCGACGGCACCGCCGCGGCCGTGGAAGAAGCGCATCTTGATGCCGCGCGACTGACCCAACGCCGTCAACCGAGCGATGCAGGAGCGGATTTCCCAATTGGAGGTAAGATAGCCGCCGTCCTTGTTGCTGTCGGAGTACCCGATCATCACTTCCTGGGTGTCACCCTGGGCCTTAAGCAGGGCAGCTACCAACGGAATGTCGAAATAGGCGCCCATGACGTCGGCACCGGCGCGGAGATCATCGATGGTCTCGAAAAGTGGAATGACCCGTAGCGCGGCGCTGGGCGAAGCACCAGGGGTCAACAGTCCCGCTTCCTTCAGCATCACGGCTGTTTCCAGCAAGTCCGAGACGCTGGCTGTCTTCGAGATCACATAATTTGCGATGGCGCAGTCGCCAAACCGGCGCTTAAGGCCGGCGGCCTTATCGGCAATATCGAGTTCGCGCTGCGTTTCCTCCGAGTAACAACGGTAAGGCGAACGGAGGAGCCGTGGGCTCTCCAATTCCTTGAGCAAAAGCGAGACGCGTTCGTTTTCGCCAAGGGCGATATAAGACGACACGGCGCCGGCCTCGCGAAACAGCTCGTCAAGGGCACGCTCGTGAACATCCGCATTCTGGCGCAGATCCATGACGGCAAGGTGGAAACCGAATGCTCCAACCGCTTCGCGCAGATTAAGCAGACGTCCGTCGGCCAAATCGGCATCGCCGCCCTTGTGAAGCGATTCGACGATTATCGTGAGATCGGCCGCAAAATCCTCCGGCGTCGCATAAGGTTCGGCTTCCCAACGCGCCGCGCGCGTCGGTGCGCGCCCGAGGAGCGTCTTGCGCGTTGCCGCCAACCGCGCATAGCAGGTGATGAGCGCACGGCGATAGGGTTCATCCAGTTGCTGCCGCGATGTGTGTTCCGGGCCTGCAGCAAGCGCCTTCAGCGCTTCGGTGGTCGAAACGAATTCCTCGCACAGCGACAGCTCGGTGCCCAACATATTCACTTGTTCAAGATAGTAATCGAGTACGATCTCCGCCTGGCGGCGGACGGCGTATTCTAGCGTCTGCGCAGAGACGAACGGGTTACCGTCGCGGTCACCTCCGACCCATGAACCAGGTTTCAAAAAAGGCAGGACCGTGCCGTTCAGGCCGAAAAGATAGGCCAGGCGGCGCTTGACGGCCGGAATCTGGCTGAGGAACGTCCGCGAAAAGACGGCCAGCGCATTCTCGATCTCGTCGGTAACGTGAATTCGGATCGGACGCAGCATACGCGTCTGCCACAGCGTTCTGATCTCGCGCTTGAGCTGCGCGTCGATCTCCGCATTTTCGCCCGCCTGCAGATTCGCCCGTTCGCGGCGCATCAGCAGGGCGCCGATATCCGCTTCGCGATCAAGGATGCTTTTGCGCCGCACCTCGGTGGGATGGGCGGTGATCACCGGTGAAAGCAGCGCGCCGGCCAGATAGGCACCGACATTTTTGGCATTCACGCGCGGATGCGCCTCCAGTTGCTGCAGCGGGCCGGGACCCGCCTCGCAATGGACAAGATGATCGTCTGCAATGTTGGCCAGCTGCGAGAAAATGGTGAAGGCGCGGATGAGAAGCGCCACCTGCGGAGGTTCGAGCTCACTAAGCCTCAGCTTGAGTCGTGTTTCCGCGGCGCCGTCGCGATGCTCACCGACCGACTGCTGACGGATTTCCTCGACCAAATCGAGGTCCGCCTGGCCTTGCCTTACACTCCGCTCGTCCTGCCCGTATTGCTCTTTGATGACAGTCCCAAGCAGCCGCCCGAGCAGCCGGATTGTCGCCCGGCTCGCCCGGCCCTGCTGTGTGTCATTCGTTATCGCGGTCATAGGCATGTCCGATCCACTTTACGCCACGGAAATAGCAGGTTCAGCCTACAGACACGCAAGAAAAATGCGAGTGCGAATGCATGAAAAGCATGAAGGAATTAGCGAACGCGGCGCGCGGCGCAAATTCTACACTGCCGGATTGTTTTTGAGTTTTCCTGCGCCTCCCCGGCGACGGGGACCGGGCCGGCAAGATAACGGCCGCCGCTGTACGGCATCAGTGCATCATGAAAACCGGGATTTTCGGATGCGAGACAATGTGCTCGGTGACGCCGCCGAAGATCGACTCCATCAGCCTGCTATGGCCATAGCCGCCGGCGACCAGCATGTCGAAACCGCCATTGGCTGCGCTTTCGAGCAAGAGCTCTGCCACGTTGTCTCCGTTACGGGTGAAGATGCGCCTTGTGCAGGTAAGGCCGTGCAGCGCCAGATAGGCCGCCACGTCGTCGACACCGCAGCCGTGATGGTTCGAGGTGTCCTGAATGGAGAGAATCTCAATGTCCTGCGCTTGCGCCAGAAAGGGGAGCGCCGCGGTCAGCGCGTGGGCGCAGGCGATGCCGCCGTCCCAGCCCACCGCCACCCTCCTGCCGATCTGCTCGGGCGGCTTTTCGGACGACAACAGCACTGGGCGTTCCAGCTTGGTCAGCGTACGGATGAAGCCGTCCTGAATCTCCGGGTCGTCCGTCTCGCGGATGGGCGGAAACACCACCAGATCGCAGAGGCGCGCCTCCCGATCGAGTGCTCTGGCGAGATGACCGGCTATCTCCTGATAGGAAACCGTCACGGCATCGCTACGTTGCGGCGCGCTGATAATGCGGATGCCGGATTCCGCGGCGAGGGTCGCCAGCGTGCTACGCGCGGCTTTCGACGCGGCCTTTTCCAGATCGGCGGCCGTATCGATCAGATCCTGAACGATGCCCGGCGAGAACGGAAGCTCTCCATACGGAACGGACTCTCGAGGGTCTGCATGAACGAACAGTGCCACAACATGGGCATTGAAGGGCCTGGCGGCCGCGAAAGCGGTCTGCAGCGCAAAACGATCGCGACCGGCTCCGGCAACGGGGACGAGAATCTTGACGAACGGCATGGTTCCTCCGGTGCGTGTCCGGCTTTTCCGCAACAGGATGTGTGACTGCGCCGATTGTTGCATTGAGACTTGTCAAAAAACGAGAATGCCGCGAGACCCGCGTCATTCAGGTATCACCCTCCGCGATTGCCTGCAGACCGGGAAGATCGCGGATTACGATCCGTCGCCGGCTCGGCGCGTCGATGATTTTCTGGCGCTTGAGGTCGCTTAACGCGCGGCAGGTGGTCTCGATGGTCAGGCCCAGATAATCGGCGATGTCCTGACGGCTCAGTGGAAGATCAAGCATCCCTTCAACTTGCGTGTGTTGCTGCATTTCCAGCGCCAGAAAGAAGGAAGCGACGCGCTCCTTGGCGCTTTGGTGTCCGAGCATAGCGACGTGCTGCTCGGCCGCAGACAGGCTTTTGCTTAACATGGCCAACCGCTTCTGACTTACATCCGGATTACCTTCCGTCAATTGTGCGATGCAGATGCGCGGGCAGCGCAGGGCCAAGACATCGCCTACCGCTTCGGCGGTGGACGTGTACTCGGCCGTGAGCTCGATACCGAACGTCTCATCGGGCAGATAGAAATTGACGATCTGTCGCCGGCCATCGGCAAAAATGCGCGACAGACGCACGGCACCTTCAATTACCTTATAGGAATAACGCGCCTCATCGCCCTTTGAATAAATCGTCTCGTTACGGACGAACTTTACCGTCACGCCGGCCGCGTCCATGTCAGATTTGTGGACACAGGCCTCGTCCATAAAAAAACGGCAACCTTGTTCGCAGGCGGCCGGCCGGGCGGACACAGCTTCCCCGGGCGGCAAATGAGCATCGAAGTCTCGGCCGGATTCAGCAACTTTCCGTTGCATGCAGCCCTTACTTTCTCCGCAAAACCGATCCACTGCCGGCCGTCGCCTCGACGGGCACAGCGATGGTTCCAACAAGAGAATAACCTCGGAGTGGGGCGTTCTGCAAAGTACGCGATTACCCCTAGGGCAGGTGTTCCTGCGACCTCCCAGATACTTTTTCCGGAAACCAGGGTTACAGCTTCAAGCTGGAGCGCACTATTCCGGCGGCCCCGGGGAGCGGCGCAAGCGCACAACCGAGTTCGCGGCACAACGAGATCATCATCACATTCTCTTCGAGCACGTCGCCGAAAATCTCGCCGACGCCAAAGCGCTTGCCGTAGGCGATGATGCGCTGCATCAGCGCCCGGCCAATGCCATTACCCTTGAGATCGCTGCGCACCAATACCGCATATTCCGCACGCTGTTTGTCCGGATCGGCGGCGAAATGCGCGACGCCCATCACTTCGTCTTCGGCGTCAAACAGAACGAACGCCATATCGCGGTCGTAATCGATCTGTGTGAGCCGTGCGAGCAGATTGGCCGGCAGACTGCGCAGAGGCGAGAAGAAGCGCAGGCGAACATCGTCGGGCGACAACCGCGCGAAGAAGCGCGTGAAGCCCGCCGCGTCCTGCGGGCGCACCGGGCGCAGGAAGAATTCACCAAGCCCGGGGACCGTCTCGCGATGTTCAAGCTCTTTAGGATAGGGCTTGATGGCAAGACGTTTGTCACGGGCACCGGCCTCCACCTTCACGAGCTTGATGCGCGCATCAACGGCGATCACGCCGTTGGCGTCTGCCAGAAGGGGATTGATGTCGAGATCGATGATTTCCGGGAAATCGCAGATCAGCTGCGACACCCGCACCAGCACCGCATTGACGTCGTCGAGCGCCGCCGGCGCACGGTCGCGATAACCTTTGAGCTGACGATATATGCGGGTGCGCGATACCATGTCTTTGGCAAGCGCCATGTTCAGAGGCGCCAGCGCCAGTGCCTTGTCGGCGATCACTTCAACCGCCACGCCACCTTGACCGAACAGCAGGAACGGTCCGAAAACCCTGTCTACCGCCATACCGACGATCAGTTCGTAAGCGCGCGGGCGGCGGACCATCTCCTGCACCAGGAAGCCATCGATTTTTGCCTTCGGCGCGGCCTTGGCGACACGCGCCAGCATAGCTTCGGCGGACGCTCTCGCGGCGTCAGGGCCGTCGATGTCCAGATCGACGCCGCCGACATCCGATTTATGCGTGATGTCCGGCGACAGAATCTTGATCACCACCGGCACGCCGAATTCCTGCGCCGTCTTAGCCACTTCTGCGGGTGTCACGGCCTTGGCCAAACGGACGCTCGGAATGGCATAGCATTCAAAGAGCTGCGCCACGCGGATCGCGTCTAGCCAGATCTGACCTTCCGCCAGCGCCTCGTTTACGATGGCACGGGCACGCGCCTCATTCGGCACGAAGTCTTCCGCCGCCGAAGCCGGCACTTCCATCAATACGTTCTGTCCGCGGGCATAGCGCGCCAGATGCATGAAACCGCGAACGGCCTTCTCCGGCGTCTCGTAAGTCGGAATATGCGCAGCTTGGAACATGCGGCGGCATTCCTCCACTTCGCCGGAGCCGAGCCAACTGGTCAGCACGGCGCGTTCGCTCGCCTTGACGGCGTCGACCGTCGCCTTAGCTGCTTCGAGGCCGGAGGCGACCGCCACTGGGCAATGCAGCACAAGGACGCCATCCATGTCCGGCGCATCCGCAATAGCATTGAGCGCAGCGGCGTAACGATCACCACCTGCATCACCGATGATGTCGATCGGATTGCCGTGCGACCATGTCGGCGGCAGGACCGCGTTCAAACTCGCGATGGTTTTCGGCGTCAATTCGGCAAGTGTACCCTTGTAATCCGACAACGCGTCCACGGCGAGAACGCCGACACCGCCGCCATTGGTGACGATGGCCAGACGATCGCCAGTCACGCGCGGACGCATCGACAGTGTCTCCACCGCGTCGAAAATTTCGTCGAGATCGTAAGCACGCAGAATGCCCGCGCGCTGAAATGCTGCATCATAGACCGCATCGACACCTGCCAATGCACCAGTGTGCGAAGCTGCAGCGCGCGCCGCCGTCTCGCTGCGGCCAGCCTTGATCGCGATCACCGGCTTGACGCGGGCGGCGGAACGCGCCGCAGACATGAATTTGCGCGAATGGGTGATCGCCTCGATGTACAGAAGGATTGCATCCGTGTCGGGATCGTTGGCCAAGTAGTCGAGCATGTCGCCAAAATCGACGTCGGCCATGTCGCCGAGCGACACCAAATGCGAGAAGCCGAGGCCGCGGGCGGCTGCCCAATCGAGCACCGTCGTCACCATGGCACCGGACTGCGCGACGAAGGCCACCTTGCCCTTGCGCGGCCCGCCTTGCGCAAACGATGCATTCACGCCGGAAGGCGTCGAAAGGATGCCGAGGCAGTTGGGGCCAACGATACGCATCAGCGACGGGCGCGCCGCGGCCAACATGTCCCGCTCGAGCTTGTGACCCGCTTCCTCCGTCGACTCACTAAAGCCGGCCGTTACGACGATCGCGGCCTTGGTGCCGCGCGCCGCCAATTCCGCAATCAAGCCCGGAACCGTGTCGGGTGGCGTACAAACCACTGCGAGGTCCGGCGACACCGGCAAACTCTTCACGTCCGGATAGGTGAGAACGCCGTTGACGGAACGATGCCTGGGGTTGACCGGCATGATTGGCCCGTTAAACCCGCCCGAAAGCAGATTTGCCGCCATCACCGCGCCGACCGAATGAGGAACCTTACGGGCGCCGATCAGCGCAATGCTTTTTGGATGGAAGAAGGCATCAAGATTGCGAATGGACATGAGTTACATCGTCCTGAAAAGCAGCCCGTACTAAACCGCCGGCTCCCGCATTGCCATATGTCAATGTGAGCCGAATTGTCTCGCTACCGTGTCGCGTACGGCTTGCTGGTGGCGGGCGACAACGTCGCCCCGAATCCCCGGCACGATGCCGCCGAAGTGCACGTGATCTGCGATCTGCATGCCACAGACGGCGGCCACATGTTCGTCGAACAAGGTACGGACGGCCTCCCAGGCGCCGGTCTTCATCACCCATTCGGTCGGCGCACCTGACGCCGTGAAGCTGATCAACTTACGACCGCGCAACAGCGGCTCGTTTCCGGATCGACCTTTGCCATAAGCAAAGCCCATCCCGAACACGCGATCGAGATAACCCTTCAACATGGCCGGCGGCGCGTTCAGCCAGAATGGATAGAACAACGCAAACACGTCGATGTCGCGCAGGATGACGCGTTCGCCAACAACATCAGACCGCGGTGCATAGCCTGCCGATGTCGGAATCTCGTCCGCCTTCAGACAAGGATCAAACGCCATTCCATACAGGTCCCGCATGATTGTCTTGTGACCGAGCCCTTCCGCCGCTTCGCCATAGGCCAGCGCTAGCGATGAAACAAAGCTTCGCGGATTGGGATGAGCAATAATCAGAGCATGCTGCATAGCTCGTCGTCCTATTTGACAATCATTCTGAAAAGGGTCCCGTTGCCGCGCAATGCGCAAAGTCAAAATAGCCCATTGGTGCGAAATGCCATCTAGGCAAAATCACCGATGCGTATTTCTGCGTATCGCGCCAAGGATGCTCCCCCACCATGCCGTGATGGGCCGCCCGAAATTCCGCTTCCGGAGGCGAGGACGACAAGTACCTTGTTCGGCACACGCTTCCGGCCACGGCGGCGAGCGGGCGGCAAGGACCCAAGGTCGGGTTGACCGGCAGAACCCGTCAGTGCCGACACCCCCCTGCGGCAATCTGCTTAATGCCTTTGCCGTCCGAAAAAAGAGCTGACTTGACTATTGTGCGGTCCGGGGGAACCTATAGAAAATTAACCTTTGTCAGACAGGATCGGTGCCATGGCGAACGAAGATGTCTCCAAACTGACCGAAGAAATGTCCGGCTTGCGGGCCGATTTCACGCGGCTTGCCGAGACTTTGGCTGATCTTGTGCGCCAGCGCGGCCAGGAAGCCGCCTCCAAGTTCCAAGGTTCAGCCCAGGAAACCTGGAGTGACGCCAAACAAACCTTCGACGGCGTGAAGCAGAAAATCCACGACGAGCCGGTGACGGCCACCGTCGCGGCTTTCGGCATTGGGCTTCTGCTCGGGATTTTGTTGTTCGGCGGGCGACGCTAGTCCTCCGGGAGAAAGATCCGGCGGATGAGAGAACTGCCAATTCGCATCGCGATCATGGCTGCAGCGCTGCTTGTTGCCGCCGTTGGCGTTGGTGCGACCGTGGTGTTTCTCTGCCTGGCTCTTTACGCCCTGCTCCTGACCATCTTGTCGGCGCCGCTCGCTGCTCTGGCGGCGGCGGGGCTTGTATTCCTGGCATCGTTGCTTGTGATTTATCTGGGCAGCGTTTTATCCAGCCTGATTGCCGGGCGCGCGCGACATGCGCGCGCCAAGCGTGGCGGTACGGCTTTCGCGTTCAGCGCCGAACTGGGTAAACTCCTGGGCGAGGACGCGCAGTCCTTTATCGCCGGCAAGCCGATACTGGCGCTCCTTGTGGCGCTGGCTGGCGGCTTTGCCGTTGGCGTCAGTCCGCGATTGCGCGACTTTCTGCTCCGGCTTCTGAAGGCCTGATACACCTCGAGGTATATAATGACCCGACGCCGCATAGCCCTCGTCGGCCTTGGCATGGCCGTAACTCCGCACGCCAAGAGTCTTGTCGATCTCAAGGACAAGGCCGAGGTGGTCTGGGCCATGAGCAGAAGCGACAAGCGGCGCGCCGACTTCGCGGCTAAATTCCCATTTCCCGTAACAGGCGACATCGAAGCCATCATCGCCGACAGCGGTATCTCCGCCGTCGGCCTGCTGACGCCTCCGAATACCCATCTCGAGCTGGTCAGCCGCCTGGTGAAGAGCGGCAAGCATGTGCTGCTCGAAAAGCCACTCGACATCACGACGGCGCGCTCGGAAGCGCTCGTTGCCGCCGGTGAGGCGGCCGGTGTGAAAATCGCGGTGTGCCTGCAACACCGCTTCAAGCCCGCGGCCGAAAGACTCGCGGCCTTACTGGCAGCGCAGGAGCTGGGGAAGATTGTCTCCTGCTCGACGCGAATTCCGCTGTGGCGACCGCAAACTTATTACGACGAACCCGGCCGCGGAGCCAAAGCGCGCGACGGTGGCGGTGTCCTCATCACCCAGGGTATCCACACACTCGACCTGATGCTGAGCCTTGCCGGACCGGTCGAAGAGGTCTGCGGTTTTGCCATGACCAGCGCCGTACATCGCATGGAGACGGAAGATCTCGCCTGCGCGGCTATACGTTATAAGAATGGCGCGATCGGCATCATCGAGGCCACCACGGCGGCCTATCCCGGCGGTGCAGAACGCATCGATTTCATCGGCACCAAAGGCACGGCTTCGCTGGCCGGAACGGCACTAACCGTGGCGTACAACGACGGCCGTCGCGAAGAACTCGCGCCAGATGCGTCGGCCGGCGGCACGGGCGCCGATCCGATGGCCTTCCCGCACGACTATCACCTGGGTGTATGGCGGGACTTCCTAGACGCGATCGACACGAACCGCGAACCCCGCGTCTCGGCACGCGAAGCGCTCAAGGTCCACCGGCTCGTCGACGCAGTACTCGCCGCCGCCGACTCGGACAAGAAGGTCAAAGTCGCCGGCGGCGCCTAACCGCCTTATTGCGGGGGCGGTCCCTGCGTGACGCGGACCAGATCGTCAGGACGCATCCACTTTTGGAACGCGGCCTCAATTTCTGCCGGATCGATCGCCACGTAGCGCTGCGCGGCGATGGTCGATTCGTCGAGCGGCAGATTCAATTCGCGATCTTGCAGAAACCCGCTGGCGATATCGCTGATGCTTGCCTCACCCAGGGGAATCTGACGAAGCATGAGCGCCTTTACCCGCGTCAGTTCGTCGGCCGTGACAGGCGCCGTCTGCATGTTCTTCAACTCCTGCGCCACAATTTTGGCCGCCTTCGTGACGTTGTCGGGATCGCAGGCGTACTCGACATAATAGACGCCGCGGGTGCGCCCGGCTTCCAAGCCCGCGCCGACCGAGTAGACCAAGCCGGCATTCTTGCGCAGGTCTATGCTCAACCGGGTTGAATAGAACCCACCACCCAGCACCGCGTTGCCGAGCGAGAGGGCGTAGTAGTCGGGATCGGAGCGTGTCAGTGCGAGATTATAGGCAAGCACGACGTTGTCCTGGACGCGGCTTGCATCCGGCACGGAGAGGTCCGCGGCATGATTGGCCGGCGCCGTGGGAAGATCGGTTTCGGGCTTCGGGCCGACCGCTGTCCAACCACCAAAATACTTCTCGATGCTGGCACGCGCCTTCTCAGGCGTGATGTTGCCGATGACGACGATGGTCGTGAGATCAGGGCGGAACACTTTGTTGTAATAGGCGCGAACATCGTCCGGTGTCAGCGCATTGACGGTTTCCGCCGTGGCCTGACGTAGGCTTGGATCCGTTGCCGGGAAGAGCGCCGCCGTCAACGTGCGTTGCGCCAGCCAACCTGGGCTCTTGTTCCGTGCGGCGACGGCGTTGGCGATCTGCGGCTTGATCAGTTCCATCGCTTGTGCCGGCAATGCCGGATGCAGCTCGTTATCGGCGAGGAGTTCGACACCACGATCGAAGTTCTGCGACAGCATCTCGATCGAGAAATCGGTTCCGGCGCGCTCACTGGCGCCGATCTGGTCCAAGGCCTTCTGGTAGGCCATGCGATCGAGATGTTCCGTACCGAATGTCAGCAATGGCCCGAGGAGCAGCGAAACGCCCTCTTTGCCCACCGGCTCTTCCGTTTCCGCCCGATTGCGGATGCGCCCGAAGACGCTGACAGTGTCGCTTACATCCTCGGGCTGAACGATCAGTGTCAGACCGTTGGCCAGCGTTGTAACAACGGGATGCACCGTCGATTTGGGCACCGTCAGGCGCTTGAGCGCCGCTTCCGCCCAGTCCGGCAGATCCGTCGACTTTGCTTCACCAAGGGAGATCGTTTCCTGGCCGCCGAACCCGCCGCCCGAGGCGACCGGCCGGCCCGATCCTTGCGGCAGCATCAGTGCGGAAATCGCATGGTCAAGCCGGAGGTATTTCCGGGCGACGCGATTGACATCGGCGACCGTGACCTTTTCGATCCGCGCCAGATCCTCGTCGGGGGATTTCAGTCCGTAGAGCGCGACGGCATCCGACCACACCGAGGCAAGCCCGGCGATGGAATCCTTTTCCTGCGCGGCGTCGCGGCGCTCCTGGAGTTTGGCCGCTTCCACCAATTCCGGCGACACGCCGGACTTGGCGACCTTGGCCAGGATGGAACGCATCTCCTGCTCGATGGCCTTGGCATCGCCGCCCGGCGAGAAGGACACTTCGGCATAGCCGATACCCGCCTTCGGCAGTGGCTCGATGGAGAAATCCGCACCTAGCGCCTTACCTTCGGCCACCAGCCCGTAAAGGTCGAAGCGATGGCTTGCCAGCACATCGGCGAGAACCTCAAGCGCAGGGAAATCCGGGCTTTGCAGCCCGGGAAGCCGCAAGGCGATGATCTGCGTCTCGTTCGGGCTGTCGGTGTCGACGGTGAAGGATTTTGCCGGAACCGGCTTGAAATTCACCACCGGCCGCGCCGGCAGTTTCTTTGCCTTGATGGGCCCAAACAACTGCTTGATTTCCGCCAACGTCTTCTGCGGGTCCAGATCGCCGACCACGACCAGGATCGCGTTGTTCGGCGCGTACCATGTGTCGTGAAAATCCTGCAGCATCTTGGCGGTCGTCTTGTCGAAGGACGGCCGCGTGCCAAGCGCATCATGTTCATACGGCGTGCCGGCGAACATCTCTGCGCGCAGTTGCTCGTACATCTTGTAGCCAGGGATGGAGATGTCCTGCGCGACTTCCTGTTCGATCGCGCCACGCTCCTTGTCCCAATCCTTCTCGGAATCATCCACGCCCTGCATCCGTATCGCCTCGATATGGAGAGCGACATCGAGATCCTCGGACGGCACAGTGTAGAGATATTGGGTGATGCTTTCGCGCGTATTGGCGTTGAAGTCTCCGCCCATCACGCTGCCGATGTTGGCAAGCTGGTCGGCGGTGAGACCTGGGCTGCCGCGGAACATCATATGCTCCTGGGCATGCGCGGTACCCGGAAAGCCTTTCGGCGTCTCGTCCGAACCGACGAGATAATTGACGGACGTCGAGACGACAGGCGCCAGCGTATTGCGGACGATAACCACACGCAGGCCGTTTGCGAGTGTTGCACGAAGGACGCCGGCGTCGTCTTTGGTCCCCGCGACCGCCACGCTCCCCGCGCCGGCCATCGTCAAGGTGAACGCCATCAAAACGATCTTGGCCAAACGCAAATGGCGGCTACAGGCAACGTGCGTCATGAAATCTCCCATTTTTTCTTCGCGCTCACCGGCTTGCCCGGCCCGCGTCCTTGCCATGCAGCAACCATAAAGGCTCATGACAAAAAGGATAGGAAAACATTGGATTTGCGCCGCGTCAGAGCCCGGGAAGAAGGCCGAGGGGGGATTGTCGTGACAGGGCGTCACCAATCATTTCCCGGGCGACCCCGCCATCAACGATGTGACGGACAATGTGGCTGGACATACCGATACGCTCCCTTTTTTTACCGGCTCTCATCGGCATACGAAATCGCACGCCATTCTCAAGCTTATCATCGTCACAAAATCTCGAATCTGGCACGAGACCCGCCGGGTTCGACTGCATCATATTTGATCAATTCTCCGCGAACGGTCCAAGCAATCGACATGACGCCATGCAAATCGGAACGGCGCTTTCGTCGGTCAATATAATTTCGTCTTTTCAGAGACTTAGTTGCGTGTGACGGAATAGTACGGCGACGCACACGCCACACCGCCACCATGCGGATACGTAACACTGCGCATAGCTTGTCCACTGCTCATCGCGTCAAATCAAAACCGGACGCGACCGCGAGGCGCGACACCATGCGCTACAGAATTCAAGCTTGCCCGTCGTCTATAGTGCAGCGGCGATCCGATCGGGCTCTTTCATACCGGTTAATCGCCTCTGACCGCAGCCATGACGGCAAATTCGTCTTCGCGGTCTCGTTGAATGCCCTGCCGATCTGTTTCTCGGATTGTTGGGATTACGCATGTTCGTCTTGGCGTCGCATGAGAGTTGGCTTGAGGGCTTCGACGAAGCTTCGCAACGAATCATGTTTGACGATTTCAAGAAATCCGATCTGCAACGATGAACGAGTCCGCGCACGTTTCCGCCGCGCGGCAACTCGCCCCATCGCCGTCCCCGTCTTAGAGCATGATTTGGCTTGGAAATACTCGATCAGAAGGACTTAAACAGGCGGAAAAATGACATCGATCAATGCGGCATCGAGGGATGTCGACTAGTGCATCAAAATCGGTTCGACGGACACACGGTGTCCGCAAATTAGGAGGGAGCATGCTCCAGATACGTATTCACGGCCGCGGCGGCCAAGGCGTGGTAACGGCGGCGGAGATGCTGTCCGTGGCCGCGTTTCTCGAAGGCAAATACGCCCAGGCATTTCCGAGCTTTGGCTCCGAACGCACCGGCGCGCCGGTGGTCTCCTTCTGCCGCATCGACGACAAAGAGATCAGGCTGCGTGAACCGATCATGGAACCGGATGTGCTGATCATACAGGATCCGACCCTGTTCAAGGTCATCGACGTCTTCCAGGGCATCAAGCGGGACGGCTACCTTCTGGTGAACTCGAACAAGAGCTTTGCCGAACTGGGACTCTCCCAAGCGGCCGCCAAGCTGCCACCGGGACACGCCCGCATCGTGGCGGCGTCGGAAATCGCTCTCAAACACATCGGACGGCCGTTGCCGAACGCCGTATTGCTCGGGGCCTTTGCGGCTCTGTCGGGCACGGTTCGCCTCGAGTCCGTCACTGCCGCCATCCGTGAGGCTTTCTCGGGGAAAATCGCCGAAGCGAATGTCGCCGCAGCGACGGAAGCCTTCGAGGCCGCTTCGGCGGCATCGGTCGCGGCCTGAAGGAGATTTGGCATGCTGAAACAAGTTGAAGGTTCGATTTCCACGGCGGAGGCCATCGGGCTGTGCCGGCCGGAAGTCATCTGCGCCTACCCGATCACGCCGCAGACCCACATCGTTGAAGGGCTCGGACGGATGGTTCGCACCGGTGCGGTCAA
>JAGWJY010000068.1 GCA_028865545.1 Alphaproteobacteria bacterium | reverse complement strand
GTTCGCGACGGTTTTGCTTGGCAGGCCTGCCGGGCGGCGCAGGAAGGAAGAAGGAGTCGAATTAGGCGGGTGTAGCTCAATGGTAGAGCAACAGCCTTCCAAGCTGATGACGAGGGTTCGATTCCCTTCACCCGCTCCATTTTCCGCTCAGCGGAAGATGCCGCGTCGAAGCCGAAGGCGAAAAAACGAATACCGCGAGAGCGGGCTGAAAAGAGACGAAGGATACGACAATGGCGAAGGCCAAATTTGAGCGGACGAAGCCGCACTGCAACATAGGGACGATTGGGCACGTTGACCACGGCAAGACGTCGTTGACGGCTGCGATTACGAAGGTGTTGGCGGAGAGTGGCGGAGCGAGCTTTACGGCGTACGACCAGATTGACAAGGCGCCTGAAGAGAAGGCGCGCGGGATTACGATTTCGACGGCGCATGTTGAGTACGAGACGTCGAACCGTCACTACGCGCATGTGGACTGCCCCGGCCATGCCGACTACGTGAAGAACATGATCACGGGCGCGGCGCAGATGGACGGAGCGATCCTGGTTGTTTCGGCGGCGGACGGGCCGATGCCGCAGACGCGCGAACACATCCTGCTGGCGCGTCAGGTTGGTGTGCCGGCGTTGGTTGTGTTCATGAACAAGGTGGACATGGTGGACGATCCAGAGCTTTTGGATCTGGTTGAGATGGAAGTGCGCGAGCTTTTGTCGTCGTACCAGTTCCCTGGGGACGACATCCCGGTGATCCGCGGCTCTGCGTTGTGCGCGCTGGAGGACAAGGACAAGGCGCTGGGCCATGATGCGGTTTTGGCGCTGATGAAGGCGGTGGACGAGTACATTCCGCAGCCTGAGCGTCCGATCGACCAGCCGTTTTTGATGCCGATCGAAGACGTGTTCTCGATTTCGGGCCGCGGGACGGTGGTGACGGGCCGGGTGGAGCGCGGGATCGTGAAGGTTGGCGAGGAAGTGGAGATCATCGGCATCCGTCCGACGTCGAAGACGGTTGTGACGGGTGTGGAGATGTTCCGCAAGCTTTTGGACCAGGGGCAGGCTGGAGACAACATCGGGGCGCTGCTGCGCGGCATCGACCGCGAAGGTGTGGAGCGCGGTCAGGTTCTGGCGAAGCCCGGCTCTGTGACGCCGCACACGAACTTCAAAGCGGAAGCCTACATCCTGACGAAGGACGAGGGTGGTCGTCATACGCCGTTTTTCACGAATTACCGTCCGCAATTTTACTTCCGGACGACGGATGTGACGGGGATTGTGACGCTGCCGGAAGGCACGGAGATGGTGATGCCCGGCGACAATGTGACGGTTGACGTGGAACTGATCGTGCCCATCGCGATGGAGGAGAAGCTGCGCTTCGCCATCCGCGAAGGCGGCAGAACCGTCGGCGCAGGCGTCGTCGCTAAAATTATTAAGTAAGGACCGGGAAATCGGCGGTCCTCAAGGCCGTATCGGAGAAATGAAAATGCAAGGTCAAAACATCCGCATTCGGCTTAAGGCCTTCGATCACCGCATCCTCGACAATTCGACGCGGGAGATCGTCAGCACGGCGAAGCGCACGGGTGCCCAGGTCCGCGGTCCTATTCCGCTGCCTACAGGCATCGAGCGCTTCACTGTGAACCGTTCGCCGCATATCGACAAAAAGAGCCGCGAGCAGTTCGAAATCCGGACTCACAAGCGCCTCCTCGACATCATCGATCCCACGCCGCAAACCGTCGACGCTTTGATGAAGCTCGACCTTGCAGCCGGTGTCGACGTCGAGATCAAGCTTTAAGGAGCAAGCGCGATGCGCACAGGCGTCATCACGCAGAAGGTTGGCATGACCCGCCTCTTTTTGGAGGACGGGAAGCATGTGCCCGTTACGGTTCTGAAGCTGGATGGCTGTCAGGTCGTGGCGACGCGTAACGAAGAGAAGGACGGCTATACGGCTGTTCAACTCGGGTCTGGCTTCGCCAAGGCGAAGCGTTTGACCAAAGCCGAGCGCGGCCATTTTGCGAAGTCCGAAGTCGAACCGAAGAAAAAGCTCGCCGAGTTCCGCGTGGATGAGGCGAACCTTCTTGAAGTGGGCGACGTGATTCAGGCAGACCATTTTGTGGCTGGTCAGAAGGTGGACGTGACCGGTGTCACAATCGGGCGCGGCTTTACCGGTGCTATGAAGCGTTGGAACTTTCGCGGTCTCGAAGCCACTCACGGTGTTTCCATCTCTCACCGCAGCCTCGGCGGTACCGGCGGCCGCCAGGATCCAGGAAAGACTTTCAAAAACAAGAAGATGCATGGCCATTACGGCGTTGACCGGGTGACCACGCAGAACCTGGAAATCGCAAAGGTGGATGTTGCGCGTGGGTTGATCATGATCCGCGGCGCCGTGCCTGGTCATAAAGGCGGCTGGGTGATGGTGCGTGACGCCGTCAAGTATCCGCTTCCCAAGGAAGCACCGCAGCCCGCCTCCGTGAAAAAGGCTGAGAAGACCAACGGTAAAGCAGCTGATGCCGCACCGGCAGAGAAGGCGGAGGGCTGAACATGAAGACGAAGGTCCTCAATCTCGACAATAAAGCGAGCGGCGAGATCGATCTGAATGATGCGATCTTTGGGCTTGAGCCGCGTGCAGACCTGATTCAGCGCGTTGTCGTCTGGCAGCTTGCCAAGCGACGTGCCGGTACGCACAAAGTGCTGACGCGCGGTGAGATCAATCGCACCAAGAAGAAGATGTACAAGCAGAAGGGTACCGGTCAGGCCCGTCACGGCGCACGGTCTGCGCCGCTGTTCGTCGGCGGCGCCAAAGCTATGGGCCCGGTGCAGCACAGCCACGAATTCGATCTTCCCAAGAAGGTTCGTGCGCTTGGTTTGAAGCACGCCTTGTCGTCCAAGGCGAAGGCCGGTGCGATTGTCGTGCTGGATGAAGCCAAGGCCAAGGAGATCAAGACCGGCGATCTTGCCAAGCGGTTCGGTAAGCTGGGCGTGGAAAGCGCTCTTATCGTTGACGGAGCCTTTGATCAGAATTTTCAGATGAGCGCACGCAATCTTGCGCACATTTCGCTAGTGCCGGCAGCAGGTTTGAACGTCTACGACATCATGAAGCGGGACAAACTGGTGCTGACGACCGCCGCGCTTAAGGCCATTGAGGAGCGTCTGGCATGACCACTCACCACGATGTCATCCTTTCGCCGGTCATCACCGAAAAGGCCACCAAGCTGTCGGAGGTCAACCAGGTTGTGTTCCGTGTTGCACTCGACGCAACCAAGCCGGCCATCGCCAAAGCGGTTGAGACGCTGTTCAAGGTCAAAGTGAAAGGCGTCAACACCGTTCGCGTGAAGGGTAAGAAGAAACTTTTCCGCGGCACGAAATTTACGCGCAGTGATTTCAAGAAAGCGATCGTGACCCTCGAAGAGGGCCACCAGATCGATATCACGACGGGGCTGTAAGATGGCGCTCAAAAAATATCGGCCCATGACTCCTGGTCAGCGTCAGCTGGTGCTCATTGATCGTTCCGGTCTGCATAAGGGCGATCCGGTCAAGACGCTCACTGAGGGGCAGACAAAAAATGGTGGCCGCAACAATACCGGGCGGGTCACCGTGCGTTGGCAGGGCGGCGGGCACAAGCAGCGCTACCGCATCGTTGATTTCAAGCGGCGTAAGTTTGATATGCCGGCAAAAGTCGAGCGGCTGGAATACGATCCCAACCGTACTTCGTTTATCGCGCTCATCAAGTACAAGGATGGGGAACTGGCATACATCCTGGCACCACAACGTCTGGCCGCCGGCGACACAGTCATTTCCGGTGACAAGGTAGACGTGAAGCCTGGTAATGCGATGAAGCTTTCGGCGATGCCGATCGGCACGATCGTCCACAATATCGAAATGAAGCCGGGCAAAGGCGGGCAGGTTGCCCGGTCGGCCGGCACCTACGCGCAGTACCTGGGACGCGATGCCGGCTACGCGATCCTGCGGCTTAATTCCGGTGAAGTCCGCCGGGTGCGGCTGGAGTGCATGGCGACGGTCGGCGCGGTGTCGAACCCCGACCACATGAACGAAGTGATCGGTAAGGCTGGCCGCAACGTCTGGAAGGGCAAGCGTCCTTCCGTCCGCGGAACGGCGATGAACCCAATCGACCATCCGCATGGCGGCGGCGAAGGCCGCACCAAAGGCGGTCGTAATCCGGTGACGCCATGGGGCAAGCCGACCAAAGGTGCGCGGACGCGCAAGAACAAGCGCACCACGAAGTTCATCGTGCGTTCGCGCCACGGCAAGACGACGCAAGGATAGTGAGATGACACGTTCGGTTTGGAAAGGTCCCTTTGTCGACGGCTATCTGCTTAAGAAAGCCGAAGTCTCGCGCGGGGCGGGCCGCAAGGACGTGATCAAGACTTGGTCGCGCCGTTCGACGATCCTGCCGCAGTTCGTCGGCCTGACGTTCGGCGTTTACAACGGCAAGAAGCACATTCCAGTGCTGGTGACGGAAGACATGGTTGGACACAAGCTCGGTGAATTCGCGCCGACGCGTACCTTCCACGGCCACTCCGGCGGCAGCGATAAGAAAGCGAAGAGGGCGGACTAATGGGTAAGGATGCACGCGCCCGCGTTCTCGCCGATCATCAGGCCAAGGCAATTGGCCGACTGATTCGCATTTCCCCGCGCAAGCTGAACCTTGTCGCGCAGGCGATCCGTGGCAAGAAGGCGGAAGCTGCGCTGAACGAATTGACCTTCTCGCCTAAGCGCGTTGCAAAGGTGGTGAAGAAGGTCCTGCAGTCCGCGATTGCCAACGCGGAAAACAACCATGATCTCGATGTCGACGATCTGGTGGTGAGTGAAGCCAGCGTCGGCAAGAATTTGGTGATGAAACGGTTCCATGCGCGTGCACGCGGTCGCGGTGCGAGTATTGAGAAGCCGTTCAGCCAGATCACGATTGTGGTCGAAGAGAAGCGCGAGGAAGCGCCGGCGAAGAGCGAACCAACTGCCGAGAAAAAGAAGGCGACAGGATCGAAGAAGACGCCGGCGAAAAGGCCAGCTGTGAAGAAGGCGGCGGCAAAGAAATCAGCGCCCAAGCGCGCGAAGGAGAATGCGTAATGGGTCAGAAGGTCAATCCGACCGGCTTGCGGCTTGGTATCAACCGCACCTGGGACTCGCGCTGGTACGCGGGCAAGAAGGAGTACGGCAAACTCCTCCAGGAGGATATTAAGATCCGCACGCATCTGAGCGAGCGCTTGAAGCAGGCTGGCGTTAGCCGTGTGGTGATCGAGCGGCCGCACAAGAAGTGTCGCATCACGATCCACTCGGCGCGTCCCGGCGTCGTCATCGGCAAGAAGGGCGCCGATATCGAAAAGCTGAAAAGCGACGTTCAAAAGTTCACGACCGACGAGGTGCATCTCAACATCGTCGAAATCCGCAAGCCCGAGATCGATGCGAAGCTGGTGGCCGAAAACATTGCTCAGCAGCTGGAACGCCGTGTGGCTTTCCGGCGGGTAATGAAGCGCGCTGTTCAGTCTGCGATGCGTCTGGGCGCACAGGGTATCCGCATCAATTGCGGCGGTCGCCTGGGCGGTGCGGAAATTGCACGTATGGAATGGTACCGCGAAGGCAGAGTGCCGCTGCACACGCTGCGTGCGGACATCGACTATGGCGTGGCGACCGCTAAGACGACCTATGGCACCTGCGGCGTCAAAGTCTGGATCTTTAAGGGCGAGATCATGGAGCACGACCCGATGGCCGTTGAAAAACGCCAGGCGGAGTCCTCGGATCAGAGCCGCAGCGGGGGACAGCAGCGTCCTCAGACGCCGCAACCCGCGTCGGCATCGTAAGACGAAAAGAGTATTGTCATGCTTCAACCGGCACGTACGAAATTCCGCAAGCAGCATAAGGGGCGCATCCACGGCGCTGCCAAAGGTGGCACGTCGCTTAATTTTGGCTCTTATGGGCTGAAAGCGCTGGAACCGGAGCGCATCAACGCGCGCGAAATCGAAGCCGCACGCCGCGCTATTACACGTGAGATGAAGCGCGCCGGGCGTGTTTGGATCCGCGTCTTCCCGGATGTCCCGGTGTCGAAGAAGCCGGCTGAAGTGCGCATGGGTTCGGGTAAGGGCGCTCCGGAATTCTGGGTCGCAAAGATCAAGCCTGGTCGCATTCTGTTCGAAATCGATGGCGTGGATCTGGCGACAGCTAAGGAAGCAATGCGCCTCGGCGCAGCCAAGCTTTCCATCGCGACGAAGTTTGTCGCACGGGATGTGTGAGAAGAAACATGGTTGAAAAGAAAACCAAGGCGAAAGCCGCCGCGAAGCCGAAAGCAAAGAAGCCGTCCGTTAGGTCGAAAGCCAAGGATGCCGCGGCTTCTGCGAAGGTGTCGTCGAAGGCGGATGAATTTCGGACCAAGACGGCTGACGAGCTGGCGGACCAGTTGGCAAAGCTTAAGAAGGAGCAGTTCAATCTGCGCTTCCAACGCGCCAACGGTCAGCTTGAAAAGACGAACCGAATTCGGATTGTGCGCAAGGACATCGCGCGTATCCGGACGATTTTGACGGAGCAGCGCCGAAAGGCCGGCTGAAGTATAGAAGGAACGGACAATGCCTAAGCGCGTGCTGCAGGGCGTCGTGGTCAGCGACAAGAACAACAAGACTGTGGTGGTGAATGTGGAACGCCGCTTCACGCACCCGGTCATGGGCAAGACCGTGCGCCGCTCGAAAAAGTACCATGCCCATGACGAGAAGGGTGAATTCAAGGTCGGCGACATCGTGCGTATCAGGGAATGTCGGCCGATCTCCAAGTTGAAAACTTGGGAAGTGTTTGAACGCGTTGGCGGCAAATAGGCCGACTGGGCATCTGGAGTAGAATGCGATGATACAGATGACGACTGAGCTTGATGTTGCCGACAACTCCGGTGCGCGTCGCGTGATGTGCATCAAGGTGTTGGGCGGCTCCAAGCGTCGTTACGCCGACGTCGGTGACACGATTGTGGTGAGCGTGAAGGAAGCAATTCCGCGCGGCCGCGTGAAGAAGGGTGAAGTTCTCAAGGCCGTCGTTGTACGCACTGCAAAGGGCGTGCGTCGCCCGGACGGCAGCCTGATCCGTTTCGACGGCAATGCCGCAGTTCTTGTGAATGCCCAGGGGGAGCCAATCGGCACACGTATTTTTGGGCCGGTCACGCGTGAGCTGCGCGCCAAGAACCATATGAAGATCATTTCGTTGGCACCGGAGGTGCTCTGATGTCGGCAAAAATCAAAAAAGGTGACCGGGTGATAGTCACCACGGGTCGCGACAAGGGCAAGAAGGGCGAAGTCATCAAGGTGTTCCCGAAGGAAGACCGCGCACTGGTGTCTGGCGTGAATACGGTCAAGCGTCATCAAAAGCAGACCCAGCGTGAACAGGGCGGCATCGTCAGCAAAGAGCTGCCAGTGCATTTGTCGAATTTGGCCCATGTCGATCCCAAGTCCGGCGAAGCGACCCGCGTAGGCTGGAAAGTATTGGGCGACGGTCGTCGCGTACGTGTCGCCAAGAAGTCCGGTGAGGTTATCGATGTCTGAGGCAGGAAAAGAGAAGGCCGAAAAGAAATCCTCGAAGAAGCGCGAGGAAAAGTCTGCTGGCACGCAAGTGAAGGTGGGGGAGGCCGCGCGTGATCCGAATTACACGCCACGCTTCAAGAAGCGCTACGACGACGTGATCCGCCCGGAGTTGATGAAGCAGTTCGGCTACAACAATCCAATGCAGGTGCCGAAGATTAACAAAATCGTCGTGAACATCGGCGCGGGTGAAGCCGCGGGTGACCAGAAGAAAATTCAGTCGGCGGTGAATGATTTAACTGCTATCGCTGGCCAGAAGGCAGTCATAACGCGCGCCAAGAAAGCAATTGCAACCTTCAAAATTCGCGAAGGATTGCCGATTGGAGTCAAGGTCACGCTGCGCCATGACCGTATGTACGAATTCCTTGACAGGCTTATCACGATGGCGTTGCCGCGCGTTCGCGACTTCCGCGGACTAAAGGCCAGCAGCTTCGATGGTCGCGGCAATTACGCAATGGGCATGAAGGAGCACATTGTTTTCGTCGAAATTGACTACGACAAGACGGAAAACGTGTGGGGCATGGACATCATCATCAACACGTCTGCGAAGACCGACGAGGAGGCCAAGGCGCTCCTCAAGGGCTTCCAGTTTCCGTTTATGAATTAAGGCGAGGCGTTATGGCGAAGCTCTCCCAGATCAACCGTAACAAAAAGCGCGAGAAGATGGTTGCGCAGTATGCGAGTAAGCGTGCGGCGCTGAAGACCAAGGCGGAAGACATGAGCGTTCCGCCAGAAGAGCGCTTCGTGGCCAGGCTGAAGTTGGCCAAGTTGCCGCGTAATTCGTCCAAGACGCGCATCAAGCATCGTTGTGAGTTGTCAGGACGTTCGAAGGGTTACTACCGTAAGCTCAAGGTTTCGCGCATTGCGCTGCGTGACCTTGCGAATTTTGGCCAGGTCCCTGGCATGACCAAGGCGAGCTGGTAAGGAGAAACGGGAATATGGCGATCACCGATCCCATTGGCGATCTTCTATCGCGCATCAGGAATGGCCAGCTTCGCGGTATGGCGAAGATCAAGTCGCCAAACTCACGTTTGCGCGTGCGGCTACTCGATGTGTTGCAGGCCGAGGGCTTCATTCGAGGCTATGCAGAGGTTGAGTTCAAGACCGGCATGCGCGAGCTCGAAATCGAACTCAAATATCATGAGGGTCGTCCGGTGATCCGCGAGCTTAAGCGCGTGTCAACCCCGGGCCGTCGTGTTTATGCCTCGGTGAAGGAATTGAAACCGCATCGTCAGGGACTAGGTGTGTCCATCGTTTCAACGCCACAGGGCGTTATGACGGACACGGCCGCACGCGAAAAGAACGTGGGTGGCGAAGTTCTCTGTCAGGTATTCTAGGAGAAGACGATGTCGCGTATCGGTAAAAAGCCGGTTGCGTTGCCGAAGGGCGTTACCGCCTCCGTGGAAGGCCGGACCGTGAAGGTCAAGGGCCCCAAGGGTGAGCTCAAGGTTACGCTTGTCGAGGAAGTCGACGCTAGTGTCGACGACCACGGCATCACTGTGTCTCCGCGTACGGAGATGGAACGCGCCGCGCAAATGTGGGGCCTTTCGCGTACGCTGGTAAACAATTTGGTGCAGGGAGTAACCAACGGTTTTACCGAAAAGCTTGAAATTCAGGGCGTCGGTTACCGTGCGGCGGTGCAGGGCAAGAACTTGAACCTGCAGTTAGGCTTCAGCCACGATGTGGCATATCCGATCCCGGCCGGTATCACGATCACATCAGAAAAGCCGACGATGCTGACAATCACCGGTATCGATAAACAATTGGTCGGTCAGGTTGCCGCGGAAATCCGGGGCTATCGCCCACCTGAGCCCTACAAGGGCAAGGGTGTGCGTTATGCCAACGAGTATGTTCGCCGCAAGGAAGGCAAGAAGAAGTAGCCATGACGAAGAACCTCTTCGACCGTCGTACGAAGCGCACACGCTTCCGCTTGGTGAAGAACGCTGCCGGCCGTCCGCGGCTTTCGGTGTTCCGATCGGGCCGGCATATCTACGCGCAGATCATCGACGACAAGGCCGGCGCGACACTCGCTGTCGCATCGACCAACGAGAAAGAAGCCAAGGCGGTCAAGTCCTGGAATGTCGCTGCTGCTGCGGCTGTTGGTAAGAAGATCGCCGAACGGGCAATTGCCAAGGGCGTCAAGCAGGTTGTCTTCGACCGTGGCGGATACATTTATCATGGGCGCGTAAAAGCGCTCGCGGACGCCGCTCGTGAGAGCGGTCTCGAATTTTAACGGAAGGAACGGCACGTGGCGCGTGAAGGCAGAGACCGCGGCGATCGCGAAGAGCGCGACAGTGAATTCGTCGACAAGCTTGTCCACATCAACCGTGTGGCCAAGGTAGTGAAGGGTGGCCGGCGTTTCGGTTTTGCGGCGCTCGTCGTCGTTGGTGACCAGCGCGGGCGCGTCGGATTCGGTCATGGCAAGGCACGTGAAGTGCCTGAGGCCATTCGCAAGGCAACGGACGCCGCCAAGCGCGCGCTGATCCGCGTGCCCCTGAAAGACGGGCGCACGTTGCATCACGAGATTCATGGTCACCATGGCGCTGGCAAGGTGGTTGTACGTCCGGCGCCGGCGGGCACTGGGATCATCGCCGGCGGACCGATGCGTGCGGTGTTTGAGGCGCTTGGCGTAGGTGACGTGGTGTCGAAGTCGCTTGGTACGTCCAATCCGTACAATATGGTGCGCGCTACTTTTGACGCGTTAAAGAAGCAGCAGTCGCCACGGATGGTGGCCCAACGCCGTGGACGTAGCGTCGCCGAAATCATTTCGCGTCGTGAAGGCCAGAAGGGCTCTGAAGCGAGCGCATAAGGAATTTAAT
The DNA here is from genome assembly GCA_028865545.1 of Alphaproteobacteria bacterium. Lineage (GTDB taxonomy): Bacteria > Pseudomonadota > Alphaproteobacteria > Micropepsales > Micropepsaceae > Rhizomicrobium. The sequence continues at coordinate 3,943 of JAGWJY010000068.1, read as the reverse complement.
GATGGCCGACAAGAAAAACGCCGCGAAGAAGACCGTAACTGTGCGCCAGATCAAGAGCGCCAACCGTAAGCCCGCCGTCCAGACGGCGACGTTGAAGGGGTTGGGACTGGGCAAGATGCATCGCACGCGCACGCTGGAAGACACGCCGGCCGTACGCGGCATGATCCGTGCGGTCGCGCACCTCGTCGAGATTGTTGAAGAAAGCAAGTAACATGAAGCTCAACGAAATCCGCAACAATCCGGGGGCGCACAAGCGCAAGACCAAAGTCGGTCGTGGCTCGTCCTCTGGCATGGGCAAGACCTCTGGGCGCGGCGTCAAGGGCGCCAAGGCCCGTACGGGCACGAAGGTGTACGGTTTCGAAGGCGGTCAGATGCCGTTGCACATGCGCATCCCGAAGCGCGGCTTTAATAACATCTTCGCTAGTGACTTTGCGGAAGTGAATCTTGGGCGCATTCAGAAGGCAATTGACGAGAAGCGCCTTGATGTTTCCGGCAAGATTGATCTCGAGACGCTCAAGAAGGCCGGTTTGGTGGCTAAGAGCCGCGATGGCGTACGTCTGTTGGCCAAGGGCGAGATAAAGACGAAGCTCGACATTGAAGTCGCCGGGGCTTCGGCGAGTGCGGTGGAAGCGGTGAAAAAGGCCGGTGGATCCGTTGTGACGACCTTCAAGAAGAAGGTTCACATGAACAAAAAGGGCGAACCTGGCAAGAAAGCCCAACGTCGCGTCAAGTCGGCCGAAAAGCGGGCGTCGCGCGGCGGATAAGGTGCGTCCTTCATGCTTCAGCAAGCCCAGCATGAGGGGTCAGGTATTCCCTCATTCTGAGCTTGTCAGTGAGTGAGGCCGACCAAATATTGGGTTGGTCAAAGTCGGGAGCGGTAAATGCCCTCAGCAGCCGAACAATTGGCGGCAAATTTCAATTTCAGCTCCTTCTCGAAGGCGACTGAACTTCGTCAGCGCGTCTTGTTCACTTTGGGCGCCTTGATTGTTGCCCGTCTTGGCACCTACATCCCGATGCCGGGAATTGACCCGGCTGGCATGGCGCACTTCATCAATACGCAAGGTGGCGGTCTTCTCGACGTCTTCAATACTCTTGCTGGCGGCGCCGTACAGCGTATGGCGATCTTTGCCCTCGGAATCATGCCCTATATCTCTGCATCAATTATCATGCAGTTGATGACGACGGTATTTCCCGAGTTGGAGGCGCTGAAAAAGGAAGGCGCAGCCGGGCAAAAAGTCATTAATCAGTATACGCGCTATGGCACGGTCGGTCTGGCAGCAGTCCAGGCATTCGGCATCGCCATTGGACTGGAACATGCCCAAGGCATCGTCTTGAATCCCGGCGTGTTTTTCCGCCTTACGGCCGTGGTGACGCTGACCGGCGGAACCATCCTGCTGATGTGGATCGGCGAGCAGATCACGAGCCGCGGCGTCGGGAATGGCATTTCGCTGATTATTTTCGCCGGCATCGTGGCGCGCTTTCCGCAGATACTCGGTCAGGGATTGGAAGCGGCGCGAACCGGCGCGGTAAACCCGCTCGTGCTGATCGCGTTTGCAGTTTTTGCGGTCGCGCTTGTGGCCTTCATCGTCTTTATGGAGCGCGCCCAGCGCCGCCTTCTCGTCCAGTATCCAAAGCGACAAGTCGGTCAGCGTATGTTTGGTGGCGAGTCCTCGCATCTGCCGCTTAAGCTCAACGTCTCGGGCGTGATTCCGCCGATTTTCGCGTCGTCCATCCTTCTAATGCCTACGACGATCGCAACCTTCAACGCGCAAAACATGCCGGATTGGCTGCAGACCGTCATTACCTATATCAGCCGCGGCCAGCCGGTCTATCTGCTCCTCTACGGCGCAATGATCGTGTTCTTTTCCTTCTTCTACACCTCGATCGTCTTCAATCCCGAAGAGACGGCAGAGAACTTGAAGAAGTATGGCGGCTTTATCCCTGGCATTCGGCCCGGAAAGAAGACTGCCGAATACATCGATTTCGTGCTGACGCGAATCACAGTCGTCGGTGCGGCGTACCTTGCGGTCGTGTGCCTCATTCCTGAGGTCATGTACGCGGACTACAACATGTCCTTCGCGCTTGGCGGGACATCCATTCTTATCGTGGTCAGCGTGACCATGGACACCGTGGCGCAAATTCAGAGCCATCTGATTGCCCAGCAATATGAGGGGCTGATCAAGAAGGCCAAGCTACGGGGAGCGCGACGTTGAATCTTGTTCTTTTCGGGTCACCGGGCTCCGGCAAGGGAACGCAAGCAAAAATCCTGCAAGAACGGCGCGGATTGCCGCAGCTTTCCACGGGCGACATGCTTCGTGCGGCCATTACTGCCGGTACCGAGCTCGGTAAGAGGTGTAAGGCAATCATGGATTCGGGCGATCTGGTCCCGGACGAGGTTGTCGTCGGCATTATTGCCGAACGCTATGACCAACCGGACTGTGCCAACGGCGCCGTGTTTGACGGATTTCCGCGGACCATCCCCCAGGCCGAAGCGCTCGACGCCATGCTAAAAAACCGGGGCCGGAAGATCGATTTGGTCATCGAGTTGAAGGTCGACGACGCGGTCCTGCTGCAGCGGGTCGAACAGCGGATCAAGGAGAGCGGAGGCGTTGCGCGGGCAGACGACACCCCAGAAACGCTCAAGAACAGACTGGCCGTCTACTACAAGAACACCGCCCCTTTGCTGGAGTACTACAAAAAGCAAGGCAAACTGGCGACCGTGGACGGCATGGCGCCGATAGGCGACGTCACCGCGGCCATTGCGACCGTCCTGGAGAAGGCGGAATAGGAAGGGTTTTGGGGCGGGGCGGGGGCTGACGCCCCTCAAATACCTTGGATTTAGGCAGTTGACTGGGGGGCGTGCATTAATATAATCCGCGCCCTTGCGGCCGAATTCCCTGGAAAATCCGGCTTTTGACGTCCTCTTCGTTGAGCGGCGCGAGAGGATTGGTCAGGGTCGTCGGCCGTTTGATAATGTAACCGATACAGAGCCTTAAAGGCATCCGGAGAAACTCGTGGCACGTATAGCCGGCGTCAATATTCCAACTCAGAAGCGAGTCCTGATCGGACTCCGCTATATCCATGGGATCGGGCCGGCCAAGGCCAAAGAGATTTGCGACAAAGTGGGCATTGCTCCCGAGCGTCGCGTCCACGATTTGACGGATGCCGAGGTGATTCAGATCCGCGAAGTGATCGACCGCGATTACGTCGTGGAAGGCGATCTGCGCCGCGAAGTGTCAATGAGCATCAAGCGTTTGATGGATCTCGGCTGCTATCGCGGGCTTCGTCATCGTAAGAGCCTGCCTGTCCGCGGACAGCGTACGCATACCAACGCGCGCACGCGCAAAGGTCCCGCCAAGGCAATCGCCGGCAAAAAGAAAGTGACGAAGTAAAGCGATATGGCTGCTCCCGATAAAAAGGCGCCTCGCGCCCGCAAGAAAGAAAAGAAGAACGTCGTTGTCGGCGTGGCGCATGTCGCGGCCACCTTCAACAACACGATCATCACGATCACCGATGGCGCAGGAAACGCGATATCGTGGTCGTCCGCTGGCATGATGGGCTTCAAGGGGTCGCGCAAGTCGACGCCTTATGCCGCACAGGTCGCCGCGGAAGATGCAGGCAAGAAGGCCGTCGAGCACGGCATGCGTTCGCTGGAAGTGGAAGTGAGCGGCCCGGGATCGGGACGTGAATCCGCACTTCGCGCGCTGCAAACCGTCGGTTTGATCGTCACATCGATCCGCGACGTGACGCCGATCCCTCATAATGGTTGCCGGCCACCCAAGCGCCGTCGCGTTTAAGAGTTTTAGTTCGGAACTAAATCTACCCGTCGAACGAAATGGGCGTGGTCCGACACGTCCGGGAAACGATGAGGCAAAATGTTTCAGAAGAACTGGCAAGAACTGATTAAGCCGCAAAAGCTCCGCATCGATGCGGGGCATGATGC
>JAGWJY010000096.1 GCA_028865545.1 Alphaproteobacteria bacterium | reverse complement strand
CGAGCAGCTTGTTATCCCACCACTTGGACTTCAGGCCGACTTCGACATCTGTGGAGAATTCGGGTTTATAGGCCGGATTGAGCGGTGTCGGCGTGAACCCGACAATGCCCCCGGCGGTGCGGTCGAGGTTGAAGCCGCCCGATTTGTAGCCACGCGACCAGGAGGCATACGTCATAACGTTGTTCGTCCAGAAATACTGAACGTTCGCGGTACCTGTCAGTGCGTGGCTCGACGTTGTCTGGTGCCAGTCATGCACGAGTCCGATCCAGAAGGGGAAGGTATAAAAGCCAGGAGGCCCACTCTGCGTCGGGTTGTTGTTCACGAAGGACGAGCCGCCATGCTTGTAGTCTTCGCTGTAGCGCAGGCCGCCGGTGACGGCGAGCTTGTCGGTGAGGTGCACGGTCGCCTGACCAAAGGTCGACCAGCTGTTGCCGTTCTGGGCGAAATGCTCGCTGTCGCCGGTGTCGGGCTGGAACAGGTTGAAATCGAGGGTCCCGAACGGCGTAATGGGCGGCCCCGGAAGGGGAATGATGGGTAGCGTGTTGGTTTGCGCGCTGCCCGCGAAGCAACTCGGCACCAGGGCGGGAACGACGCCGGCAAGAAACACACCGCACCAGTAATTGCCGGTCTGGGTCCCGTTCAGAAAGTTGGTGTTCACGTTGATGTGTTCGTTCGTGTAGTAAACACCGCCCATCCAATCCACCGATTTGAAGAGCGACAGACCACCGAATTGGATATGCGAATCGAAGTCCACGTGCCCCGACAGGCGGAATTCTTCGCTGACGACGTCGTCCTTGAAGTCGGCATCATGAATCCGGAAAATATCGGCGCCCGTGAAATCGAAATCGCCGCTGTTGGTCTGCATGAAATTGCGGTAGCCGACGATGTTGGTCAGCTTCACCGTGGGAAAGATCTGCCAATTGAGTTCGGCGGACCCGCCCATGTCCTGGAAGCGCAGCGGAAAATCCTGGGACGGACCGCCATTCATCGAGGTGACATGCTTGGTTATGCTGGGCACGGACGGCGCAGTACCGGCTATTGCAGAGAGCGCATTGACGATCGGGGCCGTGGGGCCGTTGATGACCCGGATGGCGCCGCAGCAGCGCTCGTCGCCGTTGGAGTAGTCGGCGATCACGCGCAGCGTAACGTCATCGTTCGGTGTCCACAGCACTTGGCTCTTGATGTAATAGCGATCGCGGCTGTTGATCTTTTTGCCGGAGTTCAGGTCGGTGATGAAGCCGTTGTGTTTGTCGTAGAGGGCGTCCCAGCGCGTGGCGAGCGTGTCGGAAACCGGGATGTTGATATAACCCTCGACCTTGTATCCGGCATAATTGGTGGCAGTGGCTTGCAGCATCGCCTCGTGGCTCTGATCGGGCGAATTGGTGATGATGCTGAGCGCGCCCGCCGAGGTGTTCTTGCCGAACAGCGTGCTCTGCGGCCCTTCCAGCACTTCGATCCGCTTCACGTCGAAGAGGTCGCCCAGCGCCAGGCCGCCGCGGTTGCGATAGACCCCATCGATGAACGTGCCGACGGCGCCTTCCAGGCCGGGGTTGTTGCCGGTCGTGCCGACGCCACGGATCTTGATCGTGGTATCCGAAGCGCCGGCCGTGGTCGTGTAGACGAACAGGCTCGGCGAAATCTTCTGCAGGTCGTTGACCGTGTTGATGTTCGACTGGCGCAGGTCGCGCGCCGTGAAAGCGTCGACGGTGATGGGGACTCTCTGGATATCCTGGCTGCGCTTCTGCGCCGTGACGATGACCTCCTCGATCTGGGCATAGGCGGCGCTGGATGTGAAGGCGAGGATGGCCGTGCTGAGCATGAGACGGCGCACGAATTTATCTGGCTTACCGGTCAGCATACATGTTCCCCCCTATATAATTGTGGATACCAGTCATTCGAAAGTGGCTTGCTGTATAATTCGTTACGGGCTTTGAAAAGGTTACATGGACGATTTTGTCCGTCGCCAACGGATACTCTTGTTGCACTTGTGCAACACGGCAGCAGACGGCGCCAATGGCGGCAGGTCGTCACTGATTGCCGGCACGATGGGAGACCGCGGACGAACCGAACGATAAAACGCAAGCCGAAATCTGGCGGCAAGACCGGAACGATGCGCCAATTGCCCGCCGGCGGTCGTCGAGACGATTCCAGATGGGCAAGATCGCCGACCGGGCGCGGGTCCCGCCCGGTTCAAGTGCGGCGTCATACCTCTGGCCTCGTCGTGGTGCGCGTGCGTCCCCCCTCAGCACCCTCGGCGAGCGCAGTTTCCCGCCCGAAGGCCGCGATGCCTAGGGACACCATATCGTAATCGGATGGAGGAAGTCGGCCGTAACCGGCAGATTCCCCCTAACCAATGATTAACGGCTTGGCCTGAAACTACATAAGCTTAGCGTAGATGGTGCCATGCCCATTCGGAATTTTCATGGATCGACGCCGTTATCTGGCGCCGTGCGCTTACGCGGCGACGATATCGAGCCGGCCGATGTCCAGTGCGCCCCGTTGCGCAAGGGCTTGGAGCTATGGCGGCACGAGCGCGGTTCGCGCCTGTTCCCGTCGCGCCAGCAGATGACGCCACGCGTACTCGGTTCGCTTCTGTACAATATGATGCTGATCAAGGTGGTAGATGGCGGTCGCGAATTCCAGGTGCGCATCATCGGCGATGCCATCGTTGCGGTAGACAGTGATCCGATCCAGGGCATGATGACGGCGTCCATCGATAAACTCTTGCCGGGCTTCGGCGCGATGCTCCACAGGAATTACAGCACTGTTTGCGCGCGCAGGGCTCCTCTTGCGATGCGCGGTCAATTCTATGACGAAGCCAACGAGCGCCTATTTTTCCGTGAACATCTGATACTGCCGCTTGGAGAGACGGACGACACTGTGGATCACATTATCAGTATCATTGCCCACATGCAGACGGTCACCCCGGCGTTTCTATCCCGTAACGGCATGACCTAAGCCCTTTTCTGGGCGGGCTCGCGCCTCGTGGTTCTCGCCCTGGGCGACCACAGCTGCGCCAAATCCTGGCTGCCGGATTCCG
>JAGWJY010000018.1 GCA_028865545.1 Alphaproteobacteria bacterium | reverse complement strand
GGAAATTCCGCCTTCTCTGCTCCGCAGGGAGTGGGGAAGGCGGCGCGGTTTGCCTCGGCGGTTGTCGCGAGCGACGTGCCTTTCGTCGCAGCCCCTTGGCAGCTCCGGCCTTAATTCCCACGTCTGATAGGTAGGCTACGCGGTGTGACTGGATGGAATTGGAGGTGAGGGGGAGGCCCCTGTGTGCTTTTGAAATCGAAAGGGCGCCCAGTAGAGGGGGCATTCTCGAAAATTCGAAAACGAATGGCGCGCGAATGATTTTGCGAGTCACAACGCTTGGGAAAAGAGGATTTCACGGCACGAAATATTGAACTTTTTAGCCGGGCGAAAAATTCGTTGAATCAAATGGTTGCAGTGAAATTTCGGTATTCGAATTCGAGTGAGACGACGAGAGGGAGGGATGAAGAATTTTGAAAACAACCTTCAGCGGGAGGCGCAAACCGGGCTGATGCCCGTATGAGAGAGCCGAGGAGCGGCCGGCGACGGCGCGGATAAAAAAAGGGCGGCCGAAGCCGCCCCCCACCCAGTATCGCTTTGCGATACCGGCCTCCCTCTTGAGAGAGAGGCTGTTGTCAGTCACATCCGCTTCGAAAGCATCTGGCTGAGGAAGTCGACCTCCTGCTTGAACAGCGGATCTTCCGAGCACAGGGCTTCGATCCGCCGGCAGGCATGCAGCACGGTGGTGTGGTCGCGTCCGCCGAAGCGCCGCCCGATCTCGGGCAGGGAGCGCGTCGTCAGTTTGCGGGCGAGATACATCGCCACCTGCCGCGGCCGCGCCACGCGGCGGGCGCGTTGCGGCGAGTAGAAGTCCTTGACGTCGAGCTTGTAGAACTCGGCCGTCTTGCGCTGGATGTCCTCGATCGAGGTCTTGGCGCCCGGCGCGCTGCGCAGGCCCACCGCTTCTTCGGCCATTTCCGGCGTCACCGGTTTCTTGGTCAGGTCGGCATAAGTGGCGAGCTTGGTCAGCACGGCGATCATCTCGCGCGGGCTGGCGTCGTCGATGTCGGCGATGCGTTCCAGCACGCATTCCGGCAGGATGACTTCGGGCCGCAGGCGTGTGAACTCGGTGGCGCGCGATTTCAGAATGGCGAGGCGCGTATCGCGGTCCGGCTTTTCCAGCTGGATCATCAGGCCGCCGGTCATGCGCGACTTGATGTCGGCGCCCAGGCCTTCCATCGCGGCGGGGGCGCGGTCGGCGGCGATTACCACGCGGCGTCGCAGATCGGCGAAGGCGTTGACGGTGTAGAGGAACTCCGAGGCCGTCGCCGTGGAGCGGCAGATGTGCTGCAGATCGTCGATGATCAGCACGTCGGCGCTGCGCAGCTCCTCTTTGAAGGCCAGCGTGTCCTTGCGGTAGAGGGCGCCCAGGAAGTGGCGCATGAAATCCTCGGCGCGCAGGAACAGCACCTTCTTGCCGCGCTTGCGGAATTCCAGCGCCGCGGCGTTCAGCAGATGCGTCTTGCCGTAGCCGAAGCCGCCATGGATGTAGAGCAGCGGGATGTCGCTGCCTTTGCCCTCGGCGAAGGCCCGCGCCGCGCCGTGGCCGAACTCGTTGGCGGTGCCGGTGATGAAGCTGTCGAACGTCTGCTGCGGGTGGAGGACCCGTGTCCACAGGCCCTTCGGCGCGCCGCCTTCGTCCACCGCTTCGGTGGCACGCGGCGGCAGATAGGACACAGGCGCGGCCGGCGCCTGCGGCTCGAGGCGCATCGGTTCTTTAGAGACACCAGCTCCAACCGTCGGTGCGGGGTTGGAAATGACGATCGACAAGGAAGCAGGCTCCGCACCCTCGGCGCCGAAGGCGCGCTCGATGCGGGTCACATAGTGGTTGGCCACCCAGTTGCGCACGAAGGGCTTGGCCGCGCCGATGCGCAACTCATCCTTCTCCGCACTGTCCAGGGTGAGGGGCCCGATCCAGGCGTCAAACACCGGATCGCCCAGTTCACGCCGCAGCCTTTCGCGCACCCGCGCCCATGCTGCGAACCAGTCCACTGCCGTCTGCTTGCTTGTAAATTGTCCCATATCCACTACCCGCTGCCCGTCCGCCCCGAAAGCACGGCAGGCCTTTTTTGGTTGTTCCGTCCGAACTCTTCCAGATGCCCGGTCTAACTGCCTCCTACGCGCCGTCCCCGTGGCGCACCCCCTCGTCGCATGTGGTCCTCCTCTGGCTGCTTTTACGTTTGCTTCCACGGAAGACCGCTGGCCTTCCATCCGTTCTTGCTTCCACGATGACCGTTCTGGTCGATATCCCCCTCAAAACCACCCGCAATGTTGTAAGCGCGCGCGTAGCCCGCCGCCGTCATGGCCATCGCCGCTGCCCTGGAGCGGCCCCCGGAGCGGCAAAGGAACAGCACCGCGGCCTCCTTGTCGTTGCCGAGCGCAGAAGCCACCTGGCTCACGAAGGCCGGATTCTGCGCCATGGAGGGGAACCCCTGCCATTCGACGCAGTGCACGCGGCGCCCGATCTGCGAAAGGTCGGGTACCCCCACAAAACTCCATTCGGCTTGGGTGCGCACATCCACCAACTGGGCCGTCCCGTCGCCCCGGAGTATTCCCCACGCATCGGTTGCGCTCAGGTCACCGGCATATCCAGGAGAGACGTCGTCAGATGCCATGCACGTCAGCCTTGTGACAAAGACCACGGTCGCAGGCGTCCGCCCGCGGCCAAGTCCTATATTTTCAAGAGTTCACTAAGAGTACGACTTCGTACTCGTCTGATAAAAGCACCGAGAACTGGCGAGTACTAGAGCTTTATTTTTACTTTTCTTTGGCATCTCTGTTCTCGTGCCGCCGCCACGTGGTAACCATATGCTCAAGCCTGATTCGACTTCAAGGGAACGGAATTGGAACAGTGACGATTTGACGACAAAATTATTCATCCGTATCCGTCCTAAGCATATGTTCTCTATACGGAAAATCGATCTGGCGAGTTAATCTTAACGAATCAGGCACTTACATGGCAGAGCTTTAATGTCGCGCCATAAAACTGTCATGCGACAGGTTTGTCAGCCCACGGACAAATAAAAATGGGCTCGAAGTCTTATCGAGCCCACTTAATGCCAGATTCCACAAAGAATCCAGAGAACTAGTCTATTTGGCCAGTTTGGCAACGCGCTTGGTCAGGCGGGAAACCTTCCGCGCCCCGGTATTTTTGTGCACCGTGCCCTTGGAGACGCCGCGCATGATTTCAGGCTCTGCCGCCTTCAGGGCCGCCAAGGCCGCCTTTGGGTCGCCAGCGGCAATCGCTTCCTCAACCTTGCGCACAAACCCGCGGATGCGCGTCTTGCGGGAGTGGTTGATGGCGGTCCGTTTGGCCGAGGTGCGTACGCGCTTCTTGGCGGAGGCGATATTGGGCATAGGTCGTCCTGCAATTCCATTTGGAGCCGGGGCGTATAGCCCGCGCCCGCGCCGGGGTCAAATCCCGGATTATTTGTCCTTAAAGGCTGGTTTCCGTTTCTCGCTGAAGGCCGCCATGCCTTCCTTCTGGTCCTCTGTGGCGAACATGGCGTGAAATAGCCGCCTTTCGAACCGGAGGCCCTCGGCCAACGTCGTTTCATAGGCGCGGTTCACGGTCTCCTTGGTCATCATCAGGATCGGCAGAGACTGTTCCGCTATCTTTCCCGCCGTTTTCATCGCTTCAGCCAGCAAATCGGCTGCCGGCACCACGCGGCTGACCAGTCCCGAGCGCTCAGCTTCCGTTGCGTCCATCATCCGACCGGTCAGGCACATGTCCATCGCCTTGGATTTACCTACGAAGCGGGTGAGGCGCTGGCTGCCGCCCATGCCTGGCATCACGCCCAGCGTAATCTCCGGCTGGCCGAACTTGGCCGTGTCCGCAGCAATGATGAAATCGCACATCATCGCCAGTTCACAGCCCCCGCCAAGGGCATAGCCGGCGACTGCGGCGACAATTGGCTTGCGGATGGCGGCTATCCGCTCGGAAGCGGCCACGAAGAAATTCGCCTTAAACATGTCCATGTAGGACTTGGACGCCATCTCCTTGATATCCGCACCTGCCGCGAAGGCGCGGTCGGAGCCCGTAACAACTATCGCGCGGACGGCATCGTCGGTATCGAACCCCTCCAGAGCGTCCGCCAGCTCTCCCAGCAATTCTGCATTGAGGGCGTTCAATGCCTTGGGCCGGTTGAGGGTGATGATGCCGACGGCACCTTCCGTCTTCACAAGAATGTTCTGCGGATCCATGGAGGCTCTCTCAAAATCAGTCGCTGTGCGGCCTGCTGCGCGCACGCTTCAGTTCCGCATGTTTCTTTTTGTGCCGCAATCGTTTTTCTTTTGCAGCGCGAGGAGGTTTGGTGGTCCGCCGCCTCTTGGGTTCTATCGCCGCGGCACGGATCAGTGTTGCAAGCCGCTCGCGCACGTCGGCCCGGTTGCGGGTTTGGTCCCTGAACTGACGGCTGGTCAACACCAACACGCCATCCTTGGTCAACCTACGTCCGGCGAGTTTCATCAGTCGGAAGCGCACTGGTTCTGGCAGTGACAGAGAAAAGGCTGCGTTGAAGCGTAATTGCACCGCGCTCGAGACCTTGTTGACGTTCTGGCCCCCAGGTCCGGATGCCAGCACAAACGTCTCTTCAAGTTCGCTTTCGTCGATCACAATGTCTGTGGTGACATACAACTTGCTCATAGCTCCAACAGTTTACGACATGGATTGACATGCAACCAATTAGTTGCACATTTCGAGCATGAGCATGGATACGGTTTTCAAGGCGCTTTCCGGCGCCACACGGAGGCAGCTGTTAGACCGTCTCCATTCGAGCAACGGGCTGTCGCTTGGGGAGCTTTGCGCAGAGATGGGGATGACCCGTCAGGCCGTTGCCAAGCATCTAACTCTGCTTGAGGCGGCGAATTTGGTCGTTGTGCGAAGGCGGGGGCGCGAGAAGCTGCATTACCTGAACCCTGTTCCCATCACAGAGATAGCCGATCGGTGGATCGGTAAGTATGAGAGGCATAAGGTCAGGGTGCTTGCCGATCTGAAGAGGGGGCTGGAAGAGAGATCCGATGGTTAAGACAACACAACCGGACACGGTTTATGTCACCTACATCGCGACGACTCCCAAAAGGTGCTGGACGGCTCTGACGCAGTCAAAACTTACGTCCCAATTCTTCTTTGGCCGAACCGTGGAGTCCAGTTGGCAGAAGGGCTCGCCCTGGATTCTACGCAAGCCTGACGGAGGTGCAGATGTCAGGGGGGTGGTGCTCGAAAGCGATCCGCCGAATACGCTGGTACTATCCTGGAACATCGATTGGCTCGATCCGAAACCACCGGAATGCTTGGTCACTTATCTCATTGAGCCAGTCGGGAATGAGATTGTGCGGTTGACGATGACGGAGACGCACCCGACTCCAGTTTCGGAGCATTTGTTGGAGGGCGGACGGCGCGGTTGGCCGATGATCCTGTCCGGCCTCAAATCGCTCCTGGAAACCGGCCAAGGACTAGCGATTCCTACGCCCTCCCCACCGGAGGAGCCGACAAAATAAATCGCGTTGTTTACGTGACCTGCATCCGGACAATGTTCAGCCTGCAATCTTAGCAGGCCTGAAAGACAGACTGGAACCCGGCGAGCCCCTTGAGCAAGTTAAAGCGTTGGCCCAAAAAGACTGTGAGCTATTTTTGGCAGGTCGGGCAATAGAAGCTCGAGCGACCCGCTTGCACGATGCGTTTCACCGTTCCGGAGCAACCTTTCTTTGAACACGGTTTGCCCTCGCGGTCATAGACGGCGAAATGGTGCTGAAAATTGCCCAGATCGCCGTCAGCCTTTTTATAGTCGCGCAGACTGGAACCGCCGGCCCGTATAGCCTCCTTCAACACAGTCTTGATGGCTTGGACCAGCGGCCCAATGAATGTTGGGCGAACTTGCGATGCCAGCCGTTTCGGCGAGATGCCAGCGCGGAATAGCGCCTCGCTTGCATAGATGTTGCCGATGCCAGCAATGAAACGCTGGTCCAGCAGCGCTGATTTGATAGGCGTCTTTTTTTTCTTGAGGGCACGTGAAAGGTAAGCTGGGTCGAATGCGCGGGACAAAGGCTCGACACCTAGCTCCTTGAACAGCTTGTCCGCATCGATTTTCGTCGTGTCGATCAGGGTCATCAAGCCAAATCGGCGGTGATCGGTGAAGACTATTCGTGCAGGTGCGTCAGTCTCGATCACCACATGATCATGCTTGCCGCAACCAGCATCGGGCGGTGCAGACTCATAGACGTATTGCCCAAGCTTGCGCTCTTTGCCTTCGGCATAGACGCTCATGCGCCCGCTCATTCCGAGATGGATGACCAGCGTTTCGCCATGATTAAGGTCGGCGAGCAGATACTTTGCCCGTCGCCACAGACGAATAACCCTTCGTCCTGTCAGCCGTTTGGCAAAATCCTTGGGAAACGGCATGCGCAAATCGCCGCGCCTCGTTTCCACGGCGACCAACTTATGCCCCTCCAGGACGGGCAAAAGCCCTATCCGGACGGTTTCCACTTCGGGCAATTCAGGCACGGGATGACCATTAAGAGTCGCAGAATTGAACGGTAGCCCAGGGAATATCGCCGGGCTATTGTCGCAGCAATGACCAACGATCCTAATCATACTGCCTCCTTCGGCTACCGCGATGTTCCGGAGGACCAAAAGCAGGGCCTGGTGCGCGAGGTTTTCTCCTCGGTCGCGCGCAATTACGACCTGATGAACGACTTGATGAGTGCCGGTGTCCACCGGTTGTGGAAAGATGCCATGGTCGAGTGGCTGAACCCGCAGCCTGGCTGGCAGGTACTCGACGTAGCCGGCGGTACCGGAGACATAGGTTCTCGCATTGCAAAGGCGGCACGGGTGCGAGGCGGCAATGCAGAAATTGCCATTTGCGACATAAATGCAGACATGCTGGGTGAAGGCATGCGCCGCGCCGAGGCAAAGGGCGAGGGCGTTTTACACTGGATCAATGGCAATGCCGAAGCGCTGCCCGTTCCGGACGGCACTTTCGATGCCTACACCATCGCGTTTGGCATCCGCAATGTCACGCATATCGACAAGGCTCTCAGTGAGGCGCATCGCGTGTTGAAGCCTGGCGGGCGATTTCTCTGCCTTGAATTCTCGCAGGTCCAGGCGCCGGGACTGGACTATCTGTACGACAAGTTTTCTTTCTCGGTGCTGCCGCGTCTTGGCCATATCGTGGCCGGCGATGGCGAGGCTTATCGTTATCTGGTCGAGAGTATTCGTCGGTTTCCGCCGCAGGCGAAATTCGCCAAGATGATCGAGCAGGCGGGACTGGCGCGCGTGCAATATCGCAACCTTACCGGCGGCGTCGCGGCGATGCATTCGGCGTGGAAGCTTTGATATGGCGGATACGCTGTCGAACTTGTCCCGCCTCTGGACAATCGCTCGCACGCTTGGGCGCAATGACGCGCTGATTCCGCGCGAGTATCTTGCGGCCATGCCGGTTTCGCTGAAGCTGGCCCGGCGCATTTTTGGTGGTGGGCGTGCCGCAAAGAGTGACAACACAGCGCCCGGTCTGCGACTGGCGCGTGCATTGGAAAATCTTGGGCCCGCACACATCAAGCTAGGTCAAATTCTGGCTACGCGGCCCGACATTGTGGGCAGCGACATCGCCAGCGCGCTCGAAGGCTTGCAGGACCGCCTGCCGTCATTTCCTACGAATGAAGCCCGCAAGGTCGTTGTGGCGGCATTCGGACGCCCTGTCGAGGAACTATTCTCCAGCTTCGGCGAACCCGTTGCTGCGGCTTCCATTGCTCAGGTGCACGAAGCGATGACGGCCGAAGACCCACCGCACCGGGTGGCAGTTAAAGTTCTGCGACCCGGGGTCGAAGCCGAGTTCGCGCGTGATCTCTCTGCGCTCGCGTTCGCCGCACGCATAGCCGAAACCTTGTTTGCCGAAGCACGGAGGCTGCGTTTGACGGCCCTGGTTGAGATATTGGCGACGTCAGTGGCGCTTGAACTCGATCTTCGAATGGAAGCCGCGGCCGCTTCCGAGCTTGCCGAGCGCACCCGGAACGAGACGGATTTCCGCGTTCCTTCTATAGACTGGAAACGTACGGCGGAACGGGTGCTGACGACAGAGTGGATTGACGGCATTTCCGTTCGTGACATCGACATGCTGCGCGCGGCGGGCCGGGATCCCAAGCAGATTGCACTGACACTCATGCGCACCTTTCTCACGCAGGCGCTACGCGAAGGATTTTTTCATGCCGATTTGCATCCGGGTAACCTTTTCGTAGATGGAGAAGGCTGCCTCGTTGCGGTGGATTTCGGCATCATGGGGCGGCTGGATCCGCCCATGCGTCGTTTTATGGCCGAGACTTTGGCTGGTTTCCTGGCTCGCGATTACGTTCGTGTGGCGCAGGTTCATTACGACGCCAATTTCGTTTCGCACAGGCATCCGGTCGAGACGTTCGCGCAGGCATTGCGCGCGATCGGCGAGCCCATCTTTGGCCGGCCGGCTCAGGACGTCTCCATGGCCAAGCTGCTGCAGCAGTTATTCGATACGACGCGTCGCTTCGATATGTCGGCTCAGCCGCAACTGCTGTTGTTGCAGAAGACGATGGTGGTTGTGGAAGGTGTGGCGCGCGGCTTGGATCCGGAATTCGATATATGGGAGGCATCGCGTCCGGTTGTGGAACGCTGGATGCTCGACCGCCTTGGCCCCGAAGCGCGGCTACGCGAGGCGGCTGAAGGCATGGGGGCGTTGGGACGTGTCGCGCAACACTTGCCGCAATTGCTGCGCAATGTCGAAGTCGTTTCGACGATGCTCGCTGACGGCGGTTTACGCCTTCATCCTGACACGGCACGGCAGATTGCCGAGGCGCAATTGAAGGGGTCGCGCTACGCGCGTGTCGCTCTCTGGCTGGCAGCTGGTGCGCTGGGCGTCATTGCTATGGTCTGGATTGTCTAAACGATCCGCACTCGGCCGCCGTCGCAGCTGTGCGTACCTTTGGAATCCGTCACGAATACTTTCACGTTGACGGTATGCCGAGAAAGTCCCGGGACGTCTGGCACTCGCACATGGACTTCGTCGTCTGTGATTTTTTGCTCGGTTGCAAGAACCGCGTCATATCCGGTTTCCGATTCGCCGAGGGTATGAGCAATCTGCAAAACCACCTGCACGACGGCCCCTGTCTCACTGACGTCGGCACAGGCGACACCAAGCGGTTGGCCGCGCGCAACGGTCGGAAGATGTCCGCCATTTTCGTTTGGTGTCGCGTACATCGTAATTTTGCTTGCGAGGGGCAGTGCGAGCTCGTGCGAAATGGCGGGCGAGGTTATGGCTAGAGCGCTAACCACCGCCGTGCCTATGAGACATTCGCCGAACGACAGCCGCATGGATGGCCTCCCCTCCAACCGGCGCAGTCTATCTCGGTCTGCTGCGCAGCCAAGCCCTTATTGCTTGGCCGACAGATGATAGAAGCGCCAACACATGCAAATGGCTGCCATAAATAAGGCAAAAGCAAGGCCTATCCACACGCCTAAGCCCTTGAAGCCAAGGCCGATTCCTAGTCCGACGCATACTGGAAAGCCCGCCAACCAATAGCATGCCCCTGCTATCCACATGGGCATGTGGGCATCCTTGAGCCCGCGTAAAGTCAGCGCCGCGGTCACCTGTATGCCGTCGAAAATCTGAAACGCCGCGGCTACACGCAGGAAGACAACAGTCAACGCAATGGCCCCGGCATCCGCCGAGAAGTAGAGCCGGGCGATCTGATACGGAAACACGGCAATCATTGCTCCGGACAGACACATGAACGTAGCCGACACCAGTATGGCCGCGGTGCCTGCTCGGCGGACGCCGACACGGTCACCGGCGCCGGCCGACAGCCCGACGCGTACGGTCGAGGCTAGCGCGATGCCAAGCGGAACCATGAAAGTGATTGATGCTACATTGATTGCGATTTGGTGCGCCGCCACCGATTCCGTTCCGAAGGTGCCCATCAACAGCGTTGCGGCGTTGAACAACATCGCTTCGAAGATCATCGTCAAGCCGATGGGCATGCCCAAATGGAAAAGTTCCGCGAATTTGCTCCAATCCGGCTTCGTGAAGCGATGAAAAATGCGGTATTTCCGTAAAACCGGCGTGCCGAACACAACTGCGATCATCGCTAGGCAGCTGAACGTATAAGAACCTGCGCTGGCGATGCCCGAGCCGACCAATCCCAGTCTCGGCAATCCGAAATGGCCAAAAATTAGCGCATAATCGCCAAGCGCGTTGAAAGCTATCGTCAACAGCATGACCAGCAATGACGTATTCGGCTTGCCGAGCGCGGTCGCGTAGTTCCGCAAGACTTGGAACCCGAGTGAGAAGGGAAGTCCCAAACAAAGCGGCATGACGAAACGACCAGCGGCGTCGGCTAACGCCGGCTGCTGTGCCAGCATCAGAAGTATCTCTTTGGTAAACAACAGGAATGTGGCGAGCGGCAACGAGAGAACGAGTACAGCCCAAAAACCCATTCGCGTTACGGCACGTACGCCGGCGCGATCGTTCGGCCGCGCGCCGAGAATGTGCGCAATCATGGGCGATATGGCAGCGGTCGGGCCCAGGCCGATCAACCACGCGAAGAAAAAAACCGTATTGCCAAGAGCCGCACCGGCCAGCGCACGTTCGCTAAGACGGCCTAGCATGATGACGTCAGTCGTCATGACTGCCATCTGTGCAAGCTGCGTGATCACGAGCGGCAGCGCGAGCCGCAACAGTTCACGGATTTCGGCCATCCAGGCAGCTAGGCCGGCGCCGTCGATGCGGGCCCCCGCGTTGCTGATGTCAATATTGGCAATCTCGGTCATGGCAATAACTTGTTTTGTTGACCCGATTCCCACTGCAACGAGGAAAATAAAAACCCTCCGGAGCGGGGCTCGGGAGGGTGGATATTCGCAAGCGTAACGAGAAATCTACGCGGGCATCTCCTCACGAACCATCGCGGCTTGGCCGTTCCCGTTCGAGGCGAACAGCGAAATCGCGATTTCAATGCAATTATCGTTCTGCATGCTGGAGGCTCGTTCGGTTCACTGGAGAATTCCACGTGAATGGCTGGGTACCGCTGGCCAGTTGCGAAGTCAACTCAGCCTCGTGCATGCCGGCTATTCACATGGGAAACGGTCCGGGGTGTCGTGTGTGCAATGCGACAATCGTTCCTTAAAAAGCGAGGTACCGCATTAACGGCCGTCTAAGGGGCCCTCGCTATCATACCTGGCAGTTGTGATGGCGCGGACCATAGGCTTTGCCAACGGAGTCTGCCCTTGCGGCACGAGTTTGGCATCCCGAAAGATATCATTGCCGAAGGCAATGACCTTCGCGACGACTACCAAGTCGTGGCGGCAGCTTCTCATCCCCAAGCGCAAAAGCTGCTTGCTTTCTGGAGCGAACGGCCGCCTGACGGCATCGTCATTGGTCGTGACGTGCCGTCACGACCAATCGCCGCCATTCTTAGCAACGTCACGATTTATGAACCGATCGACGGTGGACGAGACTGCCGTGTGCGGCTTGCCGGTGCATCGATCAGACGGCGCTTCGGGCGTGATATTACCGGTCTGCTCATGTCGCAGCTGTTTCCGCCCAACGAGTTTCGCGATCATCTTGAGACTGCTATCGCAGACTTGGAAGCAGGCAAGGCTACGATTGTGGATTCACGGTTAAGCAGCGGAGCTATCGAGAGAATGCATCTTGAAGCCGTGATTCTGCCGGTTGTTGCGCCTGATCGAATCAGTAAATGGGTGCTCGTAGGTCTATTCTACCTCAGCTAGGCTCCTGGTCGGTTCGGGAGATCGTTCATGAGGCCATGGAACATTGCCCATCGTGGCGGAGCAGCGCTACGCCCCGAGAATACGTTGGCTGCGTTCGCGAATGCCGTGGCACGGGGCTATGACGGCGCCGAACTTGACGTGCAATTGTCGCGTGACGGCGATGTTGTGGTATTCCACGATTTTCGTCTAAAGCCAGAAATCTGTCGTGACTCGAAGAGGGGCTGGATTACCGAGCCCGGAGCACGCATCAAAGATCTGCCGCTAGATGAATTGCGACATTACGATGTTGGGCGGGCTGACCCCACAAGCGCCTATGCCCGTGAACATGATGGCGTGGTCTGGCAAGACGACGAATGCATTCCGTTGTTGAACGAAGTGGTGGCGGTGGCAAAAACCGGGCGGACTTCGTTTCACCTGTTCGTGGAATTGAAGACAAGTTTTTCTGACCGCGATGTCTCGGCACGGCCGGAGGAACTCGCCGAGCGGACGATCGAAGTGCTCGCCGCTCGAGACTATTTGGCCCATACGGTGTTCGTCGGTTTCGACTGGGTCGGACTTTTGCATGCCAAAAAAATAGCACCAGACGCGCAATGCTGGTTTACGACGTTGCCGCAAAGCTGGTTCCGCGAGGGCACGCCGCCACCGGAGGATGACCCGCCCGGTGAAGCGGCGCTGCAGATGCTGCGCCATTGGGCGCGAGAGGGAGTTTCACCCTGGGCCGGCGGCTATGACGCGATCAGGTACGGTGGCTCGATCATTCGTGCCATCAAAGCGGCAGGAGGAGATGGCTGGTTTCCGATGTGGCGCGATGCCACCGACGAAGCTGTCCGCAGTGCACGAGAGTTCGGTCTCAAGGTTGGCGCATGGACGGTCAACGACCGGGTTCAGATGCAAGCCCTTTCGACCCGCGGCCTCGATGCAATCTGCACGGATAGACCAGACTTGCTCGCTGCAAGCTGCACATAGCCCCGGCCAATGGACTGCCGTTAGCCGCCTGCCTCGCGCATCAAAGCCCTTCAAAGAGCGCCGTCGAAAGGTAACGTTCGGCGAAAGAAGGAATGATGGTCACGATCGTCTTGCCGGCCATCTCTGAGCGCGCGCCGACTTCGAGAGCTGCCGCGATCGCCGCTCCTGATGATATGCCGACGGGTATCCCTTCCTCACGTGCGACCTTGCGTGCGGTCTCGAAGGCCGTTTCGTTGGAGATCGTGATGACCTCATCGATCACCTTCCGGTCCAGGATTGCGGGTACGAAGCCCGCACCCAGCCCCTGTATCTTGTGCGGACCAGCCTGACCGCCGGACAGCACCGGTGAATCCTCCGGCTCCAAGGCGATCATCTTGATGCTCGGTTTGCGCGCTTTCAGAACTTGGCCGACGCCAGTGATCGTTCCTCCGGTACCGACGCCTGAGATAACGACGTCGACTTTGCCGTCCGTGTCGTTCCAAATCTCTTCGGCCGTCGTGCGGCGGTGGATGTCTGGATTTGCAGGATTTTCGAACTGTTGGGGAATGATTGCGCCCGGCGTCGCGGCGACGATCTCCTGTGCCTTCGCGATAGCGCCCTTCATGCCTTTTGGGCCCTCTGTCAGCACGACTTCCGCGCCAAGCAACGCCAACATCTTGCGACGTTCGATCGACATCGTCTCCGGCATCACCAGCGTAAGCTTGTAGCCTTTGGCGGCGGCGACGAAGGCGAGGGCGATGCCCGTGTTTCCGCTGGTTGGCTCAACAAGCGTGGTTTTCCCTGGAGAGATCAGGCCCTGTCGCTCCATTGCCTCGATCATCGACACACCAATGCGATCTTTCACACTGGAAATCGGATTGAAGAATTCGAGCTTGAGCAGAATGTCCGCCTTGACGCCGGCCTGCTTTGGCAGGCGGGCCATCCGCACCAAAGGTGTGTCGCCGATGGTCTCAGTGATGGAATTATAGATGCGGCCCCTACCTGGTTTGCGTTCAGACATTGATGTTCTCCTAAATTGTGAAGTCGGCGGTGACCTTGTCGCCGCAATCGACGCCAACCGCCCGCGCGCGTTGGCACAAATCCTCGATGGTGATGGAGTCTAGCTTTGTCATCACGTCGCTCTGCAGAGACTGGATGAACGGCGTAACGATGTGAACGCCGAGTTCGGAGCGCGGCGTTGCGTCTTCGCCATTCTCTTCGTCGATGCTTTCGGCCGCACGTACAATGTCGCCTACCGAAATTCGTCGGCGCTCTTTGGCGAGGCGATAGCCGCCGCGCGGCCCGCGCACGCCTCGCAGGATACCGGCGCGCACCAATTGCTGCATTACCTGCTCAAGATAGCGTTGCGGAACACCCTGGCGTGCGGTGATCTCTTTCGCCTGGACAGGCTCGGGGCGCGCATTGAAGGCGATGTCGATCACGGCTTCCAGGGCCAGTAGCGTTTTTCGGGAAAGCTTGAGCATGGATCAGGCCGTCCTTTGGGTTGCGACGTGGAGACCCGTGGAGCCAAAGCCGCTCTCGCCGCGTTCGCTGGTCGGCAGTTCTCTGACTTCGCACGGTTCGACCGTCTCATATCGTGCGACAATCAATTGCGCGACTTTCATGCCGCGCGTGATGCGGAATACAGATTCGCCGTGATTGATGAGGGTCGCCTTCACTTCGCCGCGATAATCGCTGTCGATGGTGCCTGGCGCATTCAACAATGTAATGCCGTGATGCAGCGCCAGACCGGAACGTGGCCGCACCTGCGCTTCGAAGCCGGGCGGCAACGCCATGGCAATGCCGCATGGCACGCAAACGCGGGCGCCGGGCTTTAACTCGATCTCGGTATCGACGGCGGCAAGCAGGTCCAATCCCGCCGAACCTTCCGTCGCATAGGAGGGCAGGGGTAAATCGCTGGCATGTGGCATACGCTTGATTTCGAGTTTCATCATGCCGCTTTACCTTTCAAGGTCATTGCAACGCGCTGGGCCAGTCTCACGGCGACTTCACTTTTCTTCATCTCCGGCCAGGCTTCCGAGCCGCTTGATGTGATGAGGTGCACGGTGTTGCGATCACCGCCCATGACATTCCCACTGACATCGTTGGCGATGATCCAGTCGCAGCCTTTTTTGGCTCGCTTTTCCACGGCGTAGGCAACGACGTTTTCAGTTTCGGCGGCGAAGCCAATCACCAAGGGCGGGCGTGGTGTGCCGTGGGCGAGCATTGCAAGGATATCCGGATTGGCGGTCAGCCTAAGCGCCGGCGCGGTGTCCGCCTTCTTAATCTTGCTATTGAGCACAATCTCCGGACGCCAATCGGCGACCGCTGCCGTGCACACTGCCACATCGACCGGTAAGACGGATTCACACGCAACCAGCATCTCGCGCGCGGTTTCAACGCGCATCAGCTTGACATGGGCTGGCGCGGCTATCTCGACGGGACCGGAGACGAGAACGGTGTCGGCGCCGGCCTTCACCAGGGCGTCGGCAATTGCATAACCCTGTTTTCCAGATGAACGGTTCGCGATGTACCGTACGGGATCGAGCGGCTCACGCGTCGGCCCTGCCGTTACCAACGCTCTGAACCCGGCCAGCGGGCCGGTCTTTCGGGCAAGCAATGCGCCTTCGATCGCCGCGAGAATCTGCTCGGGCTCGGCCATGCGCCCCGGACCGTATTCGCCGCAAGCCATTTCGCCATCGTTCGGACCGACGAACATCACGCCGTCGTCTTTCAGTGTCTTGAGATTTCTTTGTGTGGCGGGATGGTTCCACATCCGCACATTCATCGCCGGCGCCATCAATACGGGCTTGTCGGTGGCGATCAGCGCTGTGGATGCCAGATCATTGGCGTGCCCGCCTGCGAGTTTGGCCATCAAATCGGCTGTCGCCGGTGCCACGACGACAAGATCGGCGCTGCGCGAGAGTTGGATATGACCCATCTCCGCTTCGTCGGTGAGGCTAAACAGATCTTGGAAGACCTTCTCGCCGCTTAGCGCCGAAACCGACAAAGGCGTAACAAATTCCCCGGCTGCCTTGGTCATGATGGCGCGAACCGCGGCGCCGCGCTCCCTTAGCCGGCGGACAAGTTCCAGCGATTTGTAGGCGGCGACGCCACCGCCGATGACGAGCAGAACGCTTTTACCACGCATGCCGACCTCCCGATCGGAAAATACCCCTTCAAGTACGGAGTTTACTAAGAATAACAGCAATAAATTGTACTTCCAGCAAAATCTGCAGGCCGAAAGGGTCTTAACCGGGTAATTACCTGGATCTGGTTGAGTAGTGACGCAATTCAGGGTGTGGCGTCATGCGGATGTCCGCCGGCGATTTCTGCATTTTGGCAGGCGAATTGGCTGCTGAGCATGGCCTTCTCGCGCGCGACTATGCCCGGCGTGCCTTTGCTTCGTTCGAGGCTGAGGGCCAGTCCGAACGCGCGCGCTTCTGGTTCACACTCTCGATTCTGCTGGATGACATCGCGTTGTACCGCCTGGATCCTGACCGTGAACCAACGATCCACTGAGCTTTGGTGTCACTAGATCCGCCTTGCGCCGCATTCGGCGATCCGTCCACACTCGCCGCCGCAAAGCCCTTCGCGGGAAACGATGCCCCTCGATCCCCTCACCAAAGCCTTCCTTGATCAACTGGACGCGATGCCGACGCCCAAGCTTTGGGAAATGTCGCCGGCGGGTGCGCGGCTTGCCTTCTCCATGATGATGGGGCTCGCGAGCCAAAAAGATGTGCCCGTCGGCAAGGTGGAAAGCCGCACGATGCCCGGTCCTGGCGGCGCCATCGCGCTTCGCCTCTATACGCCGGTGGCGGCAGGTGGCGAGGCTTTGCCGGCGATCGCATACTTTCACGGCGGCGGCTTCACGATTGGCGATCTCGACAGTCACGATGCCGTATGCAGATTGCTTGCAGCTCAAAGCGGCGCACGTGTCGTTGCCGTCGATTACCGGCTGGCGCCGGAGCACAAATTTCCCGCTGCCGTGGACGACGCTTTCGCCGCCGTGAAGTGGATCGAAGCAAACGCGGCCGACCTTGGTGTCGATGCAAACAGGATTGCAGTAGCAGGTGATTCCGCCGGAGCGACTTTGTCCGCCGTCGTTTGCCAGATGGCGAAGGCGCAAGGCGGACCGAGTATCGCCTCTCAATTGCTGATGTTTCCCATGGCCCAGTTCGGCGGGCGATTTGCATCTTTGCGCGAATTCGCTGTCGGCTACTTTCTTGATAAGCAGGCGATGGAGTGGTTCTACCAAAACTACGTACCGAAGGGTTCCGATTTTGCCGACCCCCGCCTGTCGCCGCTCTTGGCCGATGATGTCGGCGCGCTACCGCCTGCTTACGTAATGCTGGGTGGTTGCGACCCTTTGCACGACGAAGGTTTGGCCTATGCGGAGAAATTGCGTAATGCCGGCGTTCCGGTAACCATCGCGGATTATCCTGGCATGATTCACTGTTTCATTTATCTGCAGGCGATTGTGCCGCAGGCGCACGCGGCCCTGGCCGACGCGGCAAAAGCCCTGCGCCAGACATTCGATACGCTCTAGCTTGGCAATAATTTTCCAGGATTGAGGATCCCGCTTGGGTCCAGCGCCGTCTTGACTGCGCGCAGAACGTCGATGCCCAGCGTACCCTTCTCTTGTACGATCCAGGGTGTGTGATCTTCGCCGATGCCGTGGTGGTGGCTGACAGTTCCTCCGTTGGCCACGACCGCATCTGTGGCCGCTTTCTTAATCGCTTTCCATTGGGCGATCTCACCATCGAGCGCGCGAGGAAAGATATATGTGAAATAGAGACTGGCGCCGTCCGTATAGGAATGGCTGATGTGGCACATTACAATCCCCTTGGCACCTTCACGCGGAACGGTTTGCAGGACCGCCGTCTCTAGTGCCGCGCGCGTGGCCGCATAGAGTGCGCCAATCTTTGACCAGCTTGCAGCGGTCTCCAGTGTGTCGATGCCGACACCTCGATCCATCATGGGATCGCGCAGATACGGCGCCAGGAAGCGGCTTTGCCGCCAGCGTTCCCCGGTTCTGGTGCCTAACGCCAAAGCCCCGTGTCGTCGTGCAATGGCATCGAATTGTTTGCGCGCAGCGGTTGGTGCAGGGCCATGGCCCTCGAATCCAGCGATCATGGCGCAGGCTCGATCGTCGAAATGCCGCATTTTCAGATAGAAGTCAGCGAGCCTCTGAGAAAGGCTCGCGGCTTTTCCGAGCTTGCCATAGGCACGGTAGAAGCGTGTTTCATCCGCGTCCGACAGGCGCAGCATCGTCGCCGCGACGTCTTCTTGCATCGCCATACGGATCGCCGCCATGCCACTCTCGAAATCGCGGAACAGATAGCCGCGGTAGTCGCTGACCTCCGGACGCGGACGCACGCGGATCGTCGCTTCGGTGATGATGCCGAAGACACCTTCGGAGCCAAGCGCTATATCCTTCAGCTGCGGTCCGGCGGCAGACGCCGGCGCATCCCCCGTCGTAAGCAGGCCGCGTGGCGTCGCGAGCCTGATGCCCACAAGCCAATCTTCTGCACGGCCATAGCGGTTCGATCCTTGACCGGCGCCGCGATGTCCGATCCACCCGCCGAGCGTGGAAAATTCGAAAGATTGCGGCGTATGACCGAGCGTGACGCCTTTGGCCTCGAGAGCCTTTTCCAATGCGGGACCGGCAATGCCAGCTTCTACGGTCGCCGTACCGGACACGGTGTCTATGTCGATCACCCTGTCCATCGCCGACAAGTCGACGGTGATCGCCTTCTTGAACGCTCCCCGCACGCCGCTGACGCCGCCCACAACACTTGTCCCGCCGCCAAAGGGGATGACGGCGATGTCGTGCGTCGCCGCAAAGGCAAGTACCGCGAGGACTTCCTCGGTCGCGCGCGGGTAGACGACCGCGTCAGGAGCCAGCGACAGATCGCCGGCGCGCAAGCGCAATAAATCGTGGTAGCTGCGGCCCAATGTGTGAAACGCGCGCTCATAGGCATCGTCGCGCAAGTGCTCCGCTCCAAGGACACGAGTCAAACCGTGACGGTCCTCAAGCGATAAGGCACAGGGCGGAAGAGAAAGTTCTTCCAGTGGTCGGGACGGCGTTGCCAGCAGCGCCGGCATATTGAGTTCGGAAGCCAGCCATCTCCAGATGTCCTCGCGGCTACCGAGATCATCTTTATGCGCGGCCCAGCCCCAGCCGTTCCACCGGATTTTCGTGCGATCGATACCCATAACAACCCTCAATTGGTCAGCATCGCACATTCAGAGCCCGTGGCAGAATCTCGAATGTCGCAGGCAGCCGGCCAATCCCTTCGCCATCTGTTTCGATCAGGACCGGACGGCCGTGCGTTTCCGCAACCGGTGCGGCGACGACTTTGCGGCCGCGGATCACCCGGACGTTCGGATTTCCCAGATGTTCGCCGGTGTAGATGAGTTTCATGTCGGCCAGCATTTGCCTTTTGGGAGCATTGGCGATGAGGACGACGTCAAAAAAGCCGTCGTCGGATTTGGCCCCAGGCGCCATCATCATGCCGCCGCCGAATGTTGTGCCGTTGGCGACAGCCACCGTTGAGACCGTGATGATCTCATCGAAGACGTCATCAATGATGAGGCGAACCGTCCGGCCATGATAAGTCAAAAGACCTGCGGCGCTGTGAAACGCAAAGGCAAATGTGCCACCGAACAATTTGGCGAAGACCGAGTGGTTGACAGCATCGACGATCTTTCCGGAAAGGCCGAATGAACCGATATTGGCGAAATAGCGGACGCGCGCCACGCCATCCTTGGATAAAAAAGACACTCGACCGATATCGATCGGGCGCACAGCGGCATGCTTGAGGCGCTGCGCCGCGGCAAGGCCATTTTCCTTAACGCCAAAAGCTTTCTTGAAGTCGCCGCCGGTGCCGCTGGAGACAAACGCCAGCACCGCATCGGGCGACACGGCGCCACTGCTGTCGAAGAACCCGTTGACGGCCTCGTTAATGGTGCCGTCACCGCCCACGGCGACGATCTCAAGATGGCCCTCCCGCAATGCGCCGTTGACCAGATTGGTGGCGTCGCCGCGATGCTTCGTGAAGGCAACCGTCATATAAGGGTAGGTCGCTGAAAGGGACTTCTCCAACGCGCGCCACCCTCGACGTGTCCCGCCATTGCCCGAACGCGGATTGACGACGACGAAAGCACTCATGCGGCGTCCCGGTTGCAGTAAGGAAAGCTTAGGCTCCGGTGCTGCTGACATCTTGTCAAGGAAGCGGCACGGTCGGATAAGGGCCATCCAGAGGAAACGGGGGGCGTCATGGCCAGAATCCGCGCGAACGGTATCGATATGGCCTACGAATCCTACGGGTCAAAGGACGGCGTGCCAATCCTGTTGATCCACGGATTTGGACAGCAGTTGACCGCTTGGCCGGAGGAATTCCGCGACGGCTTGGTAAACGCCGGACTGCGCGTCCTCTGCTTCGACAATCGCGACGTCGGCCTGACTCAAAAGTGGGACGGGATGATTCCGGATGTTCGCGCCATTATGGCCGCGCTACGTGACGGCCAGAAGCCAGACATACCGTATTTCTTGAGCGACATGGCCGCGGACGCGGCGGGTCTGCTGGATGCGCTGCAGATCGGCAGCGCGCATATCTGCGGCGCCTCGATGGGAGGCATGATCGCGCAACTCGTAGCGTTGGAGCACCCCCAAAAGGCACGATCGCTGGTTGCCATTTTTTCGACAACCAATGACATGGGTTTGCCGCCGTCCACGCCCGAAGCTCATATGGCGCTGACGACGCGGTCCGAGGC
Source organism: Alphaproteobacteria bacterium (assembly GCA_028865545.1). Classification (GTDB taxonomy): domain Bacteria; phylum Pseudomonadota; class Alphaproteobacteria; order Micropepsales; family Micropepsaceae; genus Rhizomicrobium. The sequence goes on along the minus strand of JAGWJY010000018.1, from coordinate 35,744 downwards.
GCAGGATCGCGCCTCGGTGATCGACCACATCCTGAAATCGCGCCGGGCTTATGCCTCTACTGCGTTTGCTGTCGACGACGAACGCGGCGCTGCACAGATCGGGCGCAGCTTCGACCGCTGCTACTATCCCGAGGGGCTGCTGCGGCACTGGGCGGCAATTTTGGCGGGGCCGCCACGCGGCACGCGTCTGAAAGGCTTGAAACTGCCGGCTTTGGTGATGCACGGGTCAGCCGACACACTGCTCCCGCCCGAACACGGACGGCAGCTGGCTGCCTGCATTCCGGGTGCGGAATTTCACGAGATTGAAGGCTGGGGCCACGATTTGCCGCTGGGCGTGATCCCGCTGCTGCACGGGTTCATGCTGCCATTCGTCGAAAGGGTTGAAGCGTCGCGGAAGTAAGGAGGCAGACTACTTAATTTTGCCTTCCTTGAACTCGACATGCTTGCGCAGGACGGGGTCGTACTTCTTGACCGAGAACTTCTCCGTCATCGTGCGGGTGTTCTTCTTGGTCACGTAGAAATACCCCGTGCCGCCCTCGCTGTTGAGGCGGATTTTGGCTGTGGTGGGTTTCGCCATGGGGGTACTCCTGAGATAGGCGCGTCAAAGGGGGCGTAAACTAGCCGGGAAGCCTGGGAAGTCAAGGCGGCCCGGCTACAGGTAGGTCAGGCTCGCTTTTCCCCTGTTAAACCTGAAAAAAGGCACAGGGCAGGGGCCGGTGGCGAGGCGGGTCTCGACTTCGGCCAGGACGCGACGGGTGATCGAAGGCAGGTCCAGCGCCCGGGCCTCGGCCAACGTCAGCCAGCAGGGTCTCAAGAGCTCTTCGTTCGCGGCGTCTTCGACAACATGGGCAATGACCGTGGCATCGGCCATGAAGAAGCGCGCGTCAAAGCGGCGTGGGCGGTTGGGTGGCGTAACGGCTCGTGCAACCAGGTCGAGCGTATCAAGCTTTGGCATGATGCCGTGCGCGAAGAAACGGGCCCATGCCGACGAACGTGTGCGAGGGCATTTGTCGCTGCGCATGCCGACCAGAACGCCGGTCTCCTCGAAAGTTTCGCGGACGGCCGCGAGAGCGAGCCCCCGTGCACGGGCGAGCGTAATGCCAGAAGACAGTTTTGCCAGCACGTCGGGCCGTAGTTCGCTTGCGGCGGCGACGCGCTGGTCGCAGGATTCGACACGTCCGCCCGGGAACACGAATTTGCCCGCCATGAACGCCATGCCGGAATGGCGCTGGCCCATCAGCACGCGCGGCTCGCCGCCATGCTTTACCAGGATCAGCGTTGCCGCATCTTTCGGGCGCAGAGCGCCGTGGACGATCTTGTCGTCTGGGTCGAAGGCGACGTCGCTCATCGCCGCCGCTTGCTCCGCGGCTTTATCGATATTGGCGGGCGCACCTTGTGCGGCGGTTGCGCCGCCGCTTCGGCAAGGTTGAAGCGCAATCCGCCGGTGAGCGGCGCCGCTTCGGTAAGGCGCACGCGCACGAGGTCGCCGAGAGAATAGGTCGTGCCGGTGACGTCGCCGATCATCGCGTGGCGGCGCTCGTCATGGCGGAAATATTCCGCGCCCAGCGCCCGCGCCGGCAACAGTCCTTCCGCGCCGGTTCCCGCCAACCGCACGAATAGTCCGAAGCTGGTGACGCCGGTGATGCGCGCAAGGAAGATCGCGCCTATCCGATCTTGCATAAAGGCGGCGATATAGCGGTCGTTGGAATCGCGCTCGGCCGCCATGGCGCGGCGTTCCGTGGTTGAGATGTGTTCGGCGATCTCGCCAAGCCGGGCGGCTTCGCGATCCGTCAGCCCGTCATCTCCCAGTTTCAGCGCGCGGATCAAGGCGCGATGCACGATCAAGTCGGCATACCGGCGGATGGGCGACGTGAAATGGGCGTACTTCGCCAAATTCAGGCCAAAATGGCCGAGGTTGTTGGGACCGTAGATCGCCTGCGACTGGGTACGCAGCACGACGTCATTCATAACGTTCTCGTACAAGCCGCCTTTGGCGCGCTCCAAAATGCGGTTAAACACGGACGGCTTCATCACCTGGCCCTTGGCGAAATTCATGCCGATGGTTTTCAGGTAATCTGAGAAAGCGAAAAGCTTCTCCTTGGAAGGCTCGTCATGCACCCGATAGATCAGCGGCATGCGGGCTTTTTCCAGCGACTCCGCCGCTGCAACGTTGGCCAGCACCATGAACTCTTCGATCAGACGCATGGATTCCAGGCGCTCGCGGAAAGCGATGGACTTGACCTTTCCGTCTGTGCCGATCTCGATGCGCCGTTCCGGCAGGTCGAGATCGAGCGGGTTGCGCACCTCTCGTTCTTCGATCAGGGCGCCATAGGCTTTCCACAGCGCCGCGAGCGACTCCTTGGCCGTCTCGGACAGCTTGGCGTCGGGCGTGCCGTCGAACGCGTGTTGCGCCTGCGCGTAGGTCAGCCGCGCGGCGGAACGCATCACTCCGCGCAGAAATTCGTGATGCCGCTTCCGGCCATGGGCGTCAAACACCATGCGTACGGCAAGACAGGGACGGTCGACGCCTTCCTTCAACGAACACAAATCCGCGGACAGCTTCTCCGGCAGCATCGGCACGACGCGGTCGGGGAAATAGACTGAATTGCCGCGCTTGTAAGCTTCCTTGTCGAGCGGTGACCCTGGCGTGACATAATGGGCGACGTCGGCGATGGCGACGAGGCAGATGTGCCCGCCTTTGTTCGCAGGATCTGGGTCGGGCCCGGCCCAGACCGCGTCGTCGTGATCGCGGGCATCTTCGGGGTCGATGGTGACCAGCGGAATGTTCCGCAGGTCGGTGCGCCCGTGCCGACCGGCCGCGCCGGCACGCTCCGCCTCGTCGAGCACGTCCTTGGGAAAGTCGGTCGGAATGCCATGCGCGTGTATGGCGATTAAACTGACCGTCTTGGGCGTATCCATACTGCCGAAGCGTTCCACGACGCGCGCTCGTGGAAAGCCCGAGGCCCGTCCTGCGATCGGTTCGGCCAGAACGAGTTCATTGTTCTTCGCACCTCCGCGGTCGTGCGGATCGACGGAGAATTCGCTCTTGCTCTTACGGTCTATGGGCACGATGCGCACGTGGTGGCCTTTCAGGCGCACCACGCCCAGCGCGCGATGCGCGCTGGTACCCAATCGCTTGATGACACGCGCCTCAAAGCCTTCGGGCGTCTCGGTGAGCCTTGCCAGGATGCGTTCGCCGGGACCGAGAGCCGGCCCCGCCTCTCCGTCCACCACGATAATCGGCGGCGGCTCTTCGTTCGATTCCCAGCGCTGCGGGCGGGCGAGGAGCTCGCCGTCGGGGTCTTGGCCGGTGATTTCCAGCACCGTCACCTCGGGAAGATCCCCCGGCCGTTTGTAGCCGCGGCGCCGGCTGCCTGCGAGCAGTCCTTCGATTTCGAGTTCTTTCAGCACGCGCTTGAGCACAATGCGGTCCGAGCCTTTGATGCCCAGCAGTCGCGTCAGATCGCGCTTCGTGGCGCCGGGATTGGCGGCAAGCGCGTCAAGCACGCGCGCCCTGTTGACGGGCGGCGTGGGCTTGCCTTTTGCTCGTCGTATCACGTCTATTCGCCGGCCTGTGCAGTCTTGGCTGCTGCTTTTTTCTTGGCCGGTGCCTTCCTCTTTTTCGCAGGCGCGGCCTTTTTCTCCGGCGCCTTCTTTTCGGACTTCTTCTTTTCGGCGGGCGCTTTGGCCGCCTTCTTGGACTTCTTGCTCTTGCCGCCACCCTTGGCTGCCCGGTCCGCAATCAGCGCCAGGGCTTCCTCAAGCGTGACCGCCATCGGGTCGCTGCCCTTGGGAACCGTCGCATTGACTGAACCGTCGGTGACATAGGGCCCGAAGCGGCCCTTCATCAGTTTTATGGCCGCGCCGCCGTTGGGATCGGCGCCCAATTCCTTCAGCGGCTCGGAGCCGCGCCGCACGAAGCCGCGCGCCTTCTTCTCCGCGAGCACCGTGACGGCGTGGTTGAGGCCGATGTTGAAGACGTCCTCTGGCGACTCGAGCGAGGCGTAGCTTCCGTTGTGGGCGACGTAGGGCCCAAAGCGGCCGAAATTCGCCGTGATCGGTTCGCCGCTCTCCGGATGCTTGCCAACTTCGCGCGGCAAGGAGAGCAGGCGGATGGCCAATTCCAGGTCGACACTCGAAACGTCCGTGCCTTTGGGTATGCCCGCGCGTTTTGGTTTTTCGCCGTCGCCGAGTTGCACATATGGCCCGAAGCGGCCGTTGCGCAATGTGATCTGTTCGCCAGTGTCAGGGAACATGCCGAGCGGCTGCGGCTCGCCATTGCCTTCGCCATTCTTCTGACCGAGCTGACGTGTGTAGCGGCACTCCGGATAGTTTGAGCAGCCGACAAAGGCGCCGAACTTGCCGAGCTTCAGGCTCAGGCGGCCGTTACCGCAGGTCGGGCAGACGCGCGGATCGACGCCGTTGTCGCCGGGCGGAAAAATATGCGGGCCGAGCAGAGTGTCCAGCTCAGTAATAACCTGCGAAATCTTCAGGTCCTTGGTGCCGGCGACGGCGGCCGAGAAATCCTTCCAGAAATCGCGCAGCAGCTGCTTCCAGTTGAGTTCACCGGCAGAGACCTCGTCGAGCTTCTCTTCGAGATCTGCCGTGAAGCTGTATTCGACATAGTGCTGGAAGAAGCTTGAGAGGAATCCTGTGACCAGCCGCCCCTTGTCTTCGGGAATGAATCGCCCGCGGTCCATCCGGACATAGGCGCGGTCGCGCAGTACCGACAGGATGGTGGCGTATGTCGAAGGCCGGCCGATGCCGAGCTCCTCCAGCTTGCGTACCAGGCTGGCTTCGGAATAGCGCGGCGGCGGCTCGGTGAAGTGCTGTACCGGTTCGACCTTTTCGACTTGTGTGGTATCGCCGGCTGTCACCCGCGGCAGCTTGGCGCCGTTTTCGTCTTCCTCGTCGTCGTGGCCTTCCTGGTAGAGCGTGAGGAAGCCGTCGAACAGCGTAACCGAGCCGGTGGCGCGCAAGGTGATTTGGCGATCGGCGGAAACGACATCGACCGTGGTGCGTTCCAGTTCGGCGCTTTCCATTTGGCTGGCGACGGCGCGCTTCCAGATCAGTTCGTAAAGCCGGGCCTGATCGGAATCGAGATGACGCGAAACGGATTCCGGCGTGCGGTGGAAGCTCGTCGGCCTGACGGCTTCGTGCGCTTCCTGCGCGTTTTTCGCCTTGCTGGTATAGGCGCGTGGCGCGTGGGGAACATATTTCTTGCCGTAGCGCTCGCCGATCATGTCGCGCGCCTCGTGAACGGCGCCGCCGTCCATCGTCACGCCGTCGGTGCGCATATAGGTGATCAGTCCGACGCTCTCGCCGCCGACATCGACGCCTTCATAAAGTTGCTGCGCAATCTGCATGGTGCGCTTCGCCGCAAAACCTAGCTTGCGCGAAGCCTCTTGCTGCAATGTCGAGGTGATGAATGGCGGTGACGGATGACGCTTGACTGGCTTGCTCTCGACGCTGCCGATCGTGAACTGGCGGCTGTTGATGGCGTCGACGGCGCGCTTGGCTTCGGCTTCGCCGCCAAGCGAAAGCTTTTCCAGTTTCTTGCCGTCAAGATGGGTGAGGCGGGCCTTGAACGAACCCGCCGGCGCCTGCACATCCGCGTCGATAGTCCAATATTCCTGAGCCTTGAAGGCTTCGATCTCGACTTCACGATCGACCACCAGCCGGAGTGCCACGGATTGTACGCGTCCGGCGGATCGTGCGCCGGGCAGCTTGCGCCATAGCACCGGCGACAGGGTGAAGCCGACCAGGTAATCGAGGGCGCGGCGCGCCAGATATGCGTCGACGAGTTCCTCGTTGATCTCGCGTGGATGCGCGATGGCTTCGAGTACGGCCGCTTTGGTTACGGCGTTGAAGACGACGCGCTCGATCGGCGTCTTGCCCAGCGCTTTACGCTGCTTCAGCACTTCCAGCACATGCCAGGAAATCGCTTCGCCTTCGCGATCGGGGTCGGTGGCCAGGATCAGCTTGTCGGCGGTCTTGAGGGCGTCGGCGATGTCCTTGATGCGTTTTTGGGCACGCTCGTCCACGTGCCAGGTCATGGCGAAGTCTTCGTCCGGCTTCACCGAGCCGTCCTTCGACGGCAAGTCGCGGATATGGCCGAAGCTGGCCAGGATTTTGTACCCCGGACCGAGATACTTGCTGATCGCTTTGATCTTGCCGGGGGATTCGACGACGACAACGTTCATGCGGAATGGTGCTCACGCGGTCTTGGCGCACTGCGGCAGGACCGCAAACCGCGAAAACCGCCAACTGTTGTGGCTTCTTGGGTGGGCGGACACTGATAGAAGGCGCCGAGCGGTGTCAACGCGTGATTTCGGTAGGTGCGCTGCCTCATTAACCTTATTTTCCCTTAATTTCTAATGTTCTATGGTGAGAAATTGTGTGGCTCAGAATTTTTAGGCGCGCGAGCTTGTGACAAAATGTAACTGTTGGTTGCCTGTCTTCCAGATTATCCGCATTTCCTTGCCAGGGTCTTGATATGGGCCATTTTCATGGCGGTGCCAGTTAAGAAGCGGACAGATAGGTCTACTTTCAGGCCCAAGAGACCCGGTTTCCGGGGTGTCTGGCTAAGCGTCCTGCCAACTCCAATTCCAGCAAAACGGTCAGAATGGCAGGAGCCGGCGCACGACATAACCGAATCAGTTCGTCGACGCCGACCGGTGCTGGGCCGAGAGCTTCTTCGACCAGTGTGCGGATGCGGTCTGCTTCTGCCTCGGCTTGGGCGGGCAAAATCCCTTCGAGATCGTGCGCTGGTTCTTGGAAGCTGCCGCCCAGGATGGGGTTGAGCACGGCAAGGACATCCTCGGCTGTTTCGGTGAGCACGGCGCCCTGGCGTAGCAGACGGTTGGCGCCTTTGGCGCGTGGGTCGAGTGGCGAACCGGGCACGGCGAAAACCTCACGGTTTTGTTCCAGCGCAAAATTCGCGGTGATCAACGAGCCGGATCCCTCCGCCGCCTCGACAACGATCACGCCGCGCGAAAGACCGGAAACGATCCGGTTGCGGCGTGGGAAGTGACGCGCTTGCGGCGTCTGTCCCAGCGGCATTTCCGACACGATGACGCCTTCGCTTTTGATGCGATCATAAAGCCAGGCATTTTCCGGTGGATAGACGATGTCGGCTCCGCCGGCCACGACAGCACAAGTTCCGCTGATGAGTGTTCCCTCGTGGGCGGCGGCATCGATCCCGCGCGCCATGCCCGATACCACGACAAGACCGGCCGTGCCGAGATCGGCGGCGAGGCGGCCCGCCAATTTGCGTCCCAGCGCCGACGCATTGCGTGCGCCGACGATAGCGATCATCTCGCGCGCCAGCAGCGCGGTTTGTCCGAGTACAGAGATCATCGGGGGCGGTGCGTCGAGTGCGGCCAGGCCGCGCGGGAAACCCAATTCGACGCTGGCGATCATGCGGCCGCCGATCTTTGCCAGCGCCTCCAGCTCTCGTCGGACGTCGTCGTCGCTTGGCAATGCGGCGGCTTCACCGCCGCCCCGCCTTACCAGCCGGGGAAGCTCGGCGAGTGCCGCCGTGGCCGAGCCGAACCGCCTCAGCAACTGCGCAAAGGTCACGGGCCCGACATTGGGCGCGCGTGCCAGCCGCAGCCAGGCGCGCCGTTCACTGTCCGAAAGTTTGTACGGCATCGTCAGCCGCCGTTCTTCTTGCCGCCGATGCGCGGCTCCTCCCCGCGCCAAAGGCGATGGATATTTTCATGATGCGTGATGAATATGATGATCGCCAGAACGAAGGCCAGAACGGCATAAGGCAGATTGCCGAGCGCGATCGTATAGGCCGGCGCCAGTGCTGCGGCGATCAGCGCCGACAGTGACGAAATCTTCGAAAAATAGGCGACGATGAGCCACGTCGCGATGACGAGCAGTCCTGCCGGCCAATAGGCCGCCAGCATCACGCCGATGAACGTCGCGACGCCTTTGCCGCCTTTGAAGCGGAGCCAGACTGGAAAGATATGCCCCATGATCGCGGCGATTCCTGCCGCCACCCCACCTTCGGTGCCGTAAAACATGTACGCGATCAGAACCGCGACCGCGCCTTTGCCGCCATCGAGCAGCAGCGTGAGAGCTGCCGCCCATTTGTTGCCGGTGCGTAGCACGTTGGTTGCACCGATATTGCCGGAGCCGATCTGGCGCACGTCTCCGAGGCCGGCGAGCCGCGTAATGATCAGGCCGAACGGAATCGAGCCCAGAAGGTAGCCCAGCGCCAGGCAGAACAGGGCTTCCGGCAAATCGATGGGCGCGCTGGCGATCACTGCATTCCCTCGCGGTCGAAGACGCATTCGCCGCCGACGTAAGTTTTCGTCGCCCATCCTTGGAACTTGCGGCCCTCGAACGGCGTGTTGCGGGCACGTGAATGCAGCTTGTCAGGATCGAGCACATAAGGCGCGCCGGGATCGATGAGCACCAGATCGGCGGGAGCGCCCTTGGCCAAGGCTCCGGCATTGAGTCCGAGGATCCTGGCTGGAGCCGCCGTCAACGCTTTGAGCACGTGCAGCAGATCGGCACTGCCATTGTGATGCACACCGAGCGCCACGGGCAGGAGCGTTTCGAGTCCCACGGCGCCGAAAGCAGCCTGCGCGAAGGGTTGGCGCTTGGTGTCGGCGGCCTGCGGATCATGGCTGGAGACGACGACGTCGATCAGACCCGATGCTACGCCGTCCACCATCGCGGCGCGGTCGGCTTCCGAGCGCAGCGGCGGCTTTACCTTCATGAAGGTGTAATAGGAGCCCACGTCCAGCTCGTTCAGCGCCAGATGATGCGCGGCGACGCCGCAGGTGATCGGCAGGCCGCGCTGTTTGGCGGCCGCGACCGCATCCAGTGATGCCCGGCAGGAAATCTGCCCGAAATGGTAGCGCGCACCTGTCAGCTCGACGAGGCGGATGTCGCGCTCGACGATCATGGCTTCGGCGGCGGTCGGCGCAGCGGGGATACCAAGTCGCATGGCATATTCGCCTTCGGTCACCGAAGTGCCATCGGCAAGATCGGGGTCTTCCGCATGACCGACCACCAGGGCGCCGAAGGTCGAGGCGTAGGCCAGCGCCCGGCGCAGCACGCGGGTGTTGGAAATCGTGCGGTCGCCGTCGGTGAAGGCCACGGCACCGGCTTCCATCAGCAGGCCGACTTCCGTCATTACCTCGCCGGCGAGATGGCGAGTGAGGGCGGCCATCGGTGCGACGCGTACGCAGGCCGTCGCCGCCGCGCGCCGCAGGATGAAATCGACCAGCGAAGGCTCGTCTATCACCGGATCAGTGTTCGGCATGACGACGATGGTGGTGACGCCGCCGGCTGCCGCCGCACGGCTCGCGGATTCCAGCGTCTCGCGATGTTCGCTGCCGGGCTCTCCAGTGAAGACGCGCATATCGATCAACCCGGGCGCCAGCACTTGGCCCTTGCAGTCGATCACTTCCGGGTCGCTGCGGTCGACATCGCCGAACAAGCGAGGTCCGACATCGGCGATCTTGCCGTTTTCGACCAACAACCCGCCCTTGGCGTCGAGACCGGTTGCGGGATCGATCAGCCGCGCATTGCAGAAGACGGTTCGCCGATTGCTCATGGCGTGTTGCGCCCCTGCTGCGCCAGCCCACGTGACAGCGCGTCCAGTACGGCCATGCGAGTGGCGACGCCCATCTCGACTTGCTCGTGGATCAGGCTCACTTCGATGTCGTCGGCGACGGCGGAGTCGATCTCGACGCCGCGGTTCATCGGGCCCGGATGCATCACCAGCGCGCCGGGCTTGGCGAACGCAAGTTTTTCGCGATCCAGTCCCCAGAAGCGGAAATACTCGCGGGTCGACGGAATGAAGGCGCCCGTCATGCGTTCCATCTGAAGACGCAGCATCATCACGATGTCGGCACCCTTCAGTCCTTCGCGCATGTCGGTGAAAATCTCCACGCCGAAGCGCGCGGCATCGGCCGGCAGCAGGGTGCGCGGCGCGATCAGCCGCACCCGGGCGCCCATCTTCGACAGCAAGTGGATATTCGAGCGCGCCACACGACTGTGGGCGACATCGCCGCAGATCGCCACGGTCAAACCTTCGAAAGAGCGGCGCCGCCGGCGGATGGTCAGCGCGTCGAGCAGAGCTTGGGTCGGGTGCTCATGGCTGCCGTCGCCGGCGTTGACCACGCAGCAATCCAGCTTCCGCGACAGCATCTCGGCCGCACCCGAATCCTGATGGCGGATGATGAGGATGTCCGGCCGCATGGCATTCAGCGTGGTGGCCGTGTCGATCAGGGTCTCACCCTTGGACACCGAAGAGGTCCGCACCGACATGTTCATGACGTCGGCGCCCAGCCGTTTGCCCGCCAGCTCGAAGGAGCTTTGGGTCCGGGTGGAAGCCTCGAAGAACAGGTTGATGACCGTGCGTCCCTTCAGCAGGGGCGACTTCTTCTCTTTGGCGCGACCCAGAGCGACATATTCGTCGGCCAGATCGAGCAAAGCGGTTATCTCGCCGACCGAAAGGCCTTCGATGCCAAGCAAATGGCTGGTTTTCAGGATCGGTGTGGCGGCTGCGGCCGAGCTCATCGAAACCCGGCTTATAGGCATGTCAAAGACTTAGGGCAAGCGTCCCCTTGCTTGGCGCACAACTATCGGGATTTATGGAAAAAGAATAATTCGACGTCGTCGTTTCAAGGCGCCCGACACGGATCGGGCCAGCTTAACCGCCAATCCAATCCGTCAGCCCCTCACGTTTGTGGACCTCGCGCAAGGACGGCATGGCGCGCATGCGGTCGATGTACGCGCCGAGGTGCGGCCACGCCGTCGCGGGTTTCGGCATATTGCGCGACCATCGGGTCAGCATGGTGACCAGAAAATCCAGAACGGTTAACTGCGATCCGAGCATGAATTGCCGCCCGCCGCCAAAGCGCGCGTCGAGGCGCGCGAACCCGTCTTCGAGAATGGCGCGTGCGCGTGCCTTGGTGGCGGTCGCGTTTTCCGCTCCGGCGGCCTCGTCGGGGTAGAACCAGTTGCGGAACGCCGGCTGCAGCGTATTGGCGCAATAGAACATCCATTGCAGATAGTCCGCGCGTTCCGGCGCGCCGATGGCGGGGGCGAAGCCTGCTTCCGAATGCCGTTCTGCCAGCAGCATCAGCAGCGCCGGACATTCGAAATGCGGTGCGCCGTCGACGACGAGGGTCGGAACGCGGCCGTCCGGATTGAGCTTCAGATAGTCGGCCGATTTTTGCGCACCTTTCTCGATGTCGATCAGGACAAGTTCGAACGGGGCGTTCATCTCGATCAGCATCCAATGGACTGCCAAGGCTGCCGTGCCCGGTGAGTAGTAGAGTTTATACATTTGCCACCTTCCGCTTTTGGTCTGGCTCTGCCGCGATGTCCTCGAGGGTGCGGCCGGCGGGCTCCGGCAGGCGGAGCACGGCTATCATGGCGATCGGCATCGTCATCATGAGGACGATCAGCGCCGGCCCGTGGCCGCCCAAGAGGTTATAGAGCGGACCTTCAAGCGCCAGACTGACCGCACCGCAGAGAATGCTCACGACATAGCGCAAGCCCGACACTGTGGCGCGATAAGCGGTGGGGAAGATTTCGGCGGACAAGCCGGCGAACAGAGAGTCGGCGCAGAGGAAGCCGAAAAAGCCCGGCACCCACATATAGGCGACGTACGGCCAATGTATGCCGCTATAGAACGTGCCGAAGCTGGCCAAGGCCACTAACAAGGCGAAGAAGATCACTGCGCGCCGTCCCAACGTGTCGCTGAGCCGGCCGGCCAGGATGTTGAAGGAGACGGCGATCAATCCGCCGGGAAGTATCAGCGCCGTTGTCTGGCCGGGTGTGAAGTGCAGAACGCTCTGCAGGTATTTCTGCCCGAAGACGGCCGCCGGCCAGATGGCGAAGCCGTACGCAGCGATCGCAACAAGCATGGTGGCGATGCGGCGCGGATGCTCGTGAAGGAGCCGGCGTGTCAGATCCAGGGCCTTGGCAATGCGCGAGGTGACTTTCTCGACTTCGTGCTCCCGCAATTCGAAGCGCTTCGTCTCGGGCAGGTAGCGGCGCAGGTAGGCGACCAGAAATATCGGCACCGAACCGATCACATACATGCCGCGCCAGCCGTAAAGCCCGATGCCGATGAAGACCAGCGACGCAACGCCGCCGCCGGCATAGTACATGGCCGCAAGCGTGCCGTTCGCCCAGCCGCGCGCTTGCGCGGAGATTTCCTCTGCGATGACGACGTAGCAAAGCATCTCCTCGGCGTAGCCGAAGGTGCGTGTGATGGTCTGCGCCCAAAGGAACTGCGTGTAGTCCTGTACGAAGCCGGTTGCGAAGGTCGCCAGCGCCTGGCCGGCGATCGTGAACAGCAGCAGACGCCGTCGCCCGACCAGATCGGCCGACCACGCCAGCACCAGCGCCGCGATCGCCGCCAGCCGGAAGATCGAGACCGTCAGGCCGATCTTGTCTTCGGCGATGTGAAGGCTGGCCTGGACTTGCGGAACCGCGAAACCAAAGACGTTGGTGTCATAGCCGCCGAACAGGGCCGCGGCGCCGACCAGCAGGAAGACAAGCTCCTGGCGGCCGGTCAAACCGCCCGGCGGACGGAGCCCTGGCGGCAGCCAGCGGATGTTCGCCGGCCGGTCCTCGGCGTCTGCGGTCATTCTCCCCCCAAGCGCATGCGATCGAGCGCGCCTTGGAGGATATAGGCGGCGGCCATTTTGTCCACGAGCGCGGCGCGGCGTTTGCGCGAAGCATCCGCATCGATCAGCGTCCGGGTGACCGCAGCGGTCGAAAGGCGTTCGTCGCATAAAGCGATCGGCAGGCGGGTGCGTGTCGCGAAGTTGCGTGCGAAGGAGCGCGCCGATTGTGCGGAGGGGCCTTCGCTGCCGTCCATGTTCAGCGGCAGGCCGACGACCAGCCCTCCGATGCCTTGCGTGGCGATGATCTTCTCGAGGATTTCCGCGTCGGCCGTGAACTTGCCCCGCTTCAGCGTCTCCATGGGGGTGGCGATGGTCAGCGAGGTGTCGGACAGCGCCAGCCCGATGGTCTTCTCGCCCAGATCCAGGCCAAGGAGGCGCTTGCCGGGCGGGATCAGGGTCCGCAATTCCGGGAAGTTGGCGACGATCACGGGGGCGCTCCGTTCACGCGAAGAGGCGGAGATATAGCGTTGTGCATCCTTGCCTTTCACCCAATCTCGGCCGGCATGGCCGAACGGACCTCGTGTCGCTTGCCAGCCCGGCCCCCGGTTGCTAGCAAGGTATGAATTCTTAGCACGGCAAAAGACCCATGTCCGTCGACAAGGACACCGTCCGGCGTATCGCCAAGCTCGCCCGGTTGGCTCTGGAAGAAGAGCGTGTGGAGCCCATGGTCCAGGAGCTGAACGGCATCCTGAACTGGGTGGAGCAGCTCAAGGAAGTGAATGTGGACGGCGTCGCGCCGCTGACCAGCGTGGTCGAGCAGCGGCTGAAGATGCGCGACGATGTCGTCACCGACGGCAACGTCGCCGATGCGCTGATGGTGAACGCGCCGGGTGGCGAGGACCACTTCTTTATTGTGCCGAAGGTGGTCGAGTAATGACGCTTCCCTCCAACCCGACCGATTTTACCCTGGCCGACGCGCGTGCAGCCGTTTCGTCCAAGAAGATTTCTTCACGCGAGCTGACCGGCGCCTTCGTCAAGGCGGTGGAAGCGGCGCGCCCGCTGAATGCGTTTGTCACCGAAACGCCGGATCGTGCCCTCGAAATGGCGGCGGCGTCCGATGCGCGCATTGCCAAGGGCGACATCCGCCCGCTCGAAGGCTTGCCGCTGGCAATCAAGGATTTGTTCTGCACCAAGGGCGTGCGCACCACGGCTGGCAGCAACATCCTGTCGAATTTCGTGCCGCCTTATGAATCGACCGTTTCGCAAAACCTCTGGGACGCCGGCGCGGTCATGCTCGGCAAGACCAACATGGACGAGTTCGCCATGGGCTCGTCGAACGAGACCAGCAACTTCGGGCCGGTGACCAGTCCGTGGCGCGCGCGCGCTTCGAACGCCAAGATGGTGCCGGGTGGCTCCTCGGGTGGATCGGCAGCATCTGTGGCCGCCAATTTGTGTCTGGCGGCGACGGGCACTGACACAGGCGGTTCGATCCGCCAGCCGGCGGCCGTGACGGGAACCGTCGGCATCAAGCCGACTTATGGGCGTTGTTCGCGCTGGGGTATCGTGGCGTTCGCTTCATCGCTCGACCAGGCCGGGCCGATGACGCGCACCGTGCGCGATGCCGCGATCCTGTTGAAGGCGATGGCGAGCGTCGATCCCAAGGATTCCACCAGCGTCGACATGCCCGTGCCGGATTACGAAGCCGGGCTGGAAGCCGGCGTGAAGGGGCTGCGGATCGGCATTCCCAAGGAATACCGTGTCGACGGCGCGCCGCCTGAGATCGATGCCCTATGGAGCCAGGGCGCCGAGTGGCTGAGGGCCCAGGGCGCGGAGATCGTCGAGGTCTCCCTGCCGCACACCAAATACGCGCTGCCCACTTATTATATTGTCGCTCCGGCGGAGGCCTCCTCGAATCTCGCCCGTTATGACGGCGTGCGCTATGGCCATCGGGCGAAGGACGCCCGCGATATCACTGATCTTTATGAGAAAAGCCGTGGCGAGGGGTTCGGCTCCGAGGTCAAGCGGCGCATCCTGATCGGCACCTATGTGCTGTCGTCGGGCTATTACGACGCTTATTACCTGCGGGCCCAGAAGCTGCGCACCCTGATCGCCCGCGATTTCACGCAGGCCTTCCAGAAGTGCGACGTGCTGCTGACGCCGGCCACGCCGGGCCCGGCCTTCGCCATCGGTGAGAAGACCGCCGATCCCGTGTCGATGTATCTCAACGACGTATTCACCGTGACCGTGAATCTTGCCGGACTACCCGGGCTTTCTGTGCCGGCGGGACTGACGGCGGGCGGCTTGCCGCTCGGTCTGCAGCTCATCGGCAAAGCCTTCGACGAGGCGACCGTGCTGCGCGTTGGCCGTGCGGTCGAAACCGCGGCGAATTTCACAGCCAAGCCAGAGCGTTGGTGGAGGGCCGCATGAGCAGCAACGGCTCCAAATACATCCAGGGTTCCACCGGTCCGTGGGAAATCGTGATCGGTCTGGAGGTCCACGCTCAGATTTTGTCGAACGCCAAGCTGTTTTCCGGCGCGGCCACGGAATTCGGCGCCGAGCCGAACTCGCAGGTCAGCTTCGTCGATGCGGCGATGCCTGGCATGCTGCCGGTGATCAATAAGAAATGCGTCGAGCAGGCGGTGCGCACCGGCCTGGGTCTGAAGGCGAAGATCAATCTTTTCAGCGTCTTCGATCGGAAGAACTATTTTTATCCCGATCTGCCGCAGGGTTATCAGATCTCGCAGTACAAGAACCCGATCGTCGGCGAAGGCGAGGTGCTGATCGATCTGCCGAACGGCGAGACAGCGCGCGTCGGTATCGAGCGGCTGCACATGGAGCAGGATGCGGGCAAAAGCCTGCACGACCAGCATCCCGATCATTCCTTTGTCGACCTGAACCGTTCCGGCGTGGCGTTGATGGAGATCGTCAGCCGCCCCGACATGCGTTCTGCCGACGAAGCGGGCGCCTTCCTCAAGAAATTGCGCGCCATCGTGCGCTATCTCGGGACCTGCGACGGCAATATGGACGAAGGCTCGATGCGCGCCGACGTCAACGTGTCGGTGCGGAAGCCCGGTGCTCCGCTGGGCACGCGCTGCGAGATCAAGAACGTCAATTCGGTGCGGTTCATCGGTCAGGCGATCGAATACGAGGCGCGCCGGCAGGTGGACATCCTGGAATCCGGCGGCACGATCAAGCAGGAGACCCGCCTGTTCGACTCCCGCGCGGGCGAGACGCGCTCCATGCGTTCCAAGGAAGAAGCGCATGATTACCGGTACTTCCCGGACCCCGATCTGCTTCCGCTGGTGTTGGAACAGGCTTGGGTGGACGAGATTGCGGCGTCGTTGCCGGAACTGCCGGACGAAAAGCGCGCGCGCTTCATCCAGATGGGGCTGTCGGCCTACGACGCCACCGTTCTCGTCGCTGAAAAGGAGAGCGCAGACTATTTTGAGGCGATGTTGGCCGCCGGTGCGGACGCCAAGGCGTCTGCTAACTGGTTGAACAACGAATATTTTGGCCGTCTCAACAAGGCGGGGCTCGCGATCGGCGACGGACCGGTGTCGGCAACGGCCAACAGCGCGATCGTGCAGATGGTTTCCACCAACGTCATCTCCGGGAAGATCGCGAAAGACGTTTTGGACATCGTTTGGGCAGAAGGCGGTGACCCGCGTGCCATCGTCGAGAGCCGCGGTCTCAAGCAGGTGACGGACTCCGGCGCCATCGAGAAGGCGGTTGATGCGGTCATCGCCGCAAATCCGGACAAGGTCGCGGCCGCGCAAGCGAAGCCTCAGATGGTCGGCTGGTTCGTCGGTCAGGTGATGAAAGCGACCGGTGGGAAAGCCAATCCGGCATCCGTAAATGCGATTCTGAAACAGCGACTCGGATTGCCCGAAGAGGGGTGATTCGCGCATTTGCAAGGAAACGGAGCCGAAAAGCCCGGTTTTCCGCCAAAATCGTCAGTAAACTGACGAAGCGCAAATAATGCAGTAAAATCCGATGTTTTATGACACAAGCGCGAAACGCGGTTTGCGGCGCGAATAGGGTAGTATTGCATTCTTTCGGGCAACCCACTCATATTATTCGCGTTTTGGGGGGCGGCATGAGTCGCCCGACCCGGACGAACGTAAGAGGAGTCCTACTCATGCCAAAAGTTGCAAAGAAGAAGACGAAGAAAGTTGCGAAGAAGAAGAAGGTAGCGAAGAAGAAGAAAGCGAAGAAGTAGGCTTTCTGATTCTGACCGCGCCGCTTCGGCGTTCGCGGAGTTCACGGTCGCTCCCGCTTAGGCGATTAGGAGTTACCGATGACGAAGGCAAAGGCCGCGGTTTCCCGGTGTTGGCGCTTAGGCGTTAATCCGGTAGCCGCGGCCAGCCCGTTTCTGGGGCAATATTTTGGCCCCGAATTGGCGCGCTGACGGCAAATGGACGCGGCCCCCGGTCGGCAGTGTTCCGCTCTTGTCCGTTGCACCTTCATCACAGCCCAAATTCCGCCACCCAGTGCCAAGAGCCGGCTCCCGGTGCAGCACATGGCCGGCGCCCGCCGAATAGATAATCTGTGTACTGATTGAATGTCTCCCAACCTGCCGTATCTATTAACGAAACCTGAATATCAAGGTTAAGTCTGTTAACCGTGTCTTAGCTTTCCCACGACACCATCGCGTCCGTGCTCCGGTCTTGTCCGGGGGCACATCGGGGCTCAGGAGAGTTGGGCGATGGCGTGCATAGATGTCGACGCGCTGACGCAGTACGAGAACGCCGCAAAGCTGGGGCGTGCGGACGCGCTATACAATTTGGGTTTGGCTTATTCCACGGGTCAGGGTGTGGGCGTCGATTTCGTCGCCGCGCACAAATGGTTCAATCTCGCGGCGCTGAGAGGCAGCGAGGAAGCCAAGAGCTGGCGGGCGCAGATTTCCCGCGAGATGGTGCCGGCGCAGATCGCCGAGGCACAGCGCCTGGCGCGGGAATGGCTGTCTATCTTCCACTGACCCTAGTTCGCCTTTGACGCGGCGGTATCCGGCCTGGGCGCCGGTACCGGCACTGGACCCTGCGGTGTCGGCGGCGGCGGCGTGTAGACGAGCGGCTTGGGCTGCGGGTTCGTCCCATAGAGATCGGTCAGGATGCGCAGCGGCTGATCATGGCCGGCAATTCTGCTGCGATAGACCTCGGTATTTTCGATCACACGCATGACGTAGTTCCGGGTCTCGCTGAACGGGATCTGCTCGATCCAATCGATGGGGTCCACATCCGGGCTGCGCGGATCGCCGAAGGCCGCAATCCATCGCCGCGCATTGGTCGGACCGGCATTATAGGCGGCCGCCGCCAGAACCAGCGAGTTTCCCCAATCGTCGAGGTATCCGGCAAACTCCGTCATGCCGAGCTGCATGTTGTAATCGACATCGCTGGTCAGGTTGTTCGGCCGATAGGGCAGTCCCGCCAGCCGTGAATTCCGCCGGGCGGTGGACGGCATGACCTGCATCAGGCCGCGGGCGCCGGCGCTGCTGATCGATTCCGGATCGAACTCTGTCTCCTGGCGGATGAGGCCCAGCACCAGCGCCGGCTCCGGCGCCTTGCCGGGGCCGCGATAGGTTGGGATCGAAATCACCGGGTAGGCGTAGCGCGGGAGCACGATGTCGTCATAGCCGGCCGTCTTGGCGATCCGCAGCGCCACGTCGCGGAATCCCATCTCGGTCAGCGCTTGGGCAAGCTGCTCCACATGTCCCGCGCCGGGATGAAGCGTCTGATAGTGCAGCGCGAAATAACGCAGGAAGTTCTGTGCGCCCAGATCGGCCAGCACGCGCATGGCGCGGACCAGATCATCTTTTTCAAAGGCGGTGCGCGGTGGATCGCCGGCGGTTGCTGTGCTTCGGACGTGCAGCACGGGCTGCGCCTCGATGCGGGCGAGCGCGATCTGGCCGTAGAAGGTCTCGGGTTCCTTGGAGGCGGCGCGGTATTGCTGCCAGGCGTCGGGAATGTCTCCCAGCTGTTCATAAGCACGCCCCTGCCAATAATGGGCGCGGGCGAGGCTGATCGGCCGCGACACACCATCTTCCAGTTTCTTGAAATGGCTCAGCGCCGTGCGGGGATCTTTCAGGAAGCGCAGCGCGATCCAGCCCGACATGAACTGGGACTCGGCGAAAGGAAGATCGGAGGTCAGAGCGGTGCCGGACACCAGGTCGTAGGCGAGCTTGCTCTTGCCGTCCTGCAACGCCTGACGTGCGTCGGCGTTGATTTCCGGCCAGACCCGGCTGGGATGCAGCTTGGTCAGCGTCTTGAGCGGCGCGCGCATCAGCAGCGCTTCCGCACGGTCGTCGTCGCCCATGAGCCGCGCGGCGCGGGCGCGGTCGAACAGCAGCGCGGGATCCGAGGCGAGATCGGCCGACAGTTCGGAGACGATCTTGTTCGCCCTTTGCGGGTTCATGCTCAGGGCGATGCGCGCCCTGGCCAGGCGCTGCGTCGTGTCGTTGACGCGCGCCATCTGCCGTTTCGCGCTGTCGACGTCGCCGCGCCACAGCAGACTGTCCAGCCGGTCGCGGTCGATTTCGGGCGTGAAATAGGCGCCGTCTTTCTGAACGATGGCGAGTTCCTGATCGCGCTGGAAACTACCCTCCACCCAACCTTGGCGCACCAGCGCGCGCCCTTCCGCCAGCTTGCCGGTGGCAATCATGGCGTCGCCGAGGCGGATTTTGCCCATGGCGCTGACCGGATCGCGCCCGGCAAACCACGCAATGACGGCGGATGGGCTGGTCGCCGGATCCATCGCTTCTTCGGCGCGTGCCAGCAGAACGGCGTGCAGCGGCCAGTCGGGGTTGGCCTTCAGGAAGGCGTCGATCTCGGCGAAAGACGCCCCGCTGTTCCTGTCGAGCAGATAGCGCCACTGCACGAGCCGGCTGGCCATCGCGTCATGACCCTGGCCAGCCAGACGGCGCGCCGTCGGCCAGTCGCCGCGGTCGGCCGCATCGAATGCCTTGGTGTAGAGATCATGGTCGGCGGGACTGAGGACATGGCTCATTCCCTCCCGGTGCTCGATGGGACCGGCCGGCTCGGCATCGGAGGGCTGATCGGAATCCGCGATAGGCTGCATCATGATGACGCCGCCCTGTTGCGACAGCCCCTCAGGCAGCGGCGTGGTTTGCGCCTGAGCCGCAATTACCCCCAACATCGTCGCAGTCACCAGCAGCATGGGGTGGCGGTAGGGCATCGTGGGGCTCGGGTTCGCTTCCGCAGCAAGACGCGAAGGCAAGCCACAATAGCGACGCACCGTCGGGCGCGCCACACAAACCGGGATTGCAAGTGGGTGCCTTGCTCTGGCGGCTGTGGACTGTATTTTGGCGGAAACCCAGCGAGTACCGATCATGCCTTTCACGCGCGACAGCTTCAGAGGTTCCTTTCCCGCACTCATCACGCCGATGAAGAACGGTGCGGTGGACGAGGCTGCCTTCCGAAAGTTTGTCGCCTGGCAGATCGCACAGGGCAGCCACGGGCTGGTGCCGTGCGGTACGACGGGCGAGTCGCCGACGCTCAGCCATGAAGAACACCGGCGTGTTGTGGAAATCTGCGTCGAAGAGGCGAACGGCCGCGTGCCGGTGATCGCCGGCGCGGGCTCGAACTCGACCGTGGAAGCCATCGCGCTGACCAAGCACGCCAAGGCGATCGGCGCCGATGCCGTCCTCTCGGTGACCGGCTATTACAACAAGCCGTCGCAGGAAGGGATGTATCGCCACTATGCCGCCATCGCCGAAGCGGTGGACATCCCGATCATCGTCTACATCGTTCCGGGCCGCACCATCGTCGAGGTATCCGTCGAAACCATGGGCCGGCTGTCCAAAATTCCCAACATCGTGGGGGTCAAGGACGCCACGGCCAATCTGGCGCGGCCGCTGCGCGAACGGGCGGCATGCGGCAAGGATTGGGTGCAGCTTTCGGGCGAAGACGGCACGGCATTGGCCTATATGGTCCAGGGCGGCCAGGGTTGCATCTCGGTGACGGCCAATGTTGCCCCGAAACTCTGCGCCGACTTCCAGAACGCCTGCCTGAAGCACGATTACGCCACTGCGTTGACGCTGCAGGCCCGCCTGATGCCGCTGCACGATGCCATGTTCTGCGAGCCCAGCCCGGCTCCTGCCAAATTCGCCGTGTCGCAGCTCGGCCTCTGCACCGACGAAGTGCGCATGCCGCTGGTCTCCGCCACCGACAAGGCGCGCGCGACGGTGCGGGCGGCGATGGAAGCGGCCGGGGTCGCCAAGGCCTGACATGGCAAAAAAGAAAGACGACGACCGCAAGATCGTCGCCGACAACCGCAAAGCCCGCTTCTCCTACTTCATCGAGTCTTCGCTGGAGGCCGGCATCATGCTGACCGGCTCCGAGGTGAAGTCGTTGCGCAACGGCAAGGCGACGATCGGCGAGTCCTATGCGCATGCCAGGGACGGCGAGATCTTTCTCGTGAACGCCTATATCCCGGAATACACCCAGGCGAACCGTTTCGGCCACGAGCCGCGGCGTGTGCGCAAACTGCTGGTCCATAAGCGGGAAGTCGCCAAGCTCTCCATCGCCATGCAGCGCGAAGGCATGACGCTGATCCCGCTCAAGCTCTATTTCACGCCCAAGGGCATCGCCAAGCTGGAACTCGGCATCGCCAAGGGCAAGAAAACGCACGACAAGCGCGAGACCGAGAAGGCTCGTGACTGGCAGCGCGACAAGGCTCGGCTGATGCGGGACAAGGGGTAGTTGCTCTCGCCGTCGCCCTGCGACAAGCTCTCAACATGAGTGACGACGACAAGCCGGACCTGATCGGCCAGATCAAAGACAAGCTCGTCCGCACCAAAGAGAAATGGGCGGAAGAGGGGCGTTTGATCACCGGCCGGCCCGATCTCGGCCATGTGCACCGTCTGCCGCCCGGCCAGAAGGAAGTGAAGAACTGGCCGGTGCTGGACCTCGGCGCGCAGCCCGACGTCAAGCCGGAGAAGTGGCACTTGCGCGTCACCGGCTTGGTGGAGAATCCGCTCGTCTGGACGCTGCCGCAGTTCCACGCGCTGCCGCAGGTTGACCTTGTCAGCGACATTCACTGCGTGACCCAGTGGAGCCGTTACGACAATCGCTGGCAGGGGGTGTTGTCGAAGACGCTGCTCGATCTGGTGAAGCCGAAGCCGGAAGCGGCGCATGTGATCTTCCACGCCTATGACGGCTATACGACGAATGTGAAGCTGTCCGTGTTCGCGGACGCCAATGTTTTGTTGGCTCATTCCTGGGAAGGTGCGGCGATCCCGCGCGAACATGGCGGGCCGGTGCGCGTGGTGATCCCGGACTGGTATTTCTGGAAAAGCGCCAAATGGGTGAACCGCCTGGATTTCGTGGCGGTCGATCAGCCGGGCTTCTGGGAAACGCGCGGCTATCACAACGAAGGCGATCCCTGGAAAGAGGAACGTTACTCCTGAGCCCTGCGGCGATGGGGATTGGCGCCGGATACGATATTCCACGTATATATGCTGTGGATTTGCCCCGATATGACTCGGCGGCATGTGCAGGCCGCTGGTCCGGCCGCATCAGCAGAACGGGAGATTTTTCATGTACAAGGACTGGCCTAAGACCGCGACCGAAATGAGCACACTGGTCAAGGAACTGCGGATCGGTGCGCCCGATACGATGAAGGCGTTTTCGGCCATGGCGGTGGCGGCCACGCAAGCCAAGGCGCTCGACACCAAGACCAAGGAACTGATCGCGCTCGGCATTGCCGTCGCGCTCCGTTGCGACCCCTGCATTTCCTTTCATGCCGAATCCGCCCGCAAACACGGCGCGACGCGCGACGAGGTGATGGAGACGGTGGGGATGGCCATTTACATGGGCGCCGGACCGGCGGTGATGTACGCGGCGCAGGCGGTGGAGGCCTATGACCAGTATGTGGCGAAGAACGCGCCCGCCGCGTAACGGTCAGAGCTGCGGCATCGCCAGAAGCTTCGCCTGTCTCACCACGTCGTCGAACATCGCTTCGGTCAGCACGCCGGTGTTCGTGTTGTAGCGCGAGCAGTGGTAGCTGGAGATCAGCGTCAGGCGTTCGAGCCTGTAGGCGACGCCGTGCTTGAACGGATGGGCGGATTTCTTCGCGCCCAGCGTATCGCAGACGCTGTCATGGGCGATCTTGCCGAGCGCCAGGATCGTGCGCAAACGCGGCATCGCCGAAATCTGCCCGACGAGGAAATTCCGGCAGGTCTTGATCTCGGCGGGCGTCGGTTTGTTTTCCGGCGGCACGCAGCGTACGGCGTTGGTGATGGCGCACTCGACCAGAGTCAGGCCGTCGTCGGCACGTTCCTGATAGGAACCTTTCGCCAGACCGTGCTTCAGCAGCGTGGCGAACAGCAGATCGCCCGCCCAGTCCCCGGTGAACGGACGCCCGGTGCGGTTGGCGCCCTTGAGGCCGGGCGCGAGACCCACGATCAGCAGGCGCGCGTCGCGCGAGCCGAAGGCCGGCACCGGAGCGTTGAAATAGTCCGGATAGGTTTTCGCATTCGCCTTGCGGAACTGGACAAGGCGAGGGCAGAGCAGACAATCGCGCGGCGGTTCGCCGGGGTTCAACGGATTTACTGCGCCGCTTGCTCGCCGGTCCCGATCGCGTTCGAGCGCACGCCGCCTTCGCGCATGATCATCGGCTTCAGTTCTTCAAGCTCGATGAAGTTGTCCGCCTGGCGGCGCAGGTCGTCGGATACCATCGGCGGCTGGGTGCGGATCGTCGAGACCACGCTGACGCGCCGTCCCTTGCGCTGGGCAGCTTCCACAAGCCGGCGGAAATCGCCGTCGCCCGAGAAGATGACGATGTGATCGACCTGATCGACCATCTCCATCACATCGATGGCGAGTTCGATGTCCATATTGCCTTTGACGCGACGCCGGCCCTGGGAGTCCGTAAATTCCTTCAGCGGCTTGGTCACCACCGAAAAACCGTTGTAGTCGAGCCAGTCGACCAGCGGGCGCAAAGGCGAGAATTCCTGATCCTCGGCCACCGCCGTATAGTAGAAGGCGCGTACCAGCACGCCCTTGCGTGCGAAGAGTTCAAGGAGACGCTTATAATCGATGTCGAATTGAAGGCCTTTGGCCGCACCGTATAAATTCGCACCATCGATAAATAGCGCCAGTTTCTCCTGCGGATAGAACAACATAATGATCTCCATCAAAAAAATTCATGACCATTCGGGCAAATTCCCCCAAAGGCCCGTACTTGGTTCTAAGCATTCGACGCGTTCGCGCAAGGCCGGAATGATAACATGGTCCTGATTGCATTGGGTGCAAATCTCGCGTCATCCGTGGGTGCTCCGGCAGAGACGATTGCGGAAGCGATTGCGGAACTTTCAAAACGCGGCATGAAAATCGCTGCAAAATCGCGCTTTTTTGCAACCCCGGCATGGCCTGATCCGTCGGATCCGCCATTCGTAAACGCTGTCATCCGCGTTGAAACAAGCCTTTCCTCCGCTGCAGTTATGAATTTGCTGCATGAGATTGAGTCCGCCTACGGACGCACGCGGAGCGTGAAGAATGCGCCGCGGACACTCGATCTTGATCTGATTGATTTCGACGGGCGTATCGAAGATGGGCCGCCGATGCTGCCGCATCCGCGCGTAGCGGAACGCGCCTTTGTGCTGATCCCGCTCGCCGACGTTGCGCCGCATTGGCGTCATCCGGTGTCTGGGAAAATGATCGAACAGCTCATCGCGGCGCTGCCGGATCGGGAGCGGACGGCCGTGCGGCCGCTGCTGGCAGACTCGGTCTTCACGCCATCTGGCGCGGAACGCATCGGCCCGGACGAATGACTGCCGATAAGTACCCGGTCCCGCTGCCAAAACCCCATCCCTTTCAACCGCGCCCGCGAATGCTTACCTATCGTTCCGGCACCAGGGAGGGATAAGGCCATGCCTGCCTTACTGATCGTCGTACTCATCATCGCGTTCATCCTGCTCACGGGCTTTCGCGTCGCCCAGCAATACGAGCGTGCGCTCGTCTTCCGCTTCGGCCGTTACACGGTGACGCGCGGACCGGGACTGTTTTGGATCATTCCGCTGGGTGTCGAACGCGCGGTGAAGGTGGACATGCGGGTCTTCACCGACGGCGTGGAGCAGCAGGAAGCGATGACGAAGGACAACGTCCCCGTCCAGGCCAACGCCGTGATCTGGTATCGCATCGTGAAACCGGATCTTGCCATCATCGAAGTGCAGAACGTGCGCAACGCCATCATCCAGGTGGCGCTCACCACGCTGCGCAACGTCATCGGCCAACATTCGCTCGACGACGTGCTGAAAGAACGCGAGAAGATGGGCAAACTCGTCAAGGAGCGCGTCGATCAGGTCACCGAAGCCTGGGGCGTCGAAGTGCAAGCCGTCGAGATGAAGAATGTCGAGATACCGGCCTCGATGCAGCGTGCCATGGCGCAGGAAGCCGAGGCGCTGCGCGAGAAGCGCGCCCGCATCATCAAGGCGGAAGCGGAGCACGAGGCCGCGCTGAAGCTGCGTGAAGCGGCGGACGAGATCATGAAAACGCCGGCCTCTCTCGAATTGCGCCGCATGCAGATGCTCACCGAGATCGGGGCCGAGCAAAACACCATGACCGTGGTGATGATGCCGAGCGAGTTTGTCGAGGCGGCGAAGGCGATCGCCGGACGGACTTAGAACCGGGAATGCTGCGGGGCCCGCCCCTGAGGGCGGGCGCCGCCGTCACCGCTTACTCTAGAGCCTCGCGCTCCGGTATTGCTGGGCGTGCGTGACGCGCAGCCCGGACATGCCGTAGCGATGGATGGCGCGTTCCCAGCCGAGAAATTCCTCGACCGAAAGGCTGTAACGCCTGCAGGCTTCGTCGAGCGTGAGCAGTCCGCCTTCCACTGCCGCGACGACTTCCGCCTTTCTGCGGATTACCCAGCGCTTGGTGTTGACCGGCGGCAGATCGGCCGCGGTCATAATGGCGCCGTCCGGTCCAATGACCTGAGGGAGCGGAATTCTTCCGTCACGTCCCATCGCATGTTCTCCTTCTATCGCCATTCGTACATAGCGACTGGGACGACGGGCGGCTGTGAGAAGAATGAGACTTTTTAATTGTGTTTAACAAATTGCTAATAAAGAGCAGCGAAAGCTATCAAGACAAACCCAGTCAACAGGCTGGCGTCCGCGCGCGCCGGCCGCCGATGATTGCAGTCTTTCCAATACGCGAAATCCAGATGCCGACGAAGACTTTGAGCCGCGTTGCCGACGGCCATGGCGCCTTTCATCCACCGCGGCGCGTTTGTAGGATCGCAGCGGCGTTCGGAGCGTGATCGATGCGGGGCCTTGTCTTGGCAGTGATGTTGCTTCTGGCCGGCTGCGCGGGTTTTCCGCAGCCGTCTTGTCCCGCGGGACTGCAACCGATGACGAAGGCGGAACTGTATTTCGGTCGCGACATCGGCGACCGCTCCGGCGTCGGCGATGCCGACTGGCAGCACTTCCTGGACGAAGAAGTGACGCCGCGCTTTCCCGATGGACTGACGGTGGAAGACGCTTCCGGGCTGTGGCATGGCGCGGACGGTGCCGTCGTGCGCGAGGCATCCAAGATTATCACGATCGTCCTGCCGGACGCGGCGGACGCACAGACCAAACTGGCTGCGATCCGCGAGGCCTATAAGAAGCGTTTTCATCAGGATTCTGTCCTGATTTTGGAATATCCGTCCTGCGGTTCCTTCTGAGATCAAATCCGCTAAGCTCGGCTTTTCCGAAGCGCTTCATGGCCGGACCGAAGACATGTTGAAGCAAATTGCGCCGTATATCGGGCCTTTGATCATTCTTGCGGTGCTGGCTTGGCGCTCGAGCCGGGCGATGAAGGGCAGGGCGGTGAAACCGTGGCAGCTCTGGATCAGGCCGGCGTTGATCAGCCTGTTCATGGCGGTGGCGCTTGCCAGCGCGCCGCTGCCGAATCTGTTCGGACTGGTGCTCTACGCCGTCGCGGCGGCGGCCGGGCTGGGGCTGGGTTATCTGCTGGCCCGCCACCAGGAACTGACGCTCGACCCCGTCAGCCACAAGATCATCAGCAAAACTTCGCCGATCGGCGTCATCCTGTTCATCGCGCTGTTTGCCGCCCGTTACGCTTTCAAAATGATGGTCAGCGGCGGGCGGGCGCCCGACAAGCTGATGGCGCATAGCGGCCAGATCGCCCTCTATACCGACGTCGGCCTGCTGTTCCTGCTGGCGCTGGTTTCGGCCCAGGCCTGGGAAATCTGGCGGCGGACCCGGCCGCTGGTTGCCGAAAAGGCTGCGCGGCTGGCGAAAATGGCTTCGGAATAACAGCTTGCCCGGCCGGGACGTTTCCTATAAGTTCCGCCGCCTTCCGAAAGCCCCCAAGGAATAGCCATGGCTCGCGTTACCGTCGAAGACTGCGTCGACAAGATTCCCAACCGTTTCGATCTCGTCCTGGCCGCGTCGTACCGCGCCCGCCAGCTGTCGGGCGGCGCGGACACGCTGGTCGATCGCGATCGCGACAAGAACCCCGTCGTGGCGCTGCGCGAGATCGCGGCCAAGGAACTCAAGCCCGAGGACCTGAAGGAAGACCACATCAAGTCCCTGCAGAAGCATGCCGAGGTCGACGAGCCGGAGGAGGCCCGTCCCGACTCCGACGATGCGCGGGAAGATCCGCAGTATCGCGCCGTCACCGAAGAAGAGCTGCTGCGGGCCCTCACCAGCGAGGCGCAGCGCCGCGCCGAACCGCAGCCGGAACCGGAAGTCGACTACGAAGAGTAGTCTTCCACCGTCCGGCAACACCAAGGCCGGATTTCCGATTTTCGCAGCTCACGCCTATATAATGGGCGTATGACCGTGCCCACATCCCAGTCCGCCGACAAGGCGAATGTGGTGCCCCTTGCGCCGCCGCGCAGCCGGGGCAGGCGCAAACTCATGCGCCAGACGGAGCTGGTGGATCGCGTCAAGGCCTACGACCCGGATGCCGACGAGGCTTTGCTCAACAAGGCCTATGTCTACGCGATGAAGGCGCACGGCAAACAGTTCCGCGCCTCCGGCGATCCTTATTTCGCCCATCCGCTGGAAGTCGCGGCGATTCTCACCGATCTCAAGCTCGACGAAGCGACCATCGCCACTGCGCTGCTGCACGACACGATCGAGGACACGCTCGCCACCTATGACGACATCAAGGCGAACTTCGGCCAGGAGATCGCCGATCTGGTCGACGGCGTCACCAAACTGTCGGCTCTGGAACTTTTTTCGGAGCGCACCAAGCAGGCGGAGAATTTCCGCAAGCTGATGCTGGCGATGTCCAACGACATCCGCGTGCTGCTGGTCAAGCTCGCGGACCGCGCCCACAACATGCGCACGCTGTCTTTCATCCAGGAACCCGAGAAGCGCCGCCGCATCGCGCAAGAGACCTTCGACATCTACGCGCCGCTGGCCGGACGTATCGGCATGCAGCACATGCGCGAGGAACTCGAGGATCTGGCCTTTGCCGAACTCCACCCGGAGGCGCGCAATTCGATCGTCACGCGCTTGGCGCGTCTCGATGCTTCAAGCGGCAAGCTCATCGACCGTATCGCCGACCAGCTGAAGCGCAAGCTGGCCGAGCACGGCATCGAAGCCTGGGTCTATGGCCGCTCCAAGCGGCCTTTTTCCATCTGGCGCAAGCTGCAGGACAAGCAGCTCAATTTCGAGCAGCTCTCCGATATTTTCGGCTTTCGCGTCATCGTCGGATCGAAGGACGACTGCTATCGCGCGCTCGGCGCGTTGCACACCAGCTGGCAGGCGGTGCCCGCGCGCTTCAAGGATTTCATCTCGACGCCCAAGCCGAACGGCTATCAATCGCTGCACACCACCGTCATCGGCCCGGAGAAGCAGCGCGTCGAAGTGCAGGTGCGCACCCAGGAGATGCACGATATCGCCGAGCGCGGCGTGGCGGCGCATTGGCGCTATCGCGATGTCGCCGCGCAACCGGGCGAGGGCCATGAGAACCGCGCTTATGGCTGGTTGCGCGAGATGGTCGAATTGCTCGAGCGGGGCAATTCGCCGGAGGAATTCCTCGAGCACTCCCGCCTCAACCTGTACCAGGATCAGGTCTTCTGCTTCACCCCGAAAGGCGATCTCATCCCGCTGCCGCGCGGCGCGACGCCCATCGACTTCGCCTATCAGGTGCACACCAATCTCGGCCACCACACCGTCGGCGCCAAGGTGAACGGCACCCATGTGCCGCTCTACACGCCGTTGCGCAACGGCGATCAGGTCGAGATCATCTCGTCCAAGGAGCAGACGCCGTCGCCGCTCTGGGAGCAGTTCGTCGTCACCGGCCGGGCGCGCATCGAGATCCGCCGTTTCCTGCGCCAGGCGCAGCGCGGCGAGCACATCAATTTCGGCCGCAAGATACTCGAAAAGGTCTTCAGCGACGAAGGCTACGAACTGACCGACAAGGCCGTGGACGGCGTCGCCAAGAAGCTGCGCTTCGCCAAGGCGGATGACGTGTTCGCCGAAGTGGGCCGCGGCGCCTTGCGCGGGCATGAAGTGCTCGAAGCCGTCTATCCCGAACTCAAGCGCGATCCGGAACGGCGCAAGCAGGCGGTACTCGCGGAGCCGCCGGGCAAGCCCAAGGCGATTTCCATTCGCGGTCTGACCGAAGGCGTAGCCTACCGGCTCGGCAATTGCTGCCATCCGCTGCCGGGTGATCGCATCGTCGGGCTGATGATGCCGGGCGAGGGCGCGGTGATCCACACCATCGATTGCGCGGAACTGGAGAGAGCACAGTCCACCATGGACGACTGGCTGGACGTCGCCTGGGGCCATCACGCCGCCGAGATGGGGCCGTCGGTGGCGCGCCTGGAGGTGCGGGTGAAAAATGCGCCCGGCTCGCTTGGTGCCGCGATGACCGCCATCGGCAACAGCGGCGGCAACATCTTCAACATGAAGACGACCAACCGCAATCCGCTCTATTTCGAATTCCAGGTCGACATCGAGGTGCGGGACGTGGCGCACTTGCAGAATATTCTGGGTGCGCTACGCGTGACGGCCGCGGTCGAATCGGTCGATCGTGTGCGCGGGCCGGAAGAACCAGCTTCTGCTTCGACGGCACCGGCATAAAGGAGCCAACAGACCCGCATCCTGTGCATGTCAAAGGGTGGGGGCGAGGACGTCATGACACCCGATCAAGTTCTTTCCGAATTCGAGAAAGCCGGCGCGCTGCTCAAAGGGCATTTCATTCTGTCGAGTGGGCTGCATTCCGACACCTTTCTGCAGAAGGCACTGGTTTTCCAGGACGCCAGGCGCACGGCCAAGCTGTGCAAGGCGCTGGCGGCGAAGGTGCGCGACGAGGTGAAGACGGAATTCACCGCCATCGTTTCGCCGGCCGTCGGCGGCATCGTGCCGGGCTACGAGATGGGCCGGCAACTGGGTCTGCCCGCGATGTATGTCGAACGGCAGGACGGCACGTTTCATCTGCGCCGCGGCTTCACGCTCGCGAAGAACCAGCCGGTGTTGATGGTGGAAGATATCGTGACGACCGGCCTTTCTTCACGCGAGTGCCTGGAGGCGATCCGTGCGGCGGGCGGCAAGCCGGTCGCGGCGGCGTGTCTGATCGACCGTTCGGGCGGCAAGGCGAAGATCGGCGTCAAGCTGGTGGCGCTGGCGGCGTTGAAGGTGCCCGCCTGGGAAGCCGACAAACTTCCTCCACATCTGAAGGGTACACCGGCCGTGAAACCGGGCAGCAGAGGTCTGGCGTGAAGACGTGGCTGGGGTTGTTGGCCGTCGCGGCATTGTGGCCTGCCGTCGCCCAGGCGCAAACCGACGAGATTCAGGTTTATGACGCAACCATCGCCAGGCCGGGCGTATTCAATCTGACCCTGCACGACAACTACACGCCGTCGGGGCGCAAGGTTCCCGATTTCGCCGGCGGTCTGGTTCCCGATCATACGCTCAACGGCGTTCCCGAATGGGCTTATGGCGTGACGGACTGGTTCGAGGCCGGGCTTTACGCGCCGCTCTACAGCGTCGAGAGCAACGGCAATGTGAAGTTCAACGGCATGAAGCTGCGCGCGCTGTTCGTCTCGCCGGACGCCGCCGACCGCACCTTCTTCTACGGCATCAATTTCGAGTTCAGCTACAACTCCACCGACTGGGATCCGAAGCGCTTCACTTCGGAGATACGGCCGATCATCGGCTGGCATCTGGGCAAGGTGGACCTGATCTTCAATCCGATCCTCGACAATTCCTATGACGGCTTTTCGCGGCTCGATTTCGCGCCGTCCACGCGCGTCGCCTACCATGTCTCGAATGCCTGGGCGGTGGCGCTGGAGGAATATGACGACTTCGGCCCGTTGCGGCATTTCTATTCCGGCAGCCAGCAATCGCATCAGCTATTCGCGGTCGTCGATTACAGCGGCGAGCCGGTGTCGGTGGAAACGGGTATCGGCTTTGGCATGACCCCGGCTTCGGACAACATGGTGCTGAAACTGATCCTGTCGCGCGATCTGAATTAGACGGAAATCCACGCCGGAAACGCTCGCGCTGCGTGAAAATTCTGTTATATTGCAACTGCAACGCAGGAGATCAACCGATGACTTCGCGCTCGATCTTGACGATTGCAGCCTTTGTCTTCGCGGCGGCTTCTTTGGTGACAGGCGGCGCCCTCGCTGGTTGCCAGCACTATGACGGCGGGCCCGTCACGCTCACGGGTACATTGTCGTCGTCCTACGACCGCGCGCTGCCCGACAGCATGTACAGCCGGTTTGGTGGGGCGGTGCATTGGACTGTCGACGAGCCGTATCAAATTTATCTGACGCTCGACCACCCCATCTGCATGGCGGCGGGCTCGGATTCGTTCAACGAGGCGGCCCGCTCCAGTCTGCAGACGTTGGAAGTCATCTATTCCCACAGCGTGACGCATCGGGGCGCTCTCTACACGATCAGCCTGCCGCTCGATCGGAGCATGATCGGCAAGCATGTGTCGGTGAGAGCTTTGCTATTCCCGGGTTATTACGGCGCGGATCTGCATTATAGGACGCCCGTCGTCATCCTCTCGACGGAAATGCGCACGCTGTAAGGCCGCTGTCGCACATCCGGCTCTGTCCGTTGCGGCGCGTGCCGGGCGTGCCGCGAATGCAAAATGGCTATAACAATTATCTTGGCGAATGGCCTATAACCCCTTGTTTCGTCATGGACGTGAAGTGAGGGCATGAGCAAGCTTCGTCTCGGCGTGAATATCGACCATGTCGCCACCATCCGGAACGCCCGCGGCGGGGCGTTTCCCGATCCCGTGCGCGCGGCGATGCTGGCGGCGGACGCCGGCGCCGACGGCATCACGGCCCATCTGCGTGAGGATCGCCGCCACATCTCCGACAAGGACATCGAACAGCTGCGGCTGGATCTCCATCTTCCGCTGAATCTGGAAATGGCGGCGACCGATGAGATGGCGGCGATCGCCTTGAAGCATCTGCCGCACGCCTGCTGCATCGTTCCGGAGAAGCGCGAGGAGCGCACGACGGAAGGCGGCATCGATGCGGCGGGACAGCATGACCGCCTGGCGCCTATCGTGCGGGCGCTGGTGGATGCGGGCATCCGCGTCTCGATGTTCATCGAGCCGGACAAGCGCCATCTCGATGCCTCCAAATCGCTCGCCGCGCCGGTGGTGGAACTGCACACCGGGGCCTATAGCGAGGCGCGTGGCGCCGAGCAGACGCGTCTGCTGGAAAAAATCCGCGAGGCGGCGGCCTATGGCGCATCCATCGGTCTCGAAATCCATGCCGGCCATGGTCTCACCTATGAGAACGTGAAGCCCGTTGCCGCGATCCCTGAAATCCGCGAGCTCAATATCGGCCATTATCTGATCGGCGAGGCGATTTTCGTTGGTCTCGAAGCCTCCATCCGCCGCATGCGCCGGCTAATGGACGAGGCACGGACGTGATCCTCGGCCTGGGTTCCGACCTCATCGACATCCGGCGCGTCGAAAAGAGCATCGAGCGGTTCGGCGACCGCTTCATCAATCGCATCTTCACCGAAACCGAACGGATCAAGTCGGACAAGCGCGCCAACCGCGCCGCCAGCTATGCCAAGCGCTTCGCCGCCAAGGAGGCGTGTTCCAAGGCGCTGGGTACGGGCTTCAGACGCGGCGTGTTCTGGCGCGACATGGGGGTGGTCAACCTGCCGGGCGGCAAGCCCACCATGCGGCTGACGGGCGGCGCCATGGCGCGCCTGCGCGAGCTGACGCCCGCCGGGTATATGGCTGTCATCGATCTGACGATCACCGACGATTTCCCGCTGGCCCAGGCCATTGTCATTATATCTGCGGTGCCGGCTTCGCAGCCGAACTGGGGTGTTGCATAGTTTATAGTTAAGGCCGTATTTGCCTTGACGCGCCACCCTCCATCCGGTTCCCTCCCGCCCGATGACCGACTCCCTCCAAACGCCGGATTCGCTGCCGGCCGCGGCCAATTCGGCCGACGGCGCAGGTGTTTGGAACGATTCCAACCTGGACAATGCCACCGCCCTGATCGACGCGCCGACGTCCGATCCGGCGGAGCCGGCCGAACCCGTGGAGCCCTCGCCGGAAACTCAGCCCGCCGGCGAAGCCGACTCGTGGTGGGAACTGGCCAAGACGCTGTTCTATGCGCTGCTCATCGCCTTGTTCGTGCGCACCTTCTTTTTCCAGCCGTACAACATTCCCTCCGGTTCGATGGAAAGCACGCTGCTGGTCGGCGACTATCTGTTCGTCGAGAAATTCTCCTACGGCTACAGCAAATACTCGTTCCCCTTCGGACGGCTGCTGCCGTCCTTTGGGCGCGTTTTCGCCAGTGAGCCGCACCGTGGCGACGTTATCGTCTTCGCGCTGCCCTCCGATCCGTCGATCGTGTTTATCAAACGGCTGATCGGCTTGCCCGGCGATCGCGTCCAGATGATTGGCGGCGTCCTCTATCTCAACGACAAGCCCGTGCCCAAGGTGCGTGTCAGCGATTTCGTGGACGATGAGAACGGTTACGAACACCACATCGCGCGCTACCGGGAGACGCTGCCGAGCGGCAAGTCCTATTATGTCCTCGACAGCATTCCCGACGGGCCGAACGACGACACGCCGGTCTATACCGTGCCGGCCGGGCATTATTTCATGATGGGCGACAACCGCGATGATTCGGACGACAGCCGCGGTATCGTCGGCTATCTTCCGGCGGAAAACCTTGTCGGCAAGGCTGAGTTCAAATTCTTCTCGATCGATGACAGCAAAACGCACTGGTGGCAGTTCTGGACGTGGCCGTGGGCGATCCGATACGACCGCCTCTTCACCTTCATTGACTGAGCTCGAAGACAATCTCGGCCACAGCTTTCAAGACAAGAAGCTCCTCAGGCGCGCACTGACTCATGCCAGCGCGAACACCGCTGCTTCCAACGAACGTCTGGAATTTCTTGGCGACCGGGTACTCGGTCTCATCTGCGCCGAGCGGCTGCACGCGCTTTATCCCAAGGATCAGGAGGGGGCGCTGGCGCTTAAATTCAACGCCCTGGCGCGGCGCGAGACCTGCGCCGTCGCAGCTGAAGCAGCCGGGATTGCTCCGCACCTCATTCTGGCGAAGGCCGAAGCGGGCAGCGGTGGCCGGTACAAGGTCGCCATCCTGTCTGGCGCTTGCGAGGCGGTGATCGCGGCGCTTTATCTCGACGGCGGCATGGACGCGGCACGCCATTTCGTGGACTTGTACTTCACGGATGCGTTCGCCTCGCTCAGCTCCGACATGCGCGATCCCAAGACCGTGCTGCAGGAATGGGCGCAATCGCGTGGTGGGACCAAATGGGGCAATGATGCGCCGGTCTACCGGCTTGTCGGCCAGGAGGGGCCGGACCACGCGCCGCGCTTTTCCGTGGAAGTGAGTGTCGCGGGAAAAACGCCGGAGATCGGTTCTGGCGGTTCGAAGCGCGAAGCCGAACAGGACGCGGCCAGACATATGCTGGAGAAGTTGGGAAAGCTGCCATGAGCACGCGCTGCGGCTTCGCTGCCATCATCGGAGCGCCGAACGCCGGCAAGTCGACGCTGGTCAATGCGGTGGTGGGCTCGAAAGTCGCCATTGTCAGCCCCAAAGTGCAGACCACGCGCATGAATGTGCGCGGCGTGGCGATCAAGGGCGAAACGCAGATCGTGCTGGTGGACACGCCGGGCATCTTCAAGCCGCGCCGTCGCCTCGACAAAGCCATGGTGGCGGCCGCCTGGTCGGGCGCCGGCGACGCCGACGCCGTCGTGCTGCTGGTGGACGCGGCCGACCTGGCCGAGAATCCCCAGGGCCATGCGGCGCGCGACACCGATGCGATCGTCGAGGGACTGAAGACCTCGAACCGCAAGGCCGCGCTGGCGCTCAACAAGATCGACGCCATGAAACACGCCGAACTGCTGCCGCTGGCCGAGAAGCTGAACGCCGCCGGCGTCTTCGAGCAGGTGTTCATGATTTCCGCGCTGAAGGGCGGCGGGTTGACCGATCTGGCGGATTGGTGCGCCTCCAAGATGCCGGATGGACCGTGGCTCTATCCCGAGGATCAGGCGGCGGATATTCCTTCGCGCCTGCTGGCGGCGGAAATCACCCGCGAGAAAATCTATCTGCGCCTGCACGACGAGCTGCCCTATGCCACGGCCGTGGAAACCGAGAAGTGGGAAGAGCGCAAGGACGGCTCGGTGAAGATCGACCAGGTCATCTATGTTCAGCGCGACGGCCAGAAGGCGATCGTGCTCGGCAAGGGCGGGGCGACCATCAAGAAGATCGGCGAACTGGCGCGCAAGGAGCTGGAAGAGATCTTCGGCCGCCGCGTGCACCTCTTCCTCTTCGTCAAGGTGCGCGAGGACTGGGCCGACAAGCGCGAGCATTACCGCGAGATGGGGCTGGAGTTTCCGGAGGAGTAGGGCGTTTGGAGTGGAGCGACGACGCGCTCGTGCTTTCCGTCCGCACCCATGGCGAGAGCGGCGCCATCCTGGAAGCGCTGACGCGCGGCCATGGCCGCCATCTGGGATTGGTGCGCGGCGGCGCGTCGCGCCGGTCCAAGCCGGTGCTGCAGCCCGGCAATACGGTGCGCCTGCTGTGGCGGGCGCGGCTCTCCGAGCATCTGGGAAGTTTCACTGCCGAACTTGATCGCGCCCGTGCCGGCGATCTGATGGACGGCCGCGCCTCGCTGGTGGGATTGAACGCGCT
>JAGWJY010000095.1 GCA_028865545.1 Alphaproteobacteria bacterium | reverse complement strand
ACTTTTCTCACTTCGTTTGGAATTCCAACGCCGAAGTCAGAGACCGCTATCTTCAGGCGATTCGCGACTGGGTACTTCTCCACATGCATGCACCCGATTTCCTCTGTCGAATGATCATGGATGTTGTTGAACAACTCTCTCACACAAGTCTTGAACTCGGCTAATGCTTTCACGCTTACCCCAATTTGATTGGCAATCCACGGAAACACGTTGCCATCAATCCATTGGTGACTATCAGAGCAATGCAAACGCTTGAAGGGATATGTGGTGCACCGAACGCGCGCGAACGGGCTCAACTTCGCGCCCCAATAAGTCTCAAAAAATCCGGTGTCGTCTAGATAACTGATGGCTTGATCGTCCGGATCGCAATTGGAAAAATCCACCGTAACACCACGCTTGCGGAGCCACTCGATGAGGTTCGAAATCATCGTGACACCAGCGGCGTCTGAGAATGACAATCGACTAAAGTCCAGCCCTATAGTGTCGTCGCGAGGCTCCATATCCTCGTCAATGACCTCATTGAGGAACCCATACATGCGTTGGGCACTGAGCCGGCTGGGAACTCGAATCGTGAGCATGGCTGTTCACAATTGCGCCGACCCACCTAAATCTCAACGCACCTAGATATCTAGGACTTCAGTCTTGTCAAACTGAGACACTACCCAATTATTGGTATTTGAGTGTTTTTTGATGATATAACTTGACTATTGATGATATTATGATGATTATCTCTTCGAGATGATGGCTGATTTGGGCCATAAGGAGGTTTTGATGAGCAAATTCGGCGTTGGCGTCGGCGAAGATTTCCCCGTCGACGAGAAGGCGCAGCAGGAAGATACCCTGCAGGGCGACAACGCGTCGTCCGATCCCGGCTGCTGCGGTCGCGGATTCCATAGGCATCACGGCGACTCGCACGCCGACCATCACGAAGCTTGGCGGCGTTTCCGCCACCAGATGCGGGCCGAGTGGCGTGCCCGCAAGCGTGCCATGCGCGAACAGTTCCGTCGCGGCGCGTGGGAAGCTTCTGACGCCCATCCCGCAGGCGATGATCGGCATGGTCCGCAGCCGCATCATCTCGTGATCGGGGCGTTGGCGCTCATCGGTCTGGCCGCGCTGCTCGGCCGCCACCACGACAATTGAGGATCATGGATATGCACGGACATCATCACAGACGCTTTCGCGGCATGACGGCGGAGGCCATGCGCGCCGCGGCCGACGCCATGGAAACGGGCGGAGAAACGGGCGGGCGCACCACCACGCGTGTGCAGCTCGAAATGCCGCCGCAGGCGATGGAACGCCTTCAGCGGCTGAAGGACCGCACCGAAGCGGCCTCCTACGCCGAGGTCATCCGCAACGCGCTCCGCCTGTTCGAGGCGCTGGTGGACGAGCATGAGAAGGGGTCCGCCTTTTCGCTAAAGCGTGCGGACGGCGAGACGGTCGCCTATAAGATATTCGTATAATGCCGTTTCGCTTCGTCGACCGCCCGTCACCCAATCACGATGCACGTCCCGCGGGCGTCGCCGTCGACATGCTGGTGTTGCACTACACCGGCATGAAGACGGCGGAGGAGGCGTTGGAGCGTCTCTGCGATCCGGCGGCCAAGGTCTCGGCGCATTACACCATCGACCGCGATGGCACCGTCTATGTGCACGTTCCCGAGGAGCGCCGCGCCTGGCATGCGGGCGTTTCGCATTGGGCCGGGGAGAATGGCGTCAACGCGCGCTCCATCGGCATCGAACTGGTGAACCCTGGCCATGAGTTTGGATATGTGCCGTTCGCGGACGACCAGATTGCTGCGCTGATCGATCTGGCGCGTGGGATTTTGGCGCGTCATCCGATTCCGGCGCGGCGCGTCCTCGGTCATTCCGACGTGGCGCCGTCCCGTAAAACCGATCCCGGCGAGTTGTTCCCTTGGAAGCACCTCGCGGATTTCGGCATTGGAATTTGGCCGAATCTTTCCTCCCCCGTTTATGGGGGAGGTGCCGAGCATAGCGAAGCGCAGGGCGCGTCCTTCGCCGCCAATCTTGTCCGCTTCGGCTACGGTGTCTCTCCGGATGTTCCGCTTGAAGCGGTCGTCACCGCTTTCCAGCGTCACTTCCGGCCGTCATGCATCGACGGCATTGCAGATGGCGAATGCGCCGTCCTTCTCGAAAGCCTGCTCGTCGCGTAGCGTTCCCAGAAAGGGAAATGCGCGCATGAAAACCATCGGTCTGCTCGGCGGAATGACGTGGGAATCCTCGGTGATCTACTATCAGATCATCAATCGGGAGATTCAAAAGCGGCTGGGCGGCCTGCATTCCGCGAAGATTCTGCTGCACTCTTTCGACTTCGAAGATATCGCCAGCTTTCAGCGCGATGGCAAATGGAGCGACGCGGGCGCGTATCTGGCGGTGGCCGGCCATAGCTTGGTGAAGGCGGGCGCCGAATTTCTCGTCCTGTGCTGCAACACCATGCATTGCGTGTCGGATGCGATCGAGAAGGAAGCCGGCGTTCCGCTCCTGCACATCGCCGATCCGTTGGGTGCAGCCGTCCGCAGCGCGGATCTGTCGTGCGTCGGTCTGCTGGGCACGCGCTACACGATGGAAATGCCAGGCGTCGTGCGCGATCGCCTGACGGACAAGTACGGCCTGCGCGTGCTGGTGCCGGAAGGCGAAGACGCGGCAGAACTTCATCGCATCATCTACGAAGAGCTGGGCTGCGGGAAATTCCTCGACAGTTCGCGTGCCGCCTGTCGACATATCATCGCCCGGCTGGTCGCGCGTGGCGCACAAGGCGTCGTGCTCGGATGCACGGAGTTGCCGCTGATCCTGCAGCCTGAAGACAGCATCGTGCCGCAGTTCGACACCATGGCGCTGCACGCCAGGGCGATCGTCGATCTGGCGCTATCGTAAGCCGCCCCGTATACTGGCGCCGCGTCAGATGGCCGGATGGCCGCTGGTCCCTCGCAAGAGGGGCTGGAGGAAAGTCCGGGCTCCACGGAAACACGGTGACGGATAACATCCGCCGGGGGCGACCCCAGGGATAGCGCCACAGAAATGACACCGCCTACCGGCCTAAAGCCGCGGCAAGGTTGAAATGGTGCGGTAAGAGCGCACCGCGTCTCTGGCAACAGAG
>JAGWJY010000017.1 GCA_028865545.1 Alphaproteobacteria bacterium | reverse complement strand
TTTTGACTTATCCGTCGAAAGCTTCGGCGGCTAGGGCTGCCGCAGATCAAGCTAAGCTCAATCTCCTTTGGAATGAATCGCAGACGATCGAGCAAGCCGGCACGCTTTATGCGCAGAAGGTACTTCTCGACGAAAAGGCGGAGCGCCTGCATCAAACGGCGAGCTTACTGCTGGCCCAGGCGGACCGTTCGCAGAAAGCTCTTGCTGCCGGCAATACGACCCTCGATGTAGCCGGTGCCGATCTTTCCACCGGGCTCGACGTCGCGAGCCAGGCCGATGCAGCATTGCGGGACGCGTCGACGGCAGATATCGGATTGAAAATGCTGCTTGATCTGAAGCCAGACGCGCCGCTGCGGTTGGCGGCGCTGAACGATCCGGCCCCTCTCACGAAAGACCAGGTGGCCACGGCGTTACAGAACGTCGCTCGGACGAGACCCGATCTGCTTGCTCTGCAGGCCGGTTATCACAGCCAGGAGGAGAATGTCCGGACGGCGATTCTTCAACAGTTCCCAGCGATAACGCTTGGCTTCAACCGTGCGTCGGACACGAGCAGGATTCAGACAAACGGCTTGGCGCTCACAGTCAATCTTCCGATCTTTGGTAGTACACAGGCGAATATAAAGATACAGCGAGCGACACGTGCTCAGCTCAAGGCCGAATATCAAGCCCGCTTAGATCAGACGGAGGCCGATGCTTGGCGTCTTTTCGAAGAGCTTTCTCTGCTCCGGGCGCAAGTCGAGCGGTTGGAGGACAAGCTGCCGGAATTCGAGCGTATGGGCGAAACGAGCCAGAAAGCCTATGTGGCTGGTGATCTGCCGCCCGCGACCTACGTCATTCTTCAGACATCACTGAGTGCTCGCGAATCGGAGCTGTTTGACCTTAAGTCATTGCTGTGGAGCGACACGCTCGCGTTACGCACCCTTCTCGCCATTCCGGCGATTGTTCCGAATCCAACAAAAGAAACAAAATGAAGCGCATTGCATTCTACATGTTGCTCGTTCTGGCGGGAGCCGCTTGCGGCGAACCGGCGGGAGCCGCATCCGGGGCCTTGGTAAAGCTTGCAGTCGTGAAGCAGGGCGTACTTCAACAAACAGTCGTGGCTTATGGCGCCGTCGCAGCTGACCCCGGCGGTGTGACGACGATATCTATGCCTCGCGATGGGACTATCTCGGCTGTGGACGTTCGAGCGGGCCAGCTGGTGGCGAAAGGCGACCCGATCGCGACAATCGAAACTGCCCCGGCGGCTGTGATGCAATATGAGCAGGCGAAGTCGGCTCTTGGATTTGCGCAGAAAGACCTTGCTCATACGCAAGCTCTTTTCGGCGAACAGTTAGCGACGCACAGTCAGGTTGCTGCCGCGGAAAAGGCCTATTCAGACGCGTTGTCGGCCTTCAATCAGCAGAGAAGGATCGGCGCCGATCGCGCCAGTCAAGTGCTCCGCGCAGCAGCGTCGGGCATCGTGATATCGGCTGGAGTGTCGCCCGGCGATCGCGTCTTGGCCAATGCGGTCGTGGCCTCCATAGCGACACGAGATCGGCTGGTCGTCGACCTGGGGCTGGAACCGGAGGTGGCACCCTCGGTACCGGTTAGCACCCCGGTGCGACTTTTCTCGCCACAGAACAGTCTGATCGATTTTTCAACCAAAATTATGTCGGTCGCGGCGATGATGGACCCGCAAAGCCGGCTCGTGAACGCTGTAGTCGATATACCGAAGGAGATCGCGTCGCATCTTATTCTTGGCATGACGCTGGAAGGTCGCATCGCTCTTTCACCGCGGCACGGCCTGCTGGTGCCACGTAGCGCGTTAATGGTCGACGAGCATGGAACCTACGTTTTCATTGTAAAAAAAGATATCGCGCGTCGACACAACGTCGCCGTATCGCTTGAAACCGATGGGGGCGCAATTCTTTCTGGTGGCGTATCGGCTAACGATGAGATCGTAATGGTCGGAAATTCTGGCCTTGAAGACGGCATGCCCGTTCGGACGAATTGACATGTCGTTAGCTCATTGGGTGTCCCGCCACAGACGTTCTGTTCTGTTCTTGTTGTTTGTCGCCGCCGTCGGTGGCGTTGTCAGTGGCTTGAGCCTGCCTGTCGCGCTCTTCCCGAACGTGAGTTTTCCGCGCGTGCGCGTAACGCTTGATGCCGGCGACCGCCCAGCCGACATGATGGTGGCGCAGGTCACCAGACCTGTGGAACAGGCCGTGCGTTCCGTTCCCGGCCTACGCGATGTGCGCTCGACAACAAGCCGTGGCAGCGCCGAACTGTCGCTGACTTTCGGCTGGGGGCTCGACATGAACGTCGTCGAGCTGCAAGTGGAATCGGCCATCGGCCGGATACTGCCATCGCTTCCGGCGGGTACGAGCTTTGAAGCCAGCCGCATGAACCCGACCGTTTTTCCGGTTGCGGCGTACAGTTTGACATCTGACACTCTCAGCCAAGCAACTCTGCACGATATCGCGCAATACCAGCTTGTTCCCTTACTTTCCGCGATCAACGGCGTCGCCTCCGTTGACGTGCAGGGTGGCGACGTGAGGGAATATCGGGTCGAGGCCGATCCGGCGCTGCTGTCCAGCTACGGTATGACTATGGCCGATTTGAGCAACGCTCTATCGGCCATGAATGTTCTGCAGGTTGTCGGAAAGCTGCAAGATCGGCACAAACTGCTGTTGGCTGTCACCGACACAAGCCTCAAATCGGTGAAGGATATCGGCAATACGATCGTGCGCACCACGGCCAATGGCGCTATCCGGCTGTCAGACGTGGCGCATGTCTACGAGGGAGCCGCGCCGAATTATACCATCGTCACGGCTGACGGGCGTGACGCCGTTCTGTTGCAGATCTTCCAGCAGCCGGACGGCAACACTGTGCAGATCGTCCACGACGTCCAGAATGCACTTCACGCATACGAACCGAAGCTGCCGCGCGGTCTTGAAATCCATAACTGGTACGATCAGAGCCAATTAATCCTAGCGTCCGCAGCAAGCGTGCGCGATGCGATCCTGATCGGCATTGTTCTGGCGGGATTAGTTCTTCTGCTGTTTTTGCGCAGCTTGAAGATAACAGTCATCGTTCTTGTCTTTGTGCCTGCCGTTCTTGCCGCTACGATCCTCATTCTGTCGCTGGCCGGGATGAGCTTCAACATCATGACGTTGGGCGGCATGGCCGCCGCGATCGGCCTCGTCATAGACGATGCGATAGTGATGATCGAGCAGATTGTTCGTCGCATCAAAGATGACGCCAAAAGCATCCATGACACTATTCGCGATGCGGTTGGCGAGTTTCTGTCGCCGTTGGCAGGGTCCTCCTTAGCCACGATCGTCATATTCTTTCCACTGGCATTCCTGACCGGCGTAACTGGCGCCTTCTTCAAGGCCTTGTCGCTGACGATGGCGAGCGCCCTTGTAATATCCTTCTTCGCCGCGTGGTTCGTTGTTCCTTTGCTGGCGGATCACTTGGTCACTAGGGAAGACGCCGAGATCGAAAATGTTGGGCGCGTCTACGCCAAGGTATTGCTGTTCTACGAATATCTCTACGAACGCATGAGGACTGCGCCGAAGTTGCTACTTGCGGGCATTCTCGCTTTGCTTGCGATTGGAGGTTTCGCTTACACACAAGTTGGCTCCGGGTTTATGCCGACTATGGATGAGGGCGGCTTCATTCTGGATTACATCGCACCGCCCGGCACCTCGCTTGAGGGAACCAACCGGATGCTGGACGAGGTCGAAAAGGTCATCCGGGCGACGCCCGAGGTCGAGACCTATTCCCGGCGTACAGGCACGCAGCTCGGTGGTGGCCTGACGGAAGCCAATACTGGTGATTTCTTCATTCGGCTCAAACCGTTACCGCGTCGGCCGATCGAAGAGGTTATGTCCGACATCCAACACCAGGTGGAAGACAAGGTTCCAGGACTGCAGATCGAGACCGCGCAGCTGATGGAAGACCTGATCGGTGATCTGACGGCCGTTCCTCAACCTATCGAAATCAAGATATTTGGGGACGATGCAAACGTCCTGCGTACCACGGCGGCCAGGGTTGCCGATCTGATTGCCAAAGTGCCTGGCGTCACCGAGATCAATGACGGC
Source organism: Alphaproteobacteria bacterium (assembly GCA_028865545.1). Classification (GTDB taxonomy): domain Bacteria; phylum Pseudomonadota; class Alphaproteobacteria; order Micropepsales; family Micropepsaceae; genus Rhizomicrobium. Next base: position 53,216 of record JAGWJY010000017.1, on the reverse strand, counting down.
GTCGTCGTGGCGGGCGACGGGTTGGCGATTGACGTTGATCCCGTTCACGCCGGATTGGAGGGGCTTACGCCGGACGCGGTTGCGCAGCAGATGACGACGTATCTCACCGGCTCCGTGGCCACGGAAATCCAGCAACAGGACCGTGTTATCGGCGTGCGTGTGTGGGTGCCGCCCCGAGTGCGCGGCTCTATTCAAGACCTGCGCAATGTGCTGATCGCCGCACCAGATGGGCACAAAGTGGCGTTATCGCGAATTGCCACCTTACACGTGCTGACGGGGCAACCGGAGATTACGCGCGACAACCTCAAGACCATGGTCGCGGTTACAGCGCGGATTGAAAATCGCGACATGGGCAGCACGGTGCAGGACGTCAAGCATGCCCTCGACAATAGCGGCCTTATGACCGGGAGCATGTATTACGAGTTGGGCGGTTTATATGCCCAGCAACAAATAGCCTTCCGCGGCCTCATGGCCGTGATTGTCGCGGCGTTTTTTCTCGTATTCCTACTTCTGCTGTTTCTCTATGAGCGTTTCGATTTCGCCATTGCCATCATCCTCATGCCTTTGCTGGCAATGCCTGCAGTGTTCATCGGACTCTGGCTGACCGGCATCGAGCTCAATATATCCGCCATGATGGGCATGACCATGGTGGTCGGCATCGTTACGGAAGTGGCGATCTTCTATTTCTCGGAGTATGAGGGTCTGCTGGTGCAAGGGCAGCATCCAGAGGAGGCGCGCCTGAATGCGGGCAAGAGTCGCTTCCGGCCCATTGCAATGACAACTCTGGCCGCGATCCTTGCGCTATTGCCTTTGGCACTTGCGCTGGGGCAAGGAGCCGCCATGCAGCAGCCTTTGGCGATTGCGATCATTTCTGGTCTTATCGTGCAGATGCCGCTGGTGCTCATCGTCATGCCGCGGCTCACGGCACGTTTTGAAAGACTCAGATTGAAGGCGTAATGCCGCTAGCCCGCGGCGGGCGATGCCCATTACCCCGTCATGTCTTGGTGCGTTTGTAGCCGCATCCAGAACTTCTCCGCGTTCTGGCTTTGCGGCGAGCGCGGGCGGAAGAGGCGGACCGCCATCTTGATATCTTGTTCAGGGGTGCCGGCACGGACCAGCCTGCCGGCCTGCATGTCTGCCGTGGCCAGACTGAGCGGCAGCCATGCAACGCCTCGCCCGTCGCGCGCCATCGTCTGCAAGGTGACGGCGAGGCGCGATGTCACGATCGTTTCCAATGGTGGAAAGACACCTTCCGATTGCTTTGCGGCAATGATTCGGCCAAGCCCGGATTCCTCGCTATAGGCGAGGTAGTGTATAGGTTTGCCCCCATCCGACAGCTTCCACAGGGGGGTACCATGTGCGTCTGCGGCGCTGAGTAGCACCAGACTGTCTTCGCCAACCTGAACGGATTCAAACTGGGACGGATCGAAACGGCTTCTTGCCATCTCGTGATGGTAGCAAAGCAGAAACTGGGCTTGGCCTTGCAGCATGACCTGCTCGCAGGCCTGCATACTGTCCGAAATGAGACGGATCGCACCCAAGGTACCGTCACTGTCCAGCCGCCAAATCCAACCCGGGAAAAACGTGAAGGACAAGGCATGCGTTGCCGCGAAATGAAGCGTCTTGACCTCCTTATCTCCGGCTTCGCGTGCTTCGTTGCATAGCTGGTGAAGCCGTCGCACTATTTCTTCTGCTCCAGAACGGAACTTTTCGCCGGCGGTCGTCAGCGTCACCCCTTGTGGTCCGCGTATGAACAGCATCGCGCCGATCCAGTCTTCCAACGCCCGGATTCGGCGGCTGAAAGCGGGCTGAGTGACGTGGCGGATTTCTGCCGCCCGTGAAAAATTCCCGGTATTGGCCAGTGCGACAAAGTCTTCGAGCCAGATTAGTTCCATGATTAATGCTCACCGTGCATAGCCCACGCCCAGAACGGCATTATGGGCCCAAAGGGGTGTCTCCTAAGATATATGATCACGCCCTGGGAGAATACTGTGCGTATTTTAGAAATCAGAGAAAAAACGGCCTCGATTGCCTCACCTATTGCCAATGCCTACATAGATTTTTCCAAGATGACGTGTTCCGTCGTTGCCGTCTTGACCGATGTCGTGCGTGACGGAAAACCGGTCGTCGGCTACGGATTTAATTCGAACGGCCGATATGGGCAGGGCGCGCTCATGCGCGATCGGTTCATTCCGCGGCTGCTGGAAGCCGATCCCAAGACGCTTGTCGATGAAAAGCACGACAATCTCGATCCGTTCGCGATCTGGAAGACTCTTATGTCCAACGAAAAGCCCGGTGGCCATGGTGAGCGCTCGGTCGCGGTGGGTACGATCGATATGGCGGTGTGGGATGCCGTCGCTAAGATTGCAGGCAAGCCGCTTTATCGCTTGCTCGCAGACCGATACCGCGGCGGGGTGGCGGACGACAAGGTGTGGGTCTATGCGGCCGGCGGCTATTACTATCCAGGCAAAGACCACGCGCAGTTGCAGGCGGAAATGCGCAGCTACCGCGACCGCGGCTATCGTGTTGTCAAGATGAAGATCGGTGCCGTTTCTCTGGAAGACGATCTGCGCAGAATTGAGGCTGTGCTCAAGGTTGTAGGAGACGGCAAAAACCTTGCAGTCGATGCCAACGGCCGCTTTGATATGAAAACGGCCGTCGCCTACGCGGAGGCGCTGCGGCCTTATGGCCTGTTTTGGTTCGAAGAGGCCGGCGATCCGCTCGACTACGCCCTGCAGGCGGAATTAGCCAATCATTATGATGGCCCGATGGCGACGGGTGAAAATCTCTTCTCGCACCAGGACGTGCGCAATCTTCTGCGTTACGGCGGCATGCGCCCGGACCGTGATTGGCTACAGTTTGATTGCGCGCTTTCCTACGGATTGGTCGAATACGTGCGAACCCTCGATGTATTGGCGGAGAACGGTTGGTCGTCTCGGCGCCTGGTTCCTCACGGCGGCCATCAGATGTCGTTGAATATAGCTGCCGGGTTGCATCTGGGCGGCAACGAATCATACCCCGACGTCTTCCAGCCATTCGGAGGCTTTGCCGATGGCATGGCCGTCGAAGACGGCTATGTTGGGCTTCCCGACATTCCAGGCATCGGCTTCGAGGCCAAATCGCAGCTTTATTCGGTGATGAAATCGCTCAGCGATGGGGCTGCGGTCGCGCCGCAGAAGGCCTAAGGTAATTTGGCGTGGGACGGGAGGGCACGATGAGAAGCTTCGTTCGTTTTTTCGGCCAGCTTCACATCCAGGTCCTGCTGGCTATTGTGATCGGTGGGCTAATCGGTGCCTTCGATCCCAAGCTAGGTGTGGCGCTGCAGCCGCTCGCGGACGGCTTCATCAAGCTCATAAAGATGCTACTGGCGCCGATTATTTTCGGAACGGTCGTCACCGGCATCGCCAAATTGGGCAGCATCAAGGAGGTCGGGCGGATAGGGCTCAAAGCGCTCGTCTACTTCGAAGTCTTGTCGACTCTGGCGCTGATCATCGGTCTGATCGCGGTCGATTGGATAAAACCCGGTGCGGGCATGAACATTGTACCGGCGTCGCTCGATGCGACTGCGCTGTCTGGCTACACCGCGGCCGCTAAGTCGCATGGCGTTCTACAATTTTTCATGGACATCATTCCAACCACGATGGTCGACGCCTTCGCCAAGGGTGCGATGCTGCAGATTATTCTGCTGTCGATCCTTTTTGGTATCGCCATAGTGCAGTTGGGCAAGCGCGCCACACCCCTAGTGGATATCTTGGATATCTTTCTGCAGGGTTTGTTCAAAATCGTCGGCATGATCATGCTTCTGGCTCCTATTGCTGCCGGTGCAGGTGTGGCTTTCACCATCGGCAAGTATGGCATCTCCAGCCTATGGTCGTTGGGTGAACTGGTCGGCGTCATGTATGGCGTCGCCGCGATCTTTATTGTGCTGGTGTTGGGCAGCGTCCTGCGCTTGGTGGGCTTCTCGCTGTTCGCCTTTATGCGCTATATCCGCGAGGAAATTCTGATCGTTCTGGCCACTTGTTCGACCGAAGCCGTATTGCCGGCGATGATGGAAAAGCTCGAAAAGTTAGGGTGCGAAAAATCCGTGGTGGGCATGGTCCTGCCGGCCGGCTATACCTTCAACGCCGACGGAACCTGCATCTACCTCACTGCGGCTGCCATATTTGTCGCGCAGGCGACCAACACGCATCTGACGCTAACCGATCAACTCGTGGTCCTGGGTGTGCTGTTGCTTACCTCAAAGGGTTCGGCAGGCGTGGCTGGAGCGGGCTTCGTGACACTCGCCGCGACGCTTTCGACGATGAACGCGATTCCAGTGGTAGGATTGGCGTTGCTCCTGGGTGTCGACCGCATCCTCAACGAAGCGCGGGCGCTGACTAATCTGATCGGTAACGGCGTTGCGACCATCGTTATTGCCGGTTGGGAAAATGCGCTCGATCGTGACCGCGCCCGGGCAATTCTGGCTGGTGGTCGCGTTGGACGCAATCCTTACGGCGATAATCCCGAGCGACATGGATTGGGGCAGGGAACTGAGCGCGTTACGATTGGCTTTGGTCCATCACGCGGGCAATGACGCGGATCAGCGTGTGATCGCTTATATTGATTATCACGAGGCCAATGTCGTTGCGACTCGGTCCGCCGGCACCTTCTTTATCTCAAAGCGTCGTATAGTGGCGTCAGCCACTTTTTATAGGGCTGGGAGCGTCCGATCGAGTTTTTGAATAAGGGCTGACGGACCTGGACTTCGCTGAGTGTACGGACGGCGCGTTTAGTTTCATGGAATGCCAGGCAATGCTCGTCCCATTCGAGGTCGCAAAATTTCACCACCCGACGTGCCTCTTCTTCGAAGTTTTCGATCAGTGTCTCATATTGGACGTCGAGTATAACGCCTTGTGGCAACACCGCATGCCAATGCGCCATCAATGCCTCGTAGGCCCGGTAATAGCGGCCCAGTTCACCAAGATCATAAGTATAATTCAGGCCGTTCAAAAAGAGTTTGGAATAACATGAAAAGCAGGTGTCAACCGGATCACGGCGCAAATGGATGAAGCGCGCGTTCGGTAATGCCAGATGGATCAACCCGATATGGCGAAAGTTGGCAGGAAGCTTATCAATAATTCGCTTGGCCTGCGGTGCCAAGCTCTCGATCCGCGCCGAGTAAAGACTGCCGAACTGGTAAAGCGCGTCGTCCGGAAATGACGTCATGTCGGAAGGGTACTCCGGCCCTGCATGACCGCGCATGATGAGGTCCTGCAGATAAGGTAATTCGCCGGCGCCGAAGACATTGGGATGGCTCGCCAGGATCTGCTCGACCAGTGTGGTACCCGAACGTGGCATGCCGACGATGAACACAGGGACTTCGGACGAGTAACCGGCCCCTCGCTTCGCCTGCATCAGGGCTGGGGCAAAAGCTGCCGCGATCTCACGAAATGTCTCCATTATAAGGGGTTCGTCATAAGCTATTGACTGGCGCTTTATGGTGTTGCCTCGTTGCAGGCGCTCAAAAGCCGAATCGTAGCGCCTCAGGTCGTCATAAGCCTTCGCAAGCGCGAAATTGAGTTCGACCTTCTGATCATCCTGAAGAGAATTTTCATCGCGCGCCAACCGCTCCAACGCTGCAAGGCGAGGATCGTCGTCGGTAAAGCGTTCGATGTCAGCGAGGGCGCGATGATAGGTCGCGCAATTCGGCAACAGGGAAATCGCGCGCTCGAAAGCGCGGCGCGCATCGTCAAATCGCCCCAGCTGCTTCATGACGCTGCCGACGCCAAAATGGGCCGCGGAATAATTGGCATCGATTGCCAGGAGCTTCTCAAAGGCGGCGTGCGCTTCGGTGGGCCGCCCCAAAATGCTCAGCGCATCACCGTAACCCATAAGCGCTGCCGCATTGTCCGGATGCAAAGCCAGTGCCCGCTCAAATTGACGAGTGGCTTCTTCATGACGGCTGAGTGCCAGATATGCATTGCCGAGATTTTTGAGCGCATCGTCAAAATCTGATTTCAAGCTCAGCGCGGCCTCAAATTCGATCACGGCGTCGTCGTTGCGGCCGAGCCACGCAAGCGTCAAGCCGAGATCATTTCGGAAGGCGGGGTCTTGTGGAGCCGCAGAAACGGCTAGCCGGAAAAATGTAGCCGCTTCCTCGATGCGCCTGTTTTGAACACAGGCAACACCCAATCCGTGCAATGCCCCCGGATGACGGGGAGAGGCGTGCAGTGCGATCCGGTAGTGTCGTTCTGCGTCCGCCACCTTGCCTTGGCGATGCAGCGACAATGCCGCTTCATACTGTTGCACGGCCGAAGAGTCCTGACTGACGCCATCTTTCGTGTTTTCTGGCATGGATCGTTTGATTCGTCGTGAGTAGCGGGTGGACGATTGACAAGACAATATAGACGAATCCCCCGCGGAACGTCTGCTGGCTCACCTTCAAGGCGCCCAGAAAACTTGAACTGGCGTCATATTTTGATGAAGGACCGCGCGCACGGGCATGGCCATCACGTCATCGCTCGCCATGGCCTTCCGCAGTGCCGCCAACTTGTCTCTGCCTTGGATCAGGATGACGACGATGCGAGAACCGAGGATCGCGCGCAACGTCAGGGACATGCGCTCGCCCGCCTTCGCGAGATTTTGCGGCCGTATCGAACGCACTAGCGCTGGATGGTTTACGTCCAGCGCCTCTGCGAGCCCGTCGGCGTATGGATGAAGGGAGGCGGTGTGACCGTCAATACCCATGCCGAGTAAGGTCACGTCGAACGGCCTGGGCAGCGCACCGACAGTGCTGTTCACGCTCGCTTCAGCCTCGCGGGCGGTCGCATCCGGTGTTTTCAGCGGGCATAATCGTGTAGCGCTCGCTCCATTTCGGAGCAAATGCGTTCGGATGAGCTTTTCGTTACTGCCGTCCGTCGCGGGAGAGACCCATCGCTCGTCGGAAAGCGTCAAGTCCATCTTGGACCAGTTTACGTCCGCCGACCGCAGCCGTTCATAAAGTCGAATAGGTGTCGTTCCGCCCGATGCAATGAAGCTGGCACGTCCGGCGGCACAGATGGCCTCGACCAGCCGCCGGGTAATCTCAATGCTGAGCACCTCTGCCATTGCTTCACGATCGGTAAAAAAGCGTTCTTCGATGCCGACGGTGTCGAGTTCGTTCATTGCCAATCTGCCCGCCGTATCGGGATGAAAATCTCAGGAAGCGAGACGCGGACGTCCGCTGACCCAGCATTGCTGGACTTCCAACTTGTCGTTCAACAGGACCAGATCAGCGCTGTATCCCGGAGCGATCCGGCCAATCTTCTGGTCGAGCCCCAGGAACGCGGCCGGATTCGAACTGGCCATCCGTGCGGCAGTCGGAAGATCGACTCCGAGAAGCGAAATCGTGTTGCGGACTGCGGTAGCCATATCGAGATCAGAGCCGGCCAGCGTTCCGTCCGGCGCAATGCAAACGCCATCCTTCACGGTGATCGTCCGACCCTGCAAAGCGAAGGAGTTTGTGGGCGAGCCGACACTCGGCATGGCATCGGTGATGAGCATCAATCGTTCGGCACCTTTACAGTGCAAGGCGATGCGCAACACAGCCGGGTGGACGTGATGCCCATCAACGATGATGCCGCACCAACTTTCTCGGTCGTCTAGCGCGGCGCCGACGGCGCCTGGTTCGCGGCTGGTCAGCGGCGACATGGCGTTGAAGAGATGCGTGAACCCTCTCACTCCGCTGTGCAGCGCACCTTGCACGACGTCAAAGCTGGAATCCGTATGGCCGGCAGATACGATCACGCCGGCATCGGCGAGAGCCCGAATCGTCTCCGGTGTCGTCGTTTCCGGAGCCAATGTCAGCAGTGTTTTGCCGCGTTTGAGCGAAGTCAGTAATTCAAATGCCTCTGTGTCGAGCGTACGGAATTTAGATGCGTCGTGGATGCCCTTGCGGGCGGAGCTTAGGAACGGGCCTTCGATGTGTATGCCCAGTACGCCAGGTACGCCGGCCTGGATCGCGGCATCGACGGCAATGATTGCTGTCTTGATGGCGGCGAGATCGGCGCTGATGATGGTTGGCAGAAAACCGGTTGTACCGAAATTTTTGTGAGCCGCTCCGATGGTTCTGATCGTTTCGACAGTCGGCGCGTCGTTAAAAAGAGCGCCACCACCGCCGTTGACCTGAACGTCGATGAAGCCGGGCAGCAGAAATCCACCATTTAGATCGTATCGCGCCGCTTCGCTCGGCAAGGCAGCCGCCGGCACGACGGCGCGGATATGACCTTCGCCTAACAGCACGGCTTGGCCGTCTACAATGCCGTGATTGGACAGGACGCGACCGTTTACGAGCGCAAGCATCATCAAACTGTCTCGGTAATTTTGTTCAGGTGAGGAGGTGCGTCTGGATCGAGGCCGCGGGCCCGCGAAAGCGCCTCGGCCATCCGGTAAAAGCTCTGGATCAAAAGAACAGGCTCAAGGACCGGATTTGCGGCGAGTGTCGGTAGTACCGTCGCCTGTGGATGTGCAAAGCCGGCAAGCAGGACGTCCGCGTGATTTGTAGCGAAATTGCCGACCAGCATGTTCACGCTGTCACGTGTTTCATCCGCTTGCGACATTACAAACACCGGGAATCCGTCCTTTACCAGCGCCATAGGGCCGTGTAGCACCTCGGCGGCGCTAAAGGCTTCGGCGTGCAAGGCGCAGGTCTCTTTGAATTTGAGAGCGGCCTCTTGTGCCGTGCCGAAGCCCATGCCGCGGCCGATGACGTAAAGATCACGGGCGGATTGCAACCGCGTGACTGCCGCATTCCAATCAAGTTGCCATGCCTGTGCGAGAAGTTCCGGCAGTTCATTCAGCGCCTTCAGCAGCACATCATCCTCGTGCCAAGCAGAAACCAGATGGGCGATTGCGACATTGGTCGCGATGAAGGACTTCGTTGCTGCAACACTCAGCTCCGGTCCGGCGTGCAACGGAATGACGGCGTCGGCGAGCCCGGCGAGCGGCGAATTTTCGGCGTTAACGAAGGCGACTGTGTAGGCACCGGCCCGCTTCGCCGTCTCAAGCGACGCCAGGAGGTCCGGACTGCGGCCCGATTGCGACATGGCCAGAAATACGGTGCCCGTCAAATCCGTGCGCGCGAAATAGACTGAACTGACCGATGGCGCTGCGGATGAAGTCAGAACCCCTAGCTTCGTCTCGATGAGGTACTTGGCATAGGTCGCTGCATTGTCCGAGCTTCCGCGAGCGCTGGTCACAACGGCGTGCGGCGAAATCCGGCGCAGAGACTGGGCGATGTCGGTGATGATTTTGCTGTTGGCCCGCAATTGGCGCTCGACGGCGCGAGGTGCTTCTTCCGCTTCGGCAAACATCTGCGTCCGCGTGGGTACGCGCCGGGCGGACCCGCTGTCGGACGTCATTTTTCCTGCTCCGTTGCGTTTAGTTCGGCGACGAAATCGTAGGTATCCCCGCGATAATAGGATTGCGAGAACTCGACTGCCCGGCCGTCGCGCAAAAAGCCGCGACGTTCGACCAATAGTCCTGCGTCGCCTTCCTTCGCGCCCAGAAGCTCGGCCTGCTCGGCATTGAAGAGTACGGCCCGCAGACGCTGGAGCGCGCGGGTCGGGCGGTTGCCGGCTTTCTCCAGGGCCGCATAGAGCGACGATTCCACGGCATCGATCGACGGAAGGCAGAATGCGGGCACGGTGCAGAATTCCAGCGCCATCGGCGCGTCATCCGCAAAGCGCAAGCGGTTGAAGCGGTAGACCGGGGTACCCGGGCTGAGCCCCATCGTTAGCGATTCTTCCGGTGTCACCGTGCCCTGGGATTTCTTCAGCCAGGCGCTGCGCGGCGCGCGCCCGCGCGCGACCATGTCTTCCGAAAACGACGTCAGTTTGGAGAAATTCTTTTCTACACGACCCGCTACGAACGTGCCGGAGCCCTGCCGGCGCGTCAGCAGCCCTTCGCTGACCAGTCCGTCCAGAGCCTTGCGCACCGTGATGCGCGAGACGGCGAATTCCTCGGCCAAGTCGCGCTCCGGGGGCAGTGCATCATCCGGGCCGAGCAGGTTCATCTCGATGGCCTGCCGCAGGCCCCGCTGCAGCTGCTGATAGAGCGGCAAGCTGTTCGACTCGTCGAGGCCGCCGATAATTGTTGAAAGCGTAGGCAAATCCATCTCCCAAGCGAGTCGCCGACATGGACAACTTTCTAATACCAATTGCATACCACATCAAGGTAGATATCCGTCAATCTAAAAATGAACCCAATAATTGGGCTTGACAGAGATATCCAATTTATAAATGGTATTACATTGGACTTTTGCCAGTGATACCCATGCGGTGGTCGGGCGCAAGTCTCGAGGGCGATGCGGGGCGGTTTCGACTGCCTCGGGAATTTCTAACGGAGGGCAGAACATCATGAGATTGAAGGGGATCTTGGCAGGGTCGGCGAGCGTGCTCGCGATCATAGCGGTCGGCGTTCCGGCCGTCGCGCAAAGCGACGCGGGGATCGAAACAGTCGTTGTCACGGGCATTCGAGCGTCTCTTGATCGCGCGATCGACATCAAGCGGTCTTCAACTGCAATTGTGGACGCCGTGTCTGCGGAAGATATCGGCAAGTTTCCGGACAAGAATGTCGCCGATGCGCTCCAGCGCGTACCGGGCGTCAATACGGTTTCGGCGGCGAGCGGCGAAGGCGGTTTCGATGAAAACGACCGCGTTTCGATTCGCGGCACCAATGCCAGCTTGACGCAGACACTGGTCGATGGCCATTCGATTGCCAATGGCGACTGGTTCATCCTTGACCAATTTCAGACGATCGGTCGCAGCGTTAGCTACACGCTGTTGCCGTCCGAAATCGTGAGCACCGCCAAGGTCTACAAGAGCCAGCAGGCCGATCTGGTTGAAGGTGGTGTGGCGGGGGTGGTCGACATCCAGACCCGCAAGCCGCTCGATTTCAAGGACGACTTCACGCTCGAAGCGAGCGCCGAAGCCGCCTATACGACGTTGCGCAGCAAGACCACGCCGCAATTCAACGCCTTGGTCGGTTGGAAGGATCCCTCCGGCAAGTTCGGCGTGATGTTGCAGGCGTTCTACGAGCAGCGCGACATCCGCCGCGACGGCCAGGAATTTCTCGGCTATTCGTCGGTTACGGCTGCAAGTCCGGCAGGAACGGCACATCCTGACCTGGTGGGCGCCGAATATCCGACGCTGATCGGTTCGGCCTTGTTCCTGCAGCAACGCACGCGCAAAGGCGGCGATCTTACAGTGCAGTTCCGGCCGAGCGACAGTTTCGAGCTGACGTTGTCGGGATTCTATGCCCACCTCAATGCCAGCAACATCAACAACAACTATATGTTCTGGGGCACGAACGAGTTTGGCGGCAACGTACCCACCAACTACAAAGTGGTGAACAATACGGTCGTTTCCGCGACGTTCCCATCGGCAGGCGGGACACCGATCGTTGCGGACTCGATCATGCGTCCGGGCTCGGGTGCTGAGACCTATTACCTCAACGCCGACGGAACTTGGAATCCGAACGACAATCTGACGATGAGCTTCAAGACTGGCTATAGCCATGGCGTCGGCAAAACGAATCCCCAGGTGGCCTGGGAAGGCGAAGTCCAAGGCGCTCCGGGCGGCACGGCGGGTTACGATTTCACCACTGGCGTTGCTGCGGTCAGTGTTCCAGGTGTGAACACGGCCGATGCGTCAACCCTGGTCAACGACTGGGCGTGGACAGTCGTAAATAGCGCGGTCGATCGCGAGTACTATGGCCAAGTCGACGCCGAGCAGCAGGTTGGCATCGGCCCGATCAAGTCCGTGAAAGTGGGCGCGCGCTTTGCCGACCATAAGCGGACGTCCATTGTCTGGGACGGCGGCGTTTCGTATGGCGGATCCATCGGAAGTCAGATTTCCACGTCCAACTATCCGTCCAATTTCGCGAGCGCCTTCAAAATTCCCGGCATGTTGACCGACGTGCCGTTGGGCAACACTGCGGAAATCGAAAACCTCCTGTTCAACAATACGAGCTGGAGATCTTATCCGCAGTCGCCGGCCGCGATCTCGAACCCCAAGAACGGCCGCTTCGATTGGCAGTTGAGCCTCAACGTCGAAGAGCAGGACACCGCGGGTTACGCGATGGCGAACATCGGTGGCGAGAACTGGAAGGGCAACTTTGGTGTTCGCGTCGTCAAGACAGACGAAACGATCAACCAGTATGTCAATGATCCCACCGGTACTTACAGCGATTTTGGCTCCTATGGGATTAACAAAATCACGCACACCTACTGGGATGTCCTGCCAAGCGCCAATCTCAGCATCGATTTGAGCGAGAAGAGCGTGCTGCGCTTTGCGGCTGCAGAAACCATGGCCCGCCCCGACTACAGTGCTTTGGGCGGTTCTGTGCAGCTTACGGACCTGAACTTGACCGGCAACGGCGGCAATCCGAATCTCAAACCGATCAAGTCGGCAAACTACGACCTCAGCTACGAATGGTACTACGCACCGCAGTCGATGCTGTCCGTCGGCCTGTTCTACATGGATCTGTCGTCTTACGTATCTTACGGCAATAGCACGGCCAGTTACGTGAACATGACGCTGACCGGCAAAAACCCCACGCCGATCTACTCGACCTACACTATCACGTCGCCGTTCAATTCAAGTGGGCACGACGAAGGTGTAGAGGTGAACTGGGAACAACCGATCTATGGAGGCTTCGGCGTTCAAACCAACTTCACTTATGCCAACGGCGTGGATAACGGCGGCGGGCCGCTGGTCGGAGACTCCAAGGAAACGGCCAACTTCACGGGTTATTATGAAAATGAATGGCTGAGCGCGCGTGTCTCCTACATGTATCGCTCCAAGATGTTGGTTGGTCTGGACCGCAGCTCCGCGGAAAACCAGAATGCTTATGGCACTCTGAATGCTTCGGTGCAGTTTACGGTCACCGACAACATCTCTCTGACGTTCGACGGCCTGAATCTGACCAACCAGACATTGAAGTACTATGCCGCGAATACGACACAGCCGCGTGCGCTGTACAGCAACGGCAGCCAGCTTTATGCGGGCGTCCGGTTCAAGTACTGAGTACGGAATGAGCCCGGGTGTGCGAAAGCACGCCTGGGCTCGGCCTTCCCGATCTGCCTTCCCTCGAGTACTGTGACTGCCTGGAGCGGAGTGGCGAAAGTTACTCCGCTCTTCCTTTCAACGGACCAGCGGATGTCGCCGCAAGCGATATGATTTCTCCATGCAAGCCGTGATTTGTCGCCATTGCGGAATGTTTACCCGGCTGCGCGTCCTGGCCTTGCTTCTGCTTGTTGCTCCGGTTTTGTCTGGATGCCAGACGGAAATTGCGGGGTGGGTCGACGCACGGTACCACCATCTGACGGGCTGGTTTGCGCCGCGCGTTGAGCGGGAACCGCCATCGATCATCCCGGAGCCGCAGAGCATGGTGCTGTCCGACGGACATTTTTCGGTTGCCGGCGGAACGCCGGTTCTTTGTAGTACGGGCGACGGTGATTGCGCCTGGATCGCGGGTTATTTGACAAAACTTGTGAAGCAGACTCGCGGTCTGTCGCTTGTGCCTCAAGACGGAGATACGTCGGCGCCGCCGCACCGCGGTATCGTCCTGCGGCGTCTGGATGATCCCAAAGCGACGGGCGACGAAGGGTATCGTCTGGATGTGACGCGTGATGGAATTGTGGTGTCGGCAGGAACGCGCGCCGGTCTGTTCTACGGTTGCGTGACGCTTTGGGAATTGCTGACGCAGACCGAGGGGCGGGCGCTGTCGGTCGACGTCGCCGACATGCAGATAACCGACGAGCCGCGCTTTACCTGGCGCGGACTGATGTTGGATTCGGTGCGCCACTTCCAGTCACCGGCCTTCATCAAATCTTTTATAGACGCCATGGCGCTACACAAACTCAACGTCTTGCAGTGGCACCTCACCGACGATCAGGGCTGGCGGATCGAAATCAAGAAATATCCCAGGCTGACGAGCGTCGGCGCGTGGCGCGTGCCGGCTGGCGCTGGCGCGGCCGCCGACATCGACCAGGCCACGGGCAAGCCCCGACTCTATGGCGGTTTCTACGCCCAGGATGAAATCCGGGAGATTGTTGCCTATGCACAGCGCCGCAACATCACCATTGTCCCCGAGATTGAGATGCCGGGCCACGCCCTGGCGGCGATCGTCGCCTATCCCCAGCTCGGCTCTGTGAAGAATCCGCCGAAGCAGGTTTCCAGCGATTGGGGCGTGTTCCCTTATCTCTACAATGTCGACGACTCGACCTTCGATTTTCTGGAGAACGTTCTGACCGAAGTTATGGCGCTGTTCCCGAGCCATTACATCCATGTCGGTGGTGACGAAGCGGTGAAGGACCAGTGGAAGGCGTCACCGAAGATACAGGCCCAGATGCACGCCTTGGACATCAAGAACGAAGATGCCTTGCAGGGTTACTTCACAGCGCGGATCGGCAAGTTTCTGGCGGCGCATGGCCGGCGTCTGATCGGCTGGGACGAAATCTTAGAAGGTGGCGTGCCGCCGGACGCTACCATTACCTCTTGGCGCGGCATCGATGGGGCCATTACCGCCGCCAAGACCGGGCACGATGCCGTGTTGTCGCCCGCGCCGACGCTTTATTTCGACAACCGCCAGGCCGAGGGACCGGATGAGCCGCCGGGGCGTGGTGCCATCGTCTCACTCAAGGATGTCTACGATTTCAATCCGGTGCCCGCGTCGCTGACGCCGGAGCAGCAGGCGCACATCATCGGTCTGCAGGGTAACATTTGGACGGAGCATATCCGCCAACAAGATCTCGTCGATTATGCCGCCTTCCCGCGCGCCGCGGCGCTTGCCGAATTGGCCTGGTCGCCGGCTGGCACGCACAACTGGCAGAGTTTCCTCGCGCGTCTGCCGGCGCAACTCGGCCGTTACCGGGCCCTCGGGATCACGCATTCCGAAAGCGCGCTGGCCGTCCGCGTCTCGGCGCAGTATGAGCGCGCCGCGCATAGCGCCACGGTTTCGCTCTCCAACCAGGCGGATTTTGGCGTCATCCATTACACCGTGGATGGCGCACAGCCGACGGCCAACTCGCCGCTCTACAAGGCACCGCTCACCCTGCCGCTTCCATCCAAGATCACGACGGCGGCCTTCGTAGGTGGCACAGCGCTGACGACGCCCACCGCAAAGGATATCACCGTCCTGTCGCTGCTGAGCCGTGACAGCCACGATCTCACGCTGTGTACCAAAAACATCCCGCTGTCGCTGGAAGACGATGCGCCGGTGAACGGTCCACGTGCTGTGTTCCTGGTGGACATCATGAATCCCTGTTGGATCTACCCACACGTTGATCTCACCGGGTTGGCGTCGATCGAGGCGGGCGTCGGCCAGGTGCCGTTCAATTTCCAGGTAGGCGACGACATTCACAAGATCGCCTTGCTGCCGCCACAGACGCCGGACGGCGAGCTTGAGGTGCATCTCGACACCTGCACGGGCCCGCGCATCGCCGTGCTGCCGTTGGCACCGGCCGTCGGCAACGACGCGATTACGACGTTGCGCGCCACGCTCACGCCGCAGCAGGGCGTCCACGATCTGTGTTTTGTGTTCACGCGGCGCAGCATCGATCCCATCTGGGCGATCGATTGGGTGCAGCTGGTTCCGGAAAGGGAGTAGGACGTGTCCAATCTTGTGCTGGTCGCACCGATGCAGGGCTGGGTCGCGCCGCTCGACGAAGTGCCCGATCCGGTGTTTTCCGAGCGCATTCTGGGCGATGGGCTGGCGATCGATCCCGTCGGTTCGACGTTGCATGCACCGTGCGACGGCATCGTCATCTCGTCCGCCAAGCATGCCGTCACGCTGCGCGCGGCGAACGGCGCGGAAATCCTCATTCATATCGGCTTGGAGACAGTGGCGCTGGGCGGGCAGGGGTTCATCAGCCACGCGCGCGAGGGCAAATCGGTTCAGGTTGGAGATCCGCTGCTGACCTTTGACCTCGAATTCCTGGCGGTGCGCGTCAAAAGCCTGATTTCGCCGATCGTCATCACCAACGGTGGTGCTTTCCGGATATCGAGGCGTTGCCACGACCGGGAGGTCGCTGTCGGTGAGTTTCTCATGGAACTGTCGTCTGCCGAGAGCAAGGATGGCAAGGCGGCGGGAGCCGCCGGCGGCGTCGCATCGCGAGATATCGTCACCGCCCTGGCGCATGGCCTTCATGCGCGGCCGGCGGCGGTGCTGTCCAACAGCGCCAAACGCTTCAACGCCGAGGTGTCATTGACGCTCAAAGGGAAGCAGGCCAACGCCAAGAGCGTGGCCGCCCTGATGTCACTCGGCGTGCATTGCAACGACACTGTACGGCTGGAAGCAAATGGTCCTGACGCGGACAAGGCCGTTGCGGCGCTGGCCGATCTGATCGTAGCCGGTCTTGGCGAGACGCCTGTTTCGGTGGCTGTCGCACCGCTGCCGAAGAAGGCTGCGTCGCCGCCGCAACGGGATGACGATCCGCTTGTCGTGCGCGGCGTGCGCGCAGCGCCGGGCATGGCGCTGGGTCGGGCCGTGCATTTCAAGGCAAGTGAAATTGCCGTGGCGGAGCGCGGCACCGGCATCGTGCATGAGACCTCCGAATTCCAGCGCGCCCTTGCCGCAATCAGGTCGCGACTGGAACTGGCCGCGTCTTCCGGCGACCGCCAGCGGCGCGACATCCTCGCGGCGCATATCGCCTTGCTCGATGATCCTGAACTTCACAGGACGACGATGGCGCTCATCGAAAAGGGAAAGAGCGCTGGTTTCGCTTGGCGCGAAGCGGTTCGCGGTGTGGCGAACACGTTCAAGGCCATGGACGATGCGCGCATGCGCGAACGCGCCAGCGATCTGCTCGATCTCGAACGCCAACTTCTTACCGTGCTTACGGGTCAGGCCGCCGGCCACGATATCGACCTGCCGCCGCACGCGATCCTCATCGCCGATGAACTGCTGCCGTCGGAGCTGGTGTCGCTGGAATCCGCCAAGGTTGCGGGTTTCGTCACCGTCGGTGGTGGGCCGACCTCGCATGTGGCGATCATCGCCGCGGGCATGAACGTGCCCGCGCTGGTCGGCGTAGGAGACGCCATCAAGCGCGTGACCGAAGGCGCCGAGGTGTTGCTTGATGCCGATGCAGGCATTCTGCGTCTTATGCCGGATGCTCGGGCCGCCGCGACTGCAAAAGAAGCCATTGCCGTACAGGCACGCCGGCGGGCCGATGCGCTGGCCAATGCGGCGCAGGAATGCCACACGGCAGACGGTACCCGCATCGAAGTCTTCGCCAATCTCGGCCGCGGCCCGCTGGAAGCGGCATCCGCCGTCAAGATGGGGGCAGAGGGCTGCGGCTTGCTGCGTACCGAATTTCTGTTTCTGGATCGCGAGGCGCCGCCCAGCGAAGACGAACAGTTTGAGGAATACCAGGCCATCGCGGATGCGCTTGAGGGTCGGCCGTTCATCCTGCGCACCTTCGATATCGGCGGCGACAAGCCGGTGCCCTATCTGCCGTTCCCGCCGGAAGAAAATCCGGCGCTCGGCCTGCGCGGCGTGCGTGCCGGTTTCTGGTGGCCCGATCTCTTGCGGGCCCAGTTTGCCGCTGCCCTGCGCGTCAAGCCGGCTGGACAGTGTCGCATCATGCTACCGATGATCGCCTCGCTCGGCGAGTTGACGGCTGCGCGCGCCATCCTTGATGCGCTGCGCGAGGAACGCGGCGAGGCCGCGAAAATCCAACTCGGTGTCATGATCGAAACACCGGCCTCGGCGGTGCTCGCCGATCAGTTGGCGCGGGAAGCGGATTTCCTCTCCATCGGCACCAATGATCTGACGCAATACACGCTGGCGATGGATCGTGGCCATCCGCATCTCGCCAACCAGATCGACGCGCTGCATCCCGCAGTTCTGCGGCTGATCGCGCGGACTGCCGAGGCGGCCGCTGCGGCGGGCAAAATGGTAGGCGTCTGCGGCGGGCTGGCGGCCGATCCGCTGGCCGCGCCACTGTTGATCGGCCTCGGCATCGGCGAGTTGTCCGTGCCGCCGCCATCCATTCCAACTTTGAAGGCGGCCATTCACGCTCTGACGATGGGCGATTGCCGCGACATCGCGCAGCAGGCCTTGACGTTGGATTCTCCGTCTGCCGTCCGCACGCTCATCCGTACGCGCTGGCCCAGCTCCCAGCAAAGGAGTGTCGCACCATGAAGTCCGCTCTCGAAACGCTGCAACCGCTCGGCCGCGCCCTAATGCTGCCGATTGCCGTGCTGCCCGTGGCCGGCCTCCTGCTGCGCTTCGGCCAGCCTGATCTTTTGAACGTGCCCTTCATCGCGGCGGCCGGAAACGCCATCTTTTCCAATCTCGGGCTCCTCTTCGCGATCGGCGTGGCTGTCGGTCTTGCCAAGGAAAACCACGGTGCGGCCGGCCTCGCAGGTGTCGTCTGTTTCCTGGTGGCAACAACTGGTGCCCAGGCATTGGTCCATGTTCCCCCGGACGTGCTTGTCGGTTTCACAGGCGCCGCGCGCGATCTCAAATTGGATGCATACAAGGCAGATGCGCTGGCGAAACTCGGTGTGCCCACGGGCATCGCCTCCGGCCTGATCTCCGGTTGGCTTTACAATCGTTTCCACAACATCAAGCTGCCTGACTATCTCGCCTTTTTCGGCGGGCGGCGCTTTATTCCTATCGCCGCGGGTTTTGCGGCGCTCGGCCTGGCGGCGGTTCTTGGTTTCGGCTGGCCCTATATCGAACACGGCATGGACGCCGGCAGCCGCGCAGTGCTCGATTCTGGCGCCTTTGGGCTCTTTATATATGGCGTGCTGAACCGGCTGCTGATTGTCACCGGCCTGCATCACATCATCAACAACATCGCTTGGTTCATCCTCGGCGACTATCACGGCGTCACCGGCGATCTGAAACGCTTCTTCGCTGGCGATCCGACTGCCGGCAAGTTCATGGCCGGGTTCTTCCCCGTGATGATGTTCGGTCTGCCCGCCGCCTGCCTGGCGATGTATCACACCGCGCTACCCGGCCGACGCAAGGCGATCGCGGGCCTGCTGGCATCGATGGCGCTGACCGCCTTCCTCACCGGCGTCACCGAGCCGATCGAGTTCAGCTTCATGTTCCTGGCGCCGCTGCTTTACGCCGTGCACGCTGTGCTGACCGGCTTCGCCATGGTGATCATGAACGCCTTGGATATACGGCTGGGCTTCGGTTTCTCGGCCGGTCTGTTCGACTATGTCATCAACTTCAACAAGGCGACGCATCCGTTGCTGCTGCTGCCCGTGGGCGCGGTCTATTTCGCGCTGTATTACGGCATTTTCCGTTTCGCCATCCTCAAATTCAATCTCAAGACCTTAGGGCGCGACGACGAGGCGCCATCCTCCGTCAGCGCCTTGCAGGACTCGGATGGACGCGGCAGGGCCTTTGCCGACGCGCTAGGCGGCGTCGGAAATCTTGAGAGCGTCGATGCCTGCACCACACGGCTGCGGCTGATCGTGAAGAATTCCTCGGCCATTGACGAGCCCAGGTTGAAGGCTCTAGGCGCGCGCGGCTTCGTACGCCCTTCGGCCAATGCGCTGCAGGTTGTGTTGGGACCGGTCGCCGATCAGGTGGCCGGTGAGATCCGCGCGGCGTTGATGCAACGGGGCATAGCTGCTTCCGCCGCACCGGTTGTGCAGGAAACGCCGCCAGCGGCGCCTGTCGCGGCAGCCTTCACGCGTGTTGAAATCAAAGCGTTGCTGTCGGGCCTTGGCGGCGCGGCCAACGTCAAGGACGTCGCCACCTGCTCCAGCCGTCTCCGTGTCGGTATCCGTAGCGTTTCCCTTGTCGACGATGGCGCATTGCGGGCCGCTGGCGCGCGGGGTGTCGCGAAGTTCCGCGACAGCGTCCATGTGGTGATCGGACCGCGGACAGACGCTGCCGCTCAGCAACTCCGTGCGGAGCTCAATCCGGCTGCTTGAATGTTGCCGCTAGGCAATACGGCTCAGGAAGGCTTGAATCGCGTCACGCGCGGCAGGCTCGTCGAGCGTCGGCGCGTGTCCGACATTCGGCACTTCGACGACCTGAAGATCGGGATCGAGCCGCCGCATGGCATCCACGCCCTTGGGCGAGAGAATATCGCTGAGCGTACCGCGCAGCAGCAGAATGGGTTTTCGCGCCAGCGTCGCAAACAACGCGTCAAGGACACCTGGTGCCGCGCCCGTCGGTTGTTTGAAGACCTCCGCAATCGCCGGATCGTAGTCCAAAACCACGCTACCGTCGGGACGTTCACGCGCCACGCGGCGTGCGAAGCTGCGCCAGAATTCTTCGGTGGCACGTGGAAAGGCCACGGCCTGTGTCGCCTTGATCACCTCCGTCAGGGCCTGCCAAGAAGCATATGGTCCGACCTGACCGGCATAGCTGCCGATGCGTGCCAGCCCGTCCGCTTCGAGCGCCGGGCCGACGTCGTTTAGCACCGCGGCTTCGATGCGCTCCGGTGCCTGGGCAGCCAGCAGCATGGTGATGATGCCGCCCATCGATGTGCCGATGAAGACGGCTTTGCGCACCGCCAGTTCGTCGAGTACGCGCAGCACGTCGGTTGCATAAATGTCCGGGCGATAATGCGAGGGATCGGAATCGTGGTCCGAGCGGCCGCGTCCGCGGACGTCCATCGCGTGCACCGTGCGGCCGTGACTTGCAATGAAAGGCGCGACGCCGTCGAAATCGGCAGCGTTCCGCGTCAGCCCATGCAGGCAGAATACCGGCAGCTGTGATCCGGTGCCGTGATAGGTCCGGACGAAAAGGCGTATGCCGCCGGGTACGGTGACGAAGCGCTCGCTGACGTCCGATGCTTGGTCCGCGGCACGCCGTCCCGCGGACCGCAAGGATATGTATCGGAACAGTCTCGTCCAAATGGCGTTCACCGTGGCCTCCATCGCTCCGCTGCGGATCCTGTGTCGTCACTGTAACATATTGAATTTATTATTGAAAATACTGATGCGGAGATGTGAACGGGGCTCACGGTCTGCCCTGTACAAAGGTGTGTCCTATTGCCAGTCCTGAACTCTTTTTCAATGCGGTGCATCGGTTGCCGTCGCGCCCAAACTGGTTTTGCTCGTTTGATGCCTACCTTCCGCTGCCGCTTCGCCGGCATGACAAGTGCGTGAGAGCGGCCAAACTCGCGCTCCTTCAGCCGCCATATGCGACGGCTGTCGTAGGTCGCCGTCCGCAAGCCATCTGCGCCGTATCATGCAGTCTTGGGGTTCAATGACGTGCCGCTTTGGTCAGTCGCGCGATGTGTTGAATGGCAAATTGATAACCTTGCGTGCCGAGCCCAGCAATAACGCCATTCGCGACCGCCGACACATAGGAATGGTGGCGGAACGGTTCGCGCTTATGAATATTGGAGATATGGACTTCGACAATCGGCATTTCGCAGGCTTTCAGCGCATCAAGGATGGCGACAGAGGTGTGCGTGAATGCAGCGGCGTTTATGACGATGCCAGCCGCCTTCTCTCGAGCCTCATGAATCCAATCTATGATCTGGCTTTCGGCATTGCTTTGGAGGAAACGGAGATCAAAGCCAAGCTCCTCCGCGAGACGACGGCAGTCAACCTCGACGTCTGCAAGCGTTTCATGGCCATAAATCGCTGGCTCTCGTTTGCCGAGCAGATTTAGATTGGGGCCATTCAAGACGTAGATGAGCGAACTCATGATCTTCTCCTAGGGGTGTGCCAATAAATGACCGACACGTAATGTGCCAACGAGGGCCAAACGGGGCCTGATTGCGCTGCCGCCCCGATAGTAGCGCGCCTTGGTGAAGGGGCACAGATGGGCTCACCGTGTCCATCAATCGCAGCGGAGCGACGACGAAATGGCGGTCGCGGCGCCCGGCTTTGGGGGGCTTGGCATAAACAATCAAATCTCTGAGACCTTGGGTATTATCTGTTGAATAACGAACGAACTAGTGGGTACATTATAATTAGCGCAGCTCGCCTCGTCGTGTGGAGCGACTGAAGATGATGCTGCGGCCAACGAGGGAGAGAAACGTCAATGCGAATAGCTTTGAAGATGCTGGGTGCTTGTCTTGCGATCGCTGCTGTTGCGTCGGTCGCCGATGCTCCGCCGAGTTGGTCTGCCGCGGCGGCCACGCCAGCCGTCGCAGCTGCGGCCGTGCTTGGTGACCATTACCCGCAAGCTCAAGTTGCTTTCCCCGGCGGCGTTACCGGCTTGCCGGACGTCACCTATGCCACCCTGATGGGGTTCCGCCCGTTGACGCTGGATCTTTACTTGCCACCTGCCGCAAAGCGGAAACCCGGCGGCGATCCCGTCGTGCTCTATATCCATGGCGGCGGATGGGTAACCGGACACTCGCGCCAGTCCGGTGCGTTTGTGAATTGGCCCGGCGTGTTGGCTACCTTGGCGGCAAGAGGCTATGTCGTTGCCTCGCTCAATTATCGGCTGAGTGGTGAAGCGCGCTTCCCAGCGGCAGAGCAGGATATCAAGGCGTCGCTGCGTTGGCTTAGGGCGCATGCGGATAAATACGGCATCGACAAAAGCAAGGCGCTGGTTTGGGGTGGCTCGGCCGGCGGGCACCTCGCCGCGCTTACAGGCGTGTCGTGCGGCGTCAAGGCTCTCGAACCGTCCTCCTTGGAGCTGCAGGACTTGGAATATGATATTGCGCTGCCCGCGCCCGCATCTGCGCGCGCGGCGGAAAGCAGCGAGTCGGATTGCGTTCAAGGCGTTGTGACCTGGTACGGTGTCTTCGACTTTGCCGCGCTTTCGAGTGAACGGCCGAAAGCGGCGCCGAGCCGTCCGACGGATTCTTCCAATCCGCTGGTTGCTTTCCTGGGGTGCGATCCGTCGAAATGCCCGGCCGGGACGCTGGATATTGCAAGTCCCGCAAAGCTCGTAAAGCCGACGGATCCGCCGATGCTGATCATGTTCGGCAGCGACGATAAGACGGTGCCTCCTGCACAATCCAAGAACTTCTATAAGTTGCTGTTGGCAAACCATGTGAAAGCGACTTTGGTGGAGTTACCGGGTGTCGGACACAGTTTCGTCGGCCCAACCTTGAAGGCGACGCGCGACGCCAGCCTTGCAGCGCTCGACAAGACCTTTGCTTTCATCGACGAGACGTTTGGCAACAAAGCAAATTAGGGGCTTGGCAAAAACGACGTTACGGCATGCATCGCAGAGTGCGGTAAAGGCTACGTAGCGTCAGACTGCGTATGAACAGACACCCTTATCGAGGCGCGCTCGACATAACGTCGAGGGCGCCTTGTCTTTAATGTTTCCTCTTGTGACGGTAGCGGGGAGGTTTGGGGTTTATCGGTGCTCTGCGCAAAGATCCATGCGCATCGTCGACGAATTATTGGAGCGTGAACGAGGTGTCGTTCAATGTAAGTGCGTTCGCAATGCTTCTGTGCCGACGGAGGTTTAGCCCTATGATTGACTGTGAACGTACCAGTTAGTATAACGATAATTATAAAGCGCGAACGTCTCCGATGTGTGGAGCGTATCGGGTAAAAAACCAAGCGGGGAGGCAATCGTGAATAAGGCAGTTCTTACAACGGGTTTCCGAATGAAGCGGTCTGGCAGGTTGCTGGCCGGCACGTCCTTGCTCTCAGGAGCCATTGTTTTCACGAGTGCGGTCGCATTTGCACAGACTGCCAACAAAGCGGCGAGTGGCCAGCTTGAAGACGTCGTCGTGACAGGTTCGCTGATTTCCTCACCGAATTACGTAGCTGCGAGCCCGATTGTCACCATGTCCGCGGACGATCTGAAGGCCAGCGGCCAGGTCAACGTTGAGGCCACACTCGATCAGCTTCCTGATTTTTCTCCGGCGGGAACCGCGGCCACTGGCGGGCAAGGCACCGGCGGTCATGCGACGTTAAACCTGCATGGTCTTGGCAGTCAGCGTAACCTCGTTCTGTTGGACGGTAGACGTCTGCCTTTTGCGGACATTTCTGGCGACGTCGACATCAACTTCATACCGCAGGCGATTTTATCCGGCGTAGATGTCATCACTGGTGGCGCCTCGGCTGTATACGGGTCGGACGCGATGTCGGGTGTCGTCAACTTCAAGACGCTGAGCCAATTTGAAGGCATCAAGGCGGATGTGCAGTACGGGAACTCTTTCAAGTCCGACTACACAACCGTCTCGTCGTCACTGATCGCCGGCACTTCATTCGCTGGTGACAAGGGCCACGCGCTGCTTTCGCTGTCCTATACCTATCGCGAGGGTCTGTCGGGCGCCAAGCGGAGCTTCTATCAGTTTGTGACGCCTTCCGGTTACATCGGCCAGGGCCTGTATGTCCCTTCGGCATCGAATTTGCCGAGCCAGGCGGCGGTGAATACGCTGTTCGGGAGCTATGGCATTGCTGCAACCATTCCCAACAGCGGCAATTTTGGCTTCAACGACGATGGTACGTTGTTCCAGCAGAATGGCGCTGCGAACTACAAGGGGCCGACGACGAACGGATATGCTGTTCTCGGCGGCAATGTGAGAATGCCGGTTGGTCCACAAACCGACATCATGAATCCGTTGGATCAGCGCTCAGCATTCGGCAAGTTCGATTACAAGGTGACGCCACACATCACGGCTTACGGCCAGGCGCTTTTCGTGGACTCGGATGTATACACCACCAGCGGCGGCAGTCTGACCCAGTTTGCCGTTCCGACGATCCCGGCCACGAATCCTTTCATACCGCACGATCTGGCGACGCTTCTGGCATCGCGGCCGACACCCAATGCACCATTCACCTGGAATGCGCGTTATGTCGGCGTACCGCACAAGGCCTGGGACGAGCATTATTTCGTCAGTCAGATCATCGGCGGCGCACGCGGCGATTTGTCGTTCCGAGATTGGTCGTGGGATGTCTACGCGTCATACGCCACGACGGATCATCTGCAGAGCAACTATCATGCGGTTTTGGAATCCAATGTGCAGACGTTACTAAACGCGCCCGACGGCGGTGCGTCAATCTGTACGGGCGGTTTCAATCCATTCGGTCTGGTTCACAGCGCGAACCTTTCGCAGGCCTGTCAGAATTACATCACAACAACCGCCCACAGCACCGAGCATATTTCCCAGACCGTTGTTCAGGGAAAAGCTCAAGGTTCCTTATTTAGTTTGCCGGCAGGCGACGTCGAACTCGCCTTGGTCACGGATTATCGCCGCGACACCTACAATTACAACCCGGACTCCCAGCTTGCAGCTGGCAATATTGAGGCTGTTGTCGCCTCACAGCCGGCGCGAGGCGCGATCGGCGTGACGGAAATTGCCGGACAGTTGGACGTTCCGCTACTAGCCAACGTGGCATTTGCAGATAAACTCAATGTCGGTGCCGCTTATCGGTATTCGGACTACACGACGTCAGGCGGAACCTCGACCTATGAGGGCGACGTCAAATGGTGGCCGTTCCAGAGTCTATTGTTGCGCGGGAGCTATCAGCGGGCGATCAGGGCGCCGAATATTGGTGAATTGTATTCTGCGGCGGCTGGTGGTCAGACGGCTTTCGGTACGCCACCCGGCGGCGGCGAGCCATGCGACTCCCGATTGACGCGCAGCACGCAGCTTCAGGCTCTGTGTGTCGCGACGGGTGTGCCTGCGGGCATTATCGGCAGCTATGTCTTCCCCACAACGGCTGCGGCGTCGCTAACGTCTGGCAATCCCAACCTTACGCCGGAAAAGGCAAACACCTACAATCTTGGCTTTGCTTACAATCCGGACTTCTCATCGCCGCTGCTGAGCGACTTGTCGCTGTCACTCGACTATTACAACATCGCCATCAAGAACGTGATATCGGTAGTTCCTGGCGCGACGGCGCTCAGCAAGTGCTACAATCTTGATGGTTCTAACCCAAGTTACTCGGCGGCTAATTATTTCTGTTCGCTCATCAGCCGTGATCCGGCTACCGGGCAATTGGTGCAGATCAGGACACCCTATGAAAACCTGGGTGGTCTGAAGACGGACGGTATCGATTTCCAGATCAATTGGAGTGCTGGACTTGGTGCGTTTGGCCTCGACGACAAAGACGGACGCATCTTTGTTGATGCGGGCATCGGGTATACACGGGCTTATTCCGTTGAAACGTTGCCCAACACGCCATACCAAAACTATATCGGCACCAATACGATTGGCGCACCACATCCCATCTGGAAGTCGCTTGCGACCATCGGTTACGATTTCGATGCCGGATCCATCAGCCTTCGTTGGCACTATCTGGATGCGATGAAGGACGTCTCCGCCGTTACGAATCCGGCCCACGCGGCCGTTGGCGTTCCGGCATATAATCTGTTCGACTTGATCGGCACCTACGACGTGGCCGAGGACTGGGAAGTCCGCGCCGGTATCACAAACTTGTTCAACAAGGGCATCCCGCTGGTAGCAAGCTCGCAGACCAGCACGGACCCTGCCACGTATGACGTTGTCGGTCGGTCCTTCTATCTTGGCCTTGGCGTGAAATTCTAAGCGCGTAGAAAACTCTTCGCTGAGGGGGTCGAATGACTCCCTCAGCGCCTTCTTACGGAAGTCTTGTTTACGGCTGCGTTTAAGCCGCGGCCAGGGTACAGGGTTTGTTTATGAGGATGAGCGCGGGGCCGACATCGATCCTTATCGCCGCAGCGGTCCTTCTGATTTCCTCCGTTTACGCATTGGCGGCCAAAGAGGCTGCTGGCACGCCGCAGGAAGCCTGCAATGCCGTCGGCGATTTGCGCTTCGTTTGTGGCATAGAGCATCCCGAGGACCTTGCGCGTATCCCGGGTACGCGCTGGCTGATCGCCAGCGGTTTTTCCAATGGCGCAGGCCTCAAGCTTGTTGATACCGAAGCCAAGACGATGCGCTTCTGGTATAGCGGTACAGCCGCTCAAATTCGACCTGATAGCAAGACGTTTCCGGATTGCCGCAGCGCTCCCGATGTCGCGCTCTTTAACGCCCATGGCCTTTCCCTGCGTGCGGAGGGGTCGGAGCGCTACACGCTTTACGTCGTCGACCATGGCGGTCGTGAAAGCATCGATGTCTTCGACGTCGATGCGCATGGCCCGGTACCATCACTCGCTTGGAAAGGCTGTGTGATGATGCCGGGGGGCTTGGCGGCCAACAGCGTAGCGAGCTTTTCCGACGGTACGATTCTCGCCACGGTTCTGGCCCGCCCCGGATTTTCCTATGCCGATTTCGTCAACGGCAAAAACACCGGTGGTGTCTATGAATGGAGGCCTGGAGACAGTGGCTTCCGCTTGCTGCCCGGAACGGAACTTCCGGGTAACAATGGGCTGGAGACATCCCGCGACGGCAGGGAATTTTATGTCGTTGCATACGGATTGCATTCTATTTTCGTTTACGCGCGCGGTCATACGGCAAAGCCGTTGCGCAGCGTGGTTGCGCCGGGGTTCATGCCCGACAACATCCATTGGGATGGTGACCGGTTACTTACCGCGGGCATGATGTACGACGAACCAGCCTGCGGTGGCACTCGCAAGGTCATCAACGGGGTGGCCGACAGCATGCGCTGCCACCGCGGCTACATCGCGGCGCAGCTTGATCCCCGGACGTTGAAGTTTGCGATCTTGGCTTATGGTGAACCCAATCCCGCATATAACGGCGTGACGACCGCGGTGATCGTTGGCCAGGATATCTGGCTCGGGTCCTATCAGGCAGATCGTTTGGCTTATCGACGGTTGCCAGATGCGGAAGCGCCGCCTTAATGCCGGTGGTCCTGTCTTGAATTATGTACTAACCTGTCCGTCTAACATGTTCGCAGAACAAGTCGGACAGATAACGAGGGCGGAAACGATGAAAAGGATTGCAGCGCTGGCGCTGGTTGCCGGGTCGACGGCCGCTATGCTTGGCTCGCTATGGGCTCCCGCGGTGGCGCAGGGAGTGGACAAGGCGCAGAACGCCGCACTACCTGGAATTTTCAAGTCGGATGAATATCTTCTTTTGGGCACCGCGACACGTGGCGCCGGCGAACCCATGATCGCGGTCGATCCGACAAATCCGAAGAATATGATTGCCGTGGCGATGGGGAGTGTTCAGCACCTGGGAACCAAGGACGCGCCAGCGCTGGAGACGGCGGGTTACCGGGCGATTTTCAACACGAATCCTGCCCAGCATTTCGACGGTTTGACCGACGCCTATCACGCCGTGCCGAGATCGACGATCACTTGGTTGGCAGTCACGCATAATGGCGGCGACAGCTGGCAGGTTAGCGAGTTGCCGATTCTTTCGGGAAGCTTTACCCGCTGTCCGGATCCTTTTGCCGGCGTTCTGCCGGATGGAACGTTCCTTGCGGGTTGCGAACCGCGCGAGACCAGCGGTCAGTTTTTCGGCAAGTCGTCGGTTTTGGTGTCGCGAGATCATGGCGACACCTGGAGCAAGCCCGCGGATATCATCAGTTCCTATGGTGCCGCACGCTTCGCGCCGGGTCTGAAGCCCCGAATTGGCGGCAACTCACCGTGGGACCGGCCCTTCGTTCCCGTCGATGACTCTACCGGCGTCGTCTACGGTGTCGCCGAAGGCGGGCAGGCCATCGTCAGCACGAAGCCGGAAACCTATCGCTGGGATTCCTTCATCACGGCATCAACGGACGGTGGCCGGAGTTTCGGTACGATCTACGCTTGGGACTCGAAGGACTATCCCGAGCTCAGCCGCGGTATGGGGGTGGCGGCAGCACATGGCGCTGTCGGCGTCGTCTACGCCGCGTCGAGCGCACCCGCCTCTGAGAAGGCCGCTTGTCCGTGCATCGTGTTTGGCTTGAGCCGTGATCACGGCAAGACCTTTGAGCGTCACGTGCTGAAGAACGTCCCGGTGGCGAAACCGTCAGTTGGCAAGCCGATGCCGGTGTTTGGTATGGGCGGCATTGCCGGGCTTGCCGCAGATCCGGCAAAGGCGAGCAGGTTTGCGCTGCTGCGTTACACGGCAAAGCCGGCACCTGGCTACGAGATCGCCGTGAGCGACGACTACGGCAAGACCTGGTCGCACTTCGTCTCTGCCGGACAAGCGCCCCGTGCAATCAGTTTTACGAAGCCGTGGATCACATATTCACGCGCCGGCGTGCTCGGGTTGATGTGGCGGGCGATTTATGCCGACCGCAGTTATGACATTTGGTCCTCGATCTCCAAGGATGGCGGTTACAGCTTCAGCGCCTCGCTGCGGGTGAGCCACGATGTGTCGCCGGTCGCCAATCCGTACCGGAACGACGGCCTGTTCGGCGACGACATTCAGGATCTGGTTCTCGACAACGACACAGCGCATATGGTGTGGGGCGACTCGCGCGCCGGCTTCCAAGGCATTTGGTACGGTAGCGTACCCTTGGCGGCTTATGATTTTCCGAAGAGATAGTGGGCCTCTCCGATATGTGTTGGTCTTGGTAGGAGCAACAAGGGCGGAGGCACGCCTCCGCCCGTCCCTTACATCAACTTACGTCGTAACGTGCGTAATCTTCTTGTCCGGCGAATAGATGTCCATGATGTTCCAATGACCGGTCGTCGGCACTGGAGCATTTTCCATGATGACGTCCAGAACATAGGGCCGGCCCGAGCGGAGCGCCTTCTCTAACGCCGGTTTGAATTGATCGGCTGACTCGATGCGTGTGCCTTCCAAGCCGTAGGCGCGGGCTATGGCGGCGTAATCGGGCGAGTAAGGCTTTCCATTCTTCTCGAAGACAGTGCCCGTAGTCGTTCCGAAATGCGCCTTCTGCAGTCCGGCGATGGTTCCGAAGGCGAAGTTGTTCATGATGATCCACACCACCGCGGTGTCTTCCTCGAAGGCGGTCGCCAGCAGTGCGGGGTTTTGTCCAAAGCCGCCGTCACCGACCAATGATACGACCACGCGGTCAGGGCAGGCGATTTTCGCTCCGATGGCGGCTGGAGCGCCGAAACCCATCGTCGCGTAACCGCCGGGGGTCAGGACGGAGCCCGGTTCATAGATGGGAAACTGCTGTCCGACACCGTTCTTGTTCCAGCCGACATCGGTGGTGATGATGGCGTCGCGCGGAAGCACGGCCCGAACGTCGGCAAGGATGCGCTCCGGGCGCATGGGAAATTGATTGCTGACCTCCGCCGCCGCGTTGCTCCTCTTGAACTCCTCCCGATACGCCGCGATTTCGCGGACCAGCGTCTCATTCTTACGTCCCTTCGGATGCAGCCGCCGCGCCACCCGGTTCAGCACCGTCAACGCCTGCTTGAGATCTGCGATGACGCCGATTTCCACGGGGTAGTTACGCCCGATTTCACTTGGATCGATATCAATGTGGATGAGCTTCGTGGGCGGTATGGCGAAAGTGTATTCCGACTCCCAGGAACTGCAATCCGCTTCGCAAAACCGCGTGCCCAGGGCGAGTATGCAGTCGGCCGTGCGGCAGCTGTCATTGATATATTGCGTGCCCCAGAAGCCCGTCATGCCGAGAGTGAGGGGGTGGTCGTCGGGCAGGGCACCCTTGCCCATGAGTGAGTGAGCGACGGGGATATTCAGATGGTCGACAAAATCGGCCAGCTCCTGTGCGGCATCCGCAAGCAGAATCCCGCCGCCGACATATAGCAGCGGCTTTTTCGCGTTCACGAGCGCTGTGATGATCTTCTCCGCCACCTGGTCGTCGATTGACGGCCGTTCGAACGTCTTGGCATTGCCCTTCAGGCGGTCGAACAAGGCGGTGTCGATCTTTGCGGAGAAAATATCCATTGGAACCGACACAAGCACGGGACCAGGCCGTCCGCTTTCCGCCAAGTGGAAGGCTTTGTCGATGATCTCGGGGAAGAGGTCGGGTCGATCCACGCGCCAGGCGCGCTTCACGAAAGGACGGTAGATTTCATATTGGGACGCATCGGCATGCATATTTACTTCCTGATGCGGATGCTTGCCGTAGAAATGACTGGGAATATCGCCGGCAATGACGACCATGGGCACTGAGTCAAGTGCGGCCGTCGCAACACCCGTGGCCGCGTTGGTGAGGCCCGGCCCGAGATGGCTCAGGACGACGCTGGCTCTCTTCGTAAGGCGGGCATAGCCGTCCGCAGCATGCGCGGCGATCTGCTCGTGGCGGGAGTTTACGAAGCTGATGGAGCTTTTCCCCAACTCCGTCAGGAGCGCGATATTCGTGTGGCCGCACAGTCCGAAGATGTGTCTGACGCCTCGTCCTTCCAGATATTTGACCAGCTGACGGGAGACTAGGTCCTGCATGTTCGCTTCCCTATTTCGTGTGTTTGCTTAGAAGATGTCGCTCTGTAGGCGGGCTATTTTTCGCCGCGCTCCAATTTCCGCGGCGCGGGCCCGGCATAGGTGTATGGAATTTCCTTCGGCATCGGGCCCTTGATACGTCCGCCCTGCAGCATCTGTTCCCAGGCATGGGCAAGGATGCCGACGGAGCGGGAGAGGATGAACAGTCCGCGGCCGAGTTGAGGCGCGAAACCGAGCTCGCAGAATATCGCGGCCGTCGCGCCGTCGATGTTCATCGGGATATTTTTCCCCGTCCGTCGATGAATTCCGGCAACGACACCGCGGGCGATCGCCGCAAAGCGACCGGAAACGATGCCATCGGCGGCGGCCCCATCTACAAGTCCGAGCAGCGGCTCGGCGCGCGGATCGATGGGGTGGAACCGGTGTCCGAAGCCCGGGATGATTTTGCCATGTCCCGCGATATACCGGTCCAAGGCGTCGTCGACGACGGCCGGCAGATTTTCCATGCGGTCCAACTCGCTGGCGATCATCTCGAAGAGCATCATGCACTGCTGTGCCGGGCCGCCGTGAATGTCGGCGAGCACGTTGACGGCGGATGCCATGGCACCATTGATGTCGGTGCCGCACGTCACCGCCATACGGGCGATGGCAATCGAGGGTGCATGCGGACCATGGTCGACCGAAGCGACCATCGCCGCTTCCAGGAGCTTGGCCTGGCCGGGCGAGGGCAGGTCGCCGCGCAGCATGAGCCAGATCATCTCCGGAAACGTTACCTTGCCGAGGAGGTCCTGCACGGCGTAGCCGCGCAAGCCGATCGCACCAGGCTGGACGTCGATGATCTTTGTGGTCCACCAGGCGGTGGCCTTATCCACGAGTTCTTCCGGTGTCGGCTTCGTCATGCTTCTCCCCTTCATTCGAGTGCCCGCGCCGTTGGGCGCGGCCGCATTTTTACGTCACCTAATCCGGCGTCCTGAGCTTTGACTGCAGTCAGGCATCCCGCGGCGGCGATATCCCTACGTAATCTGCGACATTCCGCGACGAGGGACATTAAATCACAAATTTGTACCTGTCAGTTCAATAAATATACTAACTGGTACAAACATATCAAATGGGACTAATATCGGGGCGCAACCGATCGGCAATTGGGAGCTTCGAATATGAAGCTGGAGTTTTCGCTCGCGCACCTGACGGTCTTGTCCCTGTCGCCGCCGGAAGTCGTCGATGTCGCGGCCCGCACGGGGTATCGCTATGTGGGGTTACGGCCGATCGCCGTGACCGCCGAGGAGCCCGCCTATCCGCTGGCCAGCGACCGAGCGTTGCTGAAGGAGACAAAGGCGCGGCTGGCCGCCACCGGCGTCGGCGTTCTGGACATCGAATTGTTCAGATTGTTGCCGGAGGTTGACCTGAAGGCGTTTCTTCCGGTCCTGGAGGTTAGCGCCGAACTCGGCGCGCGACATCTTATTGCCGCCCCGTGGGACCCGGACCGTAGCCGGCTCATCGATCACTTCGCGGAACTCTGCGATATGGCCAAGCCTTTTGGCTTGTACGTCAACGCGGAGTTTGTGACCTGGAGGGAGACCAACGATCTGTCCGCGGCCGCGGCCATTGTCAGAGCGGCCAACAGATCGAATGGCGCGATCCTCGTCGACACGCTCCATTTTTCCCGCTCTCGCTGTGACACGACGGTGTTGAGGGAACTCCCGCGCGAGTGGTTTCGCTTCGCTCAGGTATGCGACGCGCCCAAGGAAGTGCCGGATACGACCGAGGGGCTGATTTACACGGCCAGACACGATCGACGCTTTCTCGGCGAAGGAGGGATCGACGTCCGCAGCATCCTGAATGCGCTGCCGACTGGTATCCCTTACTCGCTGGAAATCCCGACAACCGAGCTTGCAAAGACGGTCGGTCCGGAGGAGCGCGCACGGCGCGCTATCGTGGCAGCCAGGAAATATCTCGAAGTCGCACCTGTGCATTAGGCACTTAGGTTGGAATCGAAAATGAGCGTGTCTCTTTGGCTAAGGGAGAAGTGATGCCTCGTGCTCTGTATCCGTTGGCGTTCGTGGCTACTGCCGTCTTGTCGTTATCCGCCGTTGGCGCCGCGGCCCAGACGCCGTCTCTTCCAGCCCCACAAAGCAGCGCACACCCGTCCGCGGTTCTGCCGCCTGGCGAGGGCAGGGACACCTTGATGCAGGTGTGCAGTCAATGCCATAGCCCGGACATCGTGGCGACCCAGCGCCATACAGCCGATGGATGGCACAATGTCATCGCAACGATGCTTGGCCGCGGCGCTGTGGCGACGGACGACCAGCTGGACCAAATCGAGAATTACCTGACCAATGCATTCCCGCCTGATGCCAAAGCTACGCCGGCCGCCCCATCCACGAAGGAGTGAGCGGCCGGGGTTTCGGCTTTGATCGTGGGATCAAGGCGTCTCCGTATTGTAGAATTCTCCGAACAGCTCCTGTTCAGACGGGCGGTCCTCCGGGATCGGGCGGCTGACCCAAGTGGTCTGCATATAATGTTTCACGCCGATATTCTCGTTGGTGATGTTGCCGCCCCAGATGCCGCATCCCATGCTGGAGGTCATCGGCATACCATTGTCGAATGCGCCGGCGTTTGCCTTGGACTGCGGTTGGCGCACCATCATGCGGCTGACGGGTGCGACCAGCGCCAGGCGATGGATGTGGTCGTCGTCGAAAGAGTAGATGCCGCAGGAATGTCCTTTGCCGCCCACCTCGTAAATCTGTTCGACCATGCCGAGCACGGTGTCGAAACCGCCCTCATATTTGAAAATCGACAGCACCGGAGACAGTTTTTCGGACGAGAAGAGATGCTCTTTGCCGATCTTGCTTTCCTTTACGATGAGGAAAGTCTTGTCGGCGCCGATCCTGAACCCGGCAATCTCCGCGATCTGAGCGGCCGGCCGCGCAACGGTATTGGTCGTGCGGTGCCCCTCGGCATCCCACATCACCTTCTCCAGCAGCTTTTTCTCGTTATCGGAAACTAGGTAGCCCCCTTCTTTTTGCAGCTGCTCCAGGAATTTGTCGTATATGCGCGCATCGACCAGCAGATTGCCGTCGGCCGAACAACCTGAGCCGTTGTCGGACGTTTTGCTCATTCGCGTGTTGCGCGCGGCGTGCTCGATGTCGGCGGTCTCGTCTATCACCATCGTCGCGTTTCCGGCACCGACGCCGTAAGCCGGCTTTCCGGAACTGTAGGCAGCCCGCACCATGGCTTGGCCACCCGTGGCAATTGTCAGATCGCACGCCGCCATCAATTCTTGCGCAATCGGGATGCTCGGCTTCTCGATCACCTGGAAGACATCTTCCGGTACGCCCAGCTTCTTCATGGTCGCGCGCATGATGTTGACCATCTCGATAGTCGTTTTCCGGCTGGCGGGATGGGGCGAGAAGATGATCGCATTTTTGCACTTCAGCGAGTAAATGCCGTTTCCAGCCTCGGTCAGCGCGGCGTTCGTCACCGGTACCAGCGAAGCGATTACCCCCACCGGTTTGGCGTATTTCACGATGCCTTTGGCCTTGTCTTCCTCGATGATGCCCATGGACTTGGCCCGCAGCGCATCGCGCAGGATGCCGTGCAACTTGAAGCGCTTATTCGGACGGCCGGCGCGATCGCCAAGACCGCTTTCGTCGACGCCGGCATAAGACAAGCGCGTAAACGTCTTTTCATTGGCGGTCGCCCAGCCGAGAGCCTGGATAAGCCGATCGATTTTTGCCTGATCGTAGCCCGCGATTTGCTTCATGGCCGTGCGTCCACGCGCCACAAGTTCCTTGACCGTCTGCTTCTCTTCTTCAGTAACCGCACGTGGTGCCATGGCCTGCTCCTGGATTGTCTCTATCTGTTTGGTTAGACGGGTTCGATCTCGAGGCGATGGATGTCGCCGAGAATGAAGACATATGAAAAGACGCCGACGAGCGCGACGCAGCCGATGAACGCCAGCGCGTACACGAAGGACCCCGTCGCACTCAGTACAAAGCCGATAACGAGCGGCGTAAGAATGCCGGCGAGATTCGTGCAAAAATTGAATACGCCCCCGGTCAGCCCCATCAATTTCTTGGGCGCGACGTCGGCGATAACTGTCCAGCCCAGGTTCACCATGCCTTGCCCGAAGAAGGCGACCGACATGATGGCGATAACGCTTGCGTTATCCTGAACAAAATTGGCAGCCACGATCGTGGACGCCAGAAGCAGGCCGCCAACGATGGGCACCTTGCGTGCTATGTTCGCCGATTTTGTCAACTTCAACAGCTTGTCGGAGAGATCGCCGCCCGCCAGCACGCCCAAAGACGCGAAAATATAGGGCAGGAACGCCATGAAGCCCGCCGAAGTCAGCGTCATGTGACGAGCGGTGGCGAGATATGTCGGGAACCAAGTCAGGAAGAAGACCAGCGTCGAGTTGCCTGCGAATTGGCCGATCGAGGCGCCCACGATTTGCCGATGGCTCAACAACAAAGCCACGTTGCGCCACGAAAAGCGCGTGTTTTCGCCACGATATCCCAAGCCGCCACCGGCCTCGATATGCGAAAGCTCGGCTTCGCCGGCAGATTTGCTCTGATGGGGATCGCGATAATAATGGAACCAGACCATTCCGAAGATGATGCCGATGGCGCCGACACCGAAGAATAAGACGCGCCAGCCGAATGTGGCCGTCAGCCAGAAGAAGAGCGGGCTGAGAAATGCCAGGCCGAAATATTGTCCTACGGAATATACGCCCGTGGCTCGTGCACGTTCCTGCTGTGGGAACCAAATGCTGAGAATGCGGCTGTTGGCGGGGAAACAAGGTGCTTCGAAAACGCCCAGGCCAAGCCGGAATACAAGCAACGACGACAATCCGGTCACAAATCCCTGCAGCAGCGTAAAGATGGACCAGAAAGTGGCGGATAAAAAATATGTCAGCCGCGTCCCGAACCGGTCCAGGAAAATGCCGCCCGGAATTTGCGCCGCGGCGTATGTCCAGGAGAAGGCGGAGAACACGATGCCCATGACGGCGTCGTTCAGGCCGAGTTCCTTCGACATCAATGGTGCGGCGATTCCCAGAACGGTGCGATCCAGGTAGTTGATCGCCGTTCCCACCGTGACAAGCGCCAGAATGAAGAAGCGCGCCCTGGTGTGCGTCTTGCGTGTCAAGAGGCCGTTTCTGACCATGCTATCCATTGAAAGGCCCTCTTAGCTCGTTAGTCGGTCAATGCGCCGGCATGGGATGCGGCGTCACCGGCGCGTCGATGGAACCGTCCGCCCACCTGATGGCCTGCAGATACATCTGCTGCACGCGAGGATCGTCCCAGGTCGCAGGCGAGTGACCGAGGTCAGAATAGAACACGCGGCCTTTTCCGTAGGTCTTCGCCCATGCGACGGGAAAGTCGCCATCGGTGCGATGGACGTTCTTGTTGGTCAGGTCGAGTTTGCTTTGGTCGAGGCGCGCCAGAACATCGACGTTCGCCCGTGAGTATGGCGCCATGTATTCGTACATTTCGTCCGTTATCCGAAAATGTTTCGGGAATGCCTTCATGGCCGGAAATCCTGGCTCTTCTACAACCACAGGCGCATTGAATACGTTCCAAGGGTGGTTGTCGAAATAGCCTCCGATCATTTCGCCATAGGCTGGCCAGTCGCGGGAGGTTGCCGTAGCGGTATGGATGCCGACGAAACCTTTCCCGTCGTCATGAACGAAAGACAGTAAGGCTTTCTTCTGTTCGTCGGTCAGCCGCAGTTCGCCGTTTGTATAGAAGATCACCGCATCGAAATCGTTTAGATTGCGGCCGGGAAACGGCATCGAGCCGTCGGCGGCGTATTTCCCCGTTCCCCACACTTTTTCCTTTGTGAGCAATTCCTCGTCGGTCCGCAGGATCGTGACGAAGGCGTGGTTCTTGCGACCCAGCTCCTCGATCGTTGCCATGGCGTGCGACACCGAATAGTCGTGCGCCACTTGAGCGCCGTCGTGGATGTCGCCTATGAACAGCACCTTTTTCCAACCGGGATAGGGATCCGGAATGTGAAACATTTTTCGCGGACCCGGTGCGGTTTCCGATTGCGCGGTCGTGCCGGCGCTTGCAGGGAGCGTCGCGACACTTGATTGGGCGACCGCTGGCAGGACCGGCAGACCCGAAAAGGCCAGCAGAAGGGCAACGGTACGAGTGCTGAAATGGGGCATCGGCGTGTTCCTGTTTCCGGTAGCCGGGATCCTCAGGGAAGAGTGAAAGCAGTGACGGTATCGCCTGTGAGTGGGCTCTCCAGGAATCCGCCGCCCGTCGAGGTAATGACGACATATTGTTTGCCGTCGCTTCCTTCATAGGTAATTGGCGTGGCATGCGCCGAAGCCTCAAGCTTCACCGTCCAGAGATCCTTGCCGGTGCGTGCGTCGAATGCCCGGAATCGCCCGTCATCGCTTGCTCCGATGAACACCAGGCCACTGGCCGTCGCGATCGAGCCGCCAAGATTCGGCCGGCCGGTGTCTTGTTTTTCGGGTGGCAGGGAATCCGTGACGCCTAGCGGGACCTGCCAGACTAGTTTTCCCGTGTTGACGTCTACCGCACTCAGCCGGCCCCATGGCGGTTGCTGGCACATCATGTTTGTTTGCGGATCCTTGAACCGGCCGAAAGGTTGGCCGTGCCCGTATGGCAGGACGCCGCCGGGCGTCGGCACCAGCGACTGGATCTGCCCCAGATCGCTGGTATTCACGAACAGGTAGCCAAGCGCAGGGTCAAACGAGCCACCGCTCCAGTTCGCGCCGCCTTGCGTGCCAGGCCAATTCACGGTCGACGTGTTGAGATGCGTCGGTAGGTATGGCCCCCCGAACACGATGTGATTGTCGGCGACAAGCTTTCTGCAATATGCCTCAAGCTCGGGCGTGACGGTTGCGATATCCGCATCTGTCATGCTCTCGCGGGCCAGGGGTGGCGTGACGGTTGGGAAGGGCTGTGTGGGCCAGGCCTTTTCGCCAGGCACATCGCTGGGCGGCACCGGACGTTCGACCACGGGATAGATCGGCTTGCCGGTGACGCGGTTC
The DNA here is from genome assembly GCA_028865545.1 of Alphaproteobacteria bacterium. Taxonomy (GTDB): domain Bacteria; phylum Pseudomonadota; class Alphaproteobacteria; order Micropepsales; family Micropepsaceae; genus Rhizomicrobium. The sequence goes on along the minus strand of JAGWJY010000017.1, from coordinate 15,078 downwards.
AAGATGAAGAGCAGGGCGCTTTTGGAAACAATCGCTACGGCCGGAATGGTCTTCTTGCCGTGGTGCACATCCATCAGAACTGGCGGTGCTTCGGTGTCGAAGTCCCAGATGTCGTGATGCACGACCTGATAGTACCAGAGCATCTTCCCGGTTTTTGCGTCGGCCGCGACAATCGAGTCGCTGAAGAGGTTCTTGCCAAGCCGGTCGCCGCCATAGCGGTCCCAGCTCGGCGCACCGAACGGCATATAGACGATGCCGCGTTTGACATCGACGGTCATGAAGCCCCAGACGTTCACGCCGGAACGATCCTTCCAGCTGTCGCCGGCCCATGTGTCATGGCCGAATTCGCCGGGCCGCGCGACGGAATGAAACGTCCAGACAAGCTTGCCGGTCTTTACGTTCCACGCGCGCACGTCTCCGTACGATCCGAGCGCCGGATATTCCTGGTTGGCGACGCCGGTGATCACGAGGTCGCGATAGACAAGAGGCGGGGACGTCATCCCGTAACTGGCGTTGGGATGATCGTTCATGACGTCAGGGGTCTTCAGATCGAGCACGCCGGCGGTGCCAAATGTCGCAACAGGCGTGCCGTCTTTTGCATTAAGGGCGATCAGTCTTCCGTCGCGCGTCCCGAAAAGAACTTCGGGCGGCGATTGTTCGTCGCCGGGCCAATATTCGACGCCGCGAATCGACGGCTGTCCGGGGCCGGCAACGTCATAGCTCCAAATTTGCGTACCTGTTTCGGGCGACAGCGCGACGACGCGGTGATATGGCGTGGTGAGATACATCATTCCGCCGACCACCAGCGGTGTCGCTTCCGAGGGAGCAAAGCGATTGCTGCCGCCCCAACGCGACGGACCGACGCCCTCGGCGCGGCGTTGCGCAGCGTCGGCCGAGCCGCCGTCCGGCCGTTTCGCACCCGGGAAGGAAAGCCCACCGGGACCGTTGCCGTCGACGACCGCGTTCGCCGGCTTCATGTGGTAAACCCAGGCTGGCTTGAGACTCGAAACATTTTCCGGCGTGATCTGCAGGAGCGGGGAATAGCGCATTCCCCCTGGATCGTGGCCGTAAGTCGGCCAATCGGCCGAGGATGGCTCGGCTGTCGCCGCTGCAAGGGAAACCGCTGCGAAGACAGCGCATAACGTGATGATTTTCCTCAACTCCGTCTCCATAGCGGCCTTCCGAACGCGCGCAATTGAACAGCAAGGTTCCTCACGCAGCCTACCCGTATGAATTTCCTAGGATTTTGTTCTCCTAAGGTCCGTCCCGTTCCTGCGCCGTGCCCGTTTTTGATTTTTTTTGCTGTGGCATTTAGCAATGCTCACAAAAACGTACTAACAAGTTAGTGTCAATACTTGGCCGATCCAGTTATCTGATCCCAAGAGCCCAAAACGGTGGTATTAAAGTGGAAATGGCGATGGACTTTGTCGATACGGAAATGCGCCGCGCGGGGCTCATCGGTGCCGGAATCCTGGCATCACGCAGCCCGTCGATGCACATGAATGAGGCGAAAGCGCTCGGGCTGCAGTTGAACTATGAATTGTTCGACCTCGATCAGATCGCAGGCGGATTGCAGTCGTTGCGGCGGATTCTGGACGATGTTGAACGCGACGGCTATTTGGGCGTGAATATCACGCATCCCTGCAAACAGATCGTCATCGATTTTCTAGACGTCTTGGCAGCTGACGTGGCTGTGATCGGCGCCGTCAATACGGTCGTGTTCAAGGGCGGAAAACGTTATGGCCACAACACGGATTGGTCGGGCTTTGCCACAAGCTTTGACCGCAGCTTGCACGGCGTTGCCATGAACAACGTGCTGCAGGTCGGCGCCGGAGGGGCGGGCGCTGCAACCAGCTACGCGTTGCTGAAAATGGGCGCCGGGCAAGTGGTGCTCTACGACATCGACAAGAGCCGCGCTGAGTTGCTCGCGCAGAAATACGCCGTTCACTTCGGGCGAAATAGAATAACCGCTACGGCCGATTTGGCGGAGGCGATGGCTGCGGCGGATGGTATTGTGAACACGACGCCCGTCGGCATGACGAAATATCCCGGCACGCCGGTTCCCGTCGCCGCTTTGCGTCAGACGCAATGGGTCGCGGACATTGTCTATTTCCCGCTGGAAACCGAATTGCTGCGCGAGGCACGTGCCTTGGGCTGCAAAACGCTGGATGGGGGAGGGATGGCGGTGTTTCAGGCGGCCGAAGCGCTTAGGCTGTTCACCGGGCGCGCGCCGGATGCCGACCGCATGCTGCGGGCTTTCGCGGCATGAACTTCAACGGGTGCCTGCGCTTACGGCGCCAACAACCGCAATACGGCTTCTGAAATCATTCGCTTATGATGCGTTCGTACGCGTGGGCTGCTCAAGTCTCGGCTGAACAGCACATTGAAAGTATGCCGGTTCGCAACCCTGAAAAAACAGAGCGCGCTGATCATCATATGGACGTCGAGCGCATCGATGTCGCTCCGGAACACACCCTCCGCGCGGCCGCGCGCCAATATGTCTTCTAGTCTTTTTATGATGACGATGTTCAGCGAGCGGATCGAAGCGGCTTTGGCCAGATAGCGCGCATGATGCAGGTTTTCTATGCTGACCAGGTTGATGAAATCTGGATGCGCTTCTTCGTAGTCGAATGTGACCTCAATTAGCTGACGCAATGCTTCTGTCGGCGATGCGCTGTCGAGGCGGGTCTCCGCTTCACTGGTACGGATTCCCGCATAGGCCTGTTCGAGCACCGTGCGATAGAGCGCCTCTTTGCTGCCGAAGTAGTAATAGATCATGCGCTTCGACGTGCGCATCTTCTTGGCGATCCGATCGACGCGGGCGCCACTCAGGCCGTAATTGGCAAACTCCTCGGTCGCGGTATTGAGGATGTCCTGTTTTGTCGCGTCCGGATTGTTGCGGCGCTTGGTGCGCCTTGCGGAGGATGGCTTTTTCATGGGTGCTCGGTAGTCAATGTTGCAAAGGGCTTTGGCTTCTGAACGACGCAATGACGAGTAGTTGAGGTCGCCTTTGAACAAGACAAAGTAGACTCGGTTCGTACGATATCCGACGCGCCCCTCATCCCACACGCTGGTTCGCAGGTTCTCTCCCATGCTATTTCCAGCGGTGTATGTTGTGTACAAATTAAAATGCACACCATCCAAAGTAAAGCGTCACGCGTGAAGTGCGGCGAAGATGCAGCGTGCCGCCTTGGCCGCCGCGGCTCATCCGGCATCGCACGGCTCGTGCGAGACGCTGCGGTTGGGCAACGATCTCCGAATCGATCCCGGCAGCGCTGCCGTAGGGGCACTGGACGGCGCGTCGGCGCTTACCTCCGGTGCTCGGGCAGGACGCCGTCAGTGCGCTTGCCGTAACGCTGCTTCCGGCCGTCAATGTACAATCTGGTCCGTATGTCATATGAATTGCCTGGAATATTGGAGAAGGCAAGAAACATGCGTCGGTCGATCGCGACGGGATGTCTAAGCGGCTCGCTGGAGGAAAAGCTGGCCGCCGTCGCTGCCGCGGGGTTCGATGCGGTTGAGATTTTCGAAAGCGATTTGCTGGCTTTCGACGGTCGTCCGCGCGAGGTCAAGGCGCTGGCCGAGAGTCTGGGACTGTCCGTCGACGTCTACCAGCCTTTCCGGAATTTTGAGGGCGTCGCCGACGACACGTTCAAGAGAAATGTCGAAAGGGCCGAGCACAAGTTCGATGTCGTCCAGGAACTCGGCGCATCCGTCGTCTTGGTGCACGCAAATGTCTCATGCCAGGCGATGCCGGACGAGCAGCGCATGGTCGACCAGTTGGCGACGCTCGCCGAGCGGGCATCCCGCCGCGGTCTGACACTTGGGTATCTTGGCCTTGCTTGGAGCACGCATATCCGGCGTGTGCGTGATGTGTGGCGCTTGGTACAGCTCGTCAACCATCCCCATTTTCGTATTGCTCTCAACAGCTTCCACACATTGGCGGTGGGAGATAACGCAGCGACAATGGAGGAGATTGCGGGCGACCGGATCGCAACCGTCCAAATTGCGGACGCGCCGAAAATGACGATTGACCTCGAAAATTGGGGGCGCCACTTCCAGCGGCTTCCAGGCCAGGGTGACCTGAACCTCACGGCGTTTGTCGGCCAGGTTCTTCGCAGCGGATATGTCGGTGCCCTGTCCCTTGAAGTATTTAGCGACGAGTTGAGGGGCGCATCGACGCGAATGGCAGCACACGATGCGTATCGTTCGCTATTGTTTGTTGAAGAGAATGTGCGCCGGGCGTCTGCGGAGGTGGGCAGCGAAACGACGGACGATGTCAAAGTTGCGCTATTCAGTCCGCCGGCCGCGCCGAAGGTGAAAGGTGTCTCCTTTCTGGAGTTCGCTGGAAACAACGCCGCCGTTGCCGATCTTGACAAATGGCTTATGAGCTTCGGCTTCCACAAAATAGGAATGCATCGCTCGAAGAACGTTGGCTTATATCGCAACGGAGAGGTCAATCTTGTTCTCAATGCCGAGCCGGATTCATTCGCGCAATCTTATTATTTCGCGCACGGCGTGTCCCTTTGCGCTCTCGGTCTTCGCACAGACGACGCTGAACGCGCGGTCGGTCGCGCGCTTGCTTATGGCTGCTCGCGATATGTAGGCCGTGTGGGGCCGGACGAGGTGAGCATTCCTGCAATCCGTGCTCTCGATGGAAGTCTGATTTACTTTGTTGCCGAAGAGGTGGAGGCGGCAGGGCTTTATGAGACTGAGTTCACTATCGAAAAGCGGGTCGCTCGAAATTCCGCCAAAGGCCGGCTTCGCAATGTCGACCATATCGCTCTGGCGCTGCCGAGCGGCGAGCTCGACTCCTGGGTGCTTTTTTATCGATCGGTTCTTGGCTTCGACGCGGAAGAGACCTGGGTACTGCCGGATCCTTTTGGCATCGTGAGAAGCCGCGCCATGACATCCGTGGGACATAGCGTGCGTATTCCGTTGAACACATCGCAGGGCGCGCGGACCATAACGGCCCATTCGGTCGATACGCATTCCGGTGCGGGTGTGCATCATGTTGCGTTTGCCTGCGCTGATCTGATCGAGACGGTGGCAACGCTGCGGCAGGCCGGTGCTCAGTTGCTGCCTATCCCCGGAAACTACTACGACGATCTCGAATTCCGTTTTGACCTGGAAAAAGGCTTCGTCAACTCGTTGCGCGAGGCGAACATCCTTTACGACCGCATAGGAAGCGGCGAGTTCCTGCATGTCTACAGCGAACCGTTCCAGGATAGTTTCTTCTTCGAATTCGTTCAGCGTATCGGCGATTACGATCAGTATGGCGCGACAAACGCCTCCATCCGCATGGCGGTACTCGGCCGGATCATGTCGGCGCGCCAGCAGGTAAACCTGCGCTGACTTTTCTTCCTACGCAATCTACCGCGGCACGACGTCGAAGGCGATCGTAGAGCGCGATTGTTCGGACCGGAACGGAGTCGTTCCGTGCCACATATAGGACGGAAAAAGGACGAGGCGCCCCGGGCTCGGTTGAATCGTGCGTTTCACCGGTTCCGACAGCCCGACATCCCAAGGTGGCTCGCCGAATTTCAGCCAACCCTGTTTGGCTTGGTCATCGGCAGACTGGTCGGGTACCGCGATATAGTATGCCGAACTGATCCAGCCGGCCGGATGAATATGGTTGAGGTGAAAGCCGCGATCGCACAGACGTGACGACCATGATCCCGAATAACCAAACGTGCGCGTTCGGCGGCCGTGGTAGGGGTGGTCCTTCGCATCGGCCAATCCCTCTATGTAGCGGCGCACGACGCTGTCGATACGAACGCGCAGCCGGTCCACAAGCATATGGCCGGAGCCGAACAGGCCGGTCGCCGCGCGTGTCCCGCCGCGGACGGTCTGATCAAGATGCCCGCGCGCGTCCGTCTGAAAGTGGTCGAGATAAGCGGCTAGTTCGTAGTTGAAGTCGGTCATGCTGGAAAACCCGTCCGGCGGATCTAGATCAAAGACGCCGACGAGACGATCGTATCCGGTCAACAGTTCGTCGCGATCATCGCCAAGAACGCGATAGGCGATGCCCAGCAGGGCGAGTGCGGATTGGTCGTATGGGCGCAATCCCAGCGCCTGCAAAGCAACCTCCCGCGCTCGTTCCGCATCGCGAGCCTGCAGCAAAGTGGCCGCGAAACCGGCGAGCAGATTTGCGTCGTTGGGTTGAAGGGCGACACCCTTCTCAAATATGGCGATGGCTTCTCCCAAGGACTTCAGGCCGGAATGTGCTGCGGCGAGCCCCATGATGGCGCTCAGATTGTTGGGTTCGGTTGCCAGCGCACGAGCGTACTCGTCCCGGGCCTCGGCGAAGCGCTCGATCTTCATCAGCAGGTTCGCCTTTCCTATGTGTAACGGAGCGTTGTTCCGTGTCCGCAAGGCGCTTGCGTCGAATGAGTGCAGGAACTCCGCATCCCGCCCGAGGCGGTAAAGAAGCGTGTTAAGCCCCGCATGCGCCGCCATGTTCAGTGGATCGCGTTCGATCACCGCCCGATAGGTGTTAAGTGCTTCGTCGGTGTGCCCGGTATGCTGCAGCAGGTCCGCACGCGCGGCCTGTGCAATTGCCAGATCTGGCTTCAAGGCGAGGGCGCGCGCGTTGTGCACCAATGCGACGTCGTATTGACCTTGCATCTGATGCACGACCCCGAGCGCGTGTTCCAGTGCTGCAGCCTTGTCGGGCTCCTTGGTCTCCGCCAGAACGCGGCGCAGCAGCGGCTTCGCTTCGTCGGGACGTCCCAGATCGATCAACACGCCGGCCAATCCCTGCAACGCCGGCGTGAACGAAGGTTGCAGCCACAGCACGGTGCGATAGCTTCGCTCCGCGGCCGGCAGATCGCCGCTTTCCTGCAGCGCAACGGCGAGATTGAAATGCGCTTCGAGATAATGCGTCCTGAGTTTGATGGCGTCGCGAAAGGCTGCGATCGCTTCGCCGAGATGCCCGCGCTGGCGAGCGACGTTGCCGACCGCAAAAAGCACGTCGGCCTGCGCCGGCCGCAATTCGAGCGAGGCGCGGTAATGCTCGTCGGCGTCGGCAAGGCGGCCTTGCCGGTGGCGTAGCAGGCCCAACAGACGCAGCGCCTCCGGCTTCGCCGCCGGAATCTCCAAGAGCGGCGCGAGCATTTGCTCCACCGCAGCCGTATTTCCGAGATTGAGGTTCTGTGCCGCCTGCGCCAGGACCGCTGCTGTCGCTTCGTTTGTCCCCAAATAATGACTGCTCATGCCGAAGCTCCGGGACGGAACCCGCATATCGGGGAGAACGGGCAGGTCATCTCCACGTTACCATCGCCTAGTCGGTAACCCGGTCCCAATCGTTGGCCTGGGAGATGTCTTTCCCTCCGATCGGTGTCAGCGGCAGCCGTCCTTGCCGCGGCTTTGGACGAAACCCCCGGTGAAGAAACAATGAGGTGGTGCAGCGATACCATCGCAGCGGCCGGAAATCGTGGAAGTCTATTTGTATGAGGTCCGCCTCGCGCATCAGCTGTGTGGTGTTGGGATACCAGTCGGCATTGTCCAGCACGATGAAGCCGTCGGAATTGAGGATCTTCAACGCCGCTTTCGCGCAGCTGTAGCGGTTGGCGTCCGCGTCGATAATAATTGCGTCAAAGCCTCGCCCGAGAGCGGCAATATCCGTCGCAATTTGCGCCGGCGCGGTGAGCCGGACTTCGACATTGGGCAGTTTGAGCCCCCGCAAGGATTGCGCCCATTCCGTGTTGGCCTCGAGCGTCAGCACGGATTTCGTCCGCCGGCTCCAGAAATCCGTCGAATAACCGCCGCCAAGTTCGAGAATGTCGAACTGCGTCAGGTCGATGCCCATCAGATATTCAATCAGGCCATACGACATCATGGGTATCAGCTGATCGTCACCGAGCATGCAGGCACCGCGCTCCGACGATTTGCGGAAGCCCAATGCGCTGTTCAGGATATGCGCGGCGGATGCCTCCAGCATCGCGGTATCCGGCATCTCGACGACGCCGAGACTTCTGCGAAGTTGATCTGCCGTGTGCGTTTCGTTTGGGGCAATTTTGTTCCAGAACATGTTTGTATCCACTGGCTCGCTTATCAGACTATCATTTCCGCCGTGTCGCAAAAGCGAATTTGGAAATGGGCTCGACAAAGGTGAAGTCTTGTGTGCTTGGCGCCGTCACCGCTCTGCTTTTCACGCCGGCGTTCTCGCACGCCGGTCCCCGTGACGACATGCTTGAGGCGCTTGGCAAATGCGCCGACATGCCGGGCGCTGAGGCCCGGCACCTCTGCTTCGATCAATTGGTGCCGCGGCTCAAGGCAATGGCGTCCGCACCCGCGCCCATGCGGCAACCGGATCAGCCGGTCGTAAGGGAAGACAACGGTTCGTGGTTCGGTCTTGACGTCCAAGGCATTTTTTCGTCGCCGCGGGACGATGACCAGACGGCAGATCAGGGCCGCATTTCTGCGGCCGTCACGCGCTACTGGATCGACTCGCAGGGCTATTTTGTGGTGAGCCTCGGAAACGGCCAGGTATGGGGCCAACTCGACGGCGACGACTCGTTCGCCCATTTCCGCAAGAGCGGGGAAAACACCGTCGTCATTTCGCGCGGTTTTCTGGGAAGCTACAATCTTCAGCTGAACGGCCTTGGCGAGAATTACAAGGTAAAGCGCATAAAATAGCGATAACATCTGGTCGATAGCGGCTCGTCCGCCGCCGTTCTTCTCCATTATCTCGACGCTAAAGGCTCCGGAGGTTGGCTCGGCGGCGGTGTGCCGCTGAGGCTGCTGCGTGGCAAAAGTGGCGCTATCGGCAGCATTTGTACTTTTTGGAATTGTTACAACCATTGACGTCCCCCACATCATGTGCAACTGATTATCATGTACCATCTAGTTAGTTATCAATATCGTGGCTGTAGACCACGCAACGGATGGTACGGGAGGAGATGTAATAGCTGCGTGTTTCACGCCGCTGCCGGGTGAACCCGGCCGTCGTCAGGCGCGCGCAATCCGACATCTCCAGGACGACGCTCGGCACTGGGCTCTTTGCCGGGCGCATGCACTTTGCCGCGGGCATTTTCGTGCTCGGTCGGATGGTCAAACGCGTCACTACGAAGGGGAAAAACGAGATGGGATATGTGAATTCTTCGCCGAATTGGTGCCGTCGCATGTCTGCGCGGTTGCTGCAGGGCACGGCGATGGTTGCCATTGCCGCTTTAGCAGCCTCGACCGCACATGCGCAGTCGAACAACACGGCGGCGTCCGCCAATTCCGGAACGGAGCAACTTACCGTAGAAACCGTTACGGTGACCGGCACAAGCATCCACGATGCCGAGCCAGTTGGACAGAATCTCGTCACGATCGGCAGAGACGCAATTGCCAAAACCGGCGCGCAATCCGTCCAGCAGCTGCTGACCAATGTCACGACCCTGCAGGGCTTCGGCAGCAGCGGCACAGGAGGATTTGCAGGAAGTAGCTTTGACGGCAGCGGCGCCGACGCACCGACCGTTCACGGCCTGGGCGCGAGCGCCAGCAACAGTACGCTGATCTTGATTGACGGTCACCGCTTGCCGCTCACCGGTCTGGCGCATTCGCTTGCCGACCCGAATGTGATCGCGCCGCTGGCCTTGGAGCGCGTGGAGATTCTGCCGGATGGCGACTCGGCGATCTATGGTTCCGACGCGGTCGCGGGCGTCATCAATTTTGTGACCCGCAAGAATTACGATGGGCTCGAGGCTACGGCACAAGCAGGCATTGGTAACGGATACAACACTTACAACGCAGGCTTTGTCGCTGGCCACAGCTGGAGCACCGGCTCGGCCATGGTGTCGTACAGCTACTCTGACCGTAGCGCCCTTGGTGCCGCCGACCGTTCGTTCTCGGTCGCGAACAAAACGCCATTCGGGGGCACGAATTTCAATAGCAATTCCTGCGCGCCCGCCGAAGTGAAGTACGCGGGCGGGTACTATACCGCACCCTACACCGGCGCAGCCATGACCCAGAGCGCCGCGAGCACTTGCGATTATTCGGCATATGGCGACATCATTCCGAGTGAAGTGCGCAACAACGTGCTCGTTTCCTTGACACAGAGCGTCGGCGATCGGCTGCAACTGTCCGCCGATCTGGTGTACTCGAATCGCCTGGGAAATCAGCGCGCGGCGCAGAGCCAACTCGCGAACATCACGGTCTTTGGCGCAGGCGGACCGGCGGGACAGGCCAATCCATATTTCCAGGGGCCTGCAGGGGCGAGCGCAAGTCCAACCGGCGAGCAGATATTTTTCGATCCCAATACGCTTCTGGGCTCGTCCGTCACGAAATCAGGTGCCCAAGATGCCTTCGTAACGTTCGGCGCTGACTACAAGATCACGGGCGATTGGGTGGCAAGTCTGGGTGCGACCTTCGGCCAGGACAATTCCATCCAAGTCATCAACAACGGGCTTTGCGCCGCCTGCGCCGCTCTGGCGCTCAATGGCACCACGTCCTCGAGCGGCAGCACTTCGCCGACCACATTGGGAGCCGTTTCCACACTTACGACGCAGAATTTGTCGAGTCCGAACGCCCTTGTGCTCGATCCCTGGGGGAACAACACGTCGGCGGCTACCAAAGCCTTCATCACGGGCCAGACAAACTCTGGAACCACGCAGACCCTCGACGACGTGACGTTGAAGTTCGACGGCACGGTGTTCACGCTACCGGCCGGCCCCTTGAAGGCCGCCATCGGGGTGGAGGGAATCCAGTATGGCCTGCATCAGTTCGTCACGCGGCCGTCGTCCACAAGCGTGAGCAATACCTATTTGGCGAATTCGTTTGGCCGCAACGTCAAATCCGTCTTTGGTGAAGTTCGCATTCCGGTCTTCGGCGAAGGTGCGCAATTGCCGCTTGTGCAAGCCTTCAATGTCGATGTATCGGCTCGCTACGACCATTACAGCGACTTCGGCGGTACCACCAATCCAAAGTTTGCGGCTGATTGGACGGTGACTGATGGCCTGAAGTTGCGGGCAAGCTATGGCACATCCTTCACCGCACCGGCGCTCACCAGCCACGGTGATGCGAATGGCATCACGACCGAATCGGGCTTCGGAGGCTCGTATGGCGGCCCTGGCGGTGTGGCACTAATACCGACGGCCTTCCCGGGGGAAGCTGCATGGCAGGCGGCCATCGGTGCCAACTCTCAATGTAACGTTGGCGGCTGTACCATCAACCAAAATCCCGCCCTCAACGGCGTCACCATCACGGGCGGCAACTCCAAACTGAAACCGGAAACAGGGTCCTCACGTTCGTTTGGTGTTGATTTTGATCCGCCATGGATAGAAGGGTTCCATGCCAGCCTTACCTATTGGATTTCCAGATTCAGCGGCGCAATCACCGCGCCTCTGGCCTCCAATGACGCGATAACGCCGGGTCTGTATCACAAGATCACTCTCGGTACGGGTCCTGGGGGCACCGTCACCGCGGCGCAAATTGCGGCGGCGACGCAAGGATTGCTCCAGACGTCGCCGTTGCCTGCCACGGCATATTATATCTTCAGCTATCAGCAGGATAACGCCTACGACCTCAATGCTGCGGGCATTGATTTCAATGTCCAATACACGTTCGCGACGGATAACTCCGGTGTCTTCACCGCCGGCTTGTCAGGCACGGACCGGGTGAGGATGTTGGAGTCGTTTAACGGTGGTCAGACTTATGTCAGCCACTTGAACGAAAACTTCAACACGACGTTCAGTGCGCTCGCGCTGGTAATGCGAGGCACCTTGGACTGGCAGCTGGACCCATTCGACGCCAGCGTCTTCGTGAACTATACGAACCCCTATCAACAGAAGGGCCAATCCGTTCTGCTCTACCCGCCGAGCGGCGTGCATCAGGTTGGTTCTTACATAACAGTTGACCTTCACCTTGCTTACACGCTGCCGGATGGTCGCTGGACGTCGGGTACCCAATTGTTCCTCGACGGCTCCAATATCTTCGATCAGGCGCCGCCCTTCTACAACAACGCGGCGGGCTTTGACTTCACCGACGCGAGCCCGATCGGTCGTGTCATGTATATCGGTCTCTCCAAGAAGTTTTAATCAAAGAAAAAGCGTTTGACTGAAGCACAACGCGCCACACGTCGTCTCTCCCTGGACGTGTGGCGCTTGTGCGTTAAAGGGGACCGGATACACGGTTGGTGAGTTGCGGCCCAGCGCGGCGACGTTTTACGCGCCTGCAGACAACACATCTCGCTCGATTTACGTCAGCTTGAGTCTCGAAGCGGCGATTTCCTGGCCACGCGAAGCATGTGCCGCGGGCGGAGACGATGATCAGACGGTGGAGTTGCAGCTTTCATCACGCCTGGCATCCGCTGGTCCGCCTTTGGTCCTTAGCTGCGTCGCGCAGACGTGACGACCTTGTCGATGCGGTGATGGTCCCCGACGTCTGCCAGGACGCGGGTCCGTTTCGACTCGGTGGCGCACACTTCTTATTCTAGGCGTGAGAAGACCGCTCGAATTTCGCCCGGAGCGAACGGCATCTTCCTTCTTCCGCCAAATTCCGTTTTGTTCGCAAATCGGCAACCCGTGCGAACGGTTAAGTACCTGAAATTATGGAAATTTACTGGTGCCGGAGGTGAGAATCGAACTCACGACCTACCCCTTACCAAGGGGTTGCGCTACCACTACGCTACTCCGGCGACCGGCGGACCGAGGCAGAGCCCAGCCCGAAAGGAGGGCTGCTATAGCCTATGGTTCGGCGAAAGGGAAAGGGTTCTGGCGTGGCAAAATCGGGCAAATCGACCGAGCGGCAGGAACGGCTTGCCGCGGCCTTGCGCGAGAACCTGAAACGCCGCAAAGCCCGCGACCGGGCCCTGGCCGCGACGCCATCGCCCGGAGGCGCTGAAACTGCCTCCGAATTGCCCGTCTCGGGCCCAAGTCAGGCCTCCAAGTCGGGCTAATTTGGCCCGTCATTAACACCTGTCACAAGCCTGCCGTCCGCGTTAAAACGGCCCCGCGCAGCGCCGCGGGCAAAACCCGTTCGAGGGGATATGGATAAGATAAGAATCAGGGGTGGGGCCCGTCTCAACGGCGAGATTCCGATCAGCGGGGCCAAGAACGCCGCCCTGCCGTTGATGGTCGCCGCGCTGCTGACCGACGCGCCGCTCACGCTCACCAATGTGCCCAAGCTGGCCGACGTCGCCTTCATGGCCGACCTGCTGCGCCATTTCGGCGTGACGGCGGAGTGGACGCCGGAAGCGGCGCTGGGGCAGGGCGGGCGCTACGAACTTTGCGCCGCGGATCTCACCGGAACCACCGCCGATTACGACATCGTGCGCAAGATGCGCGCGAGCTTTCTGGTGTTCGGTCCGCTGCTGGCGCGCGCCGGCCATGCCAAGGTTTCGCTGCCGGGCGGCTGCGCCATCGGGGCGCGGCCGGTCGATCTGCATCTGAAAGCGCTGGAGGCGCTGGGCGCCAAGGTGGAACTCGCCGACGGCTATGTGATTGCCGAAGCGCCCGGCGGTCTGAAAGGCGCCAATATCGCGTTCCCCTTCGTTTCCGTCGGCGCCACCGAGAATGCGCTGATGGCCGCCACGCTGGCCGAAGGGCGCACGGTCATTTCCAACGCGGCGCGCGAACCGGAGATCGACGACCTCGGCCGCTGCCTCACCGCCATGGGCGCGCGAATCTCCGGTCTGGGCACTTCTTCTATTGTGGTGGACGGCGTCAAAAGCCTGCATGCCGCGGCGCATGCCGTGCTGCCCGACCGCATCGAGACCGGCACCTATGCCATGGCGGTGGCGATCGCCGGCGGCGCGGTCGAGCTGACCGGCACGCGCGCGGATCTGGTCGGCGCGCTCATTCCGCTCCTCAAGGAGGCGGGTACTGACGTGACGGCCACCAACAACGGTCTGATGGTGGCGCGCAACGGCGTCCGCCCGACCTCGGTGTCCGCGGCGACGGAGCCGTTTCCCGGCTTTCCCACCGATCTGCAGGCCCAGTTCATGGCCCTTATGGCAACCGCCGAGGGGACTTCCCATATAAGAGAGACCATCTTCGAGAACCGTTTCATGCATGTCCCCGAACTCCTGCGCATGGGCGCCAATATTAAAGTCGACGGCGACACCGCCATCGTCACCGGCGTGCCGCGCCTGAACGGCGCGCCTGTCATGGCGACCGACCTGCGCGCCTCCTCCAGCCTGGTGCTGGCGGGGCTGGCCGCCGAAGGCGAGACCGTGGTCAACCGCGTCTATCATCTCGACCGCGGCTTCGAGCGGCTTGAAGAGAAACTCAGCCGCGTCGGCGCGGACATCGAAAGGCTTCCGGTATGAGCGCGCGCGAACCCGTTCTGGCGGCGGTCGACACCGAAGACTTGCAGGTGATCTCCGCCCGTCTGCAGGACGCCGTCGCGCGTCTGGGCGATCTCGTCTATCTGCCGAAGAAGCGGCGCTTCGCCGGCGTCTTCAACCGCTTCAAATGGGAAGACGGCAAGCGCCGGAATCTGCGGGTGCAGTCCGGACTGCATTTCGACGGCGTGCTGTCCGTCAAGTCGCAGAAGCTGAAGCGCGGCGCGCCCGACGCCGTCGTCGAATTGTTGACGATACGGTATGAGCAGAAATCCGCCGAAGATCCTTCCGGAACGGTGGAACTTGTCTTCGCCGGCGGCGGCGCGATACTGCTCGACGTCGAATGCCTGGATGCCGGCTTGGCCGATATGGGCGGGGACTGGGCGGCGCGCGGCCGTCCCGCGCACGAAACAGAAGACAACTGACATGGCGCGCTGGCTTGATGCACGCGCCGCGGATTTCGCGGACGCTTTCACCTCGCTTCTGTCGATGAAGCGCGAGACCGAGGAGGATGTCGCCGCCTCGGTGCGCGCCATCATCGCGGATGTGCGCCGGCGCGGCGACGCGGCGCTGATCGAACTCGGCGGGCGCTTCGACAAGGTGACGCTCACCGCCGCCACGCTGCGCCTGTCGGATGCCGACATCGCGGCGGCGGCGGCGCAATGCGGGCGCGAGGCGCTCAAGGGTCTCGACGTCGCGGCCAAGCGCATCGAAGCCTATCACCGCAAGCAGATTCCTTCCGATGTGATGTACACGGACGATGTCGGCGCCCGGCTCGGCTGGCGCTGGACGGCGCTGGACAGCGTCGG
>JAGWJY010000067.1 GCA_028865545.1 Alphaproteobacteria bacterium | reverse complement strand
AGTTGTGTCAGAAATAGGGGACGATTGGACGAGTCGCGGTATGGCGCAGCGTCCAAATCCCGGACAAAACCAGAAGGATCACGAGCCCATCGATTGATAATTTCTTTACTTTCGAGATCGGTAAGGGGTGCGATCTCGACGACGTTGAAACCTTCGAATTGGGACTTTCCGAACTCGCCTGATCGGCAAGTGACAACGATTTTAATACCGTCCCCTCGCGCCATGCGCCCAAGTTCAGATTCAATCGAAGGCCGAGACTCCGGATCGATCTCGTCGATTCCATCGACAAACAACAGTACGCGCGCCTCGTTTAAGAACTCATGGATCACGTTCTCTAGCCGTCGACCTTTGTAGTAGTAGTCTCCTGATCGAACTCCATGCTCTTTTCTGTTCCGCAAGCCAAATTCGGTGATACTCGTGTCGCTTCGGCTATGCTCTTGGAATATGTATTCCAGCCCCAGGATGTCGGCGATTTCTCGAAAAAGCGTTTGCCCAACCTTTAGCTCGCGCGCGATAACAAGTAAGGGAAAGCTGACCTTGTCGTCGTCCGATACTGGCGCCTCGGTCAAGACCTTGCGTATTAGCCTTTTTACTGTGGTGGTCTTTCCCGACCCCGGATCGCCAAGAATAAGGTAGTTATTTGAATTATCAATAATATCATTTTCACTGAGCGAAGCACCTGACTTTAGTTTGAGAAATGTGCGCGGCGCAGAATTGATCAGCAGTGGAATTGTTACATCCGGAGTTGCGAGCGGCTCCAACATGCCGAGCGTCTGAACCCGTCCACTCCAAACCTCAATGGACTTGATGTGATATGTGACTTTGGATAGCAGATCTTCATTTTCTTCATGCAGAATCTCCTTAGAAGCTTTGGCCAAGTCTGCAGATGCTTTGAGAGCACTGACAAATGTCGCCAAATCGACAGGCATTAATGCCTCCATTTGTCCATTTGATTGCCATCCGCGTCGAATTTCCTAAATTCTATATTAGGTCCAAAGGCATCGGTCGGCTAGCCTCTGTTTGGAGTTTCAAGGTTCTGAAATCTCAGGTTCCGACGAACTCCAAGCTCCAAGGGCTAAGTTTTGTTCTTCGTCACCTGTTGTACTTGCATAGATCGTTCTCGTTTCAACACGGTAGGTTCAAACTAGTAGGAATTAGTGCGAATTAGGGCAGAGTAGAATTCTTCCCATTGCGACATCGAGAATCTGTCACTCACCCGCACCCCGGCATCGTCTCGAGGATCAATCCACTTCGATCCCATCGCTTCCCGCGTCGTCGATACAATCGCGACATTTGGCGCGATGCTTGGTTTCGGCCAAACGAAGCGGATTAAGCCGTATGCACATCTTCTTTTCACGTTTTCTGACTTCAAGAAAAAAAGCGCCAGTGCTCTAGCCACGCGCTATCGCTCTTCCTGAATCTCACTCTCAAATTTTTTCCTCTCTCCCCTCTTGAACACCCCGTCCTCAACACCCGCATCCGCAATGCAGACTATGGAGCGGCGGGATCGTCCGCCTGCGGAAGTATCGGTGAGAAGAAGAAACCGTGTCGGCGCAGATTTAAACGACATGCAAATCGGCATTGGTTTGTGCCGCCGATAGGCCGAGGCGCTTAGCGCGACGTGGTGTTTCCGGACTTGGAGCTGCTTGGACGTTGGGAATATGTGTTGCGTCATGCTATAAGCGGGCAGGCTATAGGCGCCGATGATACGCATGAACCGTCCCCGCCCCGCGACCCTGAATACGTTCGCCGCTGTTGTTGCGGTCATCGGCGCTGTGTCCGTGGTTACGCTCGACGTCCTGATTTTCACGCACAAAATAAGCGATGGCGGTGCACTCATGGCCGCAATCTCCGGCGGAACAGCGGCGGCAGTTACTTCGTTGCTCGTCGCCTCCAAACACCGGCGCTCACAGGGTTCCTAATTCGACGGATCCCTCAAACTGCAGCCCTACGCACATCGACTTCTACTGACTCTCACTCTCAAAAATTTTTCTCCTCTCCCCTCTTGAACACCTCGCCCTCAATACCCACATCCATAATGTGGACTATGGAGCGGCGGGATCGTCCGTCTGCGGAACTATGGGTGTGTGTGCTCTGCCTCCTTCGCAAACGCCCCGCATTCTTGCGGAGGCGCGGGCGCGCGCAGGCGGCAAGAGGCGCCGGCGTATGCGCCGCGTCGTCCGGCTCGAACACGGCCCGCTGTGTGAGACTGCGACTCGTCCGCTTGACAGCCTCCCCTCTCCCCGGGGGATCCCCCCCTGCTTTTCGTGGAACAATTATATTGCCGAATGCGGCGCAAGCCCCGGTTCCCGCAAGCGAATGAAGAACGGCGGCAGAAACCGCCCCGGCGCGGGCGCGCCGCGCGGCAACCGCAACGCCGTCACGCATGGCGGCTACGCGGCCGGGAATCTCGCCCGCCGCAAAGCGATCCGCGCCTATTGCGACCGTCAGGCCTGGCTGGGCGCCGTCATGGGCGCGCTGGCCGACGCCCATCTGGAGCTGAGCCGCGAAGAGCGCTGGGCGAAGGCGAATACGCACATCGCCCTTATGCGCGCGGTTTCCAGGCGGGGATTGCAGGCGCCGCATCCGGCAGCTGCAGACGCGGTTGCGCCGGTTCCTGCGCGAATTTCGCCGCCGCTCCGATATGCCGAAAGCCCGCCGCGTCGCGCAGAAGCATCTGCCGCGCCTGTGTGTGCGGATCGTCGAACGCCTCTTTCAGCGTGCGCAGCGGCGCCCAGCACAGATCGAGCGGTTCCAGCAGCTTCTGCCATTCGGCCAGCGTTTTCGCGGCGAAGCATTGCGTCAGGAAATCGATCAGCGGCTGCTGCGTCGCGCCCGGCTCGCCGGCGGCCAGCGGCGCGAGATCGGGACGCCCCAGCGCGCCCAGCAGGGCCGCGGCAAACTTCGCCTCCGAACCGCCGAGCGCGAGGAAGCGTCCGTCCTTGGTCTCATAGAGCCGGTTCATCGCCTGTCCGCCATAGTTCCGCATCGCCTTGGGCTGCGGCGCGCGATCTTCGGCGAAGACGGAGGCGGTGATGTTCGGCGTCCAGGCGAGCAGCGCGTCGTACATCGCCACATCGAGATAGTCGCCGCGGCCGGATTTCTCGCGGGCGAAGAGCGCCATCGCAATCGCCGAGAGCGCGGTGAGCGAGGCGGCCATGTCGGCGGCGACGAGATTGGGCATCGCCGGTTTGTCGTCGTCGCGGCCGCGCGCCAGATCGGCGGTGCCGGCCAGCGCCTGCACCACCAGGTCGTGCGCCGGCTTGTCGCGATAGGGTCCCGTCTGGCCGAAGGCGGTGAGCGCGCAATAGACGATGCGCGGGTTGCGCGCCGCCACAGTCTCGTAATCGACGCCCAGCCGCTTGACGACGCCGGGGCGGAAGGCTTCCACGATCACGTCGGCCTCGTCGGCGAGTGTGAGAAAGGCGTCGCGGCCGGCGTCGCTCTTCAGATCCAGCGTCACGCTGCGCTTGCCGCGCGCGATGTTGCGGAACCAGACCGTGACGCCGTCCTGTGTGCGGGCGCCCATCTGACGGACGGGTTCGCCGCTCGGCGGTTCCACCATGATGACGTCGGCGCCGTGGTCGGCCATGGTCATGGTGAGATGCGGTCCCGGCAGGAACTGCGAGAGATCGAGGACGCGGACGCCGGCGAGTTTCATCGCGTCATTCCCGGAGGAACTGCAGCACCGCGAATTTGTAGCCGGGATCGCCGACGGCGGTCATGTGGTCCTTGCCGGGCAGCATCACGGCGCGGCCCTCGGCGAAGGCGTCGGCCAGCGGGCCGGGCGGCCCGGTGATGTCGTCCTTCTCGCCGCAGACCACCAGCACCGGACGCTGCGACTGCTTGAGGTCGTCGGGGCCGTACATGTAGCGCGGCGAGCGGATGCAGGCGGCGAGCGCCACCGGGTCCTTGCCGCGCTGCGAGCTGAAGATGCGGAAGCGGCGCGCCACGCGGTCGCCGATGGCGTCGATGTCGTCGGCCAGCAGCGCCTCGGCGATCATGTTCCGCCAGGACTGCGCCTCGTGGAAATAGGTGGCGCCCTGCCCCGCCACCACGGTGCGGCGGACGCGCTCCGGATACTGCATCATCAGCCGGATCGCGAGCATGGCGCCCATCGAATATCCCATGACGTCGGCGGTGGGCGTGTTGGCGGCGTCCATCACCGCCAGGATGTCGTCGACCATGTGTTCGCCGTAAGCCTCGGGCTGATGCGGCTTTTCGCTCTTGCCGTGGCCGCGGCAATCGAAGCTGACGACGCGGAAACCCTCGCCCGCCAGCCGGTCGATCCAGCCTGTGGAACGCCAGTTCTGCTCGCGGCTGGAGGCGAATCCGTGGATCAGGACGATGGCTTTACCCTCGCCCGTAACGTCATAGGCGATGCGCACGCCATCCTTCGACGGGACCGTTAGCGTCACGGCGCTGCTCCGTTTGTTGCACGACGAGCTTCGCAAAGCCGCCCGCGCGTGTCTATGATGGGCCTTTCAAGGGCTCATTCATGTCGCTGGATTCACTACGGAAAGATGTCGCATCGGCGGTCGACGCCATGCGGGACGAGTTGCTGGGTTTGAGTCACGCCATCCATGGCGAACCCGAGCTGTCGCTGCAGGAGTTCAAGTCCTCGGCGCGGCTGGCCGACGGCGTCGCCGCGCACGGCGTCGCGGTGACGCGCGAGGCGTTCGGTCTGCCGACCGCCTATGTCGCCGAGTTCGGCAAGTCCGAAGGGCCGACGATCGCGATCCTCTCCGAATACGATGCACTGCCCGGCATCGGCCATGCCTGCGGCCACAACATCATCGCCACCACCGGCTACGGCGCGGCCATGGCGCTGTCCAAGCTGGGCGCGCGTCTGCCCGGCAAGGTGCGCTATCTCGGCACGCCCGCCGAGGAGCGTCACGGCGGCAAGGAGCTGATGGCGCGGCTCGGCGCCTTCGACAAGGCCGACGCCGCGATGATGATTCATCCGTCCAACATGAACCTGATGACGATGCCCTGCATCGCCGTCGCCGAGGTCGAGGCGGTTTATCACGGCAAGTCCGCCCACGCTTCCGCCATGCCTTATCGCGGGTTCAACGCTCTGGACGCGGTGGTTACGGCCTATCAGTCGATCGCCCAGCTGCGCCAGCACATCCGCAACACCGAGCGCATCCACGGCATCATCACCGAGGGCGGCATGGCGCCGAACATCGTGCCCGAGCGCGCCGCCTGCCGCTTCTATGTGCGGGCGGTGGACATCAACGACCTCGGTCCGCTCAAGGCCCGCGTGCAGGCCTGCTTCGAAGCCGGCGCCATCGCCACCGGCTGCCGGCTGGAACTGAAGTGGAGCGGTGTCGATTACCTCGACCTCAAGACCAGCTGGCCTATGGCCGAGGTCTTCGAGCGCCATGCCCGCGACCTGGGCCGCGACTTCTTCCCGATGAAGGACATCCCGCCGGGCTTCGCCGGCTCCACCGACATGGGCAATGTCAGCCATCGCGTGCCGTCGATCCATCCCATGCTCGCCGTCGCGCCCGCCGGCGTCATCATCCACAATCCGGAGTTCGCCCGCTGGGCGGCGTCGGACAAGGGCGATGACGCAGTGATCGACGGCGCCAAGGCTCTGGCTCTGACCGCGCTCGAGCTGATGGCGGACCAAGCGATGATGGGCGTCGTCCGTGCCGACTTCGAAGCCACGGCCGAGTTGTCGAGGATGGCTGTCGCCAAGACGGCAGACAAGCCGCCGATCCACAATCACGGCGCCCATGTGGGCTGCGGTTGCGCGTGAGCACGTGGCTCGCCGTTGCCGCCCTTAACGGCGCCCTGGCCGTCTTGGCAGGCGCCTTTGCGGCCCACGGCCTCGAGGGGCGGCTTGATGCGCATGCGCTGGACATTTTCCAGACCGGCGCGCGCTACCACATGTACCACGCACTGGCCCTAGGCCTCGCCGCCCTGGCAATGCGCGGTGATGCCGCGCCACGCGCACGCCTCTCGGCCTGGCTGTTTCTGTCAGGCATCGTGCTGTTTTGCGGATCACTCTATATGCTGGCGCTGACTGGTCCGTCTGCGATCGTCCTTGTGACGCCAGTCGGCGGCTTGGCGTTTCTAGGCGGTTGGATGGCGTTGGCGTGGACCGCGATGAAACTAAAGGCATAACAGCTGTAGGAGCGAACTGATGCTCTCCTTTCCGTCGCCCAAGATGATCAAGACCAACGGCATCGACATGGCCGTATACGAAGACGGCCCAAAAGACGGTATCCCGGTCGTCCTCTGCCATGGTTTTCCAGAGCTCGCCTATTCATGGCGCCATCAGATGCCGGCCCTGGCGGCGATGGGCTATCACGTGCTCGCGCCAGATCAGCGCGGCTATGGCCTGACCAGTCGCCCTGACGCAATCGACGAATATGACATGGAGCACCTAACCGCCGATCTGGTCGGGCTGCTTGATGCCTTCAACATCAGCAAAGCCATCTTCTGCGGTCATGACTGGGGTGGCGTGGTCGCATGGAACATGCCGATGCACCACGCGAGCCGCGTGAAAGGCGTCATCAGCCTCAATACACCCTTCTTCCCTCGTCCCCCCTTCGATCCCATCACCGGTCTGCGCGCCGCTTATGGTGACGACATGTATATGGTCGAATTCCAGAAACATGGGGAGGCAGATGCCCTGTTGGCCAAAGACGTGGCGCGGACTTTTCGTTTTTTCATGCGACGAAACGTGCTGTCTCAGGAAGAATTCCGAGCGGCTTCACCGGAAGTGCACAGACTGGCGTTGCTCCACGCCTTTGCATCCGATGAAAAAGATTGGCGTGGCGAACTGCTGCTGACGGCCGAAGAGTTTAAAGTGTACGTCGAAACCTATCTGCGTACCGGCTTCACCGGCGGCATTAATTGGTATCGTAATTTGACGCGCAACTGGCAGCGTTCGGCCGCAATCACGCAGATCGTTACCGTACCTAGTCTGATGATTCTGGCAGAAGACGATGTGGTGTTGCCGCCTCGTCTCGCCGATCGCATGGAAGAATATGTGCCAGACTTAGAGAAGGCAGTGATCCCGCGTTGCGGTCATTGGACACAGCAGGAACGTCCTGACGAGACCAACGCAATCATGATTGACTGGCTTAAGAGGCGCTTTATCCCCGGATTGGATTAGCGCAGCACGATGACCGAGCCACAGAATTTGGATACGTTTTCCTATGCAAGCGCGGAGGATCCGCGGCTTAAACGTTTCTTCATCCGATTGATAGAGCGATCGACAGGACAGCCATATTTGAAGTGGCTTTACGAGGACTATCGGAATAACCCATCAACGAACGAAAGCTTTTGGGACTCTGCCATCCGTCGCCTAGAACTCGTCGTTACCTATAACGAGTCTCAGCTCGCCACCTGGCCAAAATCCGGTCCACTGGTCGTGGTCTCCAATCACCCTTTTGGCGTGCTCGATGGCCTGACGATCTGCCATCTCGTCGCAAAGGTCAGAACGGACTTCCTGGTTCTGACAAACTCTGTTCTTTATAGGGCCGATGAAATCAAGCCGTTCCTGTTGCCGATCGATTTTACGGAAACTAGAGAGGCACTGAATACGAATCTGAAATCGCGGGCGCTAGCCAAGGCCCATCTCGTGGCCGGCGGCTGCCTGGTGATATTCCCCGCCGGCGGTGTGTCGACCACCCCGACAATGTGGCACAGAGACGCCGTCGATGCGGACTGGAAGACCTTTACAGCGCGGCTGATAACGCAGGCACGCGCGCCGGTAGCACCGGTTTATTTCGCCGGACAAAACAGTCGGCTGTTTCAGATCGCGAGCCACATCAGCATGACGCTTCGCCTGTCGCTTTTATTCAAGGAAGTCCACAACAAGATCGGCAGCGAGATAAGAGTGCGCATCGGGGATGTCATACCTTACGATGTACTTGCTTCGATCACCGACCGGTATGCCTTCATGCAACATTTAAGACAGACGACCTATGCACTCGGGGTCGGTATACAAAACCCACCTAAGCCATTCGTGAAACGTCCCAAGCGAGCGCCGCGGAACTCGTCCGCGCATAACAGAGGCGTAGCATGACAACGCGCCCACATGTTGGCTTATTCGTTACTTGTCTTGTTGACCTCGTCCGCCCCCAAGTTGGATTTGCTGCGGTAAAGCTCCTGGAGATGGCCGGTTGCGACGTATCCGTGCCTACCTCGCAAACCTGTTGTGGTCAGCCGGCTTGGAATGCCGGTGCGGATAAACATACCGCCGACATTGCACGTCAGGTAATCGACGCATTCGAAGCGTTCGACTATGTCATCGCTCCGTCTGGTTCATGCGCCGGCATGATTCGCCGCCATTATCCCGAATGTCTGAAAGGCGATCCTATCTATGCGGCCAAGGCACGGGCGTTGGCTGCCAAGACGCACGAACTGATGTCATTCCTGGTTCGCGTTCGTGGCGTAAAAAGTGTGGAAACAAAATTCCCCGCGCGGGTTACCTACCATGTCTCCTGTGCGTCCTTGCGCGAGATGAACGTAGGCAATGAGCCGAGACAACTCCTTTCTTCCGTGGAGGGGCTAACGATAGCGGAACTTAGCGAACCAGAGGTTTGTTGTGGGTTCGGCGGCTTGTTCTCTGTCAAATACCCCGAAATTTCTGAACACATGGCCGACGGTAAAATCTCCGACGCGCTCGCAACCGGCGCAGAGATATTGGTGGGGCCAGATCTAGGGTGCTTATTGCATCTCGCCGGACGATTGAAGCGGCAGGGCAAGGCCCTGCAAGTGCGACATGCGGCAGAAATTCTCGCGGGCATGGCAGATGGTCCGGCCTTGGGCGAGCGTGAGATATGATTAACAGCCCACGCACTTTCCCGCAAAATGTTCACGCGGCCCTGGGCGACGCACGTCTAAGATCTGCGCTGTCACGATTGAAGTCACATTTCAGCGTTTCGAGACGGAAATCAATCGAGCGGTATGGCGACTTCGAGACGTTACGAGATGCGGGCCGCGACATCCGAAACTATGCACTCGACCACCTCGACACGTTACTCGAAACGTTCGAGTTGAATGTTGTTGCACGAGGTGGTCGCGTGCACTGGGCGCGAACTCCCAATGAAGCACGCCAAATCATTCTGGATATCCTTCGCGAGTCAGGCGCCAAAACCGTCACCAAGGGAAAAACCATGGTGTCGGAAGAAATCGAACTCAACCCATACCTTGAGGCTAATGGAATCACGCCCGTCGAGACCGACCTTGGTGAATACATTGTTCAACTGCGGCAGGAGCCGCCGAGTCACATCATTGCACCGGCCTTTCATCTCCACAAAGAGCAAGTTGCAGAGACATTCCGCGAAGCACATAAGACGCTGGATCCAGATCGTCCTCTAGTGGAACGAAATGCGCTGGTGGCTGAAGCACGCACGATTCTGCGCAACCGTTTTGAAACTGCGGATGCCGGCATCACGGGCGCGAACTTTCTCAGTGCCGCTGACGGCGCGGCCGTCATTGTCACGAATGAAGGCAACGGCGACCTGACACGCCTATTGCCTAAGACACATATTGTGCTCACCGGAATTGAAAAGGTTGTGTCTGATCTCAACGATGTGGCGGTGCTGCTACGTCTATTAACGCGGTCGGCCACAGGCCAAGAGATCACGACTTATGTCAGTGTTATGGCGGGACCTCGTGAGTCTAAAGAAACTGATGGGCCTGAGAATTTTCACGTTGTCCTCCTCGATCACGGCCGGTCCGATCTGCTGAACACGGAGGCACAAGACGTGCTTCGTTGTATCCGCTGCAGCGCGTGCATCAATCATTGCCCAGTTTATATCACGGTGGGCGGACATGCCTACGGTACGACCTATCCTGGACCGTTGGGGGCAGCACTCAACCCGGGTTTGATGGGCATGGAAGAGGTGCATCACCATCCTAATGCCTCAACGCTCTGTGGGCGCTGTGCTGAAGTGTGCCCTGTAAGAATTCCGCTTCCGAAAATCATGCGCTATTGGCGCGCGCATGAGTACGCAAAGGGGTTAGCACCCATAGCCCCGGTGTTTGCACTTGGCCTGTGGGCCTTTGTGGCGAAGAGACCGGCGCTTTACAAGTTCGGGGCACGCGTTGGCGCACGGATATTGAGATTGCTTGCTGGTCGGAAAGGTACCATCCACGCGATTCCAATAAGGAACGGTTGGTTCGCAGTTCGTGATTTTCCTGCACCGCAAGGTAAGACGTTCATGGAAATGTGGCGCAAAAAATGAGTTCGCGCGAAGACATTCTCTCCTCAATTCGCCTGCGTCGCTCGGGCGCCTTGCCGCGCCCGCAGCTTTATGTGGCACCAGCAACCTCAAACGATCTACCGAAGCGCTTCGCCGAGCGCGCGGCAGCGGAAGCGGCGGAAGTTCGCTTCCTTGACAGTCCCAAAGACGTACCTGCTGCGATCGCTGATATCTTGAGGACCCGCAACATGGCTGCCTCAATCCATCTTCCACCTGATGAACGAATGGATGCCTGGCCTTGGCCAACCGGGCTAGCGCTCGAGCGTACACCGCCCGGCCCGGACGACGCGGCGTTGGCTATCGCGCCGTTCGCCATCGCAGAAACGGGGACCCTCGTGTATCCCTCCAGCGCGGCCGCTCCTGCGTCCTGGCATTTTAGGCCCGGACTTGAGATCGCAGTACTTGCGGTCGACAATATCCTGCCGCGACTGGAAGACGTGCTGGCCCGCCTGAAAGAAATTGGCCCAATTGCGTCCACCATCAATCTGGTGACGGGTCCGTCACGTACCGGTGACATCGAACAAACACTGGAACTCGGCGCTCACGGGCCAAAAGCGCTGTCGATTCTGATTGTGAAGAGTTGACCATATATAGTTTCATATGAAACTATATGGCCGTAATCCGAGATGGAACGGCCAGGATGACCGAACGGACAAGCAGCTTATGGGAAAACCCTGTCGGTACGGACGGGTTTGAGTTCGTCGAATATACGGCCCCTGATGTTAGCCAGTTGCATGCGCTTTTCGAACGCATGGGCTTTCGCGCCGTCGCCCGCCATCGGTCCAAAGCCGTGACATTATACCGACAAGGCGACGTAAACTTCGTCGTCAACGCTGAACCGGAAAGCCACGGGAGTCGCTTTGCCAAGATGCACGGCCCCAGCGCCTGTGCGATGGCTTTCCGCGTGAAAGATGCGGCGCATGCTTATAGCAAGCTGATCGAAGAAGGGGCTAAGCCTTTCCAAAACCAAGTAGGGCCAATGGAGCTGAACATCCCGGCTATCGAAGGCATTGGTGGTAGCGTGATCTACTTGGTAGACCGCTATGGTGAGCACTCGATCTATGATGTCGATTTCGTGCCGACCGATCCTGCCAAAGGTTTCCGCCATGAAGGAACGGGACTGACCGAAATCGATCATGTCACCCATAATGTCTATCGCGGTAATATGAATCAGTGGGCCGGGTTCTATGAGAAGCTCTTTAACTTCCGCGAAGTGCGCTACTTCGACATCGAGGGTAAACTGACCGGACTAAAATCGCGTGCAATGACGAGCCCGGACGGCAAGATCCGCATCCCGATCAACGAATCTTCGGATGACAAATCTCAGATCGAGGAATACCTACATCTCTATCACGGCGAAGGCATCCAACATATCGCGCTGGGGTCGAGCAACATCTATCGCTCGGTCGAGAGCCTGAAGACCCTTGGCACCCAGTTCCAGGAGTCGCCGGATACCTATTACGAGCGCATCGATAACCGCTTGAAAGGGCATGGCGAAGACGTCGAACGCATGAAAAAAAACCGCATCCTGATCGACGGTGGCTCCGACCAAGGCCTCCTGCTGCAGATATTCACCCAGAATGCGATCGGCCCGATCTTCTTCGAGATCATCCAGCGCAAGGGCAACGAGGGCTTCGGCGAGGGCAATTTCCGGGCCTTGTTTGAGTCTATTGAAGCCGATCAGATCAAACGCGGAGTGCTCAGGGCATGAGCGCCAAGAACTGGATCGAGCTTCCCCGCGTTGAAGGCGAGACGTCGCGACAAGCTCATGCGGACCTGCCGTCAGGCACGTTCGAGCGCGAGATCGGCCGCGATGGGTTCTTTGGTCCCGCCAGTCATCTCTATCACCGGCATCCTCCGACCGGCTGGACATCGTTCGAAGGTCCTTTGCGGCCCCGTGCTTTCGATGCCAAAGCGGCTGGGGCGGCCGTGCCGTCTCCATTTGACGCTGCGCTTCTTCTTTCCAACGCGAACACGAAACTGCGCATCTGGGTGTGTGAACGTCCAATGCCGACATTGGCGCGAAACGCCGACGGCGACGAGCTATTGTTCATTCACAGCGGGGATGGAGAACTGTTCTGCGATTTCGGGCACCTTTCCTATCGCGAGGGCGACTACATCCTGTTACCGCGCGGCGTGATGTGGCGGCTGGAGCCCAAGGGGCGCACAACGACACTGCTTATCGAGGCCACAAACAGCGCCTACAAGTTGCCGGAACGCGGCTTGCTTGGTCCGCACGCCATTTTCGACCCGGCGGCTCTGGACACGCCCAAACTTGACGACCTGTTCCGCGCCCAGGCCGACGAACGAGAATGGAAAGTTGAAGTGAAGCGGCGCGGCGCCCTGTCCACCATCACTTACCCGTTCAATCCGCTGGACGCCGTCGGTTGGAAGGGCAATCTAACCGTCACCCGCCTCAATTGGCGAGACATCCGTCCGGTGATGAGTCACCGCTATCACATTCCGCCGTCGGTACATGCGACCTTTGTCGCTGACAGGTTCGTTGTCTGCACCTTCGTACCGCGACCAATCGAGAGCGATCCTGGTGCGCTGAAGGTGCCGTTCTTCCATTCCAACGACGATTACGACGAGGTCATCTTTTATCACGCCGGCGAGTTCTTCAGCCGTGATAACATCAGACCCGGCATGATGACGTGGCATCCGAACGGCTTTACGCACGGCCCGCATCCCAAGGCTTTTGCGGCCGGCGCAAAGGCCGCCAAGACCATGACCGACGAAGTCGCGGTCATGATCGACACCCGCGATCCGCTGGATATGTCCGGCGCCGCGGAAGATGTCGAAGACCGTTCATACGCCGACAGCTGGAAACCGCGATGAAACTGGCGTCGTTGAGAGATGGGCGCGATGGCGCGTTGGTTGTGGTCTCTCGCGACCTCGGCACATGCGTCGGCGTGAGGGAGATTGCACGCACCCTGCAGCAGGCCTTGGATAACTGGCACGAGGCCGCGCCGCGCCTGATGCAAGCCTATCATCGGCTCAACGAAGGCTCCGTCGAGGGGCTTATGCCGTTCGACGCGCGCGCCTGCGCTTCGCCGCTGCCGCGCGCCTATCAATGGGCGGACGGCTCGGCTTATGTCACGCATGTCGAACTCGTGCGCAAGGCGCGCGGCGCGGAGATGCCGCAATCGTTCTGGAGCGATCCTCTGATGTACCAGGGCGGCTCCGACGGCTTCCTAGGGCCCGCCGACGAGATTGTGGCCGAGGACGAAGCCTATGGCATCGACTTCGAAGGCGAGATCGCCGTGATCACGGACGATGTGCCGATGGGCCTTCATCCTGAAAGCGCGGAGAGCCATATCAAGCTCGTCATGCTCGCCAACGATGTGAGCCTGCGCAACCTGATCCCTGCCGAGCTGGCAAAGGGCTTCGGCTTTTTCCAGGCCAAGCCGGCCTCGGCGTTCTCACCGGTAGCAGTAACACCCGATGAACTGGGCGGCGCCTGGCACGACGCCAAGCTGCATCTGCCGTTGACCGTAGAGCTGAACGGCGAACGTTTCGGAGCGCCAAATGCCGGCATCGACATGACATTCTCCTTCGCGCAGCTGATCGCCCATGCGGCAAAAACACGGACACTGGGCGCCGGGACGATCGTCGGCTCCGGCACCGTGTCCAACAAAGACCGCAGCGCCGGGTCGTGTTGCATCGCGGAACGGCGTATGCTGGAACAGATCGAATGCGGATCGCCCAAGACGCCTTTCCTGCGTTTCGGCGACCACGTGCGGATAGAGATGTTCGACACAGAAGGGCGCTCCATCTTCGGAGCGATCGACCAACATGTCGTCCAATACAGCGGCCCTTAGCGCCAACATGATGCTCTACACCTATTTCCGCTCGTCGGCGGCGTTCCGTGTGCGCATCGCCCTGAACATCAAAGGCCTCAAGGCCGAGCAGGTCTTCGTGCATCTGCGCAAGCAGGAGCAAGGCGCGGACAAATACCGCCAGCTCAATCCCCAGGCCCTGCTTCCGACGCTGGTGCATGAAGGACACGCCATCGGCCAGTCGCTGGCGATCATCGAATACCTGGAAGAACTCGTCCCCGCGCCGCCTTTGCTGCCGGCCGATCCGCTCGGCCGCGCGCGCGTGCGGCAGATAGCCTATGCCGTGGCCTGCGAGATGCATCCGCTGGGCAATCTGCGGGTGCAGAACTATCTGCGCGACACGCTCGGCCACAGCGACGCCGAGATCCTGGCCTGGCACCGCCACTGGCTGGCGCTCGGCCTGGAAGCCATCGAGAAGATGGTGGCGGATGCGCCGCAAAGCGGCAAGCTCTGCCACGGCGACGAACCCACACTGGCCGACGTCTGCCTGGTGCCGCAGATGGCGAACGCGCGGCGCATCGAGCTGAGCCTGTCGCCCTACCCCACGCTGCTGAAGATCGAACGGGCCGCCTACAAGCTTGCCGCCTTCGACCAGGCCCAACCCAAGAAGCAGCCCGATGCCGAATGAACGCGTGCGTCCCCTGGTGCTGGACGCGTTCGTCCCATACCGCCTGTCGGTCCTCACCAACCGCGTCAGCGACGCCATCGCCGCGCATTACGAAGACCGTTTCGGCCTGACCATCCCGGAATGGCGGGTGATGGCCGCGCTGGGCGACACGCCGGATCTGTCCGCGCGCGAGGTGGCGACGCGCACCGCCATGGACAAGGTGCAGGTCAGCCGCGCGGTCGCATCGCTGATGGCGGCGCGGCGGGTGCAGCGCACGCCGTCGGAAGCGGACGGCCGCGTCGCGCATCTCGCCCTGACGCGCGCCGGACGCGCCGTCTATGAGGAGATCGTGCCGCTGGCGCTGCATCTCGAAGAAACGCTGCTGTCGGTGTTGACGGGCGAAGAGCGGCGCACGCTGCACCGCTTAATGGACAAGCTGGCGACGCAAACGCAAAAGCTGGAGCCGGGCCGCAAGGCCGAGCCGGCATGACATACGAAAAAACGGGTGCCGCGTCGGCACCCATTATCCAGCATGATGTGTGGTGCGCGCGGAAAGCCCGTCTTTTCGCTGAAAGCTACGGCAAGCCCTAGGAATCCGCACGTCAGGCGGCAAACCAATAAGCACCTTTGCTTCCCATCG
>JAGWJY010000066.1 GCA_028865545.1 Alphaproteobacteria bacterium | reverse complement strand
CGCGCCTGCAGAATCAGGCGCGGCGTTTCTGCAGATGAAAGGGCAAACGTCTCCATGATCCGTAGACGGAATAATCCGCCCGGTCCCTCCGGCACAGGTTACGTGTAAGACGTATGGGCCAAAACCTATGGTTCAAGAGGGTGCGACGAAATATCTTCGCAAGTGAGATGCGATATCATCTGTACAAAGAATATCGCCGCTCTCTCCATGTGCCGGCCTCGCAGCCGTGTTTGGGTGGCGCGGCATTGGCAAAGAGGAGGGGCCGTTGTGTCATGAGCACCAAATTTCTTGCTCGGCGACGGCGTTTGGGTTCGCAGTATTACTCAAATAAAATAAGCCACTAAATACTTCGTATTTCTGGCATAAGAACGCATTTATTTTATGTAATAAGGTGCTATATTTGTAGTTTGCCGCTATTTCTCTTGCATTTATCTTGTCGAAGGTCTATCTATCTGTTTGGGACGGCCAAAAACCCGTCCCCGCCTTTTCCGCGGCCTGCATTGGTCTCCGACGGGGCACCCCTTGGCGGCAGCACATGGCGCCAACCTTTTTCATCTCGAAAGCACTGATTTTGCGAAGCAATCACGCATCGCAACCGTTGCGCCACGCGTGCGCATATTAAGGAGTTCCCGTGAAACGTCTTATCACCGCCGCCATTGCATTGGCTTTGCTCGGCAGTACCGCTGCAATCGCGCAACCCTACCAACGGTCCGATCACCACCAGTCCGATCACCGTCCGTCCGATCACGGTCAGATGACCACCTCCTGGAACAACAATGGCGATTCGCGCAATCACCAAGCTGACAACCGGTACTATAGCGACCACCCGCATTGGTCGCGCGGCGATCGGCTGTCGAACCAATATCAGCAGAGGCAATATGTGGTTTCCGATTGGAGAGCCAATCATCTCCGCAGGCCGTCGCGCGGGCATCATTGGGTGCGCGTGAACAACCAGTTTGTGCTTGTGGCGATCGGCAGCGGCCTGATCGCGGACGCGATTATCAACAGCCGGTAACATCATCTAATCCTCCGGCGGATTACGCGCCGGGGGCGTCCTCCTCAAGACGCCGGCATTTTCCGGTCAACGGGTTTGCCCGCTCGAAGGCAGCGCCTTCAGAGCGAGCGCCCCTCAAGACAGAAACGAGAAAATTATGCAACTCCGAACCATTCTGCTGGCGAGCGCACTCGCCACGGCGGCCATCGTGTCGGCCAGCGTGTTTAGCTACGCCAGCGCCGCAACGACGGCCGACCTCAACAGGGATTCCGATCAGGCTCTGCGGATGCTGTACCGCACCAATCCGGTTGCGGATGAGCTTTCGCGGCACGCCAAGGCGATCCTAGTCTTCCCGAATATCGTCAAGGCCGGGCTGGTGTTCGGCGGCGCCTATGGTGAGGGTGAGATGAAGGAGGGCCGGAATGTCGACGGCTATTACAACTCCGTCACCGGGTCGTGGGGCTTTCAAGCGGGCGCCCAATCCTACGGATATGTCGTGTTTCTAATGAACGACAGGGCGGTGCGCTACATCCACAAGTCCAAGGGATGGGAAATCGGCGTCGGACCGACCGTCGTTGTCGTCGACAAAGGTGTGGCGGCGAATCTGTCCACTTCGACGATGAAAAACGACGCCTATGCCTTTATCTTCGACCAGCAGGGCCTGATGGGCGGCGTGAGCATCGAGGGGACGAAGATTTCCCGCATAAAAAACTGAATGAGCGTGCATCGGCCTCGTTCGTCCGCTCGATGAGCGGGGCCTGTGGCTCCATCCGTCCATGCGGGGGCAAGAACGGCTTTGGCCGATAAATCGGCGGGCGAAGAAATAGAAACTCCTGTTACAAGCGGCCAGGCATATCGGCCGTTCCCTTCCGAACAGGTTGCCTGTTGCGCACGGGAACGAAATCGAATCGCTCAACACCCGTGCGGCGAAGTATCTTCGCAGATGCGATGCGGTATTATCTGTATGCTGAATAATACGAATTATTCCGGTTCGGCCTTTTTATCGCCGACGAGCGGCAGATGCGGCGGAGCGGTGCGCACTTCCTCCACCAGCACGCCGATGACGCCCAGGGTGATGACGATATCGCTGGCGTTGCAGACGAACAGCGGCAACGGGCCGATATGCACGGCAAGGAAATCGAAGACCGCCTTGTGCACGGCCCGGTCGACGATGTTGCCGAGGGCGCCGCCTATGATCAGTCCGAGGGCGGCTGCCAGATAAGGCCGGTCCGTCTGCACGATCCAGACGACGAGCGCGGCGACCATGCCGATCAGGCCGACCGACAGCGCCAAACTGCCGACGTCGCTCGCCTGCCAGAAGAGGCTGAACGATATCCCACGGTTCCAGACGCCGCGGATGTCCAGCAGGCCCGGGATGAGCACGGTGCCGTTCCAGGCGCTCAGACCGGATCGGACAAACCCTTCAGCAATGAAATTCAACGACAGGGCTCCGGCGGCCGTGAGCGCCGCAACAAGCCGTACTTTCGCCGTTTTGTCGAGGCGATCGAACATGGGTGACGTGATCCGTGGTTCCGGTGTCGGGTTTGGCGGCAGCATGCCTGCCGGAGGCGATTAAATCCATATCGAAGAAGTCAAAGCCGCAGCTCTAGCGGCACGGCACTTTGTAAAGAAATGTCTCCGATCACAGAACCGGCAAATCTGTATTGAGGAATGAGCCGGCCGTGACAATCAAAAACGGCGTTTCTGCGGCACAATTTCCGCAGGTGAACCGGCATGTCCCGCATCAACCAGACTTTGTGCGACGTCGCTTTCAGCCTGCCCGATATCTCGGGCAGGTTCGACGGCGAGCTTGCCGCGTACCTGCGTCACATCGGCCAGCGCCGTCCGCTGGTGATGTTTGCCTTTCCGCCAAAGGCGGCGGGCACATTCCTGCGCTCGGCGGCGGTAGATGCCGTGGACGGCCAGCTCATCCGTTTGACGCACGCGCAAGGCGGCCGGGACGGCACACCCTATTTGCCCACCTTGCTCCTGTACTACGAAGGCTGGTTTCCGCTCTCCACGCTCGTCACCCACATCCACATGCAGGCGCTGCCGAGCAACCGCCATCTGCTGGAAGCCTTCGACATCAAGCCCGTCATCATGATCCGCGACGTCTCGGACATGCTGTCGTCCTATCTGGACATGCTGAACAGCAACGGCAGCCGCGTGCCGGAGCACTGGCTCAACTGTTCCTTCCCGAGCAATTTCGAAGGGCTCCCGCACGAGAAAAAGGTGGACTTCCTGATCGATTTCCTCGGCCCGTGGTATGCGAGCTATTACGCGACGTGGCTGTCCTATGCGGAGGAGATGCCGGGCCGCGTATGCGTCTTGCAGTATCCGGATTTCCGGCAGGATCCGGCAAAAGCTCTCGAGACGGCGTTGCGCCATTCGCGCGTGGAACAAACATACGAACACTGCCAGGAGGCCGTTCGCAGAACCTGGGACGAACGTCAGAGGCACCGATTCAACAAGGGCTATGGCGGACGCGGAAAATTGTACTTCGACGCGCGGCAGATGCAGCGCCTCGAACACCTGTTGTTCGACTACCACGACCTCGCAAATTACCGCGATGCAATCCTGCCCCGGGCTCGGGCGATGCAATAGCCGGCATGACCGGCATCAATCGAAATAGAAAAGGCCGACAAGCGTCCAGTTGGCGACACGGTCCGGCGAAATGGCAGGAAGGATCACCACCTCCAAATGCATTTTCTCAACCGCCCCATTGGTCAGGCGGGAGTCGAGGATCACCGGCGTCTGCGAGCCTATGACCGCGTGGGTCGTCGCGATGTGTTCCCGAAATTGAGCCGGCGGAAACAGTTCCGACATCAGCATGCCGGTGATGTCGCGGTCGAACCGCAGCCTTATCGAGTCGCCCGCAAGCCGCACCCGGCAGTCGCTGCCGCCGTCGGTCGGTTCGAACACAATGAGGTGGCTGAGCAGACCGGCAATGCGGCGCGATGGAACGTCGCGTCCGATGACGATGCCGTCCTCGGCGCGTGCGTTCCAGAAGGCAAGAAACTCCAATGCTCTTGGGTGCGTTGGAACCTCAAGAGCACGGAAGACGTCCCAAACCTCTGACATCCGGTCAACGGCGTAGGTCATGACACCCAACCCTTTTCCCCATGGTGCACGCGTTGACCCCGGACCGGCTTATGCCGGGTCCTGTTCCTCGTCCACGATGGCAAAGGTAGGTGAGTTTGCGATTAACGCCGGCGGCCCAACCTCGACGGAACGGGCGCTGCGACATCGCGCCTCGCCGGACTTTGCGATCCGGGCTGCCGTTTAGTAAACGTGCGGATAGCAGAGGCTGGCGCCTTCACAAGTCAGCAATTGAAGTTCGCGGATGCGGCTTTCCGTCTTGGCGATCTCGCACTGGGCGTGGCGCAGGCCGTAATCCTCGTTGGTCTTCCAGGTCGCGTCACCGTTGTTCTCGATGGCGCATTCCTTGTCCTTGTAGGCGATCCAGGCACGCTCGACGTCGCGAATCTGCTTCCTGTCGTTGCCGGGATCGTTCATCGCGGCGTTATAGGCTTTGTCGAGCGCCACAGTCGCCGCTGCGAGATTGGCGGCATAGCATTTTACGAATGCCGGTTTCGCGAGTTTCATCGCTTCGCAATTTTGTTTGGCATAAAGCGGCACATCGCCCGCATGCACCGGGCCCGCCAGACCCAGCAGAGCGATCAAGGCGATGAAAAACGGCAATCCCCGCATGACCGCTTGCTCCCCCGAGTCCGTCAGTATGCGAACCACTATCATTATCAACGCGAATTGTCGAGATCGCCCGGATGTTCAAGCCATTGGAGCATCAGCATATTCAATCGGGCAGGGACATAATCTTATGAGGCGACGCTCCGTGGCCTGATCATCCCGCCCGTAAGCTTTCTTTCATGCCGATTTGCCAAACTGACAACAGCCGTCGCTTTGGACAAACCGCGCGCCGGTATGGGGCAACATGACCGTCATCTCGCAACCCGAATCCAAACTGAACAGAAGTTGGGCCGGCTGGGCAGGGCACAGACTCACCCAGGACGAACTGAACGCCGTCACGGCGGCGCATGCGCGCTTCATTCGCCACATGCCGCAAGGCGCGCGCGCCCAACTCGGTTCCGCAAATATCCTCGGTCTCGATCTCTCGCGGCGGCTCTTGAAGGAGGCCGATTTTTCCGGCGCCGATCTCACCGGGAGCTATCTCACGGGTGCCAATCTGGAAGGCGCAAATCTGTTCTCCGCGACCCTGTGCGGTTGCGATCTCGGCTCGGCGAATTTGCGCAAGGCCGATCTGCGCGGCGTCAGCCTGCGCGGCGCCAATCTCTCCTTCTCCGTGCTCGACGGCGCCGATCTGCGTGCCGCCTTCATGTTCAAGGTCGGCGGCGACGGCGGTTACGCGCGCAATCTGTCGACCACGAAGGATAATGTCGGCGGCGGCGTCGACTTCAGCAATTGCTCGATGAAGGGAACCTCGATGAACGAGGTGAACCTGAAGGGCGCGAGTTTCCGCAATGCGCTGCTGCAAGGCGTCAGCTTCAAACGCGCCAAGTTGTCGGATGTCGTCCTCGACGGCGCAATCCTGACGCAGATGAACCCCGAAGAACTGCCGTTCTCCGCCGAGGCCTTGAAGACGTGCCTGCTCGATCCATCGGCCGACGCGATCAAGCGCGCGCCGGAGGTGACCGAAAGGCTGCGTCTGCACGAGTTGTGGTACGCGAGTAACGGCAAGGAAGGCGCGCCGGCTGAACTGGACGGCGAGGACTTTCGACCCCTCGGAAAGATATTCTGCGGGCGAAAGATCACGGCGTTCGTCGCGCGCAACGCCATCGCCGCCGGTATCGATTTCACCAACTGCCAGCTGCAAGGCGCCCATTTCGACGGCAGCGATCTGCGCGACGCCGATTTCTCCGGCGCGGATCTGAGAGGCGCGAGCTTCCGCGGCGCCAAGCTTGCCCATGCGCGCTTCAAAGGCGCCGATCTCAAGCCGCTGAAGCTCGAGGACGGCGAGATGAAGGCGGTGGATCTCAGCGATGCGGAATATTCGGCGGCGCAGTTCGCCGACACGGCCCTGGCTGCCGGCCCAGCCTAGTCGGCGGCGCGAAGACGATAGCCAACGCCTTGTTCCGTGAGGATCAGACGCGGTTGCTCGGGATCGGCCTCGAGCTTCTGGCGCAGCGTGCGGATGTAGATGCGCAGATACTGGACGTCGGCCTCCGCGCTCCAGACTTCGCGCAGGATGAAACGGTGGGTGAGCACCTTGCCGGCATGGGCGATCAGCAGGCGCAACAGATCGTATTCGCGCGGCGTCAGCTTCACCTCGGCGCCGGCCACCGTCACGATGCGGCGGACCAGGTCGACCGTGAGATCGCCGCTCTTGAACAGCGGCTTCTCGCCGTCCTGCTGCAGGCGGTGGCGCAGCGCGGCACGGATGCGGGCAAGGAGTTCGTCGATGCCGAAGGGTTTGGTGACGTAATCGTCGGCGCCGAGATCGAGCGCCTTGACCTTGCCCGCTTCGTCGGCGCGTACTGACAGCACGATGATCGGCAGGGCGGAGCCTGACTCGCGCAGGCTGCGGATCACATCGAAGCCGTCGATCCCCGGCAGGCCGAGGTCGAGGACCAGCACGTCCACGGCTTCGCGCTTGAGCATGGCAAGCGCGGCGCTGCCGTCCTCGGCTTCGAGCACCTGATAGCCCGGAGCCGACAGGCTGGTCTTGAGGAAGCGGCGGATGGCCGGTTCGTCGTCAACCACCAGAACACGAAGCGGGCTGGTCATGCGGTCTGCGCCTCGGCAGGGATCGGCAAGGTGACGGTGAAGATAGCACCGGAACGGTCCGTCCGGTTGCTCGCCGTAACGGTGCCGCCCATCGCTTCCACGAAACCGCGGCTGATCGCAAGGCCGAGGCCGGTACCCGCCCGTTTCCGGTCCGCGGCCTGCACGCGATAGAACTTGTCGAAGATGCGTTCCAGGTCCTCCGCCGGAATGCCGTTCCCTTCATCCAGGATATCCAGGCGAACCTGGCCGGGCTGCGCCGTGGCGCGGATATCCACCCGACTTCCCTGGGGGGCGTATTTTCCGGCATTGTCGAGAAGATTGAACAGCACCTGCTCGAACAGCACGGGATCGAGCCGCAGCAGCGGCAGACCGGGTTCGAGACTCAGCGACACGTTGTGCCCGTCGAGGACGCGACCGGCGCGGCGCAGGGCGCTGCCGATGATGTCGCCGAGGTCGACGAGATCGAATTTCGGACGCACCGCGCCGGATTCGAGGCGCGTCATGTCGAGCAAATTGGCGATGAAGCGGTTAAGGCGCTCGGCTTCCTCTTCGATAGTACCGACCAGTTCGCGATGGGCAGTGGGGGCGAGCGTGCCTTCCTGGCTCTTGAGGCTGGAGGCGGCGCCGAGAATGACGGACAGCGGCGTCCTTAAGTCATGGGAGATCGAGGTGAGCAGCGCGGCACGGAGCTTCTCGGTCTCGGAGGTGAGGCGGGTGCGCTCGACGTCCTCGGCCAATTGCACGCGTTCGATGGCGAGCGCGGCCTGATCGGCCAGCGCATCGAACAGGCGGCGCTGGTCGGGGGAGAGCAGCGGACCGGGCTTCGCACTGTCCAACCCGATGACACCGACGGTGCCACGCCCCGTGCGCATCGGCAGATAAAGACGCTTGGCGCCAGGCAGGGAATCCGCACCGCGTCCTGCCGGTGTGGCGTGCTCCCAGACCCATTTGGCGGCGGCGACGTCGGCCTCGTCGAGTACGTCCTCGGGCGGATAGCCCGCGCGTACCGAGAGGCTGCCGTCCTGCGGTAGTAGGATCACGACCTGCACCTTCAGCATCTGCGCGATCTGGAACGATGTCGCCCACAACAGGTCGTCGAGCGCGAAGACGCCGGCCAGTTTGCGGCTGAAGAGATAGATGTTCTCGGTGATGGCGGCGCGCTCGCGGGCCACCACGGCCTGGGAGCGAACACGCGCAGCGAGGTTGCTGACGATCACCGCCACCACCGCAAAGGTCAGCAGCGCCACCACATTCTCCGGATCGGCAATGGTGAAGGTGTAGAGCGGCGGCAGGAAGAAAAAGTTGAAGGCGAGAACGGCAACGACGCAGGCGAAGAGCGACGGCAGCAGGCCGTAGGTCACCGCGCTGGCCAATACGGCGATGAGGAACACCAGCGCAACATTGGTGACCCCGAGAAATTCCTGAAGCCCGAGCCCGGCCAGCAGCGCCACCGCGACAATGAGGAAGCTGCCGAGATAGCCGTCACGGTCGCGGCTGCCGGTGAGGAGTTCGGTTTGTGCCAGCAGCCGCGCGCCGAGGCCGAGCCGTCCCCGCGTCATGCCTTCGGGCACGACATGGACGCTGCAATCCTTGGCCCGGCGGATGATCGCATGGGTCGCCGAGCCGCGGAAAAACTCGAGCCAGCGCGGACGCTGGGACGTCGAGGTCACGATATGCGTGAAATTGTGCTCCCTGGCATAACCGATCACACCGTCGGCCACATTGGCGGCGGGCACGGTCACCGCCTGTCCGCCCAGGCGTTCCGCCGCGCGCAAGGCCTCGGCCACGCGGTCGCGTTCGCCTTCGTTGAAACTCTGCGCCGCCGATGTCTCGACATAGATCGCCGTCCAGGAGGCGCGCAGACGATCGGCGAGGCGGCGGCCATAGCGCACCAATGCCATCGCGCCGGGACGTTCGTGCACGCAGACCAGCACGCGCTCGCTGGCTTCCCAAGGTCCCTGGATGGCGTGCGAGCGCATGTAATTGACCATCTGGTCGTCGACGCGCTGGGCGGTGCGGCGCAGGGCGATCTCGCGCAGCGCGGTAAGATTGCCGGGCATGAAATAATTCTGCGCGGCGCGTTCGGCCGTCTCCGGCAAGTAGACCTTGCCCTCCTTGAGACGCTGAATCAGATCTTCGGGCGTCAGGTCGACCAGCTCGATGTCATTGGCGCGGTCCAGAACGGAATCCGGCACGGTCTCGTTGACCCGCACGCGGGTGATCCGCGCCACGACGTCGTTCAGGCTTTCGAGATGCTGGACGTTGAGCGTGGTGTAGACGTCGATGCCGGCGGCCAGAATTTCTTCGACGTCCATATAGCGCTTGGGATGACGGCTGCCATCGACATTGGTGTGCGCGAGTTCGTCCACCAGCACGAGCTGGGGACGGCGTTGCAGGATGGCGTCTATGTCCATCTCCGCCAGCACGTGCCCCTTGTAAGCCATGCGCCGTTTGGGAAGACGCTCGAGACTCTTGGTGAGCATTTCGGTCTCGACACGGCCATGGGATTCGACGACGCCGATCACGACATCCAGGCCTTCGAGCTTGCGCTGGCGCGCCTGCGCCAGCATCTCATATGTCTTGCCGACGCCGGGCGCGAAGCCGAGAAAGACTTTGAGGCGGCCATGCCCCTCCGCTCCGGCTTCGGCCAGCAAGGCCTCCGGCGACGGACGCGCGTCCTGGCTGTCGCTCATGCTTGCATCTTATCGGTTCCGTGCGGTCGCCGCATCCAGCGCCAGGTTCAGCGCCAGCACATTGACATGGGCTTCGCCGATGATGCCCAAAAAGCGGCCTACGATATGGTCAGCGACAATCTTGCGGACGGCGCTTTCGGGCAGCCCGCGCGCTTTGGCGACCCGCGGCACCTGGAACAGGGCGGCGGCAGGGGTGATGTCGGGATCGAGGCCGCTGGCGGAAGCTGTGACCAGGTCCACTGGAATAGGCGTGCCGGGGTTCTCGGCCTGAAGCTTCCTGGCGTCCGCCGTCACCCGGTCGATCAGTTTTTTGGAGGTGGAGCCGAGATTCGAGCCGCCGGAATTGTCCGCGTCGTACCCGTTGCCGGCAGCGGATGGCCGGCCGTGGAAATAGCGCGCGTCGGTGAAGCTCTGCCCGATCAGTTTGGAACCGATGACGTGTCCGTTCCGGACGATCAGGCTGCCCGCCGCCTGACGGGGAAACGCCAGACCGCCGATCCCCGTGATCGCCAGGGGGTAGAGCACGCCGGCGATCAGCGTCATCACCAGGAGCATGAGAAAGGCGGGGCGAAGTTGCTGGAGCATTGTGTCCTCACACCAGACCGACGGCGGCGATCGCCATGTCGATCAGCTTGATGCCGAGGAACGGCACGAGAATGCCGCCCAGGCCGTAGATGAACAGATTGCGCCGCAGCAGCGCCGCCGCGCCGATGGGGCGATAGGTGACGCCGCGCAGCGCCAGCGGGATCAGTGCGATGATGATGAGCGCGTTGAAGATGATCGCCGCCAGGATGGCGCTCTCCGGCGAGTGCAGCTTCATGATGTTGAGCGCCTGCAGCTGGGGATAGAAGGCGGCGAACATCGCCGGGATGATGGCAAAATATTTCGCCACGTCGTTGGCGATGGAGAAGGTGGTCAGCGCGCCGCGCGTCATCAAAAGCTGCTTGCCGATCTCCACGATCTCGATGAGCTTGGTCGGATCGCTGTCGAGGTCGACCATGTTGCCGGCCTCGCGGGCGGCCATCGTGCCGGTATTCATGGCGACGCCGACATCGGCCTGGGCCAGCGCCGGCGCGTCATTGGTGCCGTCGCCGCACATGGCGACCAGTTTGCCCTTGGCCTGCTCGGCGCGGATCAACCCCAGCTTGGTCTCGGGCGTTGCCTGGGCGAGAAAATCGTCGACGCCGGATTCCGCGGCGATGGCTGCGGCCGTCAACGGATTGTCGCCGGTGATCATAACCGTGCGGATGCCCATCTGGCGCAGGGCGGCGAACCGCTCGCGGATGCCGCCCTTGACGATGTCCTTGAGATGAATGACGCCGAGCAGCCTGCCGTTCTTCGCCACCGCCAAGGGCGTGCCACCGGTTTTGGCGATGCCGTCCGCCAGCGATTTGAGCGCCGCCGCTTGGGATGCACCTGCCGGACCTGCCCAGGCCAATACCGCGTCCACCGCGCCTTTGCGGATGGAGTCGCCGTCGACGTCGACGCCGCTGAGACGTGTCTGCGCGGAGAAGGGGATGAAGCCGGCGTGCATTTGCGCCATTTCGCGGGCGCGGATGCCGTGTTTCTCTTTGGCGAGAACGACGATGGAGCGGCCCTCCGGCGTTTCGTCCGAAAGAGACGCAAGCTGTGCCGCATCTGCCAAATCGCGCCCGTCAGCGCCTTGCAGCGGCAGGAAGGCGGATGCCTGACGATTGCCCAGCGTGATAGTGCCGGTCTTGTCTAGCAGCAGCGTATCGACATCGCCTGCCGCTTCGACGGCGCGGCCCGACATCGCCAGTACGTTGAAGCGCACGAGACGGTCCATGCCGGCAATGCCGATGGCGGAGAGCAGCGCGCCGATGGTCGTCGGGATAAGGGTAACGAAAAGTGCCACCAGAACGAGCACGCTGATATGCCCGCCTGCATAAGCGGCGAAGGCGGGAATGGTGGCGACCGCGAAGACGAAGACCAGCGTCATGCCGGCCAGCAGGATGTTGAGCGCGATCTCGTTGGGCGTCTTCTGGCGCTGTGCGCCTTCGACCAGCGCAATCATGCGGTCGAGGAAGGTGGAACCCTGTGTGGCCGTAATCTTGACCACGATGGAGTCGGAAAGGACGCGCGTGCCGCCGGTGACCGCCGAACGGTCGCCGCCGGATTCGCGGATCACCGGCGCGCTCTCGCCGGTGATGGCGGATTCGTCGACCGAGGCGACGCCCTCGA
The DNA here is from genome assembly GCA_028865545.1 of Alphaproteobacteria bacterium. Lineage (GTDB taxonomy): Bacteria > Pseudomonadota > Alphaproteobacteria > Micropepsales > Micropepsaceae > Rhizomicrobium. The sequence goes on along the minus strand of JAGWJY010000066.1, from coordinate 3,984 downwards.
TGACATCGCCGTCCGACGGGATCAATTCGCCGGCTTCCACCAGCACGAGATCGCCGCGCTGCAACTCATGGGCCGGCACGTTGCGCCAGACCTTCAGCGCCTGATCGGCCAGCTTCTTCGCCATCATGTCGGTCTTGGTCTTGCGCAGCGCCGCCGCCTGGGCCTTGCCGCGCCCTTCCGCCACCGCTTCGGCGAGATTGGCGAACAGCACGGTGAACCAGAGCCAGAGATTGATCTGCAGCGCGAAGCCGAGATGGCCCTTGCCGAGGGCAAGATCGCGGATAAAGAGAATCGTGGTCAGCGTGGCGACGATTTCGACCACGAACATCACCGGGTTCTTCGCCATCGACCGCGGATCGAGCTTACGGAAAGCGCCGACGATGGCGGGACCGATAACGCCGGTGTCAGCGACGGTCGGCTTATGCCGCGACTCGCGACGGAGCGGCATGGGAGCAGTGGATTTCATCGCGTGAACCTCAGTAAAGAGCGCCGGCGTGCATGGCGAACTGTTCCGCCAAGGGGCCGAGCGACAGCGCGGGGAAGAAGGTCAGCCCGCCGACGATGACGATCACGCCGGCGAGCAGGCCGACGAACAGCGGCCCGGTGGTGGGGAAGGTGCCTTCGGAGGGCGGGACGATTTTCTTCTCGGCGAGCGAGCCCGCCACCGCCATCATCGGCACGATCCAGAAGAAGCGGCCCAGCAGCATCGCGAGGCCCATCGCCAGATTGTAGAACAGGGTGTTGGTGGTCAAACCGGCGAAGGCGCTGCCGTTGTTGCCGGCGGCGGAACTGAAGGCATAGAGGATCTCGCTGAAGCCGTGTGGGCCGGCATTGTTGAGGCCCGCCAGTCCGTCGGGCGTCACCGCGGCGATGGCGGCGGGCAAGAGCACCGCGAGCGGCGTGACCAGGATGGCGAGGATCGCCATTTTCACTTCCTTCGCCTCGAGCTTCTTGCCGAGATATTCGGGCGTGCGTCCCACCATCAGCCCGGCGACGAACATCGCCACGATGGCGAACAGCAGGATGCCGTAGAGGCCGGACCCCACGCCGCCGAAGATGATCTCGCCGAGCTGGATGTTGACCATCGGCACCAGACCGCCAAGCGGTGTGTAGCTGTCATGCATGGAATTGACCGAACCGTTCGAGGCATCGGTGGTGGCGGTGGCCCAGATCGTGGAATCCGCGATGCCGAAGCGCACCTCCTTGCCTTCCATATTGCCGCCGGCCTGCAGCGCGCTGGGCGCCTGATCGACATGCAGAGCGGCGAGTTTGGCGCTGGGCTGACTCTCCGCCCAGGTGCAGACGAATTGTCCGCTGAGATAAAGCACGCCCATGACGGCGAAGACCGCCCAGCCCTGGCGTGTGTTCCCCACCATCTTGCCGAAGGTGTAGGTCAGCGCCGCGCTGATCGCGAGGATCGACCACAATTCGAGCAGATCGGTGACGGCGTTCGGGTTCTCGAAGGGATGGGCCGAGTTGGCGTTGAAGAAGCCGCCGCCATTGGTGCCGAGCATCTTGATCGCTTCCTGGGATGCGACCGGGCCTTGAGCGATGAGTTGTTTGGCGCCTTCGAGTGTGGTGGCCGCGGTGTAACCGCCGAAATTCTGCGGCACGCCCTGCCACAGCAGCACCAGCGCCATGACGATGGCAAGCGGCAGCAGCAGGTACAGCGTGGTGCGCGTGAGATCGACCCAGAAATTGCCGACGGTCTTGGCCGAACGGCGTGCAAAGCCGCGGATCAGCGCCACGGCCAGCGCAATGCCGGTGGCGGCGGAAACGAAATTGTGGGTGGTCAGCCCGACCATCTGGGTGAAATAGCTGAGCGTGGTTTCGCCGCCATAGGACTGCCAGTTGGTGTTGGTGACGAAGCTGACGGCGGTGTTGAAGGCCAGGTCCGGCGGCACGGCGCCGAGATGCTGCGGATTGAAGGGCAGGAACGCCTGCAGGCGCAGGATGGCATAGAGCAGCAGGAAGCCGGCGGCGCTGAAGAACAGCATCGCCGCGGTATAGACCACCCAGTGCTGCTCCTCGTCCGGGTGCACGCCGCAAATCCGATAGATGATGCGTTCCACCGGGGCGAGCAGCGGGGACAGCAGCGTGCGTTCGCCGCTGAAGAGCGCCGCCATATAGGACCCCAGCGGCTTGACGGTGACGGTAACCAGCGCCGCGAACACGGCGATCTGGATGAGGGCGTTGGCGGTCATGGATCAGAACTTCTCGGGGCGGATGAGCGCGTAGAGGAGATAGGCGGCGATAATGACCGTCACGGTCGCGGCCAGCGCGTAATCGAATGTCATGGCCGCCTCACAGCCTGTGGCAGGCGATGACGTAGAGAAGCGAAGCGGCAAAGAAGCCGATCGCGATGGCGATCATGGCGGCGTCGAACATGGAGGCGCTCCGGCGTTGCGGAGCCGGACGATCATCCGGACGGCATATAGATTCGAGACCGGGCGGCGGCTCCGGTCATATAGATTTCATATAGAAGGTGCCGCCAGCGCCGGCATGGCGGCGAACCCCCGTAAGCGGTTCGGGACGTGTCGGCGTTTTCAGCCCGATCAGGCCGCGTTGTTCGCCAGGAACATCCAGCGGACGCCAAATCTGTCGTTGAGGGCTCCATAGACACCATAGAATTGGTCCGACAGCGGATTCGTCACGTCGGCGCCTTCGGAAAGCTTGTCGAAAAATTCCTTCTGTTCCGAGATCGATTCGCCGGTGAGAAACAGGCAAACGGTGTTGCCGCGCTGAGGCGTTTGCCCCGGCATCAGCCAGTCCGATGCTGAAATCGTCAAGGCGCCGCTCTCGATGCGGGCGTTCAGGACTTTTTCCTGTTGGAAGGCCGGCATCCGGTCCTTCGCCGGGGAATCCTTTACTTTCAGGATGCTCAATTTGCCGCCGAGCACGGACCGGTAAAACGTCATCGCCTCCGCGCAGGAACCGTCGAATAGCAGATATGGGATCAATTTCATGGGACCATGTCTCCTTTCTCGAAGTCGGGCGGCGGCCGACCGAACAGGCAAAGCCGCTCCCGCCGCAGTGGACAACGACGACGCAAGAAGCGCGCGGCGAGACAGGTGATTTGTGTGCCGCACGAGAGAACTCCGCTTTCAGGAGCCTTTGGGGGAGGCGTGTTTCGGGCGGCGCGGCCGGCGCTGTGCACCGGCGTCGTCTTCGGCAAAGAGCCGACCCAGCCTGTCGAGGCGGCGCTCCCACAACGAGCAGCGGTCGTCGAGCCATTGACGCGCAAACGCGAGGCCCTTGGGATCGATGCGGCAGGAACGCACCCGGCCGACTTTCTCCGTGCGCATGAGCCCCGCCTCCTCCAGCACCTGCACATGCTGAACGACCGCGGCGAGCGTGATGTTCAGCGGCCCGGCCAGCTGCGATATCGATACCGGCCGTTCGCTCGCCATTTCCAAGATGGCGCGCCGCGTGGCATCGCCCAGCGCATGGAAGACGAGATCGAGCTTGGGTGCGGATTTCGTCACAGCGATCTCGCGGCGATCACAGGCTAACCGCTCTGCCCAGCTTGTCGAGCAGGCTGCTCCACCCTTGCTGCCGAATCTGCGGACCGTCCGCGCCTTCGAAATAGGCGCCCTGCTCGGTGAATTGGAGCGCGGTGCCGCTCTTGGCGGGTTCGAACTCGAAGGTCACCAGAGAGGCGGAGACGATCTTGCCGCCGAAGGTGAGCGTGTAGGCGTAGACCAAGCGGCGGTTGGGCACGATGTCCTGATAGGTGATGTTGTACACCAGCTCCATGCCGGGGTAAGGCGTCTTCTCGCCCATGCGGAAGCGCGCAATGTCGCGGCCGCCAATACGGAAATCCATGTCGAACTGATCAACAAGCTCCCGGTTGTCGGCGTACCAGAGGGTCTTGATCGCCTTGTCGGAAAACGCGGCGAAGACGCGCTCCGGGCCCGCCGGATAGTGCCGCTCAATGACGAAGGTGCTGTGCGTCACCGGCTGTGTCGACATCGGTCATGCTCC
>JAGWJY010000094.1 GCA_028865545.1 Alphaproteobacteria bacterium | reverse complement strand
GTCTCCAGGATGTCCTGGCGATACTCGGCACCGAACGCCACCTGTACGCCGTCCTTTGCCCACGGGCTGACCCAGCCGTACTGGCCGAGATCGCCGGTGAAGCCGACGTTGATCGCCTGCTGCGTCGTCGAGCCGGTTTGGATCAGCGGAATCTGGAGATAGTTCAGCGCGGCCTGCGTTACGCCGCCGATCGAGAAGATGTTGTACGGGACGCAGGCGGTGTCCGTTCCGTCTACGACGGACTGACAGGTCGGAACACCGCCGACGCTGACGACATCCAACGCCCGCGTCAGACGCGTGACGGAGAAGTCGTGGAGGTAGATCTGCTGCGACTGAACGCGGGAATAGCTTCCCGACACGTCGTAAGACCACGCCTCGTCAAGGCTGCCCTTCACGCCGAGAACGGCGCGGAAGGAGGTGTTGCGCAACGTGCTCTGACGGCCACCGCCTTCGACGTTACGGCGCAGGATGTAGATCGGAACCGAGTCGTTGGCCGTGATCATCGCTGCCGAGCAGCCGATGCCGGCGGATTCGTTCGCCGAGAGCAGCGGATTGCCGCAATTGAGGGTGGTGGTATTGCCGAAATCGCCCGACGGCGCGATCTGCGCGATCGTCGCGTAGTCGGTGTACATCAGCTGCGTGTAGACGTCGGCGTGTGAATTGACCTGATAATGGCCGAAGGCGCCGGCCGAATACCGCTCGTCGGGACGCTGGTAGTAGTTCAGCGGACCATAGTTGTACTGATCGGTCGAACTGTTGAACGGCCGGAAGGTATTGCCGGTCGTCGAGTCGATCGTCCAGTTGAAGGTTGAGAAGTCGGTGAAACGGCCCGGATAGGACGTCGAAGAACCGCCGCAGGTGAAGTTCTTGCCGGACTGTCCGCCGAGCGTACAGGTCGAGTAGTCATAGCTCTTCTGCAGAATCGGATCATTCTGGCGATAGCTGAAATAGGCGGTGATGTTGCCTTTGCCGTTGGCGCTCGACACGCCCATCATGGCGGAGAGCTGCTTGCCGGCGCCGACCCAGACGCTGTCGGGCGGAAGCGCGAACTGTGACGGGTTCGTCGCGGCTCTGCCGGCAATGACGCTGCGCAGATTGCCGGGACCGTCATAGGCGTTGTCGTGCTGGTAGATGCCGTACTGGCCTTCGAACTGGAAGCCCTCGAAGTCCTTCTTCATGATGAAGTTGACGACGCCGGCGACGGCGTCCGAACCGTAGACGGCCGATGCGCCGCCGGTGAGCACTTCCACGCGGTCGACCAGCTGTGTCGGAACCTGGTTCAAGTCCGCGCAGCTGTCGAGCGCCGAACCGTAGGGCAGACGCTTGCCGTCGATCAGCACCAGGGTGCGATCGCAACCCAGACCGCGCAAATCGACTTCGGCCGTACCGGTTGCACCGTTCGCCACCGTCGCGTTCTGACCGGCGAACACCTGCGGCATCTGGTTGAGAAGGTCTTCGACCTTCGTCACGCCCTGGATCTGGATGTCGGCAGCAGTTGCTTCGATGACCGGGCTGGTCGACTGGAGATTGGGTGAGGCGATGTGCGAGCCGGTCACGACGACCGTTTCGACCGAGCCTTGCGCGAGAGCGGCGCTCGAGAGGCTGACGGCGGCGGCAGTCGCTGCGCCGAGCAGCAACGTTGAGCGTAGGCTACTTTGGATTTTGAACACTGTGGAACCCCCTTGGTTCTGTCGTAACGACAATTGCTCGCGGGCAGCTTTTTTCGGTCTGCGTTTAGTTCAAACGCGACTAAGTTTTAGAAGCCCGTCTGATGCGAGGCTAAGAGCGCCCACGGAGATCGTCAAAAGGGGAAATGAGTGAACATTAGTTTCACTATAACTATGTGGCATTTAAGCGTCAGAAATGTACCATGATGCCATTTTGTTATCGCAGATGAATTAATTGTGTAATAAAAAATCTTTAATGACGAAAAATCTATGTGAAAATTAGCACTCAGAATTGTTCGAAATATACCAGTGTTTTCAACGTGTTATGCCGTGGTGCAGAAGTGCGGCTGAGAAATTAAGCGGCAGTGGTGAGAAATTGTGCATCTGCTTCCTCATCAAAGCCGCATGGCATGCTACTAGCGCGCAGTCCGGCTCCCCGTGCGCCCGGGTCCGGGCGTCCCTTGGAACGCGGCGGATATAGAAAAGCGGCGGGCCGAAGCCCGCCGCCAGATACCCGATTGCTGGGTTTCTCAGAGATTGAGAGTGATGGAGGTGAAGATGTACCGGCCCATCGAATCGTAGACCTGAGGATAGGTGTTGCCGTTGCCGTTTGTACCCACATACGGCGACAGCGGCGGATCCTGGTCGAAGAGGTTGTTGACGCCCAAGCGCAACGTCGCACCCGTCATCACCGGCATTGCGGCCGACAGGTCGAAGTAGCTCTCAGACGGCCACTGGTAGTCGAGCCGCGTCGTCGCGCCGCCATACTGCTTGACCGCGCCATAGAAACGCCAGGTTCCGGTCACGACCAGATCGTTCCACGGCGTTTCCCAGTTCACGCGGAACACATGACGCCATGCCGGGTTCGGCGTGCCGCAGATATCGCCATAGTAGCCCACGCAGTCGTAGATCAAGCCGACACCGGTGTTGGTCTTCAGCTTGTCGAGCCACGTGCCGTTGAGCGAGAAAGAGAGTGCTCCGCCGCCATTCAGACCCCAATCGTCGAGGTCGACCTGGTAGCTGCCATTGAAGTCGACGCCGCCCGTCCTGACACCACCGATGTTGGTATTCAGGTTCGAGATATAGCCGCCGCCCAGCCACAATAGTCCGCCGCTGGTACGGTGGATCTTCGCGCAATCCGCCGCCACGTTGCCGAGGTAGCAGGAGCTCAGGATGTTCGCCGTGCCTTCCGTCCCGATGTCGCCATGCACGTCGATGTCGAAGTAATCGAGCGAGAAGCTCAGCCCCGGAATTGCTTCCGGCGTCGCCACGAAGCCGAGCGTGATCGTGTCGGCCTTTTCGGCGTTCAGGTTGGGGTTGCCGCCCTGCAGGAAGTTGTATTGCTGAGCCGGGCTATTGAGGCCTGCTGAGCCATACCAGGTCGCGGCACCCGCACCAGGCGTCCGTTGGCACTCGGCGAGTGTGGCGTAACCGCCCGCGCCGCATGGGTCTACTGCGAAGTCTGATGAAAGGTTGAAACCCTGCGCCGTGTACAGATCGATGACGTTTGGAGCGCGAACAGCGCGGTCATAGCTGGCGCGGAAGCGGATATCGCCCGTCGGCGCCCAGTCGCCGCTCGCCTTGTAGGTGTTGGTCGTGATCTTGTCATAGGCCGAATAGCGATATGCCAGATCCATCGACGCGGACTGAATGAGCGGCTGGTTCTGGGCGATCGGGATGCTCACTTCGCCGTAGCCTTCGGCCACATGCGTTGCGCCCGAAAGTCCGAT
>JAGWJY010000065.1 GCA_028865545.1 Alphaproteobacteria bacterium | reverse complement strand
ATTTCAATCGGAAAAAAGGGAATGGCAAAGGTTAATGGAAGAGTTATCGACTGCCGAGATGCGTCGCAGGGCGGGTCATCAAGAGGTATTAGGAGAAACCCTCGCCAAATTCGAGTTCTTCCAACACGGATGGCATCCGTATTCTCGTTTTCTTGACGTGGACAAAATTGATCTCATCTTGAGGCGCCGCAAAGGCGACGTCGTTGACTATCGGGAGGTCCAAGTCAAATTCGGAAAACTCTATGACTGTGTGCAGAAATGGGAACGACCACTATTTTCGGTAAGCTCTTGGCGCTTCTTCACAGAAGAGAATCTTGCAAGTTTGACCGAAAGGCGCGGACTCTTTCTGACTTGCGTACTGGCGCCCGATGACGGTTTCACCGACTTCAGCGTCATAGATGAAACAACGGCCATTGATGTGACCCATTATTATCGAGATTTTGGCCGCCTCGGCTAATCAAGAACGGCACCCCTCACCCGGTTCGTCTAGAGTCATTTCGGAATGGTTTGAATCGCGGATTAAATTTCGACCCTCCCCTTGAGGGAGGGTCGAAATTTGCGAGCACTTTCTTCGCGAGCGAATTTCGGGGAGGGGTCATATTCCACTCATACCCCTCCCCGAAAAATTCTTCGTTGCACTCGAATTTTTCGACCCTCCCTCAAGAGGAGGGTAAAATTATCGCGTAAATCCAATCCAAAACCGCGCCAAGCGGTTCACGCTGCGCGATGAACCGCGAGACGAACCGCCCTCTCCCACATTGGGGAGAGGGAATCATACTGCGGAATGGGACGTGGTGTTTATCTGCGGCGCTGTTTGCGGGCGGCGTAGCGGGCGTCGCGGGCGGCCTTCTGGTCGGCCAGCAGCTTGATGATCTTTTTCTTCTCTTCCTCGGCCAGCCATTTCTTGGCGGCTTCGTATTCCTCGTCGGCCAGCCGCTTGGCTTCTTCGGCGGCCAGACGCTCGGCTTCGAGCCGTTCGGCTTCGGCGCGCTTCTCTGCCTCGATGCGCTCCTGTTCGGCGCGCTTGGCGGCTTCCTTCGCGGCCCGGCGCGCTTCGCGCTCCTGGGCGATCTTCATGCGCTCGGCCATGCGTTCGGCGGCGGTCGCCTTGAGCGCCTCGGCGGCGGCGCGCGCCTTCTCAAGCTGCGCCTTGCGCGCTTCCGCGCCGGCATTGATTCTGTCGTGAAAGCTTTTCTCCTGAAACAAGGCCATGTAGTTCGATTCTCCAGTCAGTTTGCGGGGGGCGCGTTTCAACGCCCGCCCAGTTTGTCACTTTCCGAATTCGCCGGATGGCCGGGTCGGGCCCGGCCATGGAGACGAAAGGGCGGCGGTTAATTGTCCAAGAAGCTCCGCAGTTTGCGGCTGCGCGAGGGATGCTTGAGCTTGCGCAGCGCCTTGGCTTCGATCTGTCGGATACGTTCGCGGGTCACCGAGAACTGCTGGCCGACTTCTTCCAGCGTGTGGTCGGTGTTCATGCCGATGCCGAAGCGCATTCTGAGGACACGCTCTTCGCGCGGCGTCAGCGTGGCCAGCACGCGCGTGGTGGTCTCGCGCAGATTGGCCTGGATCGCCGCGTCGATGGGCAGCACCGCATTCTTGTCCTCGATGAAATCGCCGAGATGGCTGTCTTCCTCGTCGCCGATCGGCGTTTCGAGGGAGATCGGCTCCTTGGCGATCTTCAGCACCTTGCGCACTTTTTCGAGCGGCATGGCGAGGCGTTCGGCCAGTTCTTCCGGCGTCGGCTCGCGGCCGATCTCGTGCAGCATCTGGCGCGAGGTGCGCACCAGCTTGTTGATGGTCTCGATCATGTGCACCGGGATGCGGATGGTGCGCGCCTGATCGGCGATCGAGCGGGTGATGGCCTGACGGATCCACCACGTGGCATAGGTCGAGAATTTGTAACCGCGGCGGTATTCGAATTTGTCGACCGCCTTCATCAGGCCGATATTGCCTTCCTGGATGAGGTCGAGGAACTGCAGGCCGCGGTTGGTGTATTTCTTGGCGATGGAGATGACGAGACGCAGATTGGCCTCGATCATTTCCTTCTTGGCGAAGCTGGATTCGCGCTCGCCCTTCTGCACCGTCTGCACGATGCGGCGGAAATCGACGATCGAGGTGCGCATCTCCTGCGCCAGCGTCTGAATTTCGTCGCGCAGCGGATGGATCTTGTCGCGCTCGTCCTGGATGAAATCCTTCCAGCCGATGCGCGACAGACGGCCGACGCGCCGCGTCCAGTTGGGATCCAGCTCGTTGCCGTAATGCTCCTTGAGGAAATCCTCGCGGGCCACGCCATGGGCTTCGGCCAAGCGCAACAGCTTGCCTTCCAGCGACACCAGACGGCGGTTGATGCCGTACATCTGGTCGACCAGGGCTTCGATGCGGTTGTTGTTGAGCTTGAGGCCTTTGACGAGATCGACGGTCTCGTTGCGCAGCTTCTTGAAGCGGCGCTCCTGGCCGGTGGACAGCTCGTCGTCGGCCAGCGCGGCCTCGACGGAGGCATCCTGCAGGCGGCCGAGCTTTTTGTAGAGATTGGCGATCTGGTCGAGCGTCTCAAGCACCTGCGGCTTGAGCGCGGCTTCCATCGCCGACAAGGGCAGATTGCCTTCGTCGTCGAAATCGTCGGCTTCGGCCTGCTCGGCATCGGCTTTCGCCGCGGCTTCCGCCGGATCGAGTTCTTCGCCGTCGGCCGGCTTGGGCGCCGGTTCGGGCTTCTTCACCTCGACGACCGGCGGCGGCACGACGACAGGCGCCACCACAACGGGGCCGGCGCTGCCGTTCATCTGCGGCATGCCGGGCATCGGCGGAGCGCCATCGGCGCCGCCGACGGCCGCCGCATCCGGCCCGCCGCCATACATGGCTTCCAGGTCGATGATGTCGCGCAGCAGAACCTTGCCTTCGGTGAGTTCGTCGCGCCACACGGTGAGCGCTTCGAAGGACAGCGGGCTTTCGCACAAGGCGCCGATCATCAGTTCGCGGCCGGCCTCGATGCGCTTGGCGATGGCGATTTCGCCTTCGCGCGAAAGCAGCTCGACCGAACCCATCTCGCGCAGATACATGCGCACGGGATCGTCGGTGCGGTCGTATTGTTCGGTGGCCGTGCCGGTCTTGGTGGCGACTTCCTTGCCTTCGGCAACGGCGGGAAGCTCGGCGTCGGCGCCTTCTTCCTGTTCCTCGCTCTCGATGACGTTGATGCCCATCTCGTTGAGCATCGACATGGTGTCTTCGATCTGCTCGGAGGACACTTTGTCGGACGGCAGGACCTTGTTCAGTTCGTCATAGGTGACATAGCCCCGCGTCTTGGCGCGCGCGATCATCTTGCGCACGCCGACATCGGACATATCCAGCAAGGGGCTGTCGGGATCGCCCGGCGTCTCGCTTTCGCCGGGCTTCAGGCCGGGCTTGGCGGGCGGCACGACCTTGCCGTTCGCCTTGACGGGCAAGGGCTGGACCGCGGCCGGCACGGCCTTCTTGTCGACGGCTGGCTTGGCGGCGGACTTCGCTTCGGGCTTGGCCTTGGGCTGCGCCTTGGCGGGACTTTTGGCCGCAGCGGCGGCTTTCGCCGGCTTGGCCGCAGGCTTCGACTTCGCCGCGGCGCGCGACTTGTCCGCCGCCGCGCTTTTCTTCGCGGGCGCCGCCTTGCTGCTCGCCGCCTTGGCGGGCGGGCGCTTCACGGGTTTGGTTTTCGCCGTCTTCTTTGCCGTCGTCTTTGTCGCCACGTTTGTTCCGTCACTCGTCTATCCGTCGCGCGCGCAACGGAATGTTCCACACCACACAACGCGCCGGGCGCGTTTTCTTGCTGTCTAAAACAGCTTCGGAAGCCCCGGCGAGGACACCTCGTCGAGACCCGACGGGCCGGACAGATCGCCCAGGCCGCTCATTGACGCCATCGGCGCCGCTTTCTTCACCCGCTTCTTGGCTTTCTTCGCCTTCTTCGCAGCGGGCTTCTTGGCGGCGGTTTTCTTCGCCGCAGATTTCTTCGCGGCCTTCTTCGCCGTATTCTTCTTGGCAGCCTTGCGCGCGGGTTTGCGCGCCTTTGCCGCCTTGGCGACCCGGCGCTTCGGCGCCAGTTTCGCCTTCTTCTTCTTCACTGCTTTCTTCTTCTTCGACTTCTTTGCCATGGGAGTTCCCTCAATCTTCGGTCCGTTGCGCGCGCAACAGAAAGGTTCCTAACCTATACGCACGAAATTCGCTAATGAACGCCTGCTCTACTCTTCGCTCCGGATACCGAGCAGACGCTGCGCTTCGTGCCAGCTTTCCTCGCTCGGCTCAGACTTGAAACGTTCGACCGCCCGATTTCGCTCCGGAGTGAGTTCCGCCATTTCTCGGAGTTGGGCGGCGGCTCGCAGGAAACGGGCATCCTCGTCCTCTGCGCTCTCCTGGTCCGCTGGGGCCCACGCGCCGTGCGCCTTCAAGCGCTCCACGAGTTCTGCCATGCCGATACGGACGAGATGGTTGTCCAGCCCCCCCTTTTCAAGTCTGAAGCCGGAAGCGGCGAGGTTTAGGAGTTCCTGGCGCAGCCTGTCAAGCAAAGGATCGGAAAAATGAATCGCGGCAAGGGTTTCGCTGTGCCGGGAGGCGATTTCCGGGTCTTCCAGCAACAGGCGGGCCAGCTCCATTTCCTTGGCCTTTTGAGCCCCTTGCCCCCCCGAGCGGACCAGCAGGCTGTTCTTCAGCGCGGCCGAGACTGCCGGGCCCTGCGGGACGAAGCGCTCGCCCCGCTCCCCCCGGCGCTGGCCCCGATCGGGCCCCCGGTAAGGCTGACGGGCCTGGGCGGCGGGCTGGCGGCGCTTGAAGCTGTCGAACACCAGCTGGTCGAATTCGCGGCGGTAATAGTCGGCGATCTTGCCGTCGCCGATCAGCGACACGATGTCCGACAGCGCCCGCTCCAGCCCGGCGCGGCGTTCGGGGGTCGAAAAATCTTTCCCCTCGGTCTCCACCCGCCATAGCACCCGCACCAGCGGTTCGGCGGCGTCGAGAATCTTCTGCATGGCGGCAGGGCCCGAGGCGCGGATCAGGCTGTCGGGATCCTCGCCGGGCGGCACGAAGGCAAAGCGCAGCGAATGGCCTGGTTTCAGGGCGGGCAGCGCCAGACGCGCGGCGCGATGGGCGGCGCGCAAGCCGGCGTCGTCGCCGTCGAAGGCCATCACCGGTTCGGGCGCCACGCGCCAGAGCAACTGCAGTTGATCCTCGGTCAGCGCCGTGCCGAGCGGCGCCACCGACGCCTCGAAGCCGGCGCGCACCAGAGCGATGACGTCCATATAGCCTTCGGCGACGATGATGGTCTGCGCCCTGAGCCCGGCGGGCCGCGCCAGCGCGAAATTGTAGAGCTGGCGGCCTTTGGAGAAGAGCGTGGTGTCGCCGGTGTTGATGTATTTCGGCTTGGCGTCGGGTTCCAAGGCGCGCGCCCCGAAGGCCACGACGCGGCCGCGCGGATCGGTGATGGGAAAGGTGATGCGGTTGAAGAAGAAGTCGCGGGTGCCGCGATCATTGCGCGCGCTGTCGCTACGCAATTCACCCGGCCGCGCCAAACCGGCGGCGATCATGTCGTCGACCGTGGTGTTCTTCGTTTTAAGGTGCTCGATCAGCTGGTTGTTCGACGGCGCATAGCCCAGGCGGAACCGTTTCGCCGCAGCCTCGTCCAGACCGCGCGATTTCAGATAGTCGCGTGCGGCGCGCCCACCGGCTTCGCGCAGCTGCATCTCAAAAAACGCGCAAGCCGCTTCGATCACATCGTAAAGCGATTTCTTTTTCTCTTCGCGGGCCTCGTCTTCCGGCGTCCAGGCGGGCAGCGCGACGCCCGCCTCGCCCGCCAGCTTCTCCACCGCTTCGGGAAAGGTGAGGCCTTCGGTCTCCATCAGCCATTTGAAGGCGTCGCCACCCTTGCCGCAGCCGAAGCATTTGTAGGTGCGCCGGCCGTTCTCCACCTTGAAGGAGGGCGACTTTTCCTTGTGGAAGGGGCAGCAGCCCCACATCGCCTGGCCGCGCCGGGTCAGCTTCACCTTGCGCCCGACCAGCTGGACGATGTCCGTCCGGCGCAGGATTTCGTCGAGCAGGTTGGGGCCGTAGCGCATGAGGCTCATTTAAGCAGGTTGCGTGGGCCGCTGCGCTGCGCAAGGCACGGATTCCTGTGGGCGCGCGCAGGTACCGACACGGCAATTCACCCGCCGATTTTTGCACGAAATAGTAGAAACTGATAGCAATACAACGTCCTTACCGGCGAACCGTCGGGCATGTCTCAAGATCGGGGGCTCCAGGGCGTGCTGATCACCGTGGCGGCGTTCCGTGAGCCCTGGGAGGCGCACATGTTCTGCGCCCGGCTAATGGCCGAGGGCGTGCCCGCGACAATCATTCACGAATATCACATAGGAAACGCCTGGCACTCCTCGGTCGCCCTGGGCGGCGTCAAAGTCCAGGTACCGGACGCGCGGAAAGAAGAGGCCGAGGCCGTCGAGAGACTTTGCAGGAGCGGCAAATTCAAATCGTTGCTGCAAAGCGAGTTCGGCGATCTCGACGATGTGCGATGCCCGCATTGTGGCTCGGGCGAATACCGGAAAAGACGGCCGCTGCTGCGCGCCGCAGCGGCCATCGCGGTTTCGTTCACCTTCATGATCCTCCCGCCGCTGGGCTGGGTCTATTTCTGCGAGAAATGCGGCACGAAGTTCATGCGACCATTTTGTCCGATGACCGCCGGCAGATGGCTGACCGTTCTGACGGCAATCGCCGGCGATCTGATCTTTCTGTCTGGGCTGGTACTCTGCTTCTGGATTCTGACTGGAACGAAATACTGGTTCGTCGTGGCCGTCGTCACCGTCATGTTCGCCGCCCAGTGGGGCGTCAGACGACTTTCAAGTTCGAACAACATCCCAGACTGATAGAAACCGGCGACGGCGCGACGTTCCGCATCGCGGCGGGGGCCTGGAACTACGGCGTTCCCCCGCAGACGGGGGAACGCCGATGCCAGCCCGAAGCGCCTTGCGCTAGAAACTGCTCAAACTGCCGAGAACAACGGTTTTGCCGCCGCGCCAGACCACGGCCGACGTCACCGTTCCAGCGGCAAGCAGCGGCTTCATCGCTTCGAGATTGGCCAATTTGGCGCCGTTGATCTCCAGCAGATAATCGCCCGGCCGCAGGCCCAGCGCCGCCGCCGGCGAACCATCGGCCACGCTGCCGATGAACACGCCGCCGGAAACGCCGCTGGTCTTGGCTTCAACGGTGCTCAGATCACGCGCCGAAATGCCGAAAGACGGTTTCGCAGCCGCCACCGTCGGCGCCTGTGGCGTCGCCGGCTTCGGCGCAGCGGCGAGTTCCGCGGCATGGCCGATGATCGGATTGGTCAGCGTGAGCCGCGCCGGCACGACCTGACCGCCGCGGAAGATTTTGAGATCGAAGGTGGCGGATTGCTTGTCGCTCAGTGCCGCCATGACGATGCGCTTGAAGTTCACCGCCGCCACCGGACCGTATTCGAAGGGGATCGGCTTGCCGTTCGCCTCGAAAATGATGTCGTCGGTGAGAATGCCCGCTGCCGCGGCAGGGCTGCCGGGATCCGTGCCGTCGACCAGCACACCGGTCTGCTGCGTCCAGCCCAACCGCGCATATTCGAGCGGCATCGGCTGCAAGGCGTCGCTGGTGAAGACCCGGAAATGCAAGCCGCTGTCCGGATAATACTTCGACGCCGGACCGTAGTTCGCCGCCTGCAGCGTCGCGAAGGCGTCAGCCAGCTTCACCGCCACCGCATGGTCGGAGGCCTGCAGCGCGTAGCCGCTTTCGTCGGAATAGAAGAAGCCGACATAGTTGGCCATGGCGAAAATGCCCGCGATCTTATCGGCAGGAATCCAGGCATCGTGCTCCTGGGTGACGTCGACACCCTTGGTGGTGGTGGCGGTGTGATCCTCGCCGAACAATCCGCCGTCGTGGAGGACGGTATCCTCCTGACGCTGCTCGGTGACGGTGCGGCTTTCGTGGAAGCGCACGCCGCTGCGATCCGCCATCAGCTTCTGGATGTGGAAGCCGTCGCCGCTGCTGTAAAAGGTTTCAAGATCGTTGAAGACCTTGACCGCGTCGTCCACCGAAGCCATCGGTGTGGGCTGATAATAGTCGTTCGCCGGATAGACATCGGTCGAGCGATGGGCCTGATAGACGTCGGCGCAACCCACGCACATCAAAGCAACCAACAAAACCGCGCCAGTCCTGCCGTACAATCCCGAAATACGCATGATCCAACCCCCGTTGTATTTGTTTCAGGAGATGTCGAACGCTCCTTTGCCAAGGCGCGATTTTAGCACGCGTCAACACCTCCCCCACGGGGCGTTCGGTCGCGGCCGGTGCGACGATCGCCGCGAAAGCACGATCGTCGACTGAAGCGATTCTAAATTGGCGCGAAAATGCGGCGCGGGTTCGCCGATCCGACGTCAGACGGCGGCGCGCAGACATGCGCGCAGATCATGCCATCCGTGCACGGAATGATAGAGCGGACGCGCTTGGCCTTATTTCGGCGCGCTGAGCAGTTCCTTCACCGCGCCGCTGGCCTTGCCGAAATCCATCTTGCCGGCGAAACGCTCCTTAAGCACCGCCATCACCTTGCCCATGTCCTTCATCGCGCCGGCGCCGGTCTCGGCGATCACCGCAGCGATCGCCGCCTTGGCTTCGGCCTCGTCCATCTGCCTGGGCATGAACTCGCGGATCACCGCGATCTCGTCGCGCTCCGCCGCCGCCAGCTCCGGGCGGCCGCCCTTCTCGTAGAGCGCGATGGAGTCTTCGCGGCTTTTGATCATCTTGGCGAACAGGCCGAGAATGTCGTCGTCGGAAATCCCCTCGCGGCTGTCTTCGGTGCGGTTGGCGATGTCGCGATCCTTGAGCGCGGCCTGCATCAGCCGCAGGCAGCCAAGACGCTTCTGCTCCCGGGCCTTCATCGCCTCCTTGACGGCGTTGTTGAGCTCGTCGCGCAAACCCATGTCGAATCTCCAATGCGGGAAAAGGCCAATCTAAGCCACCGCCTGCCATTCGCAAAGCCCAAGAAAATCAACACAAAATAGGCGGTTGACCAGCGGCTTCCCGCTGCCTATTTTCCGGCAAATTCGAGGCCCCCATGACCGATGCCCTTTCCCTCGCCGCCGCAAAGCCGGCGGAAACGTTTTCGCGCGCCGCCCTGGTGCTGACCGACGGCACCGTCTTCGAAGGCTACGGCTTCGGCGCCGATGCCAAAGCGGTGGGCGAGGTCTGCTTCAACACGGCGATGACCGGCTATCAGGAGATTCTCAGCGATCCCTCCTATGCCGGGCAGATCGTCTGCTTCACCTTCCCCCATATCGGCATCGTCGGCGCCAATGACGAGGACATCGAAACCCTGACGCCGCATGTGCGCGGGGTGATCGTGCGGGCGGATGCGCGCATCCCCTCGAACTACCGCGCTTTGCTGACCCTCGACGCCTGGCTGAAGCGCCATAACATTCCCGGCATCGCCGGGCTCGACACCCGCGCCCTGACCGGCCGCATCCGCGAGCAGGGCATGCCGCACGGCGTCATCGCCCATTCCAAGACGGGCAAATTCGATTTCAAGGCGCTGACCAAGGACGCCAGGGAATTTCCCGGCCTGGTCGGCCTCGACCTCGCCAAAGAGGTGACCTCGGGCCAGACGAGCAAATGGCGGCAGACGCCGTGGGAATGGAACAAGGGCTATGGTGAGCAGAGCGCGCCGACGTTCCGCGCCGTGGTGATCGACTACGGCGTCAAGCGGAACATCCTGCGCATCCTGGCAGGCATGGGCGCCGATATCACCGTGGTGCCGGCGAGCGCCAGCTTCGACGAGGTGATGGTGCACCAGCCGCACGGCGTGGTGCTGTCGAACGGCCCGGGCGATCCGGCGGCGACCGGCAGCTATGCCATTCCGACCATCAAGGCGCTGGTGGATTCGGGCGTGCCGGTGTTCGGCATCTGTCTCGGCCATCAGATGCTGGGACTGGCGCTGGGCGGCACCACCAAGAAAATGCCGCAAGGCCATCACGGCGCCAATCATCCGGTGAAGGACCTGGAAACCGGCAAGGTCGAGATCGTCTCGATGAACCACGGCTTCACCGTGGACGGCGAGACGCTGCCCAAAAGCGTCAAGCAGACGCATGTCTCACTGTTCGACGGCAGCAATTGCGGGCTGCGGCTGGAAGGCAGGAACGTCTTCTCGGTGCAGTACCACCCCGAAGCGTCGCCCGGCCCGATGGATTCGCATTACCTGTTCACGCGCTTCGCCGAAGCGGCGAAGGCGCGGGTTTAATCCCGCAGCCGCCAGGGCGGGTTGAGGCGGTTCTTGCCGGCATAATAGAGGCACAACTTCACGCCAGCGGGATCGGTCAGCCAGGCTTCGCGCCACAGCCAGCGCTGATCGGCGGGATCGCTGTCGAAGACGATGCCTTCGGCTTTCAACGCCGCGACGCGCGCATCCAGATTCTGGCATTCGAAATAGACATGCGGGCCGTTGGCCGCGCCTTGTACATCGTCGGTGAGTTCGAGCGACAAGGTGGCGTCGCCATCGGGCATTTCGAAACGCGCATAGTGATCGTTCCGGACGATCAGCTTGAGGCCGAGCGTCTGATAGAAGGCAACGGAGCGCTCGAGATCGAGCGCTGGCACGGTGATCTGGTTGAGACGCATCAGCGCTTGAGTTCGACCACGTCGAAGGTCGATTCCTGCACCGGATAAGGCAATTCGAGACGCGCATGGCCCGGGCCGATCAGGCTGAGCAGGCCGATCTGGTCGTCGGGCGTGGCGGGCGCACCGACCGACGCGCCGTCGCCGGAGTAATGGCGTGTCGGTTCGCCCTTCATGGTGGTGGCGCCGAGATACACGAAGCCGCCGCCTTCGGGATACAGCGTGCCGAAGGCATGCTGGCTGCCCGAGAGCTTGGCGAAGGTGAGCTGACCGCCTTGGTCGGCGATGCGGCAGTTGAACCAGGAATAAACGACATAAGGCGTCATGCCGCCGAGCTTGATGAGACGGCAGCGCCAATTGCCTTCCATCTCGCCCGCGGTCGCGGAGACCGCGGCCGGATCGAGCGTCTCATGGATCGCCGAGGCATCGCCGGTGCCGCCGGGCTGCGAGGCCTGCGCCAAGCCCGCAGCGCGCGATTCCGCCAGCTTGGCGAAACGCGTCTGATCGTATTGCGAGGCGACGTCACGCCAGCCGGCATTGGCGGCGGTCGCCGTCAGCAGCAACGCCAGGATCGCAAACGGCAGTTTCCTATCCATCGGCCTTTCCCCCGTTCCCGTTTTCCGGCGCGGTCCAATTCTTGAGAACCGCGGTCGGCGGCACGCCGACCACATTGTAGCCGGCGTCGACGAAATGCACCTCGCCGGTCACCCCGGCGCCCAGCTCGCTGAGCAGATAAAGCGCCGCGCCGCCGACATGGTCGAGTTCGACGGATTTGCGCAGCGGCGCCAGCGCGCGGTTCCACTTGAACATGACGCGCGCATCGCCGACGGCGGAGCCCGCCAAGGTGCGCATCGGTCCGGCGCTGATGGCGTTGACGCGTATGCCGTCGGGGCCGAGATCGGCCGCCAGATAACGCACGCTGGCTTCCAGCGCCGCCTTGGCGACGCCCATCACATTGTAGTTCGGCATGACGCGGTTGGCGCCGAGATAGCTGAGGGTCACCATCGCCCCGCCGCGCTCCGTCATCATATGGGCCGCGCGGCGCGCCACGGCAGTGAAGGAGTAGCAGGAGATCGACAAGGTGCGCGCGAAATTCTCGCGCGTCGTGTCGCAATAGCGGCCCTTCAGTTCGTTCTTGTCGGAATAGGCGATGGCGTGGACCAGGAAGTCGAGCCCGCCCCATTCGCGCTTCAGCGTATCGAAGGCCGCATCGAGTTCGCCGTCGTTCTCGACGTCGCCCGGCAGCATGATCGTGGAACCGATGGAGGCCGCCAGCGGCTTCAGCCGCTTGGCCTGCGCCTCGCCCTGATAGGTAAAGGCGATTTCGGCGCCGTGAGCGGCGAGCAGATTGGCGATGCCCCAGGCAATGGAATGGTCGTTGGCGACGCCCATCACAAGCCCGCGCTTGCCTGCCATGAATTTCGTAGGCTTCGTCATAACCGCTCTCTGTCTCAATTCGGAACGCGAGGCAATAACACCACCTTGCACAGGCAAGGATCGTACGCCGTCACGCGGCGGCGTGGAGTATCAGACGCCATGGCGCTGGAAGACCAGCGTAGCATTGGTGCCGCCGAAACCGAAACTGTTGGACAGCACGCGTTCCAATTTGGCGTTGTCGATGCGGCTTCTGACAATCGGCGCATCGGCGACGTCGGGATCAATCTCTTCAATATTGGCGCTTTCGGCGATGAAGCCGCCCTGCATCTGCAGCAGCGAGAAGATCGCCTCCTGCGCGCCGGTGGCGCCCAGCGAATGGCCGGCCAGGGACTTCGTGGAGTTGATCGGCGGCATCTTGTCGCCGAACACTTCGCGCATCGCCTTCACTTCGGTGATGTCGCCCACCGGCGTCGAGGTGCCGTGCGCGTTGATGTAGTCGACGGGGCCTTTCACGCCGGCCAGCGCCTGGCGCATGCAGCGCACCGCGCCTTCGCCCGACGGCGCCACCATGTCGTGGCCGTCACTGGTGGCGCCGTAGCCCACCAATTCGCCGTAGATCTTGGCGCCGCGCGCCTTGGCGTGCTCGAGCTCCTCCAGCACCACCACGCCGCCGCCGCCGGCGATGACGAAGCCGTCGCGGTTCTTGTCGAAGGCGCGCGAGGCCTTTTCCGGCGTCGCATTGAATTTGGACGACATCGCGCCCATGGCGTCGAACAGCACCGACAGCGACCAGTCGAGTTCCTCGGCGCCGCCGGCGAACATCACGTCCTGCTTGCCCCACTGGATCATCTCGGCCGCATTACCGATGCAATGCGCGCTGGTGGCGCAGGCCGAGCTGATCGAATAGTTGACGCCCTTGATCTTGAACCAGGTGGAGAGCACCGCCGAGCAGGTCGACGACATCGCCTTGGGCACGGCAAAGGGACCCACTCGCTTGGGACCTGTGCTGCGCGCCGTGTCGGCGGCGGCGACCAGCGTGCGGGTGGACGGTCCGCCCGAACCGACGATCAAGCCGGTCTTCTCGTTGACGACGTCCTTTTCCTCTAGCCCGGAATCGCGGATCGCCTGTTCCATCGACAGAAAGGCATAGGCGGCGGTGTCGCCCATGAAGCGCTTGGCGCGGCGGTCGATCATGGCGTCGAGATCGATCTTGACGCTGCCTTCCACCTGGCTGCGGAAATTCATGTCGCGATAGGTCGGCGCCGCGCTGATGCCGGACTTCGCCTCCCGCAGCGAGGCGGTGACTTCCTGGGTGTTGTTACCGATGGAGGAGACGATGCCCATCCCCGTGACGACGACGCGTCTCATGGACGGTTTCCTTCTGCTGAGAGTCTATCGAAAAGGTTCAGGCGGTCGCGCCAGCGGCTTCGTCGCTGAACAGACCGACGCGCAAATCCTTCGCTTCGTAGATAACCTGGCCGTCGACCTTCATGACGCCGTCAGCGATACCGACGACGAGACGGCGCATGATCACGCGTTTGAAATCGATGGCATAGCTGACCAGCTTGTTCGACGGCAGCACCATGCCGCTGAACTTCACTTCGCCGACGCCGAGCGCGCGGCCCTTGCCGATGCCGCCGAGCCAGCCGAGGAAGAACCCGACCATCTGCCACATGGCATCGACGCCGAGGCAGCCCGGCATCACCGGGTCGTTCTGGAAATGGCATTTGAAGAACCACAGATCGGGATGCACATCCATCTCGGCGGTGATCAATCCTTTGTCGTGGCTGCCGCCGCGTTCGGAGATTTTGGTGATTCGATCGAACATCAGCATCGGCGGCATCGGCAGACGCGCATTGCCATGGCCGAAGAGCTCGCCCTTGGCACAGGCCAGGAGGCCCGCCAGGTCGAAACTCGATTTCCTTGCTGGGTTTGGCGTGTCCACTTTTGCTGATCCTTCAAGGCTTTAGAACGCACCCCTGACATAGGGCCACATGCGACAATTTCTACGTTAGAAAAATTCTAAGTTAGAGGTATTCTAACGGCCACTATGCTATTCTAGCAAGTTGTGACCCGAGTGTCATAGACAGAACGGTTCACAAAAGCGAGCGATAAGGACGGATGTCCATGCGTAAGAAACTGCGGGAAACCGCCCATGAAACCGCGACAATGCGCCTGCGTCAGGCGGGCCTGCGGCCCACGCGCCAGCGCAACGAATTGGCCAAACTGCTGTTCCGTGACGGCCATCGTCACCTGACCGCAGAAATGCTGCATGCCGAAGCGGTTGCCGAGGGCGTCAAAGTTTCGCTCGCGACCGTGTACAACACGCTGCACCAGTTCACCCAAGCAGGGCTGTTGCTGCAGGTTGTCGTGGATCCGACCCGCAGCTATTTCGACACCAATACCGCCGATCACCAGCACTTCTACTGCGAAGACGAAAACTCACTGACCGACATTCCCGGTCCCGAAATCTCCGTCGCCGATTTGCCGACGCCGCCGCCGGGTACCGAGATCAAGCGGGTTGATGTCGTGGTGCACGTTCGGCGTCATTGAGCAGAGCTGTAGCTGCAACTCAGTCTCTTTAGAATAATTCTAAACTGTTGACTTGGGGGGCGTGCGGACGCATGCTTGGCGCCGGGCAAACGGACGCGGCCGTCGCGTCGCACACAACCCCAAGGAGACCCCCATGCCGACCCTGAAAGGCAGCAAGACTGCGCAGAATTTGAAGGATGCGTTCGCCGGCGAAAGCCAGGCCAACCGCCGCTATCTCTACTTCGCACAAAAGGCCGACGTCGAAGGTTACAACGACGTCTCCGCCGTGTTCCGTTCCACGGCCGAAGGCGAAACCGGCCACGCCCATGGCCATCTCGAATTCCTCGAAGCCGTCGGCGATCCGGCGACGGGCGAGCCCATCGGTGAGACCTCACTGAATCTCAAAGCGGCGATCGCGGGCGAGACCCACGAATACACCGACATGTATCCGGGCATGGCCAAGACGGCCCGCTCCGAAGGCTTCGACGAAATCGCCGACTGGTTCGAGACATTGGCCAAGGCGGAAAAGAGCCACGCCGGCCGCTTCCAGAAGGCCCTCGACACACTGGGCAAGTAATAAGAAAAAGCGAATAGTGAGTGGCGAATAGCGAATGGTGCAAGCCGCCATTCGCTACGCGCCCTTCGCTACTTGCGAGGTAGCACCATGTCCCGTGAAGGCAGCCTCGACGCGCCAACCCGCCATCCCATCGATTGGCGCAGCGACGACTTCTACGACGGCGAAAAGCTCGACGCCGAATTGCGCCGCGTCTTCGACATCTGTCACGGTTGCCGGCGCTGCTTCAATCTGTGCGATTCCTTTCCGCGCCTGTTCGATCTGATCGACGCCAGCCCGGATGAAATGCACGGTGTGAAGTCGGAAGATTTCGGCAAGGTCGTGGAAGCCTGCACGCTGTGCGACATGTGCTTTATGACCAAGTGCCCCTATGTACCGCCGCACCAGTTCAACATCGATTTCCCGCATCTGATGCTGCGCGCCCGCGCCGTGGAGGCCAAGCAGGGCAAGAAGGATTTCACCCAGAGCCAGCTCGCCGAGATGGACCGCAACGGACGGCTGGCGCGTTTCGTGTCGCCGATCGTCAACTGGGCCTCGGAAAAGGGCAACGCGCTGACGCGGCCGGCAATGGAAGCGGTGACCGGCATCGACCGCGATGCCAAGCTGCCGAAGTTCCATAGCAAGACCTTCGTCGCCGCCGATCATGGCGAACCGATTGCGGCGAACCAGGCTGCGCCGGCCTTCGGCAAGCGCAAAGCGGCGCTCTATGCCACCTGTTTCGTCAACTACAACAAGCCGGCGACCGGCATGGCAGCGCGCGCCGTGCTCAACCATATCGGCGTCGAGACGCGCGTGGCTTATCCGGGGTGTTGCGGCATGCCGTTCCTGGAACAGGCGGATCTCAAACGCGTCGCCGAGAACGCCGCGAAGGTATCGAAGGAACTCGTGAAGCTGATCGACGAGGGCTACGACATCGTCGCGCTCACGGCGTCCTGCGGATTGATGCTGAAATTCGAATGGCCG
>JAGWJY010000064.1 GCA_028865545.1 Alphaproteobacteria bacterium | reverse complement strand
AGCGCTCCGCGATCGTAAACTGCGAGCAGGCGCTCCATTTCGAACCAGTTTCCAATGGCGGTTACGAGGTCCACATGCGGCACTACAGGCCACCACTGACGATGAGCAGGCGCTACGCGCGATTATTCCGCGCCCGATTCGAAATCTAGGCTTAGGACCCATTAAATTGCTTGCGGCGGAGACGTCCGATTGATTCATTGGCGGCGCCAGGAGGCGCTGCCATGAGTGATTTGTTTCTGCTTTCGAAGGCGCAGATGCGTCGGATTGAGCCTTATTTTCCGTTGTCGCACGGAGTTGCCCGGGTCGACGACCGGCGGGTGATCTCGGGGATCATCTTCGTGATCCGTAACGGGTTACGCTGGCGCGACGCGCCCAAAGACTACGGCCCGCACAAGACGATCTACAATCGCTTCATCCGCTGGAGCCGTTTGGGCGTGTTCAATCGTATCTTTGCCGAGTTGTCGGCCAAGGGCGGCAAGCCAGACCGGCTGATGATCGACGCCACACACCTCAAGGCTCACCGCACCGCCGCCAGCCTGCTCAAAAAGGGGCTGTTCCCCGACGTATCGGGCGGACGAAAGGCGGCTTGAACTCCAAACTCCATGCGGTGTGCGACGAACGGGGGCGCCCGCAGGTCATGCTGCTCAGCGAAGGCCAGATGAGCGACTACAAAGGCGCCGCCCTGATGCTCGAAGCCTTGCCGCCCGCCAAGGTCTTGCTCGCCGACCGAGGCTACGACGCGGGCTGGTTCCGCAACGCCCTGGCCGAACGCGGCATCGCCGCCTGCATCCCGTCAAAGCTCAACCGGAAGGTCCCGATCCCGCACGACCGCACGCTCTATCGCCAGCGCCACAAAATCGAGAACATGTTCGGCAAGCTCAAGGACTGGCGGCGCATCCATACCCGCTACGACCGATGCGCACACACCTTCTTCTCCGCCATCTGCATCGCCGCTACCGTCATCTTCTGGATCAATCAATGAGTCCTGAGCCTAGTGGATGTATTCAGCGGATTGGCGATATAGCCGCCGCCACTTGGGTTTTTGACGATATCGGCCTGTGCCGCCAGTGAACTCGTGAAGCCGGTCGTGTTAGGCGCGTAGTATTCGCCGTAATAGGAATTGTTGCGGTTGGTATTCCAATGTCCGGCAAGCGTGATCCAACCAACCGAACCAAGATCCTGCAGGAATTTGATATTGCCCTGAATCTTCCGCAGCTCGCCCGGCCCCTTGTACTTGTCGTAGTCCTGCCACGACAGCGCTGCGAAAGCCTGCGTGCCCCACGGACCGAATTTACCTGTGTCGACACGGCCGAAATAGCGTTGATCGCTATATGAGCCGCCGGTCAGCACGGCTTCGGCGCCAAAATCGTCGTGCGGCTTGTCCGTGACAATGGCAACAACGCCGCCCGTCGCCGCCGCGGTCGGGCTGTCAACGTCGGTTGATCCTTGGTTGGCGCTGATGCGATCCACGACTTCCGCGTCGACCATCTGGTTCGTGTAGATCGCATAGTTACCGGTGTCGTTCAGCGGCATGCCATCCAGGGTCAGTGAGATATGATTGCCGTCCTGGCCGTGCATGCGGATGTTTCCGCCGCTCGAGCCGTAAGGGTCGTTGTTGGTAAAGTTCACGCCGGGCATGAAGTTCAACGCCTGGAACACGGTCTGGCCCGCGATCTGCGTGTTCAGGAATTCGCTGGTTATCGTCGAACGTTCCTTTGAGATGGGCGCCGCGTTCATCAGGCCGTTGGTGCTCAGCCTCGTTCCGGTCACGACGACTGTCTCGACCTCTTGCGTGCCGGTTGATTGGGCGAACGCCGGCGTGATGCCGAGAACGAATGGCGCGGCCAGGATCGCGACCGGGCAAACGCTAGTCAGTAGTTTTTTTGTCAATTGCATTGTCATTTTCCCCAAGTTTCATGTTGTCGAGTTACATGTCTCCGCACGCGCAGCCGCATTGCGCCGCGTCGGTCGCCATTGAATGAAAGGTTGAAAGGGCGGAACTGCAGCGTGTTCGCTCGCCGCACGGCCGCCGGTCCGCAAGTGCGTACGGCGCATAATTCCCCAATGCCCCAACACATCACCGCTCGCTCCCGCAGGTTCAGCGTTTTGACGTGCTGAACCGCGGTGTTCGCTTCCGCAGCATCCGCTGCTACGACTTCGTTCTTAGGGGAGTTATAATTAACTCTCGTGACAAAGCTGTTCTGTTTTTGCCACTACAAAACAGAACGCATCGCGATGCGCCTATAACACATTGGGTAAGAATGAATTTAATTATTACTTGAAGCTTTCATCGTTGCAATTGCGCATTACTTGCGTCGCCAAAACGATTTTTCTCGAAGAATTTCAACAGCAATGCCTCGACCTGCTCATAAGAATTTGTTGCAGTTGCGATGGTCTCTTGGTGCGTCAAGGGCGCTGTTGATAACCCTGCTGCCAAGTTCGTCACCAGCGACAAGCCGACAACTTTCATTCCGCAATGACGGGCCACGAGACATTCTGGAACCGTCGACATGCCGACGACGTCCCCGCCGAGTCGCGCGAACATCCGCACTTCCGCCGGCGTCTCGAAATTTGGGCCCAGCGTGAAGAGATAGACGCCCGATTTCACCGCCACGCCCGCCTCGCGCGCCGCCTCGGCGAGTTGCGTGCGCAGTTCGAGATCGTAGGCGTTGGTCATATCGGGGAAACGCGGGCCAACGCTCTCATCGTTCGGCCCGACCAGCGGATTGAACCCGCAGAAATTGATGTGGTCGGTGACGATCACCAGCGTGCCTGCCGGCAGCTCCGGCTTCAGCCCGCCGGCTGCGTTGGTGAGGATCAGCCGTTCGACGCCCAGTTTCCGCAACGCGCGGATTGGTGCCGCCAGCGCCTGCGGCGCGTGGCCTTCGTAGCCGTGGACGCGTCCCTGCATGATCGCCAGCGGTGTGCCCGCGATGTCGCCGACGACCAGGTTTCCCGAGTGTCCCACCACCGTCGAACGTGAGAAGCCGGGAATGTCGACATAGGGCATACTGGCGGCGTTCGACAGCTTCTCGGCGAAGCGGCCCCAACCGCTTCCCAATATGATAGCTGTCTTCGGAAAGTCTTTGCCGAGTCGCGCGCGGATGGCGGCGACGGCGCGATCTGTCAGACCGGTTTGATCTTCGCTCATGACGCAAGGTGATAGTGCCCTGCGCGCGCATGGACAAGCCGCTGCTTTCTTGGAACAATGCCGGCAGAACAGAAATGGATGCGCCGCCAGCATCCGGAACGGCCCGATTTGCGCGCGATTGTTGCAGTCCTCGATTCCTTCGGCATCGGCTCCGCACCTGATGCCGGCCGCTTCGGGGATGCGGGCGCCAACACCTTCGGCCATATCGCGAATCTCTGTGCAAACGGCACGCTTGGGCGCGGCCCGCTGCACATTCCCAACCTGCTGTCACTTGGTCTCGGCCTTGCCGCGCACGACACCGATCCCTCCGTCGCCGCACTGGCGTCAGGCGAAATCGTCGGGCGCTACGGCGCCGCGGCCGAACGCAGCAAAGGCAAGGACACGCCGAGCGGCCACTGGGAGATGATGGGCCTGCCCGTGGAAACCGACTGGGGCTATTTCCCGCGCACGGTCCCGACCTTCCCCGCCGCGCTCACCGACACGCTGATCGAGCGGGCTCGCCTGCCCGGAATTCTCGGCAACTGTCACGCCTCGGGCACCGAGATTCTCGAGAAGCTCGGCGCCGAGCATATCCAGACTGGTAAGCCGATTTGCTACACCTCGGCGGATTCCGTGTTCCAGATCGCCGCGCACGAAAGGCATTTCGGGCTTGAGCGCCTTTACGAGGTCTGTGAAATCGCCCGCAAACTGGTCGACGACTACAATGTCGGCCGCGTCATCGCCCGGCCCTTCCTCGGCGAGCGCGCCGGCGAATTCAAGCGCACCGCAAACCGCCACGACTACGCGACACCGCCGCACGCGCCGACACTGCTGGACATTGCGAAAGCCAAAGGCCGCGACGTCATCGGCATCGGAAAAATCTCCGACATCTTCGCCGGCTCCGGCATCACCCGGAACCTGAAGGCCGACGGCAACGCCAAGATCTTCGATGCCACGGTCGAGTGCGCGAAAACCGCGCCCGACGGCTCCATTACTTTCGCCAACTTCGTCGATTTCGACCAGTCCTACGGCCACCGCCGCGACGTGCCCGGTTATGCCGGTGCATTGGAAGCATTCGACGCGCGCATTCCGGAGATCACTGCGGCGCTGCGCCCTGGCGATCTCGTTGTCTTCTCCGCCGATCATGGCTGCGATCCTACCTGGAGCGGCACCGATCACACCCGCGAATATGTACCGATCCTCGCCTTCGGGCCGGGCATCGCGGCCGGCCCCATAGGCATCCGCAAAACCTTCGCCGACATTGGCCAAACCATCGCCAAGCATCTCGGGCTCGAACCGCTGCCCGTCGGGACATCGTTCTTATGAGCACCAACGACAGACAATCCGCCGTTTACGGCGACGAACCCGCCGCCGATCTCGTACTCTGCGCCACGCCGCAGATGGCTTTCGACCGGCTGGTAAAGCTCTACGACGAGGCCATCGCCGAGATCGAAAAGAACTTCACCGCCTTTTCCCACGACGATCACACGCCGTCGGGCCCCAATCCCGTCTATCCCTATCTCGCGGTCGACGTCGCTTTCGGCGAATCCCGCGCCACGAGCCTCGCCTTCGGCAAGGTAACCTCGCCCGGCCGCTACGGCACCACGATCACGGCGCCGCATCTCTTCCGGGCCTATTTGATCGAGCAACTCACCCTGCTGACGCAGAATTACAAGGCATCGATCTATGTTGGGCGAAGCCGCACGCCGATCCCGCTGACTTTCGCGGTGGAACGCGCAGCCGCACGTATGGATGCCGAGCAGCGACTGAAACTCGCCGAGCGCTTCCCCCTTCCCCGCCTCGATGCCGCGCATGACTCCATCGTCGACGGCGGCAAGTGGCTGGGCCCTGGGCCCGCGCCGTTGTCCTTGTTCTCCGCCGAGCGCGTCGACTTCTCGCTGCACCGCCTGCGCCATTACTCCGGCACCGATCCGGATCACTTCCAGAACTTCGTGCTGTTCACCAACTATCAGCGCTACATCGATGAGTTCATCGTCTATTGCCAGAAAGAGATCGAGGCTGGTCACGCGCAGGCCTTCGTAGAGCCCGGCAATCGCGTCACCGAGCCCGGCAAACCGCCCTCCATGCCGCCACTCGCCAAGCTGCCGCAGATGCCCGCCTATCATCTTGTGCAGCGCGGTTAC
The DNA here is from genome assembly GCA_028865545.1 of Alphaproteobacteria bacterium. Taxonomy (GTDB): domain Bacteria; phylum Pseudomonadota; class Alphaproteobacteria; order Micropepsales; family Micropepsaceae; genus Rhizomicrobium. The sequence continues at coordinate 10,947 of JAGWJY010000064.1, read as the reverse complement.
GACGGCATCACGCTGGTCAACATTGGCGTTGGTCCGTCGAATGCCAAGACGGTCACCGATCATCTCGCCGTGCTGCGCCCGCATGTCTGGTTGATGGTCGGCCATTGCGGCGGACTGCGCGCCAACCAGCGGCTCGGCGACTACGTGCTGGCGCACGCCTATCTGCGCGACGACCAAGTGCTCGACGACATGCTGCCGACGGAAATCCCCGTCCCGCCCATCGCTGAGGTGCAGGTCGCGCTGGCCCGTGCCGTCAGCGAGATCACCGGCGCCAAGGGACAGGTGCTGAAGGAACGCCTGCGGACCGGCACCGTCGTCACTACCGACGATCGCAATTGGGAATTGCGCTTCGCCGAACAGTCGACGCGCTTCAACCAGTCGCGCGCCATCGCCATCGACATGGAGTCCGCCACCATCGCCGCCAACGGTTACCGCTTTCGCGTGCCCTACGGCACGCTGCTCTGCGTCTCAGACCGCCCGCTGCATGGAGAGATTAAACTGCCCGGCATGGCGGATTCCTTCTACGAAGAACGCGTCGGCCAGCACCTGCAGATCGGCATCCGCGCGCTGGAGCTTTTGCGCGAAGAAGCCCATGCCGGCACACTACACTCGCGCAAGCTGCGCAGCTTCACCGAACCGGCGTTCCGATAAACTGCTGCGCGGTCACGCGAAGACGCTATTTGCCCGGACCGTGCAGGCCGCGCGGGCATTCGACGAACAGCATAATGCCCAGGAATGCCGTGACGGCGGCGCAAGCCCAGCTTACCCACATGGGAATGACGTGGCTGGCGACAACCACTTCGATGCCAGCATAGGCGCGATAGGCGTGCCCGGCGGCGATCAGAAGAAACAACAACGCAGCGACGATGGTGAAAAACTTCGGCATGGCGCGTTATCCCCGTGAACCCGCACGAAGTCTAACACAAACGCAGGTCGGGCGGCCGCTCAAACAGGATGCAAGGCGCCGAACGGATTGGTTCTAAGTCTCAACCGTCGGCTATTCATCCGCCGCCGTAACAAAACGACACCTCTCCGCAACACCGCCCTGCAGTAAATTCGCTGTGAGATCGCACCGCACGTGATCGGAATCGAGGAAACCGCCACGCCTGCCGCCTTCCGGCCCATGCCTTCGTTTGTTACCGTTCTAATATTTGGGCCAGGAGGGGAGATGATGGGGACCACTACCGAAACGCCGCGATTCCGCTTCCGCCTGATTCCCACCCTGGTCGTGATCGTTCTCGGCTTGGGGCTGCCGGTCCTCGCGGCGATGCTGGCGCAGACGACGATCGCCGGCCTGCATCTGCCGGTGACGCCGGGCGACAACCCGCCCTGGCTGTTCGTCCACCACACCTATCAGCTTGCGCTGGCGCTGATTGCGATCGCCGTCATGAAGCGTTTCGTCCCCGCCGATTACGGCCTGCACCGGCCGCGCGGCAAAAGCTACATCGGTGCGGCGATCGCATGGGGCATGTTCTTCGGCGTACTGATGACGGTCGTCGATTACTTTCCGCAACTTCTGGCGCACACCGTACCGAAACTCGATTATCCGCTCACCACGCCCAATGTTCTCGGTTGGCTCGGCTTCGAAGGAATTTACGTCGGCCCGACGGAAGAGATTCCGTATCGCGCCCTGCTGGTCACCTATCTCGCCACCACAATGCCCGGCCGCGTGCGTTTTTTCGGCTTCACGATGAATGCGGCTGGCATCGTCGTCGCGCTGATCTTCGCCTTGGCGCACGCCACCAGCTTCGCCACAGAGACATGGCCGCTGGCGCTTGGCCAGCAGCTTTACGCCTTCGCGCTCGGCGTCTTCTATGCCTATTGGCTGGAGAAGTCGCGCAGCGTCGTCGCGCCCGCTATCGGCCACAACGTCAGCGACGTCACCGAATTCGCGTTGCTGTTCGCATGGATCAGCTGGGGCGCGGCGCTACATCTCTAAGACCAGACCGCCCGTCACGCTTTCTTGTTGCAAGGCCAGAGGTCGCTGACACCCGTCCAAAGCACGTCCTGCAGATCCATCTTGGCGAACTGCGGATTGTTCTTGGCGGAGGTTTGCAGCCACCACATTTCCTTGTTGATCGCCTCGTCGGTCGACAGATCGCGCGGCATGCAGGCATAGTGATTGGACCTGGCCGCCAAGACGATGTCGGAAACGATCGCCTCGCATTGCCGCGTATCGGTCTGACAGCTGGACAGGAAACCGGACAGTGAACTCAAGTCGGTGGCGGATGCCGGACCGGACGCGCTCATCAACATCGCGGCGGAGATCCCAAGAGCGGCGAGAAGAGGTGTTTTCATCTTATCCTCCTTGGTTTCGACCAAGGGGAGCGGGACACCGCCGCAGTGGGGAGGCTATTTGCTTCGACGCGCTGCGATCCGCCCGTTCCGATTGGGCGCAGCGGCCGTGTATGGTGGGCGGCGACGCCCGCCACACCGGTCACAATTCATAGATAATATCGCGCGTGATTTTCGCTAGAGCCCTGCGTCAAAATGCGCTTGCTTATCGTTATCGGGCCCACGCTCCCGCGACATAGGCGTCCACCGCCGCGACATGCCGCGCCTTGGCATCTTCGTCGAGAAACGAGCCAAGGAAGCTGTTCTTCGCCAGTGTCGCGAGTTCCGCCTTGTTCAGCGACAGCGCTTCGGCCACTGCCACGAAATTGGCGTTCACGTAGCCGCCGAAATAGGCCGGATCGTCAGAGTTCACCGTCGCGCGCAGGCCAAACTCTAGCATGCGCTTCAACGGATGCTGCGCCATGTCCTTCACCACGCAGAGCTTGAGGTTCGACAGCGGGCATACCGTCAGTGTCATCTTTTCGGCGGCGAGCCGCGCCACCAGCTTGGGATCGTCGAGCGAGCGGTTGCCGTGGTCGATGCGGTCGACATGCAGCAGGTCCAGCGCCTCCCAAACATACTCCGCAGGCCCCTCTTCGCCCGCATGGGCGACAAGCTTCAGTCCGGCGGCACGCGCCGCATCGAACAAATGCACGAACTTTGAAGGCGGATGCCCGAGTTCGGAAGAATCCAGACCGACGCCGACGATGTGATCAAGCCAGGGCTCCGCCTGTTTGAACACTGCAAAACCGTCCTCTTCACTCAGATGGCGCAGGAAGCAGAGGATCAGCCTCGAGGTGATGCCGAGCCCCTCGCCCGCCTGAAGTGCTTTGAGGATGCCGCCGGCCACCGTCCCGAAAGGCACGCCACGCGCCGTGTGGGTTTGCGGATCGAAGAACACCTCCACATGGCGCACGCCGTCCGCCACAACGCGCTTCAGGTAGGCCAAGGTCAGATCGTGAAAATCCTCCTCCGTCCACAGCACATCGGCAGCGCGGTAGTAGATGTCGAGGAAATCCTGCAGGTTGGAGAAGCGGTAGGCGGCGCGCACCTCTTCCACCGACTTGAACGGAATGTCCGCCTTGTTGCGCCGAGCAATGGCGAACATCTGTTCCGGCTCGAAGCTGCCTTCCAGATGGAGATGAAGTTCAGCCTTGGGCAGGCCAGCGATGAAACAAGCGAGGGAGTCGTCCATGGCAAAAAATGCCAAGGCCGCGCCTGGTTGGCAACTACCGCGAATACGCCAGCGCCCCGGCAACATAGGTGCGTGCGACGGCACGGTCGTCGCCCAGCATCGCCAATGCGAACAGCCGGTCGGCCGGCGACGCAGCGTGTGCCAACCGCCGCGCCAGCATGGGTAGAGCACTGGCGTCGAGCACCACAAAGTCCGCTTCCTTACCGCGCTCGAAATTGCCGATCTTGTCGTCGAGGCCCAGCGCGCAAGCGCCGCCCAGCGTGGCCAGATAAAAGAGCTTGGCGGCGTCAAGCGAATGGCGCCGCGCCTGGCACACCTTGTAGGCATCGCTCATCGTGGCAAACAGCGACAGACTCGTACCTGCGCCGACATCAGTGCCGAGCCCGACGCGTGCGCCTGCCGCCTCCGCCGCCGAAAGGTCGAACAGCCCGCTGCCCAGGAACAGGTTGGACACCGGGCAGAACGCCACCGCCGCACCAGATCTACCGAAACGCGTCCACTCGCCGGGCGACAGGTGGATGCAATGCGCGAAGACGGCGTTCGGTGTCGCCAGCCCGAACTTTTCATAGACCGCGAAGTAGTCCGGGCAATCCGGGAACATCCGGCGCACCGCCGCCAGTTCCTCGTGGTTCTCCGACAGATGGGTGTGCAGCCGCACGCCGGGATGTTCGGTCAGCAACCGTCCCGCTAGTTCCAGTTGCCGCTCGCTCGAGGTCAGCGCAAAACGCGGCGTCACGGCATAGCCGAGCCGCCCCTTGCCGTGCCAGGCGCGGATCAGCGCGCGGCTTTCCTGATAGCCGGTCTCCGCCGTATCCGAAATTCCGGCCGGCGCGTTGCGGTCCATCAGCACTTTGCCGGCGATCAGGCGCATGTTGCGCGCCTGTGCCTCCGCGAACAGCGCGTCGACCGAATCCTTGTAGACGGTGGCGAAGACCAGCGCGGTGGTGGTGCCATTGCGCAGCAGCTGATCGAGGAAGAAGCGCGCCGTCTCCGTCGCAACCTCCTTGTGCTGGAAGCGCGCCTCCGTCGGAAACGTGTACGTCGACAGCCATTCCAGCAGCTGCGAACCGCGTGATGCCACGATGTCGACCTGCGGATAATGCACGTGCGAGTCCACAAACCCGGGCACAATCAAGCCGTCGGGGAAATGCTCGACCGGCACGCCGTCCAGCTTCGGCGCAATCTCCGGCCAGGCGCCGATTTCGGCGACATAGCCATCCTCCACCACCAGCACGCCGTCCTCGAAATACTGTGCCGCCGTGTCGTCCGACGGATCGCCGAGCAGGTGGAAGATCGACGCTCTATAGGCTTGGCGCGCCATGGCGAACCTCTAAGGCGCCGCGATCCGATCATGGATCGTATGACTCAGAACCGGCGCGGTGTCGGCAATCCTGATGCAACGCTCCAGCGCCACGACCGCGCGTCGGGCGTTCGCATCGTCCACGGCATGCACCACCGCGATCGTATCACCGGCCGCCACCGGCGTCCCGACCGGCAAAAACTCCGAGAACCCAACCGCCAGATCGACGGCATCTTCGGTCTTGCGGCGACCGCCGCCCAGATCGACCACCGCAACGCCGACCTCGCGCGCATTCATGCCCGCGACGACGCCCGCCCGTTCCGCCCGGAACGGCAACGTCACCGGCGCGCGCACCAGATACGCTTCGCTCCGTTCGACGAAATCCTTCGGCCCGCCGAGCGCCGCCACCATCCGCGCGAAGGTCTCCGTGGCCGCGCCGGAGTCGAGAGCGTCCTGCGCCTTGGCCCGGCCTTCTTCGGGCGTCGCCGCCAGCTTGCCCAGCGCCAGCATCTCGCCGGCCAACGCCAGCGTAACCTCATGCAGGCGCCGCTCACATGCCTTGCCCGTGAGGTAGTCAACGGCCTCCCCGACCTCCAGCGCGTTGCCCACTGTCTTGCCGAGCACCTCGTCCATGTCGGTGATCAGCGCCGTGGTCGGCAATCCTGCGGCATTGGCGATTCTCGCAATGCTTTCCGTGAGATCACGCGCACTTTTCAAATCCGACATGAAGGCACCGGAACCCGCCTTCACATCCATCACCAGCCCGTTCAGCCCGGCAGCAAGCTTCTTCGACAGGATGGAGGCACTGATCAGCGGGATGGACTCCACCGTCCCTGTCACATCGCGCACGGCGTAAAAGCGCTGGTCGGCCGGGGCAAGATCGCTGGTCTGGCCGATGATGGCGCAGCCGACTTCCCGCACCACCCGGCGCAGCGTCTCGAGATCTGGCATAGCGCGATAACCGGGAATCGCCCCGAGCTTGTCGAGCGTCCCGCCAGTGTGCCCAAGTCCTCTGCCCGAAATCATCGGCACATAGCCGCCGCAGGCCGCCACAATGGGCGCCAGCATCAGACTTACCTTGTCGCCCACCCCGCCCGTGGAGTGCTTGTCGAGGACCGGGCCGTCGAGCCCTTCCCAATGCAGCACGGTGCCCGAAGTGGTCATGGCGCGGGTCAGCGCCACGCGCTCGGCCAGCGTCATACCGCGGAAGAATACCGCCATGGCGAAAGCCGATATCTGGCTGTCGCTGAAGCCGCCGCCCGTGATGTTGCGGACGACGAACGAGATTTCCTTCTCGCTCAGTTCATGCCCGTCACGTTTCTTGCGGATGATTTCCTGTGGGAGCATGGCCTACGCCTTTGTGGCGAGGTGCGCCGGTCCGAAGGACAAGGGATAAAGTTCGCCGAAGGTCATCGTCCGACGCACCCCCGACGGATCGCAGAGATGCACCGGTGTGTCGTCCGCCGCGAATTCGCGCAGCCGCTGGCGGCAACCGCCGCAGGGCGTGATGATCTCCGGACCGGAGCCGAGCACCAAGATTTCCGTGATCCGCGTTTCGCCGGCCGCCACCATCACCGAGATCGCGGATGCCTCCGCGCAGGCGCCTTGCGGATAGGCGGCGTTCTCGACATTGCAGCCGCCATAGAGCTCACCATTGCCGCCGCGCAGCACCGCCCCCGTCGCGTAATGCGAATAGGGGGAATAAGAACGGGACACCATCAGCTTCGCCAGATTGAACATCTCAGGCGCGGGGCCGGTTACCATCGCGGATTATGCTCCATAAGGAATCCAGACGTTTTTGACCTGCGTCGCATGACGCAGGAATTCGCGTCCCTCGCCCACCGTCCCCGCCCAATCGATAGCCTCGCCTGTCCAAGTCTGCTTGATATCGTCGACCGCTGCTTCCTCGATCCGCTTGCGGTCCGGGCCGAAATACCAGACCGCCTCGACGCCGCGGTGCTCGGCCAGTACTTGCGCCAGCACGTCGCGCGGGCCGGTGACGATGTTCACCACGCCGCCCGGCATGTCGGAGGTTTCGAGCACTTGATAGAAATCGGTCGCCGCCAGCGGGTGTTTTTCCGACGGCAAGACCACCACGCGATTGCCCATGGCCACGGCCGGCGCCCACAGCGAAGTGAACGCCAGCAATGGCGCCTCGTCCGGGCACGCGATGCCGATCACGCCGACCGGCTCGTTCATCGCCAGCGCGACGCCGCGCAGCGGTGGATTGTGGACCAGCCCGTCATACTTATCGGCCCAGGCGGCATAGGTGAACAGCCTGCGGATAGAGGTTTCGACTTCGCGCGTGGCGGCCGCTTTGCCGGCGCCCGTCATGCTGCGAAGACGCTGCGCGAATTCGGCGGTGCGCGCCGAAAGGTTCTCGGCGCAGTAATAGAGAATCTGCGCGCGGGCATGTCCCGTGGCGTTCGCCCAGCTTTCCGCTTTCGCCGCCGCTTCCACGGCATTGCGGATGTCCTTGCGATTGCCTTCGCCGACATGGCCGACGAAGGCGCCGCTTGGCGAAACGATCGCCCGGCTGTAGCCGCCGTCCGGTCGCGCCTGTTTGCCGCCGATGTACAGTTTTGCCGTGCGGTCAACGCTATCGATAGCCGCAATCGCCGGTTCCTGCGGCGGGGTGACGGGTGCCGCCGCATGTGGCTTGACCGCCTTCGGTTTCAGATAGGCGAACATGCCCTCGCGTCCGCCCTCGCGGCCGAAACCGGATTCGCGATAGCCGCCGAAACCGACCGCCGCGTCGAACTGATTGGTGCAGTTTACCCACACCACGCCCGCCTTGATCTTGGGCGCGAGATCCAGCGCGACGTTGATGTTCTCGCTCCACACGCTGGCGGCCAGGCCATAGCGCGTGTTGTTGGAGAGTTGCGCCGCCTCGGCCGGGGTTCGGAAACTCATCGCCACCAGCACCGGCCCGAAAATCTCTTCCTGGACCACGGTCGAAGCGGACTCTACATTGGTCAGGAGCGTCGGCGGATAGAAACAGCCGTTGGGGCACTTGGCCTTGGGCTGAAACAGCTCTGCACCCTCGGCCACGCCCCGCTTCACCAGCGCGTCGATGCTGGCGCGCTGCGTCATCGAGACGATGGCGCCGATATCCGTCACCTTGTCGAGCGGATCGCCGACGCGCAGCGTTTCCATCCGCGCCCGAAGCTTGGCGAGGAACCGCTCGGCGACGCTTTCCTGCACCAGCAGGCGCGAGCCCGCGCAGCAGACTTGGCCTTGGTTGAACCAGATCGCGTCCACCGCGCCTTCCACCGCGCCGTCCAGATCGGCGTCCTCGAACACCACGAAGGGCGATTTGCCGCCGAGTTCTAGCGTCAGTTTCTTGCCCGTGCCGGCCGTCGCCATGCGGATGCCGCGCCCTACTTCGGTGGAGCCGGTAAAGGCAATCTTGTCGATGTCGGGATGGCGGACGATCGCGTCGCCCACCTTGCCCGGACCGGTGACGATGTTGACGACGCCCTTGGGCAGCCGCGCTTCCACACAAATCTCGGCAAACAGCAGCGCCGACAGGCTGGTTTCCTTCGACGGCTTCAGCACCACCGTGTTGCCGGCGGCCAGCGCGGGCGCGATCTTCCACGCCAGGATCAGCAGCGGGAAATTCCACGGCACGATCTGCCCCGCCACACCAAGCGGCTGGTGGTCCGGAAATTCGCTTTCCAACAGCTGCGCCCAGCCGGCGTGATGATAGAAATGGCGCGCGGCAAGAGGCACGTCGATGTCGCGCGTTTCGCGGATCGGCTTGCCGTTGTCCATCGTTTCGAGCACGGCGAACAGCCGCGAGTGCTTCTGGATCAGCCGTGCGATGGCATAGAGATAGCGCGCCCGACCCGCCCCGCCGATCTTCGCCCAGACGGGCTGTGCCGCGCGCGCCGCCTTCACCGCCGCATCGACGTCCGCGCTTGATGCGTGGGAAATCGCTGCCAGCTTCTTCCCCGTCGCCGGATTGAAACTGTCGAGATGCGCCTCCGCAGCCACCCACTCCCCGCCGATGAACAGATCGAAACTGCGATTGTGCTTGTCGAGCCAGGTTTCCACGGGTGCGGAACTCTCCGGCGCCGGCCCGTATTCCATGGACTCGAGAATTGTCGCGACAGAAGTCATGTTCAGCCCATGGGGTGGCGGTGCGCCGAGGAATAGCGGCCTCCGCTCACGAAATGATCCAATTGCCGCTCGATGTCGGTAAGCAGGCTGGAAGCGCCGATACGGAACAGACCCGGTTCCAGCCAATCATTGCCCAGTTCTTCTTTCATGACGAACTGGTAGTTCATCACGTCCTTGGTGGTGGAGATGCCGCCCGCCGGCTTGAAGCCGACCTTGAAACCCGTCAACTCGCGCCACGTCCGGATCATCCGCACCATCACCAGCGCGAAGGCCAGTGTCGCGTTGACGCTTTCCTTGCCGGTGGATGTCTTGATGAAATCCGCGCCCGCCATCATGCAGGCCATGGACGCGCGCGCCACGTTGGTCAGCGTGCCCAGGTCTCCCGCTCCGATGATTGTCTTCAGATGCGCCGACCCGCAGGCTTCGCGGAACGCCCGCACCTCGTCATAGACCGCTCGGTAATTGCCGGTGAGCACGTGCGAGCGGTTCAGCACGATGTCGATCTCGCGCGCGCCCGCGGCGACCGACGCCTCGATCTCCTTGATGCGTAACGGCAGAGGCGAAAGCCCCGCCGGAAATCCTGTCGAAACCGCGGCCACCGGGATGTTCGTCCCCTTGAGCGCCGCGACCGCCGGCTCGACCATGGCGTGATAGACGCAGACCGCGCCGGTCGTGATGCCGCGATCGCCGATCCCCATCGCCTCGAGTAGATCCTGGCGCACCGGCTGGCGCGCCTTGGCGCAAAGCCGGTGCACGCGCCCCGGTGTGTCGTCGCCTGCCAAAGTCGTCAGGTCGATGCATTGCACCGCCTTCACCAGCCACGCCGCCTGCCACTGCTTTTTGACGGTGCGCCGTCCCGGCAGCGTCGCTACCCGGCGCTCGGCGGCGCTACGGTTCACCCGAACGGTCTCGATCAGGTCGGCGTCGAACGCGGCGACGGGGTTGCGTCCACCTTCCGGTGCGTGGTCGTTCGACGGGACCGGCTGAATCTTGAGCATTTTTCGACGCTTTCACCGCGAAACCAGCGAGTCAAGCAACGCGGGCGAACCGCATCACTTCATACAAAGGCGTGTGGTCGCATCGCCGGATCGTCCGCCGGCTCGCAATAATCCATCAATTTATCCCCAGTTCTGGCACGATGTCGCGTTGTGATGTGCCGCATATTTTTGCATCTTGCCTATGCACTAAGCAAATTCGCCATCACCGACCCGAGGGTAGACATGATCGACGGAGCCGATACCGCCTGGCTGATGATATCCAGCGTCCTGGTATTGATGATGACCCTGCCCGCCCTCGGCTTCTTCTATGCCGGGCTGGTCCAGGCCAAGAACATCCTCTCGATCCTGATCCAGTGTGTGGCCATCGGGGCCACGGTGTCGCTGCTTTGGTTCGCTTTCGTCTACAGCGAGGTGTTCTCCGGCACGGGTCCCTGGCTCGGCAATCTCGGCGCCGTCTTCTTGTCTGAAGCCGGGCGCAATGTGGTGCATCCCGGCACCCATGTGCCCGAAACCGTCTTCGTGATGTTCCAGATGACCTTCGCGATCATCACGCCCGCTCTCATCATCGGCGCCTATGTCGAACGCATAAAGTTCAATGCCGTGCTGTTGTTCTCCGCGTTGTGGCTGATCGTCGTTTACGCGCCGGTGGCGCACTGGGTCTGGGGCGGCGGCTTTCTTGCTTCGCTCGGCGTGATGGACTTTGCCGGCGGCATCGTCGTGCATCTGACCGCCGGCATCGCGGCCATCGTGATTGCCTGGGTGCTTGGTCCCCGCCACGATTTTCCGCGCGGCATCCACCCGCCGCACGCGCCCTGGATGGTGATGGTCGGCGCCTCCTTGCTGTGGGTTGGCTGGTTCGGCTTCAACGCCGGCAGCGCGCTCAAGGCCGGTGCCGACGCCGGCATGACCATGCTGGCGACGCATCTCGCAGCCGCCACCGCCACCTGCGTGTGGATCGCCATCGAATGGATCAAATACGGCAAGCCGAGTCTGGTCGG
>JAGWJY010000093.1 GCA_028865545.1 Alphaproteobacteria bacterium | reverse complement strand
AAGGCCATGCCCGCTTCGATGCGCATCGGAATGACGCCGCACGGCACCTTGCCCTGGTCGTGCGCGCCATAGACGAAGAAGCGCCCCGCGCGCACCGGCGGCAGGCCATCTTGGCTAAGCTTGATCCAGTCGGTGTCGGGCAGCAGGATGACGCGCACCTCTCTGCTCGCCAGTTTCGACAGCAGATCGCCGTCTGGCATCTGCGCGTAGAGCGCTTCCACCTCGGCTTCGTCCTTGAACGGTTCCTCGGTGCTCAGAACCGCCTGCGGCCCGGTCAGTTCGAACGCGGCAACGACATCGGCCGCCTCTTTCTTGGTGACGAGAACGGAGGCTTTCCAGAGGGGAGGGGCGGGCATCATTTTTACCGTCCCCTTGTGGGGGACGGTGCCCGGAACAAGCGGCGGCCCCCCAGCCGACGCAATTCGCTCCGCTCATTGCATCGGCCTCCCCACAAGGGGGAGGCGAAAGAGGAAGACATGCTCACGCTCTCGCCACGGAACCTCCGTGTGGTTTTAGCCGACCCGTCGCAAAGAGCAACCAGATCGCCGCTCCCAGCAGCAGAGGTGCACTGTAGACGCCGGGCATCCAGCGCCCGAGGTAGATCGAGCTACCGATATGGCCGAAGGAATTCAGCACGCCCACGATGATGGCCAGCGGCAGTCCGACCAGTCGCAGCCGTGCATTGCCGCGGAACGCCAGGGGCGTCAGGCAGAGCAGCAGCGCAATCCCTGCGATCAAGCCTCCGAGCCATACCGGGAAGGTGAAGGTCGGGATCGGCAGGAACGGCAAATGCGCCCGGATGGCGCGGACCGTGGGGTTGTAGGTCGCGAGGAAATCGTGCGTCGCTTCGTCGGTCACGTGCACCGCGACCGCGATGGCGAACGCCAGCCAGGCATAGCCGAAATTGCGATGTGTAGGAGCATCCGCCATAGGCGCCTCCCGTGGCCGATTCCGCCACCGCCGCGCACGAGGACCTGCACGGCTATTGTATCAGCGAAGAGGCGGGGCGAACCATCTCAGGAGCATGTGACAAACTGGTCGATCACTTTCTTCTCGCCCGCTTGCCGCCATCGGCCGTCGGCATGTTGCCGGCTACGGCGCGCAAGACGCCGTAGCCGATCGTAGCGCTGGGTTTACGCGGTCGCGGTTTTGGACGGCGGCAGCAGCGCATACAGCACCACCGCCACCACGATCAGCCCCGGCACGTCGCCGAAGAAATGGCCGGAATGCTCCGGCATCTGGATCGCCTGCACCGCCATGATCGCGGCATGCACCGCGCTTGATGCCGCGGTGAACAGGATCAGGCTGCGATGCGCGGCCGGATTGCGCGCGGCCAGGATCAGGAACACGCCCAAGGTCGCATACACGCCCACGATCATCATGAAATAATCGGACGCGTATGGCGCGCCCATGTGCCACGACCAGCCAGACGGCCAGACCATGGCGAGCGGATAGACGAGAATGAAGATCGCACCGAACGCGACGAGTGCGATCTTGAGCAAACGATCTTTCATGGCGAATCTCCCCATAGATCGGGAGACGATACCGCTGAATGCGTCGCAATCACAGACGGAAGGATTCATGAGTCCGCGGTGATTCTCACGCCCTCGTCACGAACTGATCGATCACTTTCTTTTCGCCCGCCTTGTCGAACTCGACGGTCAGCTTGTTGCCTTCCACCGCCTTCACCCGCCCGTAACCGAACTTCTGATGAAAGACGCGTTCGCCGCGTGCGTAATGCGTCGCCGAAGGATCGGACGTTTGCACGGTGAACGCTTGCGCCTCGATCAGCGGCGGCCGCGCGCGCGTGTAACCCTGCGTCTTGTTCGCCTGGGCGCGCCGCCAGCCGGGGCTGTCATAGGTCGAGGCAAATTCCTTGCCGAAGGCGTTGTCGCGGAAGCCGACATTGCCGCCATAGAAGCCTTCGTCGACCGTCGTCTCGACATGATCTTCCGGCAGTTCCGACACGAAGCGCGAGGGCAGGGCGCTTTGCCAGCTGCCATGCACCCGCCGGTTGGCGGCGAAGGAAATGAAAATTCGCTGCTTGGCGCGCGTCAGCCCGACATAAGCGAGGCGGCGCTCTTCTTCCAATCCCGCCAGACCGTTCTCGTCCATCGTGCGCTGTGACGGAAACAGCCCTTCCTCCCAGCCCGGTAGGAATACGGTGTCGAACTCCAACCCCTTCGCCGCATGCAGCGTCATCAGGTTGAGCCGGTCGCCGGTTTCGTTCTGCTCGATCTCCATCACCAGCGAGACGTGTTCCAGAAACGCCGCCAGCGACTCGAACTGCTCCATCGAGCGCACGAGTTCCTTGAGGTTATCCAGCCGCCCCGGCGCATCCGCCGATTTGTCGGCCTTCAGCATGTCGGTGTAGCCGCTTTCGTCCAGGATCATCTCGGCCAGTTCGGTGTGCGGCAGATGCTGCGCCGTGCCGCTCCAGCGCGCGAAATTTCCCGCCAGTTCCGTCAGCGCCTTCTTGGCCTTGGGCGGCAGTTCGTCGGTCTCCACGATCTCGCGCGCCGCGGCGAGCAGCGGAATCTGCCGCGCCCGCGCGAACTGGTGCAGCGATTGCACGCTGGCGTCGCCGATGCCGCGCTTGGGCTTGTTGACGATGCGCTCGAAGGCGAGATCGTCGTCGCCCTGCGCCACCAGCCGCAGATACGCCATGGCGTCGCGGATTTCCGCGCGCTCGTAGAAGCGCGGTCCGCCGATCACGCGATAGGGCAGGCCCAGCGCGATGAAGCGGTCTTCGAATTCGCGCATCTGGAACGAGGCGCGTACCAGGATCGCCATCTGTGCGAAGAGATGTCCCTCGCGGTGCAGCGCCTCGGCATCGGACGCCACATTGCGGGCTTCCTCTTCCGCGTCCCACACGCCCTTCACCTGGATCTTTTCGCCGTGATCGCCCTCGGTCCACAGCGTCTTGCCGAGCCGTCCCTTGTTCGCGGCGATCAGGCCCGAGGCCGCGCCCAGGATCGACGGCGTCGAGCGGTAATTGCGCTCCAGGCGGATCACCTTGGCGCCGGGAAAATCGCGCTCGAAGCGCAGGATGTTCTCCACCTCGGCGCCGCGCCAGCCATAGATCGACTGGTCGTCGTCGCCCACCACGCAGACATTGCCGCCGGTTCCCGCCAGCAGCTTCAGCCAGAGGTACTGGACGACATTGGTGTCCTGGTATTCGTCGACCAGGATGTAGCGGAAGCGGTCGCGATAATCGGCGAGGATGTCGGGCTGCGTGCGCAGCACGGTCAGCGTTTCCAGCAGCAGATCGCCGAAGTCGGCCGCGTTCAATGCTTTCAGCCGCGCCTGATAATCGGCGTACAGCTTGCGCCCCTTGCCGAAAGCATAACCGTGCGCGTCGCCTTCGGGCACATCCTCCGGCCGCAATCCGCGGTTTTTCCAGCCGTCGATCATCGAGGCCAGCGTGCGTGCCGGCCAGCGTTTCTCGTCGATATTCTCCGCCTCGATCAACTGCTT
>JAGWJY010000016.1 GCA_028865545.1 Alphaproteobacteria bacterium | reverse complement strand
TTCGCATATTCCGCATGCAGTACGAAAAGAGCGCGTGGATTGTGCCACCAACCCTCCAGATTGATGCTCTCCGGTTCGACCGGATAGGCGGCAAACTTCATGCCGGGCATGGCCGCTTGGAACTCGGTTAGGCTTCTTGGCATGTGATAACGCGCCGTGACGATGAGCAACTTCCGGAAGTGATAGAACCGCGCCCAAGCCGCCGCCTCCCGGGCGTTGCCGTGTGTATCCTCGGCCGCATAACCAAGATCGGCGCAGCAGTCGAACCGGGGTCCACCATGCACCAATTTTTTCAATTCGGCCTTCGTGGTCTGTGGGTTTACGCCGGAGATGAGCAGCCTTTTGCCTACGCCCTTTTCAAACAGCACAACGGCGGCGTCCAGGCGAGTATCGCCGCCAGTCAGCGCGACGATCCCGTCGATGTGGTGCAAATCGTTCGGCGTCTTCGGCAGTTTGGTGACGAAGATGACGAAGCCCAGGACGTAGAGACCAACGACGAATATGGCGGTGCGTCTCAGCAACGTTAAGGCTCCTCGATTCCCGCCTAGTTTAGAATAAGGTAGTTAATTTCGCACGTCGGACGGCAATAGACCAAAAAAACCCAGAAACGCCCGGATGTTGCCTTCAGTAAATCTTTCGAAGCGCGGCTAACACTGAAAGGCGCGCGGTGGCCAGAGCGATAAGACTGGTGACGGCCGGCACGGCGAACAACCATGGCAGCTCAAAAGGCTTGAGCGCCATCGGTGGGAGAAACGGAACCGCTTCGACGCCGGCGAATTGCAGCCCGCCCGCCGCGATGAAGAAAATAGCGGCGAATCCTGCGCCGCCAGCCGCGGCAAACAACGCTGCGCGGAAATAATGCCACTCGAAGGCGCGCGCGATGAACTTGGACTGTGCGCCCATCTGATGCAGCAGCGCCACCATCTCGTGATGGGCATCGAGTCCGGCGCGCGTCGCAAACGAAACGGCAGCAGCCGTGGCAATGGCGATCAGCAGCAGAATGCCATAAGCGGACCACACGACGGATTCTGCGAGGTCGCGCAGCCGACTGATCCAGTGGCTATGGTCGTCGAGAAAAGAATCGGGGGCCGCCTGCTTCAACCGTGCCGCAAGCCCGGGAAGGTCGACTGCAGATCCCGGCGAGATTTCGGCGTCGATTAATTGCGGCAATGGCAGATCGGCAACCAGGTTACCCTGACCAAGCCAAGGTTGAACCAGTTTCAGTTGCTCTTCCTGCGACAGAGGGGCCGCATAGGCGATGCCTGGCGTCGTACGCAGTACGGCGAGGGCCGCGTCGGTTTCGCGCTGCAGACCTTGCTGTGCCAGTCCCTGCGCCGGCGGAACGATTTGCACGGTCAGCTTTCCGGCGAGCCCGCCACGCCAGGTGTCGGCTGTGCGGTTGGCCACCAGCGAGGCGCCAAGTGCGAGTGCCGCCAGGAACGCCATCACTCCAATCACCACATCGAGCGGCGCGGCGCCTTTTTCGCGCGGCATGATTTGACTGTTGGTGCTCATGTTCGTGGCGTCCTCAATTCGACCAGCCTTCCATCGACCAACCGCATTTCACGTGCACGAGTTGATTCGACGAGTGAACGGTCGTGTGTGGCGATAAGCACCGTTGTGCCGAGCCGGTTTAATTCAGCAAAGAGACGGATCAGGCGTGCGCCGATTTCCGGATCGACATTGCCGGTCGGCTCATCGGCAATCAGCAGGTCTGGCCTCGCCACAACCGCACGGGCGATGGCGACGCGTTGCTGTTCGCCGCCTGACAAAGTCGGAGGTTTTGCCTTCATGCGATCGCCCAGACCCACCCACGCCAAGAGCTCTTCCACGTCGTGGGCATAGTCGGCCTCACGCCGGCCCGCGATCATCAACGGCAACGCCACGTTGTCGAAGGCCGAGAGATGGTCGAGCAGGCGGAAGTCCTGGAACACGACCCCGATACGGCGGCGCAGCGCCGGAAAGGTGGCACGCTTGGTCGTCGCCAAATCGTGTCCGAACAGGGTGATGAGGCCCCGCGACGGCGGTTCAGCGACATCAATCAACTTCAGAAGGGTCGTCTTGCCGGCGCCGGAAAGCCCGGTCAGGAAGGTGAACGAACCGGCCTCCAGAACGAAGGTCACGTCGCGCAGCACTTCCGGTCCCGCGCCGTAGCGCATGCCGACATTTTCGAAGCGAACCATGGGGCCGGACCTTAGAGCATTTTCGGCAGATGTGTGGAGCACCGCGCCGCAGAAAAATGCGATTGGTTCAAAGCGCCGGAATGGCTTGACGGCACCTTCACGCCAGCGGGACAAGGCCGCAGTTTCGAGCCTTGCGGCGGCTTGCCATCACGCCTATTTTCGCCCGACAGAACAGATCGCGCACGCATGATCCTTACTTGTCCAGAATGCTCCACGCGTTATCAAGCCGACGAGGCAAATTTTTTGCCCGCCGGCCGTACGGTTCGTTGCGCCAAATGCGGCCATGTGTGGCACCAGGCACCTTCGGAGGCCGTCACCGAGGCCGAGCCGCTTGTTGTTGAGTCAGAACCGGCCGCGCCGCCGCCCGAGCCGGAGCCGCGCGCACGGGCCTATGTGCAGACGCCGTCTTTTAGCGTTGGTGCGCGGGAAGACGCTCCGAAATCGCGGCCGCTGTGGCCCCGCCGCGTCCTGCTGGGCGCCGGCTGGGTCGTGCTTGCGGCTATCGTAATCTTGATCGGCTGGATGGCGGCCATTTATCGACAGCAGATCGTCGGCGCCTGGCCACAGTCGGCCTCGCTGTATTCGACGCTTGGGTTGAAGACGGACGCAAGCGGCTTCAAATTCGACAACGTGAAATATCGCATGCAAACCGAAGATGGACAGCCGGTACTGTCGGTGAGCGGCGCCCTTGTGAATGTCAGCGACCGCGCATTGTCCGTGCCGCAAGTTCGGGTAGCGCTCACCGATGATGATGGCCACGAACTGTACCACTGGACCTTTGCGCCAAGCGTTTTGACGTTGAGCCCGGGCCAATCCACACGCTTCGTGACGCGCCTTTCGAGCCCGCCATCTGCAGCACGACATCTCGATCTACGTCTTGCCAAGGCGAGTGAGTGAAAGAATGGATATGGAGCATGAGATTCTGTTTTCGGAGAATCGTATCGCCGAGCGTCTGAAGGTCATGGCACGCGAGATTGTTGCCGCGCCGGTCAGGCCGCAGATAGCAGCGCCGATTCTGGTCGGCGCTTACGTCTTTGCCAGCGATCTTCTGCGGGCGCTGGCGCGTGAAGGAATCTCGCTGCCGACGGAGTTTCTCTGGCTCAGAAGCTATGTGGGGCGTGCCGCGACACGGGACGTCGCCGTGCTGATCGGTCCGTCGGAGAATTTCCGCGGCAAGAATGTATTGTTGATCGACGGCGTGTTGGATGGCGGCCACACGATTATGAAGGCGCGCGAATTGTCGCTGGCAGCGGGTGCGGCATCGGTTCAATCGGCCGTTGTTGTGGACAAGGCCCGCAAAGACGCGGTGGCAAAAGCCGATTATGCGGCGTTCGTCGGCGTCGCGGAATTTATAGTCGGTTACGGCATGGACGACGCTGGCAAGGACCGCGCATTACCGTTCATCGCCAAAGCTGGTTTGGGTATTTAACCTCACAGCTTAAAATTGCTGCAGCAGACGATCGATGTAGTCGAGTTCTTCCTTGGGTCGCCCAAGTTGGCCCGCACGCTTGCGCAGCTCTTTGAGGATGTCGCGCGCGCGCTGCAGCACCGACGCGTCCGGGATTTTTAGATTGCCGCCGGGACCGGCGCCGCGGTTCCCGACGGCGCGCCCGAAGGGATCCTGACCGCTCTGCGATCCCATGCCTTGTCGCGTCCCGGCGATCGCATTAGCACCCTTACGCAGCGCGTCGAGAGCGTCCTTCTGCAATGTGCCGGCGCGGCCCAGATCGCCAAGAGCCAGCGCCTGCTGTGCGTCCCCCATGATCCTGCCAGCTTCCTCAAGATCGCGCGCGCCGGGTACTTTTGCACCATCTTTGAGGATGGTGCCGAGCTGGTCATGCAGTTGCCCCTGCTGTCGCGCCAATCCTTTCGGGCCGCCATCCTTGGGATCGCCGGTGCCCTGGCTCTGACGGAATGTCTTGTCCATCAGCATGCGTTGCTTGCCCATCAATTCGCCGAGATTGCGCAGCGCTTGGTTGTCGCTGGGGCTGCCACCGGAACCTGATCCGTTGGCTACCTGCATATTCTCAACCAGTCCTTGCAGGAAGGCGAGAAGCTGCATCGCTTTCAATCGGTCTCCGCTCTGGGAGAGTTGCTGGATGGCCTTCAATAACGCAGCGAGATCCTGTTCTCCGAGAACCTTCGCATTCGCATCCGGTGGCGCTACGCCATTCTGCTGCGCGTTCTGTGCCATTGCCTGAAGATAGCGTTGCATCAGATCGTTGTAGCGCTGCAGCATCGCGTCGATTTCGCTCTGCGGCGCGCCTTGCGCCATCATCTGGGCGATCTGCTGCTGCATCTGCCGCAGTTGTTCGGCCATCTTGAGAAGGCCGCTTTGCTCCAAACCGACCGCGGTCTGCCATAGCAAATCCTCGATGCGTTCGAAATCTTCGCGGCGATCGGCGTATTTGGTTCCCCAATATGCGGCGCGCAACGCCAGATAGGTACCGTCCTGTCCGGCGTAAAATTTATCGGGTGCGATCGAAAGTGCGCCGAGCGTCGTAACGACATGACCACGTGCTGCAGCTCCCATGCTGGCAAGAAGCTGGCGCTGTTCAATCAAGGCGCGGGCCAGAGGGTCGGTGAAAATCCGTTCGGGCAGTTTGAAACGGACAGTATTGCTCGTCGCGGTCTGCCCAGCCGCATCGACGGCCAGCAGTGTGATGTCGACGTCAAGGCCGGCATAGGGATGTTCGGTTAAATCGCGATAAATCGTTTCCGAAACTGTCTTTGCCGAACGCGCAGGCAATTGCAGGTCTATGACAATAGGTGCGCCTTTGCGTCCGTGCGGACGGATCACAGCGCGTGCGGCCACAACGCCATAATCGTCGCTTGCTCTATAAGACAACTGAAGTGCTTGGCGGTTTGTCACGGCCGGCGGTGACGCGAAGGCGATGGTAGGCTTTTGATCCGCGATGATCGTGACCTTCCAGTTGCCGATCGTCCGCCCGCTGGCGCGTACGCGCAGATGAATGGGAGCTGTTAGCACAGCCTGACTGGAGTACTCGCCATCGGTGCCGTCGAAGCGCGCTCCGGACACAGTGACCGACGGCAGATGGTCTGCACCGTGAACCCTGAGATTCAAGATCGACCCTTGCGGCACAGAAATGGTGCGCGATCCGCTCTTCGACAGATAAATCGGCGCTTCTCCAGTGTAGACGGGTGGATCGATCCAGGCATCGAGCGTCGCGTTGGTCCCGGCGGCCGGGCCTAAGGCCGCGGTCAACCTGCGACTCCAATCAGAGCCGGCGACGAATACGCCGAAGACGATCAGCAGCAGAACAACGAAGCGCAGAGCCCGGGGGTCTCGTCGCCCCAGATCGGATCGCGGCCAAGACAAGCGGATTCGTCCGAAGCTTTGCAGCCGCGCCAAGAGATGCGCGCGCCACAGCTCCTCAGCAAAGACATCTCCGGCGCCCACGGCAAGGGAGTCCTGTGCTTCTGAAATCGGCCGGTGCACCAGGGCGTTGTCACGTTCGAGCCGGCGGGCGGCATCCTGCCAGCTCGGCCAGGAGAATTTCGTCAGATTAAAATACAGTGCGAGCCCGATTACAGTGACGAAGCCGGCCAAGATCAAAGCGTGCAGGGGCCAGGGCAGCGGCGGAAGTACACCGAACAGCGCCGTGGCGACGCCGAGCCCGAAGATACCACTGGCCGGCCACAGCTTCGGCCATAGCCGTTCCCACGCCAGGGTGGCGCGCGCGGCCAGTATCAATCGTTCGAAGCGCCTAGGCTTCGAGCCAGCTGGGAATTCGGTCGGTTGCGAGTAGCGCGTCATCATCCATTCGCGGTCGCACGACCGCCCATTCGCCGCCTTTTACTAGCACTTCTGGTGCAGGCGGACGAACATTGTAGACCGAGGACATCACTGCGCCATAGGCGCCAGCCGTCAAAATCGCGACCAGATCACCCGACTTTAACCGTGGCATATCGCGATCCGTCGCGAAAACGTCTGAGGTTTCGCAAACCGGACCG
This sequence comes from Alphaproteobacteria bacterium, assembly GCA_028865545.1. Classification (GTDB taxonomy): domain Bacteria; phylum Pseudomonadota; class Alphaproteobacteria; order Micropepsales; family Micropepsaceae; genus Rhizomicrobium. The sequence goes on along the minus strand of JAGWJY010000016.1, from coordinate 54,033 downwards.
ACGACGTCGTAGCGTTCGCGCGGGTCGCTCGGCAGCGCTTCGCTGACAGGTACGATGTCGTGATGCGCGTCATAAAGCGCCGGCCTGAGCAGGTCGTTCATGCCTGCATCAACGATCAGGAAATTCTTGCGCTCGCCTTCCTTGACGTAGATCACACGCGTCACCAGCACGCCGGCATTGGCCGCGATCAGGCGCCCCGGTTCCAGGATCAGCTGCGCGTTCAGCCCCTTGGTGAGCTTGGCAGCCATGGCGCCATAGGCCGCCGGCTCGGGTGGCGGCTCGTTGTCGGTGCGATAGGGTACGCCCAATCCGCCGCCCAGATCGACGCGCGTAATGGCATGGCCTGCGCCGCGCAACACGCCGATAAGCTCGACCACGCGCGTGAACGCCGCCTCGAAGGGATCCAGTTGCGTGATCTGGCTGCCGATATGCACGTCGATGCCGGTGATCTCGATGTTCTTCAGGCGTGCCGCCAGCGCGTAGGCCTGCTGTGCCCGGCTCCAGGGGATTCCAAATTTTGTCTCCGCTTTGCCGGTAGAGATTTTCGCATGTGTCTTGGCGTCGACGTCCGGGTTGACGCGGATGGAGATGGGCGCCCGCGTGCCCGCGGAAGCGGCCGCCTCATTTAGGGCCTCAAGCTCCGGCTCGCTCTCGACATTGAACTGATAGATACCGGCGTCGAGACCAAGCCGCATCTCCGCTTTGGTCTTGCCGACACCTGAGAACACAATCTTGTTCGCCGGGACACCGGCCGCCAGAGCCTTCTTCAATTCGCCGCCGGAAACAACATCGGCGCCCGCACCTAGCCTTGCCAGCGTCTTCAGGACGGCGAGATTGCCGTTGGCCTTCACCGCGAAAGCGATCAGAGTGCCCCCTGGGAATGCCTCGGCGAAGACCCGGTAATGACGCTCAAGCGTCGCCGTCGAATAGCAATAGAACGGTGTGCCGACCGCATCGGCCAGCGCCACTAGGTCGACATCCTCGGCATGGAGCGTGCCGTCCTGATAGAAAAAATGGTTCATCGGCCGATCGGCGAGGGCGGCTGGGATGGATCCTTCTCGCCCTTGTGCGTTGTCTGTTGCTGTTGATCGCCGGGCTTGACCAGTTCGTTCTTCACGCCGCATCCGGAAGCGGAAAGCGCAAATGCAAACGCAAGCGCCAGACGCAGAGCGTTTCTCATTTCAATTTCTCCCGCCAGAAAACGATCTGTTCGCGCACACGATGCGGTGCCGTACCGCCATAGCTCATGCGCGACGCAACGCTGGCATCCAGGCTCAGAACGGCGATTACGTCCAGCGTGATTGCGGGTTCGATCTTCTGCATCTCGGCAAGTGGCAGCTTGTCCAGATCGATCTTCAGATCCTCGGCCCGTTTGACGATGGAACCGGCGATGTGGTGGGCCTCACGGAACGGCTTTTTCAGCACGCGGACCAGCCAGTCCGCCAGATCCGTGGCCGTCGGGTAGCCGGCGGTCGCGGCCGCGCGCATGATCTCCGGATTGGCTTTGAGGTCGGTGATCATCGCGGCCATGGCGGCCAACGAAAGTTCCAGCGTGTCGGCGGCGTCGAAGACGCGTTCCTTGTCTTCCTGCAGGTCGCTGCCATAGGCCAGTACCAGCCCCTTGACGACCGTGGTCAGCGACACGAAATCACCCAGCACGCGGCCCGTCTTGCCACGGATCAGTTCGGCAGCGTCGGGGTTGCGCTTCTGCGGCATGATCGACGAGCCGGTGGTGAAGGCATCCGACAGACGCACAAACCCGAATCCCGGCGAACACCATTGCACCAGCTCACCAGCCAGTCGCGAGAGATGTGTCGCTGCGATGGTCGCCGCCGCTAGATATTCGAGCGCGAAGTCGCGTGCAGAAACGGCGTCGAGCGAGTTCCGCATCGGACGTGCGAAGCCGAGCGCCTTGGCTGTCACATCGCGATCGATAGGAAAGGAGGTCCCTGCCAGTGCGGCGGCGCCCAACGGACATTCGTTCAACCGCTTGCGCGCATCGGCGAAGCGTCCCGCGTCCCGCGCGAACATCTCGACATAGGCAAGGCAATGATGCGCGAAGGTGATGGGCTGGGCGCTCTGCATATGGGTGAAGCCGGGCATGACCGTGGCGGTGTGGCCCTCCGCCTGTCCCAGCAGGGCGCCCTGCAGGGCCTTCAATGCTTGCTCAGCTCGGTCGCAGGCTTCGCGAATCCACAGCCGAAAATCCGTAACGACTTGGTCGTTGCGCGACCGCGCGGTGTGTAGGCGCCCCGCCACGGGTCCGACAATCTCCGCCAGCCGCGCCTCGATATTGAGGTGGATGTCCTCCAAAGCGCGCCTGAAGACGAACTTACCATCGGTAATCTCTCTGCCGATGGCGTCGAGCCCCCGGAGGATGGCCTCCGCGTCGTCCTTGGCAATAATCCCTTGGGTTGCCAGCATGCGTGCATGCGCCCGCGAACCGGCCAGGTCCTGGTCGGCCAGGCGTTTGTCGAAATCGATGGAAGGCGTTATTTCCTCCATGATCTTGGCGGGTCCGCCCTCAAAGCGGCCGCCCCACATCTTGTTCGCAACCATGAGACGCTCAATGACGCTGACCCGCTTTCGCCCCCTCACCATTGTGGTTGCGATCGCCGCAGTCGTGCTGCTCGCCGTTCTATATGGGATCACGACGCTTTCTGTCCACGCACCACCGACATCGCTCCAGCCGTTGGAGCTGATTCATCCGGCCAAAGCCGCGCCGTTACCGGCCTTTACCGGCCTTGATGGCAAACGCCACACCCTGGCGGAATTTCGCGGCCGTTTGGTGCTTCTCAATCTGTGGGCGACGTGGTGCGCGCCCTGCGTAAAGGAGCTGCCCGCCCTCGCGGCACTGCAAAAAGCGCTGCCGGCCGACCGATTTGTGGTCGTGGCCGTCGACGTCGGGCGCGACAAGCCTGCCGAAGCGCAGGCCTTTCTGGCCGCGCACAATGCGAAGAACCTCGGTGTCTACGTCGACACCGATATCGCTATGTTGCGCGCTTTCGGCGCCTATGGCCTGCCAGCCAGCATCCTGATTGATGCTGAAGGGCGCGAGATCGCACACGCCGAAGGCCCCGCGGACTGGAGCGCGCCGGATTCCGTCCGCTATCTGAAACAGCTGGCTATGCGCTAGCGCGTTGGTACGGGGTGTTCGCCGCGGTAGTCGTAGAAGCCGCGACCGGTCTTGCGCCCCAGCCAACCGGCTTCGACATATTTCACCAGCAGAGGGCAAGGCCGATATTTGGAGTCCGCCAAGCCTTCGTACAGTACCTGCATCACCGACAGACAGGTATCCAGGCCGATGAAATCGGCCAGTTGCAACGGCCCCATCGGGTGGTTGGCGCCCAGTCGCATGGCCGTGTCGATGGCCTCGACGTTCCCGACGCCTTCGTACAGCGTATAGACCGCCTCGTTGATCATCGGCAGCAGGATGCGGTTGACGATGAAGGCGGGGAAGTCCTCGGCGTAGGCGGCGGTTTTGCCGACCCGTTTGACGATCTCCAACACCGCCTGGAACGTCGAGTCATCGGTGGCGATGCCGCGAATGACTTCGACCAGCTGCATCAGCGGCACCGGATTCATGAAATGCAGGCCGATGAAGCGTTCGGGTCGGTCGGTCGTGGAAGCGAGGCGGGTCACCGAGATCGACGAGGTGTTCGTCGCGATCATTGCCTTGTCGGAAAGGTGCGGGCAAAGGTCTTGGAAGATTTTCTTTTTGACGGCTTCGTCTTCCGTTGCCGCCTCGATGACCAGATCGCGATCGCGCATCGCCTCGAGGTTCTGAGACGTATGGATGCGCTTGATCGCCGGTTCGATATCTTCGTCTTTGATCAAGCCGCGCCCGGCTTGGCGCTGCATGTTCTTCTGGATCAACGCTGTCGCGCGGTTCAGTTGTTCGGCGTTGATATCTTCCAAGACGACGTCGTATTTCGCCAGCGACAAGACATGGGCGATGCCGCTGCCCATCTGTCCCGCCCCGATTACCCCAATCCGCTCGATGCTCATACGTAATGCCTTTGTGTTGTCCCCTACTGCATCAGTACCCAAGCTTTGACAGCTCTTCTTCCATTTCCGGCACGGCCCTGAACAGGTCGGCCACTAGGCCGACATCGGCGATTTGGAAAATAGGCGCTTCCTCGTCCTTGTTTATAGCGGCGATGACTTTTGAGTCCTTCATTCCCGCCAGATGCTGGATCGCGCCGGATATGCCCACCGCGATGTAAAGATCCGGGGCGACCACCTTGCCGGTCTGGCCCACCTGATAGTCGTTGGGCACAAAGCCCGCGTCGACGGCGGCTCGGCTGGCGCCGACAGCAGCATGTAGCTTGTCGGCCACTTTCTCCAGCATCTTGAAATTCTCGCCCGACTGTAGGCCGCGTCCGCCTGAAATGACGATTTTCGCCGAGGTCAGTTCTGGGCGTTCCGATTTGGACAGAGCTTCGCTGACGAACTTCGATGTGCCAGGATCGGTCGCTGCAGCCACGGCCTCGATCGTCGCAGAACCTGTGACCTCCGCCGGTTTGAACGCTGTCGTGCGCACGGTGATGACTTTCTTGCCCGCACCCGCCTGAACCGTCTGGATGGCATTGCCGGCGTAGATGGGGCGCTCGAAGGTGTCGGCGCTTACCACTTTCAGGATTTCCGAAATCTGCGGGACGTCGAGCTCGGCAGCCACGCGCGGCAGATAATTTTTTCCGCTGGTTGTCGCGGGTGCGAGGATGGTGTCGTACTTGTCCGCCAGTGAGAGGATGAGCGTGGCCATCGTCTCGGCAATTGGCTTGGCATATAGCAGGTCATCGGCGACCAGTACTTTTTCCACGCCAGTCAGCTTGGCGGCAGCGTCGGCGACCGCACCGCAACCCTGGCCAGCGACCAGTACATGCACGGGTGCGCCCAGCTGGACAGCGGCCGCGACCGTCTTGGCCGTGGCATCCTTCAAAGTCTTGTTGTCGTGTTCGGCAATAACGAGCGAGACCATCACAGCACTCCCGCTTCTTTGAGCTTGCCGAGAAATTCGGCCACGGTCTTCACCTTGGCGCCGGCTTGACGTTTGGGCGGTTCGCTGACCTTCAACACCTTCAGGCGCGGCGTCGTATCGACGCCGTAATCAGCAGGCGTCTTTTCGTCGATGGGCTTCTTCTTCGCCTTCATGATGTTGGGCAGAGAGGCGTAGCGCGGTTCGTTAAGGCGCAGGTCGGTCGTCATCACGGCGGGTAGTTTGACTTCGACAATCTGAAGGCCGCCATCGATTTCACGTTCGATGTTGGCCTTGCCGTCACCCAGTTCCAGCTTGTGCGCGAAAGTGGCTTGGGGCCAGCCGAGCAGCGCCGCCAGCATCTGCCCAGTCTGATTGGAATCGTCGTCGATGGCTTGCTTGCCGGTGATGACCAGATCCGGCTTCTCGGCATCGCAAATGGCCTTGAGAATTTTGGCGACCGCCAAAGGCTCTACCTCTCCGTCTGTCTTGACCAGAATGCCTCGGTCTGCACCCATGGCGAGCGCCGTGCGGATGGTCTCTGAGGCCTGTGCGGGGCCGATGGAAACGGCGATCACTTCGCTCGCCTTGCCTCTTTCCTTCAGGCGGACCGCTTCCTCGACACCGATTTCGTCGAAGGGGTTCATGGACATTTTGACGTTGGCCAAATCCACGCCGCTCTGATCCGCTTTGACGCGAACCTTGACGTTGTAATCGATCACCCGCTTGACGGGGACAAGAACCTTCATGGCGTCCGAAATTCCCTGGGTGGGCAGGCCGGAATGAACAGTTTCTCTCAGCATCCGCAATGCCGTGGATGCGCTGTTTAAGCCGCCCGGTCTTTGTGCGGCGCAAAAACTAGGCCCGGCTTCGCATCGATGTCAACGAAGCGGCAGTGTGGGCTCATATGCCGTATAAGCTCCCTCCCGATGAAGAATTACCTTTTAAATACAATATATTAAATGGTGCGTCATTAAGCCGCGGGCGTATATTTTTTTTGATGGGGATCGGCGAGTTGATCCGGCTGTTCGCAGAACAACATTCAAGTCCCACAAACCTGCGGGGCTTGGCCCGGTATACAGACCTTCAGCCATTTGTTTACGCAGGTTCTATGCCCTTGGACGTCGGCGTGTCGGGGACGTTTGTTCGCGATATCTGTTCTCTTCCCGCGTCGGAGAGCAGGTATAGATGGGCCCGTCCCTCATCTAAGGCGTGGCGCAAGGCAAATGTGCAGGTCGGCAGAGGCCTGTGCCTATCGGACTTGCTAGCATTGGTCGCAATATGGGGGAGGGTGTTACCATGAGCTTGGATTCTGCGATGACACAAGGAGCCGATGAGCACCCGTAACCACGCCGCCGCCATGAAAGGCATTGGCCGGCCACTTCTCTTCGCTGCGCTTTGCGGGCTCGCGCTTTCGGCCTGCGCACATCCGGTGCCGCCGATGCGCAATGATCATGTCATTGTGATTTCTGGAAAGGAAACCGTTGGCGACAGCGATCGCAGTGCCACGCAAAAAATATTGACCATCGCCGCCCGCACGACGCTGGGTCATGGATTTCGATATTTCAGAATTATCGGCACACCGTACGCGTCGAGCCGTGGTGGTGCTCTATCGATTGCGCCGGGCACTACGGTGACGATTGAGGTCTATCGGGAAGGCGAGATTGATCCACAAAATCCCGGCGTTTGGGATGCCGTAAACATTGGTGTCGGCAGCATACCGAGCGGCGCGGGCACGTCAGACAACTCGGCGGCTGCACCGGATGTGCAGTCCTCGGCGGTGCGTCCACAAACCAATGAGACGCACCTCAAGGCCAAATGCACCGCCTATGGCTGCTCCTGGTAGCACGCCTCACGAATAGCGCGCATCAATAGACAGCCGGTGGTCAGTCGTTGGCGAGATACGATACCAACGCCTCGATTTGGCTGTCAGTCATGTCTTTGGTGTTGGCATGCATCACGTCGCTCTCGCGCAGGGTCGAACGAAACGCTTCCAGCTGGGTTTTTAGGTAATTGGCATGCTGACCGGCAATCCGCGGAATCACGCTGTTACCTTCTCCATGCTCGCCATGGCACGCTTGGCACGCCGGCACGTTCTGGGCCTCAACACCGTTCATGAAGATATTCTTGCCCTCGGCGGCGAGCGCACCTCCCTTTTGGGGCTGTGTCGGTGTTTGGCCGGAGTAGTATTTTGCCAGTCCGGCGATGGTGGCGTCGTCGAGTTGGGAAGCCATGCCCCACATGTAGGCACGCGCATGCGGATCGCTTCGGCTGTGGTCGCGGAAATTCTTGAGCTGGGCCTCAATATAATCGGCTTGTTGGCCGTTTAAGCGAGGAAAGGTTGATGACACGCTGTTACCCTGTGGCCCGTGGCAGTCCTGACATACGGATGTCGCCTCGGCTACCGCGGCCGGCGGGATCGTGCTTGAGCCTTCCGCCATTGCCAATGTACTTGCCACGCTTGCACAAGTCGCCAAAGTCACAACGAAGACAATTTTCACGACGCTCTGTCCTATTTGTTATAGGGTTGGCTAATACGCGATCCACAAATATCCGAACAGCATGTTGTTGTCGGATGCGTTGCGGCCGGCGCCGTCGTAATTGGAAGACGCGCCATTGAACTTGAAGAAGGCGGTGTATTGCAGGCCCAGCTTGACATTCAGCCACGGCAGATAATTGACCTCGACGGTCCCCCAACTGCTGTTGGAATTGCCAACTGGTGTGCCGAAGTAAAGCGGATCATTGGAACTTGACACGCTGGTGAATCCCAGACTGCCTCCAACTTTACGAAGCCAGAAATAGCTGCCGTTAAGATTGAACGTATCGACACTATTGCTCGACATCGATGCAAAGCCCGCGGCATAGCTCGCATTGAGATCCTGGTTTTCATGCACCCAGCTTGAGGTGACGGTCACCTGGTCGTGGTCATCGATATATTGATATTGGGTATCCAAGCCGGTATCGAGGAAACGATCGGTCGGCGCATTTTGCAGCGGTCCGTTAATGGCTGCTCCGGCAGGAGTCGTCGGATTTTGAAGTGCCGCGTAGAGGCCGACCACGCCGAACTCCCATGAGTTCTTTCCCCAGTCTTTTTCGTAGGCAACGCGCCAATATGGGGCGACGCCGGAAATGATTTGGTTGTTGGCATCCCCATTGTTCGCCACGGAAGCACCTTGGAGCGCCGACCGGTAGACGCCAACCTCCGCGTACAGCGACTCATCGACCAACGTATACGCCGACAATCCAGCAACATTCTGCGCCATCGCGCCTTCAATCTGCGACCCCGCGGCGGGCCCCTGCAGGGCCGGTGATGCGATGAACGGCTGCTCCCAAGCCGGCACGCTGTTCCACAGATCCTGGACGGTTGGATTGTTGTTCAGACTGATGCCGTAAATGACGTTGTGACCGTCAACGTTGGCCACGTCAGCGAAGCGGATGTCAGTATTGTCGATACCGAAACTGCCGCTTTGGTCGTCATAGGTCAGCTGAACGAACGCGCCGACGTTGTCCGAGATGCGCCCCGCGTAGAACAGGCTCAGTTGCTGCGGAAAGTCGGTGGACGTCTTGCTTGACGTGGAATCGTTGGCCTTGGCGGCCATGCTGGTCGACGCCATCACCATAGCGGAGACGGGCGGTAGATCAGACAGCGACAGGGTAGACTGCTTCTGCTGATCAATATCCTGGACCTTGCGTGTATTGAAGAGCGTGTAGCCGCTCGCCTTGAAGACGCGACCGAACGGGGTGAGCTGGGGGAACACGGTGTGACAGGCTTCGCAGGCCAGACCTGTCTGTCGCGCGTAACTCGGTACGGCCTGCGCCGATTGAGGAAGTGCTGACAGCGTTAGGAAACCGAGAATAACTGCAAAAGATGACTGCGTTCGTATGCGACGACCCGGCATTGCACTACCTCAAGATGTGTAAACCAGCTACCACCAGCCCTTCAGCACGGGGCTCAACCTTTTTTGACGAAGAACCTGCAATAGCCCGTGGGGCTGATCGCTCCATCCACCAGACGGCACGACGACGGTGCGATAAAGAGCGCGCATTCCGAGCAATGCTGTCCGCCCTTGGCGGTCGGGACGTAAGCAGCAGCCGTCTGGGCCATTTTTGCTTCGGCGGGTTGGGTTGTCATGGCCGCGGCCAGCAACACCGCGCCGCCGGCAGTGATCGTGGCGCCGCGCAGTAAACTGCGGCGCGACACATCTCCGTGCTGGTGTGTTTCATCGACGGTTGTCTTCGTGCAATTTTTGTCAACAGACATTGGTTGAGGCCTCATGGTTTCGCTCATCAACTTTATTGAGTATCTATTCGCGTGTGAACAATTATAAGACGCATACCGAACTATAAAGTAAGTAATTTACCGGACATAACCGCGGACGTGCTGATTTAGTTATAGGAATTCTAGGCTTAGCAGCAGTTCGGTTGTGCACACCTTCGCCGCGACAGTGCGTCACATACGGCCAAATGGGACAACGAGCTGCAGTCGTACATATGTGCAGGCGATTTGAGACTGATCGGATCGCCGTTCGCCGCTGACGGCGCCTCACCGGATACGATTGAACAATCCGCATCGCGCGTGGTCAGCGCCTCGGCGTCTGTTGCTCCGACGCATGCAGCTGACTGTACCTAAAGGCCGCGCCCCCGCTATTCCCCGTGCTCCGGCAGCAGAACTTCGCGTACGCCCTTGTGGTTGGGCTTGGAGATCACGCCTTCCTCTTCCATCCGCTCGATAAGGCGGGCGGAGCGGTTGTAACCGATCTGCAGACGGCGCTGGATGTAGCTGGTGGTGGCCTTGCGTTCGCGCGCCACGATGGCGAGCGCCTTGTCGTAGAGTTCGTCGCCGGACTGGCCGTTGCCCTCGCCGTAAAGCCCATAGGGATCGTCGCCGGGTTCGTCCGGCTCCTCGGTCACCGCATCCAGATATTCCGGCGTGCCCTGGGTCTTGAGGAACTTCACCACGTCTTCCACTTCGCGGTCGGAGACGAAGGGGCCATGCACGCGGCGGATGCGTCCGCCCGCCATCATGTAAAGCATATCGCCCTGGCCGAGCAGCTGCTCGGCGCCTTGTTCGCCCAGGATCGTGCGGCTGTCGATCTTGCTCGTCACCTGGAAGGAGATACGCGTCGGGAAGTTGGCCTTGATGGTTCCCGTGATGACGTCGACCGATGGGCGCTGCGTGGCCGCGATAAGATGAATGCCGGCGGCACGCGCCATTTGTGCCAAGCGCTGTACTGCGCCTTCGATCTCCTTGCCGGAGATCATCATCAGGTCGGCCATTTCGTCGACCACGACGACGATGTAGGGCATCGGCTCCAGATCGAGTGTCTCGTCCTCGTAGATCGGCTTGCCCGTTTCGCGGTCGAAACCCGTCTGCACGGTACGTTTCAGGACTTCGCCCTTGTCCTTGGCCTTGCGAACACGTTCGTTGAACGCTTCCACGCCGCGCACGCCAAGCTTGGACATCTTGCGGTAGCGCTCTTCCATCTCGCGCACCGCCCATTTGAGGGCTACGACGGCTTTGCGCGGATCAGTGACGACAGCGGCCAGCAAATGCGGGATACCGTCATAGGTCGACAGCTCCAGCATCTTGGGATCGATCATGATCATCCGACATTGCTCCGGCGGCATGCGGTAGAGCAGCGACAGGATCATGGTGTTGAGCGCGACGGACTTGCCGGAGCCCGTCGTGCCCGCGATCAGGAGGTGGGGCATCTTGGCAAGATCGGCCATAACCGGCTCACCGCCGATGGTTTTGCCAAGCGCCAGAATCAGCGGCGCGCGCGCCTTCTCGTATTCGGTCGAAGCCAGCAGCTCGCGCAGATACACGGTTTCGCGCGTCTGGTTGGGAAGTTCGATGCCCAGCACATTGCGTCCGGGGATCACCGCAACGCGCGCCGCCACCGCCGACATCGAACGCGCCACGTCGTCGGACAGGGAGATGACGCGGGAGGATTTCACGCCGGCCGCCGGTTCGAATTCGTACAGCGTCACCACAGGGCCGGGACGGACGGCAACAATGCGGCCTTTGACGCCAAAGTCGGACAGCACCGCCTCCAGCATACGCGCGTTTTCCTCCAGCGACTCGTCGGAGAGCGTCGTGCCGTCGTTGACGTGCCTAGCCTCTGCCAGCAGTCCTAGGGCCGGCAATTGATACTCGCTGGACTCCAAAGCGAGCGCTGGTTGACGCGCACGCTTCGGCGGCGCCGCGGTCTTACGCAACTCCTCGCGCTTGACGCGATTCTGGCGCGTATCCGCCGCAAGAGGCTCCGGAGCGATGTCGAGACCGAAGTCGTGGTCGTCCTCGATATCGGGCTCAACGTCGGTATCGTCTTCATAGGGGCGGCGTTCCGGCATCTTGAGAAGCGAGGTGAGCCAATAGAGGAACACCGGCACATTGGTGGCGGCGCGAAGGAACGGCTTGACGCGCAAATCCGCGGCCAGCAGGGCAAGCGTCAAGCCAACTGCAAACAACGTGACCGGTACGGCCCAGCCGATCCAATCCTGGTGGTGGGCTAGTCCCGCTTTCGCAGAGAGCGCAGATACAGCGATGCCGATCATACCGCCGGCGCCAGCCGGCAGGGTTTCGGGACGCGGCAGGATTCCCAGGCCAGCCGCCAGAAAGATCGTGCCCAACGGCCAGGCGAACGCGCGTGGCACGCCGTGGCGCAGCGACTGGCCCATTAGAGCGCGTGTGCCCCAGGCGACGGGAGGAATTAGGAAGGCGAGCGCGGCGAAGCCGAAGGCTTGTAGCAGCAGGTCCGCGGCCGTTGCACCGATCGGGCCCAGCCAGTTGGCCACCTCACGCCCGGTGGCATTGTCCAGGCTGGCGTCACCGGAGCTGTAGCTGACGAGCGCCAAAAGCACCGCGGCCGTGCCGAGCAGCAGCAGCGCTCCCGCACCGCGCATCACGAGGATGCGCATCAGACGGCCGAGCGCGCGCCGCGCGTCCGCCATGGCGTCTGCCATCGCCGCGCCGCGCGAGCGAGGCTGGTAGACCCCGCCGATCATCCGCCGCGTCGCCGTGTTCATTGGGACCCTGCGCTCAAAATTTCGCCCATCCTTTCGAGTGCCGCCATAATGGTTGATAAATCGTTGACGAGCGCCACGCGGATATAAGGAAACCCAGGATTTGTGCGGGGTTTGCCGGCTTCACTTTCTCGCCCCATATAGGCGCCGGGCAGCACCCGCACGCCGGCCCTGCGCCATAAATTGAGCGCTGTCTGCTCGCCGTCGCCAACCTCAAGCCAGAGGAAGAAACCTCCGTCCGGGAGCCGAAATCCCGCGCGATTGCCCAGCAGGCGCTGCGACAGCGCGAAACGTTCGACATAGCGCGCACGATTGGCCGCAACATGGGCTTCATCGCTCCAAGCCGCCACCGATGCCGCGATGATCGGCGCCGGTACCTGCGGTCCCGCATAATTGCGCAAGGCGCGAAACTTCGCCATCAACTTCGCATCGCCGGCGACGATTCCAGAGCGCAAGCCGGGCAAGCCCGACCGCTTCGACAGCGAATGGAAGCTGAGAAGGCGCTCGAACGGCGCGCCGCGCACAGTCAGCGCTCCGATCGGCGGCTTTTCCCGATAGATGTCAGCATAACATTCGTCGGCGAACACTGTAAAATCATAATGATCCGCCAGCGCGAACAGTGTTCGCCAATATTCTTCGGAGGCACACGCCCCTTCCGGGTTTGATGGCGAGCAGATGTACGCCACCGCGGCGCGTTCCAGGATCGTTTTGGGCAAGGCTGCGAAGTCCGGCAGGAAGCCGGTTGCGGCATCGGCGCGCACGAACACCGGTTCGGCGCCGCACGACAACGCAGCCGCCGCGTAGCATTGGTAGAACGGGTTCGGCAGCAGGACGATGGGGCGCCCGCCCGCCTTGCTCTCGGGTGTCACAATGAAAGGAGCCAGAAACAGACCCTCGCGTGTGCCGTTGAGCGGCAGCACCTCCTTGTCCGGGTCAACGCCCTTCAAGGCGAAGCGACGCATCAACCAGCGGGACGCAGCCGTGCGCCATTCGGCGGTACCATTGATCGGCGGGTAGGTTCCGAAGGACTTGGCGTGGCGTGCGATCGTCTCGGTTACAAAATCGGGCACCTCACCTTGCGGATCGCCGATCGCCAGGCTGATCGGCGCTTGGCCGGGGGCGACATCGTCCAGCAGCGTCGCCAGCATGGCGAAGGATGAGGGGGGGAGTTGTGCAAGGCGGCCTGGGAGCATGAGCGACATCCGACGGATCAGCTGGAACATTAGTCGCCTGCCCGCCCCAAACAAAAGGGGCGCTCCCTTCGGAGCGCCCCAGTTCTAGGAAGAGGCGGTAACGGTGGGATCAGCCGTGTACCGTTTCGCCATGGAGGTTGATATCCAAACCCTCCACTTCGACCTCCGGAGAGACACGCAGGCCAAGGATCATGTCGATGACTTTCAGGATAATGAAGGTCACGACGGCGCAGTAGATGAAGGTGCCGCCAACGTCTTCGAGCTGAATCCACATCTGTCCGAAATTTCCGTCGATCAACCAACCATGCGCCGCAGAATTGATGGCGTTGGAGGCGAATGCGCCGGTGAGCAGCGCGCCGAGCGCTCCGCCCACGCCGTGTACGCCCCAAGCATCGAGCGCATCGTCGTAACCGAAGAGCCTCTTCATCCACACCGCCGAGATGTAGCAGACGACGCCCGCAGCCACGCCGATGATCAGCGCGCCGGTCGGATCGACGAAGCCGGATGCCGGCGTGATCGCCACCAGTCCAGCCACCGCACCCGAGATCATACCGAGTACTGAGGGTTTCTTGGCGATGATCCACTCGGCAACCATCCAGCCCAGCGATGCCGCTGCTGTCGCGATCTGCGTCGCGGCCGCCGCCATGCCGGCGTTGACGTTGGCAGTCACAGCGGATCCGGCGTTGAAGCCGAACCAGCCGACCCACAACAGCGAGGCGCCGATTATGCTGAGCACTAGGTTATGCGGTGCCATGTTCTCGGTGCCGTAACCGGTACGCTTGCCGAGCACGAGACAGGTGATCAAACCCGCAGTACCCGCGTTCAGATGCACGACAGTGCCGCCAGCGTAGTCAAGCGCGCCTGCGGAGCCGAGCCAGCCGCCGCCCCAGACCCAATGGGCGATCGGGCAATAGACAAGCAACAGCCACAACGCCATGAACCAAAGGAACGCAGAGAACTTCATGCGATCGGCCAGTGCGCCGGCGATCAGCGCTGGGGTGATGATCGCAAAGGTCATCTGGAAGAACATATAAACCGATTCAGGAATCGTCGGTGCCAGCGAGCTGACCGCGTTGAGACCCATAGGCTTAAGGAACAGATAGCCGAAACCGCCGATGAACTGGTTCCAGCTGGCGTCCGGGTTCGGCGTGAAGGCGATGGAGTAACCGATGATCATCCACAACACGGTGATGACGCAGGTTGCCCCGAAGCTTTGCGCCATTGTGGCCAGAACGTTTTTCCGGCGCACCATGCCTCCGTAGAACAGCGCCAGGCCAGGAATGGTCATCATCAGCACCAGCGCGCTGGATGTGATCATCCAGGCTGTATCGCCAGAGTCGATCTTGGGAGCCGCCGCAAAGGCGCTCCCTGCGGTCGCGACGAGCGCGCCGACACTTGTAAGCGCCACCAGCGCCGCTTTTTTCAAATTCGAGATATTCATCCTATTTCCCCTTGTTGATCCCAAGAACGCTTCGGACGCGTCCTTCACAGCGCGTCGCCATCGGTTTCACCGGTACGAATACGGACCACCCGGTCGAGCGGCGTGACGAATATCTTTCCGTCGCCGATCTGGCCGGTCTTGGCCTTGGAAGAGATGGCTTCGATCACCGCGTCTACCATTTCGGCTTTGACGGCGACTTCGACCTTGAGCTTGGGCAGGAAGCTCACGGCATACTCCGCGCCGCGGTAGATTTCCGTATGCCCCTTTTGCCGCCCGTAGCCTTTGACTTCGGTGACGGTCATGCCTTGGACGCCGAGCGAGGAGAGCGCTTCGCGAACCTCGTCGAGTTTGAAAGGCTTGATGATCGCCATGATCAGTTTCATTTGCCGGTACCCCGTGTTGCTTTGGCCTCTTAACGCTTCATCAAGAACCGTGCCGCAACCGCACATTTATCTAATGCATTGTTCTTATTTGTGTTTTTTGAAAAATCGGTGAGCTGACATGTGGATAAGGGGATATACTTGCGTGAAATTTATGCATTCTTCCTTATTTGCATATATTTTAGGCATTGACCGTTCGTCTTTTGCGTGGGAATCCAGGGCATGACGAAAATCGTTGATGCGGTCATTGGCGGTGGCGGGATGGTGGGCCTCACGCTCGGGATCGCCCTGGCGCGGTGTGGCCTGGACGTCGTGGTCGCGGACCCGGTTCCCGAGGCCCAGGCGCTGGCCGCCGGCTTTGACGGACGGGTATCCGCGCTGGCCTTCGCCTCGGTTCGGATGTTCAAGGCGCTCGGCATTTGGGAGTATTTGGCACCGCATGCCCAGCCGATTGAGGACATTCTTGTCACCGACGCCAAGCTCGGCGCGCCGCCGTCGCCCTTCTCCCTTCATTTCGACCATCGCGAGCTTGGCGCGCCGCTGGGCTATATCGCCGAAAATCGCCACATCCGGTCCGCCTTGTTCGCTGCCGCGCGCGGCGTGACGAATCTGAAGCTGTTTTCACCGGCGGCGCTGGTTGATCTCGAAACAACGGCGAACAGTATCGACGCC
The DNA here is from genome assembly GCA_028865545.1 of Alphaproteobacteria bacterium. Classification (GTDB taxonomy): domain Bacteria; phylum Pseudomonadota; class Alphaproteobacteria; order Micropepsales; family Micropepsaceae; genus Rhizomicrobium. The sequence continues at coordinate 38,343 of JAGWJY010000016.1, read as the reverse complement.
CATCTCGGTGATGGGACGGTCGTGCCGGCGCGTTTAGCTGTCGCCGCAGATGGGCGCGAGTCACCCATACGCGCCAGCATGGGCATTGGTGTCGTCAGCTGGTCCTATCCGCAATGGGGTATCGTGGCGACCGTCCATCACGAGCGGCCGCATGGCGGTGTGGCCTATGAGCATTTTCTACCATCCGGGCCATTCGCCATCCTGCCGCTGACCGGCAACCGCTCGTCACTTGTATGGACCGAACGCGATGTGGTCGCGCCCGGCATGATGGAATTGCCGCAACTCGAGTTCGACGCCGAAATCGCGCGCCGGTTCGGAGCGCATCTGGGCAAAACGCACGCGGAGGAACTGCGCTGGTCCTATCCGCTGCGCTTTCATTTGGCGCGCGCCTATGTGAAGCCGCGCTTTGCATTGGCCGGGGACGCGGCGCACGGCATCCATCCCATCGCGGGGCAGGGCCTCAATCTTGGCCTCAAGGATGCGGCCGCGCTCGCCGATGTCGCGCTGGAGGCGGCTTCGCTTGGTCTTGATCCGGGCGGCATCGACGTGTTGTCGCGTTACGAGCGCTGGCGGCGCTTCGATTCCTTCACCATGGCAATGGCCATGGACGGCTTGAACCGCCTGTTCTCCAACGATATCGCGCCGCTGCGCTTGGCCCGCGATCTCGGCATGGGAATCGTCGACCGCATCGGCCCGATGCGGCGGTTTTTCATGCGCCATGCCGGTGGCGATGTCGGCCGTCTGCCGCGTCTGATGCGGGAGGAAGCGGCTTAGTCTCTTCCGAGACGGTCGTCGCCTTTGCGCGCGGATAGCGCCGCCGGAAGCTCCATATAGAACTTGCGTGCCAGCGTGCGCACCTTCTCCTCGCGCGCGCGTTCGGCCTCGCGCCGCGACGCAAACCACTCCCCTTCGAATACATAGCGCTTGACCGGCACACCCGTACGCGGGTCAGATTCTTCGATCTCGCCGATGGCTTCGATCTGTTCCTCGGCAACGCGCAAGGTATGCCGAAAATGGGCGAGGCTGTCGCCGCGATCGCGTATTTCGCCTTCAATCCGCGCATGGTTCTCAGCGTCAAAGCGTTTTAGGCGTGCGAAAACCACCGGCCAGAAGCGGTAGAACAGGATGCCTGCGATGATGAAGGCGGTAGTGGTGAAGAGGTTCCAGAACATGCGAGCTCTAGCTTTTGGCCTTGGCAATATAGCCGCGGCTTTGCATTTCGAGTAGGCGCGAGGCTGTACGCCGGAAGGCCTCGGCACCGTCTCCGGCGACATAAAGGTCCTCGGCGGGCGCAGCCGCCGAGCAGACTAGCCGCACACCTTCATCGTAGAGCGTGTCGATCAGCAGGATGAAACGCCGCGCCTGGTCGCGTTGGTCCGCCGCCATAGCCGGGATTCGGTCGATCATCACGGTATGAAAGGCATGCGCCACCGCCAGATAATCCGTCGCGCCAAGCGCTTCGGCGCACAGATCGGTGAAGGAGAAGCGTGCCACGCCGCCCGCCGCGTGCGGCACCGGTAGACCGCGCCCGAGCACCGAAAGGCAGGTTGTCTTTCCTGCCGCACCACCCGTAAGGGCTCGCCAAGCGTCGTTCATCGCCAAATCGGCTTCGGGCCCCAGTGGAGTGAAATAGGCCACATCCGAGCTGTCCAGGTCGCGGCGGTAATCGCGGCTTCCGTTCAGCGAAACGACATTCATCCGCTCCTTGATCATCGTTACGAAGGGCAGGAAGAGCTGGCGGTTGAGACCGCCTTCATAAAGCCGATCCGGTTCCGTGTTCGAGGTCGCCACCACCACGACACCATGCGCGAACAATTGCTCGAACAGCCGCCCCAGGATCATCGCATCGGCCACGTCGTTCACCTGGAACTCGTCGAAGCAGAGCAGCGTCGCGTCCTGCGCGATGCGCCGCGCCACAGGTCGGATGGGATCACGCTCGTGGCCCTCTCTGCGCTCCTCGTTCAACCGGGCGTGGATTTCGCCCATGAACGCGTTGAAATGTACCCGTCGCCTGGCAGCCACCGCGACGCTTTCAAAAAACATGTCCATCAGCATGGACTTTCCGCGCCCGACTTCACCCCACAGGTAAAGGCCGCGTGGCGGCGTCTGACGAATGAAAGAGAAGGTGCGCGGCCGCCGGTACGCGGCGAGGGCGTGCGACAGCGCATGCAATTTTTTCGCAGCGGCCGCTTGTCCAGCGTCGGCTTGCAAGGCACCCGTGGCAACGGCTTGTTTGAAGCGCTCGAGGAAACTCATCCGCGTGGCATCAACGCCCAATAGTCGAAATCGAGCACGATGTTATCGGGATATTTGCCGTGCACATCTTTGTCCGGAAAATTGCCGCAAGCACGGTTCTTAGCCGTGATCAGACGCAGGCGCAACGCACCACAGTCCTTGCGCAATGGCTTCTTGTCCAGCACCTCGCTCCAGGCGAACAGCATATCGCCGGCGAACACAGGAGCCACATGCCGCCCGTTGTTGATCGCCAGAATCTGCACGGCATTGGCCAGTCCGTTGAATGACAAAGCGCGAGCCAGGCTGAGAATGTGGCCGCCATAGACCAACCTTTTGCCAAACCCTCCCGCCTGCGGGTCGAAGTGCACGCGCGCGGTATTCCGGTAGAGGCGCGTCGCCGTCATATGTTCGGCCTCTTCCACCGCGACTCCGTCGTTGTGATCAATTCTGTCGCCGATGGCATAGTCGTCCCACAGCAGGGGCGAACCGGACTGAGCGGTGTCGAAGAACACGCCGAAATCGACATGATGGGGTAATGCCAAGTCGTCTGCGCTAACCGTGCCAACGAGTTCAGGAACATGCGCGACTGGTGCGGGGGATTTCGCGTCGCGCTTCTTCACCAGAACCCAGCGTATATAGGTTAAGACCTGCTCGCCACGTTCGTTCAGCCCATCGGTGCGCACATAAACGACGCCACTATCTCCGCGAGAAGTCTCCCGCAGACCGATGATTTCGGATATGGCCGAAAGTGTTTCCCCCGCGTGAACAGGTTTCACGAACCGTCCTTCGGCATAACCGAGATTGGCAACGGCGTTGAGCGAAATATCGGCAACGGATTGGCCGAACACCGTGTTGAACACCAGGAAATCGTCGAGCGGCCGCGTGTGATAGCCGAGCCGCCGCGCAAACGGCGCACTCGCCTGAAGGATGAACCGCGAGCCGGTCAGCGCACCGTAGAGCGCGGCATCGCCTTCGGTCAGCGTGCGCGGCGAAGCGTGCGCAATCTTTCGTCCCAGCTGAAAATCCTCGAAGAAATTGTCGCCATGCGTTTTCATAAGGACCCGATTACGGCCTCTCAAGCTGCGTGATCGCGTCCGCCAATGCGACGGTCCGTCGAGCGCTCTCGGCATGCAGCAACTCGACCATTCGCCCGTCGAGCTTGATGGCGCCTTTGCCCCGGTTCTCGGGCAGTTCGAAAGCGGCGATTATTTTGCGCGCGCTTTCCACTTCGTCGGCCGACGGCGCAAAGATCGCGTTGCAGGGCGCAATCTGGCTTGGATGGATCAGGGTCTTGCCGTCGAAACCGAAGCTTTTTCCTTGCATGCAGGCGTCCGCGAATCCGTCGGCATTCTGGATGTCGTTATAGACACCGTCGATTATCGCGAGCCCATGCGCACGTGCGGCCAGCACCGACAATCCCAATGCCGCCGTGAGATTGCGCCGGTCTTGGGTATGGACGCCACGCAGTTCCTTGATCAGATCGTTGGTGCCCATCACCAGACAACACAGCCGACCACCGGCGCCAGCAAGATCTGCGATGTTCAAAATCGCGGATGGAGTTTCCACCATTGCCCACAACCTCGCCGATCCATTGCCCGAGCGGCGTTCGATTTCCTGCAGATCCTGTGGGCCAGAAACTTTTGGCACCAGGATGGCGTCGGGGCTGGCCGCGGCTGTTGCCGCAAGGTCTGCGTCACCCCACGGCGTTGATAGCGCATTGATGCGCACGACGACTTCCCGCTTGCCGAACATCTTGGACTTCACTGCATCGCAGACCTGTGTTCGCGCCAGGTCCTTTGCGTCTGGCGCGACGGCATCCTCAAGATCAAGGATGAGTGTGTCGGCGGGCAACGTGCGCGCTTTCTCCAATGCGCGTGCGTTCGAGCCTGGTATATAAAGAACGGAGCGGCGCGGTCTCGTCATATTTTCCCCAAATTTCGCCGCTAAGAGAGGTACCTTATCGGCGCGCGCGCGCCAAGCTTGCCGCGCAGGCAGACGGCCATGGCGGCGCGTCGCGTTTGGAGTGCCGAACCAGGAGCGGCCTCGCGCATTCGATGCGACGAGAGCCGTGTGGTATACTCCAACTCGCGGAGGTCCGATGACCTATGCCGATCCAGCTCCAACGTCCGATTTACCCAAAGTCAAAAGGCGCGACTTCCTCTACATTGCGACGAGTGCCGTTCTCGGCATCGGTGCCGCATTTTCGGCTTGGCCATTCATTGATCAGATGGAACCGGCGGCAGATGTTCTGGCGGCAGGCGGTCCGCTCACCGTCGATCTCACCCATGTCGCGCCCGGCCAGCAGATCGTCGTGCGGTGGCGATCGAAGCCGATCTTCATCGTGAATCGCACGCCCACGGCACTTCAGGAGCTGAAGCAGCCGTCGCTGTTGTCGCGCTTGCGCGATCCCAACTCGCAGGAAGACCAGCAGCCAACCTACGCCGATAACTGGTCGCGATCGATCAAGCCGGAATATCTCGTGCTCGTCGGGATCTGCACCCATCTGGGATGCATCCCCGGATACAAGCCGCAGCCCGGTGATCCGCAATTGGGGCCGACCTGGCCGGGTGGCTATCTCTGCCCCTGTCACGGCTCCCGCTACGATCTTGCGGGGCGCGTGTTTCAAGGTGTTCCGGCGCCACTCAATCTTCCGGTTCCGCCCTATCATTTCGCCAGCGACACTTCGCTGGTAATCGGCGAAAATCCGGAGGGTTCGACCTTCGCGCTGGGTTCGGTCGAGCAGATCTAGAGGTGCCGTGCGTTCAGGACCGCGGATTCACGACGCGGCGAATCTTGCCATATTCGGTGTCGGGTTCGCGGATGTCACGGATGCTGACACCGCTTGCCGAGATATTGCCGAAGCCGAAGGCGCGGAAGGAATTTGACTCCGGCGACGAACCAGTCGCCAGGGTCGCCAGATAGACGGTGCCCAGTCCGCAGCTTCTCTGCAGAAACCCCTTGTGCAGGGTGATCTCCTTCACATCGCTGTAACGGACCACTTTCTTGTTGATCGAGAAGAACCCCTCTTCGAGCTCGAGATGGTCGTCGAAGAAACGGTATTCGGTATGGCTGTAATTCAACCGCTTTCCGACATAAGCGATAAACGGCACGCCAAAGAACGCGAGAGCCCCGAAGAACGCGAACGGCGTGCCGGTGAAGAATGTCTCGGGCTCGAAGTCCTCGCCGAAATTCTGCAGGAGCGCCGAAGTGATTCCGCCGAAGAACGCAGCGGCCCAGAAGGTCAGGAACAATTGCAGCGGCAATTGTGCAAGCAGCGTAATCCAGCCCACGAATACCGGCTTCAGCGAAAAATTCATCGCGCCCCCCAGCTGCAAACCGGCGACGCGTGAACCGGTTTGGCCACGCAAAAATAGTGCGGTTTCCCGCCTTACGAAAGGATCAAAGCGCCACAGGGCCCGTCAGGCGGCGTTCTTCAGCAGCTTGCGGTTGATGAGGCATTCCGCGATCTGCACCGCGTTCAATGCCGCGCCTTTGCGCAAATTGTCGGAGACGACCCACAGCGATAAGCCGTGTTCAACCGTCGGATCTTTGCGGATGCGACTGACATAGGTCGCGTCTTCGCCGGCGCATTCGATGGGCGTGATGTAGCCGCCATCCTCGTGCTTGTCGACAACGAGCACGCCGGGCGCCTCACGCAGGATCGCACGCGCCCTTTGTGCCGTGATCGGTTTTTCGAATTCGACGGTGACGGCTTCTGAATGACCGACAAACACCGGCACGCGCACGCAGGTGGCGGTCACCTGGATGTCGGGGTCGAGAATCTTCTGCACCTCGACCATCATCTTCCACTCTTCCTTGGTGTAGCCGGAATCGAGGAACACATCGATGTGCGGGATGACGTTGAAAGCGATCTGCTTGGTGAACTTCACCGTCTCGATCGGATCGGTGACGAAGACCGCGCGAGTCTGACGGAATAATTCGTCCATCGCGTCCTTGCCGGCGCCCGAAACCGATTGATAGGTGGCGACGACCACGCGCTTGATCGTTGCTTCATCGTGCAACGGCTTCAGCGCCACCACGAGTTGCGCGGTCGAGCAGTTGGGATTGGCGATGATGCCTTTCTTGATGCCGTCGAGCGCTGCGGCGTTCACTTCCGGAACCACCAGCGGCACTTCGCGGTCCATGCGCCAGGTCGAGGAATTATCGATGACAATGGCGCCCTGGGCCGCGATCTTGGGCGACCACTCCTTGGAGACCTTGCCGCCGGCGCTCATAAGGACGACGTCGGTGCCTTTGAAGTCGTAATAGTCGAGGGCCTTCACCTTGAGCGTCTTGTCGCCAAACGAAACTTCCGTACCGATGGACTTCGTCGAAGCCAGCGCCACGACTTCGCTCACGGGGAACTGGCGCTGGGCCAGCACGTTCAGCATCTCGCGCCCGACATTTCCGGTCGCGCCGACAACGGCGACTTTGTACGACATGACACCTCGGTCCTTAACCAACCCGGCGCAGTTCGCCGGGGCGGGCACCAATACAAGAACAGATGGGGACTGGAAAGGGTCGCAAAGGCGCAGGTGCCATTCGTCAGGGTTCCAGCGCATATGGGCGCATGATGCCTCGCCTGCGGACAGCCTGGGCGTATAAGCTGAACGCATCGTTGAGACCGCGCGGAGTTCCTTCTTAATAATGCGGCAGGGAAGAAATGGTGAAATTCGGGGCGGCGATGTTAAGGTCGTCGCGGCAGCCGGATAAGGCAAAGGGATTGGGCATGGGCAAGAAATTGATGGCTGGTACGTGTGTGCTGGCCTTGAGCGTGGTGATTACGAGTGGCGCCGAGGCGCGCAAGCCTTTGAGATGCGCCCAGCCTGCCGAAGTGACGGCGATGCAGGCCGCCGCGGTCCAGCAGGAGCTGATGGACGCGGCGTTGACCTGCGGCGAACAGGCCCGAGTCAACTACAACGCCTTTCAGACAACGTTCGGGCCCGAGCTGCGGCGCTCAGACAAGACGTTGCTGCTGATGTTCCATCGGGCCATGGGCTGGTCGAAAGGCGACGCCGCCTACAACAGGTTCAAGACTGACCTAGCGGCAAAGGCGGAGCTTCGTCGCGTCCATGGCAGTCAGGATTTTTGTACGGCAGCCAATCTTGTCGTTTCCGCCGCGCTGGCGCCTCAAAAACCCAGCTTGGACGATTTCGTCAGCGGCGTTCCGGTCACCGACGTGGGTGGGGATGCCAACGGTGATCTGGGCAGTCCGGTTCAGAGCTGCCAGTTGCAGCTGGCCGTCACCATGCAGGGTGCCATGGCCGGCCCAGATATCGTTCCCAAGCCGAATCCTTTGCGGGTCGCCGCGCTGGTTCCGCCGCCGGCTCCCCCGGTAATGCCGCCGCCAGCGCCTGTCGCTCCACCGACGGCGACGCCCGCCGCAGTGGTGCCGCCCTCCGTGGAGCCCGCTAAGGAAGAGCCGAAGGAGAAGAAATCCGGCTGGTTCTCGGGCATCTTCAACTGATTTGACGCTGCGGCCATCAATCAATCCGCTTTGCGTCAGCGGTTAGTACAAACAAAAAGGGCGGGCCTTTCGGCCCGCCCTTTCTACATTTTCATTCAGTCGGCTGATCAGCTTCCCAGATCGATAACCGCACGGCGGTTCTGGGGTTCGCGCACGCCCGGGCCCGTCGGAACGAGCAGGTCGTGGAAGCCCTTGCCTTCGATCGAGATCGTCGAGCCGTCCATGCCTTCGCGGACCATTTCGTCCTTGACGGCTTCGGCGCGGCGCACCGACAGCTTCATGTTGTACTTGTCCGAGCCGACCGTATCCGTGTGGCCGGTGACTTCAACCTTCACAAAGCCGTTCGCCTTCGCCGTCTTCACGGCTTCCGCAACGACAGCCTCTGCAGCTTCGGTCAGGTTCGACTTATTGAAGTCGAAGAAGACGATATACGTCTTGACCGGCGGAGGCGGCGGCGGTGGGGGAGGCGGCGGCGGCGGCGGCGGGGGAGGCGGCGGCGGCGGCGGGGGAGGCGGCGGCGGCGGGGGAGGCGGCGGCGGCGCCAGGAAGAACCGCACACTGAACATGATCGCCTGATCGCTGACGTCCGTCGCCTTCGCATCCGTATAGAACGTGAAGCTCGTTCCGTAGCTGTTGTCGCTCGGCAACGTGCGGAAGCGATAATCCAAGCCGATGTCGGTGTAATCGTCCACCGAATAGCTCACGCCGACGATGCCCTGATAGATGAAGCTCGTCTGCGTTCCCGTCAGATAATCAAACGGCGTGATGTAGGTGTGGATGTTCTCTTTCGCGAGGCCCAAGCCGCCACCAATGGTCAAGTTCCACTTGGAGGAGAGCGGGTAATCGTAAAGGAGGTTGAGCATATCCGACGTGACGGCGGCGTGGCCTTTGAATGCCATCGAGCCACCACTCACGCTATGGCTGTCGTAGCCGATCTCGTCTTCGAGCCGGAAGTGGTTGTCGAAGCGATAGCCGAAGCTGCCGATGAACAACCCCGAATCTTGTGTGTTTGCCTTGAACGTGACCGGACCCGGCGTATAGACCTGATTGAAATTGGTCATGCTGTCCCAGCCAGCACCCAAGCCGACATACCAGCCTGTCGTGTCACTGGCGGATGCCGACACGGAAAGTGCCAGGACCGCGGCGCCTGCCAAGGCGATAGAACGAAGTTTCATTTTCCACCCTCGCTTCAAAATACCGATGGGCGGGAACCCCCCACCGCAATGTCGGACAACATAACGCTATACAGCTTATAATGGCGGATTTTGTGCTGGTTTGTCCATCCGCAGGGTTAGCCTTAATCCGTCAAGCGTAGGAATTGGCAGAGTTCTGTGACCAACCGGCAACACGCACGCAAATTTAGAACGACAATGTCTTACTGGCGGTCAAAAGGAATGCGTACCGGCCAGGTAGAACGCGCAGAGAGGCCGAGGTGCTGCGCTCCAGGTCGTGCAAAAGTTCCGCGCGGGGCGTGACATGAAACAATCTTAGCCAAGCGAGGAGCGCTGTCTGGCCGGTCCGACCAAGCCCGGTCAGATCGCCGAAATCGACCACATGAATGCGGCCATCTGGTGAAAGAGTGGCCGCCGCTTGCCTAAGGGCCTGTTTCCATTGCGGAATCATGGAAAGGCTGTAGGAAAATATACAGGCGTCGAAGGCTTCATGCTCGCCGAACATGGCCGGCGACAGATCTTCGGCGTAGCCATGTGCCAAACAAATTCGTGTCTCGAGCCCGGCCCTGCGGACGGATTCCGCGGCCGTCTTCAACATCTCGTGGGAGGCGTCCATGCCGAAGAGGCGGGCCTCGGGGTAGCGCTCGGCGATGCGGATCAGGTTGCGGGCCGTTCCACAGCCGATTTCGACCACGCGGTCGCCGGGGCGCAGATCGAGCTCACGGATCAGTCGGTCACGGCCAAATAAGTAATATTTTCGTGTAAAATCATATATATAGCGCTGACGCCGATAGACCTTGTCCATCAGCGAGGCATGGTCTTTTACGGGCTCGGCGTTCACGCGCGCCTCAGGACAGCGGCCGGCGGGCGTAAACATGGAAGCCGCCATAGATCGACGAGCGGTCCTTGGCGTGGAAGGCGCGGCTTTCCTCTTCCAGATATTGCCATGGCGCCAGAAGCTCGGCCGGCAGTTTTCGCGGCAAGGGCGAATCGGCGCCGGCTGTACGGAAGATTACGCGGGCATCGCGGGCGTCGGCCGTGCGATCGATCTCGGCCCATAGCGAAGTAAGCTGCGTGGGGTTCATCCAGTCCTGCGCGTCGAGCAACACGTAGCGGTGCAGCGACTGAGCGCCTTGGTGCGACAGGAAATCCGTGACCGAAGCGTGGTGCACCTCCACCTTGTCGATCCGTGTACGGATTACGTCGTAGACGTCGCGGCGTAGATAGGCGGGAACGGCTTCGCGGTTGGTAACGTCGTAGCCGCGCCCAAAGGCCTGCCAGGCAAAATAATTTTCGTGGATCGGAAAATCGCACGCCAGCCGTTCGACGCGCTCGCGCAGAACGGCGATGGCGTTGCCGCCGGTCCCTGCGACCAGTTCGTCATACTGGGCCGGCGGAATGCCCAAAGCGTAAAGCGACACAGGGCTTTTCGAGAGCAGGCGCACGGAACGATAGTTGAAAAGCGGCGCGATCAGCCGATCGAAGGCGGCGCGCTGTTCGGCCGGTGTGCGGGCCTTGAGAATGTGCTCCAGCTTCTTGCCGTGCAATTTCGCCACCGCGTGCAGAATGCCGATGAAACGCCCGAGCAGGCCGTAGCGGTAGAGATTGCGCGCGAACATGTTGATGCGGCGCCCGTGCAGCGGGATATGTTTCTCCCAGTAGCGCCGCGTTTCCTGATCGAGCCGCGCGGAGAGAAAGTTGTCGTAAGCCGAGCGGTTGGACTTGAGGTTGGCCTCACCGAAGAAGCGGAAAAACGCTTCATAGTCGGGAAGATTGGCGAGGGCCGAAAGCTTCAGACGCGTCAGCGCCACATGGTTGGGATTGAGATCGACGGCAATGATCTTGGCCGGATCGGCAGCCAGATAATTCAGCACGTTGCAGCCGCCCGATGCGATGGTGATCAGCCGGTGGTGGGGCAACAAAGCCAGCGCTTCCAGATCGACATCGGGGTCTTCCCAGATCTGGTTGTATACAAACCCTTGGAACATAAGGGTGAATAGGCGCTCCAAAACGCCGCGCTTGGTGTTCGCTGGCCGTTGATGAGCGGCGCGCTCGAGAAGCTGGTTGGCCATGTCTTTCTTTAGAAATGCCCCTTATTCGTCACCTGACGAAAGGCCGCTTATCTAGGATGGAATGCCCTGCCCAAGCAAAGGGAATTCTTCATCCGCTTATCTTGCGCCGCATTTGCGGCCTTATTAAGGGATGCGCCATGAACGATAAAGCACCGATTCAAGAAGTCCTCGATCTGCTCAATCTGGAAAAGATCGAGGAGAACATTTTTCGCGGCGCCAGCCCCAAGGACCGCGTGCAGCGGGTTTTCGGCGGTCAGGTTCTGGGTCAGGCATTGGTGGCGGCCGCCCGCACGGTGGAAGGCCGCCTCTGTCACTCTCTGCACGCCTATTTTTTGCGCGCGGGCGATCCCAAAGTGCCCATTCTCTACGAGGTCGATCGGTCCCGCGACGGTGCCAGCTTCACCGCGCGCCGGGTTGTGGCGATCCAGCACGGCCGTCAAATCTTCAATCTCGCCGCGTCCTTCCAGCTCGACGAACCGGGTTACGAGCATGAATTCCCCATGCCGGTTGTGCCGGCACCGGAAACGCTTCCGACCGAAGAAGAACTGCGCGCCAAGGTGATCGACAGACTGCCCGAGGAGGTGCGCGCCTGGTTCTCGCGGCCGCGCCCAATTGAGACGCGGCCGGTCGATCCGCGGGAATATTTCTCACCGGACAAGCGTCCGCCACATGAGATGCTGTGGATTCGGGCCACAGGCGCGCTGCCCGACGATCTGCCGCTCCATCAATGCGTGCTCGCCTATGCCTCCGACATGTCGCTGCTCGACACCGGCCTTCTGCCGCATGGCATCGGCTGGTTCGACAACAAGGTACAGATGGCGAGTCTGGATCACGCCATGTGGTTCCACCGGCCGTTCCGCGTCGACGAGTGGCTTCTCTATGTGCAGGACAGCCCCAGCGCCTCCGGTGCGCGCAGCTTCAATCGTGGTCTGATGTATACCCGTGACGGCAAACTCGTCGCATCGGTTGCCCAGGAGGGCCTGATGCGTCCGCGCGGCGAGAAGAAGAGTTAGGTGTGGCTGACCGTCGCGCTGCGCCGCGGGCGCGCATAAAATGTGCTGGTCATTGTCAGCGTTCCGGTCAGATAGACTGCAGGCGATGAATTATAATTATAGGTGACCTGGGCGTAGATGACGCTGCCGCCCGAAGTGATGAGCCCGGTCGGGACGATAACCGCGGATCCGACCGTGAGCGGCGTGGCGTTCTGGGCGTCGCTCCAGGCCACCTTGGCACCGCCATGTCCGTCGTCCACTAGGCTGGAGATGACGATCTTCGCGCCTGCTGCGGAATACGGATAGATGATCGCATTGAGGGCCGAGAAGACGTTGGCCATGTCCGCCGAACTGACGGAGGTCTCCTGGGCGACGAGATCGGCGGCCGTGGAAGCGACATTGGTAACGCGCGTATTGCAGTCGACCGCTGCCGACACTTCGACCGTTCCGAAGAACATCAGAACCATGACCGGCGCGAGAAAGGCGAATTCAACAGCGGCGAGGCCGTCGCGCGCCTTCAGCATGGCGAAAAAGCGCTTCAGCATCCGGCGACACTCGTATTGTATGGTTCGTTGCGGAAGGCGGCGGTCGCGGTCAGCAGGTGCTCATTGTTCGCCATGTTGACCATGAACGGCGTCAGCAGTGGAGTGACCACCGACCAGGTATAGAAGGCGCGCACCAGAACGACGCTGCACACATTCCCGGTCGAGAAATTGTTCAGACTGGGGTCCAGCGTGTTGCTCGCCGTAAGCGGGTTGGCAAAATTTACCGAAGAGAAATTTGCGTAAGATTCCACATCGATCTGCAGATTGCCGTCGCACGCCAGAATGGGGCTGATGTTGTTGCAGATGCTCGTACGGAATTGCGCCGCGGTCATGTTCGCGGTGGCGACCTGACCGGTACGGATCATTCGGGCGGCGCTCATTACCGCGTTCTGCAGAGTGAATTGCGCGAAGAACATGATGCCAACTTCCATCGTGCCCATCAGCAGCACGAAGAAGATAGGTGCAATAAGCGCGAATTCGATCGCCGCCGATCCCGCGCGTGCGCCTTCGCGCATGCGCTGCGCAGTGCGCCGCAGCCGCACATTCGTCTTGGTAATCCAGGTTTGGGCGACAGGGTTCACGGCTTCGCCTTTTCTCCGACCGTTCTATCCCTTGTGTCTTTTCAATAAATTGCAAAGCCGGTCTGGCGAACGGAAAGTCGCCGACATGCTGAACAAATCCTTACTGCTCAGGCGCCAGCGCCTTCGCCCGCCATGGGGGTATATGGGCTGGGACGGTGGTCAAGTATCCGCGAAGCAAACAGGGCGATGAGGATGGGCGTCATGATGCCGATAAAGAACACGCTGGGCGGATTCATCAGCGGGCAAAGCCACAGGATGGCAGCCAGCACGGTCTCGCCGCGATGGGCGTGGTTGCGCAGGTTATGGGCCAGGAAAAGCGTGGCGGCCACGCCGATCAGGACGGCATCGTAATTCATGATGTGGGGGGCGGCGAACGCCGTTGCGGCAAGCAGGACGGCTACGCGCAATTCGTTTGAAAAGGGCCGGCTGAAACAGCGCCAGACGGCTAGGGCGGCCAGAATTGCGCCGACAAGTTGAATGGCATTGGCGAAGGGGGCGCTGGCGCCCAGCAGTCTGGCGCAAGCGAAAAGATTCATGCCGCTGTCCCGTGCGCCGGTCTGCCATTCGTTGAACATATGTGTCGGCGCGACCATGAGTCGAAGCCAGTCCTCCCACGGCCCGGGGCCGAAGGTCAGCAGGCTGACAAGCACCAGGATGCCGGCGCTGGCGGCTGTCGCGGCCAGGGCTTTCCATTGCCGCGAAGCGATCAGCGCCACCGGCACCATGAGACAGAATTGCGGCTTGTAGGTCAGGACGCCGAACAGCACGCCGGCCAGAACGGGGCGTTTTTTCGTCAACACAAAGCCGCCAACCAGCAGTGCCAGGGTCAGGAACGTATCCTGGCCGAGCCGCACGACAATCGCGGCGGCCGGGTTCAGCAGCGCTGAAAGAATGTATAGCGCCCGTTCGTGTGGCCTGTCGGTCAGCGCCCAGAGCGCGGCAGCGGCCAGCGCGAAGCTCGTCAAAACAAATGCGGCCAGCGACGTGGCGGCCGACAGCAGGCCAAAGGGCCATAACAGCAGCAGAAAGTGAGGCGGGTAGAGCCAGGGGTGCAGTTTGTAAGGTTCGGCAAGCCAGCTGGCGAATCGCACATTCAAGGCCGCGGTGAAGCGGGTACCATCATAAAGCAGGTGGGGATGGCCTTCGAGAACGGTGCGGATGGCGCTGTAATAAACCATCCAGTCGCCGCCATTCACACCCGACAGGACACGAAAATAGAAGTCCCAGGCGGCCAATCCGAACACAATACCGCCCGCGCCAACAACCGCCAGCGTCTTTTTGGAGAAGGAGTTCATCGTGTCCCCGTTGCTGGCCCGAATATTGTCGCGGGTCGCTTAGAGAACGCTTAACGGCCACGGTATCGTTCGTAAGACGCAGTTCTCCATTCTGCGCTAACTATTGGCTAACCACGGTGCGAGGTTGCAACGGTATTTTCACGCCGGTGTCGCGATAATCGCGCCGTGCGTTGGGGCGTATCGGCGATGGTGACAAGCAACGGGTTCCGCGGACTGATCAGGTGCGTGTCGCGCCATGTGCGCGCTTTTGCCGGCGCCAAGCGCGGCAATGTTGCCATGATCTTTGCGCTGTCTCTGGTTCCGCTCGCTCTGGCGACCGGCGCCGGCCTCGACTATGCGCGCGCCGTCGTCGTTCATGCCAGCATGGAAGATGCGATTGACGCCGCGGCCCTTGCCATCGGCAGCACCTCCGGTTTGACGACCCAGCAGCAGCAGACGATGGCGCAGCAATATTTCAGCGCGAATTACAAAGCGGATCCGTCATACGGCACACCGGCCGCGATCTCGGTAACGCCGTCGGGCCAGCAGGTCATCATCACGGCGACGGATCAGATGCCCACCACGCTTCTCAGCGCCGCCGGTGTTCATTCCTTGACGATCACGGCATCGACGAAAGTGGTATGGGGGCAGTTGAAGCTCTGGGTATCGCTGGTGCTCGACAATACGGGCTCGATGACCGAAACAGACTCGACCGGCACCAGCAAGATTACGGCGCTCAAGAACGCGTCACATCAGCTGCTCACCATGTTGCAGAACGCGTCAGCCACGGCGGGCGATGTGCAGGTGGCCATCGTTCCTTTCACCAAGGACGTCAATCTTGGATCAAGCTATTATAACTCCACATGGCTGAATTGGACGGACTGGGACTCTGCCAACGGCAGCTGCGCTGGCGGTGGTGGCGGCGGCTGGGGCGGTTGGGGAGGTTGGGGAGGCTGGGGTGGCGGAAGCAGCAGCAGCTGTTCGGGAACTTGGACGCCTTCCAGCCATAGTTCCTGGAACGGCTGTGTAACTGACCGCGGTACGGACAGCGGTCCGGCGTCGCAGAACTACGACGTCAACAACACGACGCCGACAAGTTCCGATACCAACAGCTATTTCGTCCCAGAGCAGTACGGCAACTGTCCCGAGGCGCTACTGCCGCTCGGCTACAACTGGACGACGCTCAGCAACGAAGTCGACGGCATGTATGCCAGCGGCAACACCAATCAGACGATCGGCTTGGCGCTGGGTTGGCAAGCGCTCAGCCAGGGCGCGCCGCTCAGTCCGCCCACGCTTCCGGCCAACACCCAACAGGTTATCATTCTGCTCAGCGACGGCCTCAACACGCAGGATCGCTGGAGCAGCAGCCAGTCTTACATCGACGCGCGCGAACAGCTGGCCTGCACCAACGCCAAGGCCGCAGGCATTACGATCTACACGATATTCGTTGATCTCAATGGCACGCAGGGTAATTCGACGGCACTGCAGAACTGCGCCTCCGATCCCAGCAAATATTTCGACCTGACGACGGCGGGTGCGATCGTGTCCACGTTCAACACGATCGGTCAGCAGATCACGAACCTGCGGGTGGCGCAGTAGCGTCGGACTTCATCAAATAGATCGGATGGATCGATCCCTACTGGGCGGACGCCGTCTTGGCCAGCAGGTCCTGGTGCTGTTGGATCTGGCCCATGGCCGCACCGAAAGCTGTGTTGTCGTCGCCCAGCTGCGGGGAAGGCTCGCAGCGCGAACTGACGCATGAATAGGTCACCTGCGCGCGGCCCTTCTGCAGGGTGACCAGCGAACTGCTGGCGCCAAACACCACGACCTGACGGTTGTTGATCTCGTTGCCGGCCGCGTCGAGCGCGATGACATTGGTCGCGCCATACGCCTTTCCGAGGACAAAGGCGTGGCGCTTGTCGATCATGGTGACGTCAGCGATCACCGGGTTGCCGACGTACAAGGTCGAGATGGGCTTGGAGAAGGTGACGACGCGGACTTCGTCGAGCGGCACGGAAACGGAGGCGTCACGAGCGGAGGCTTCATGCGCCGCTGCGGCGCTGGTCATCAGCAAGGCGGTTGCAAGGCAAGCTGTGAGGCGGCGCATGGGCGGAATCCGTTGAAGGTTCCCTGTCACGTTACGCGTGCGCTGTAAAAGAAGTTTTAAGTTCTGGCGGACCGAAAGGCACCGCCGCGCATCTTCTCGTGTTGTTCCACCTTGTACATTTCTGCGGAGAGGTGAACGGAATCTAAATGTTAAGTACAACCATGCCCTCCGCGACGCCTTTTCTGTACCGCAGCGGCACAAAACGCCCTTTGCGCAACAAACCGATTTAAGAACCCGTTAATCGCCGTAACCTCAGCCTTGTGCGTCCGAGCGAAACCCGCGGCAAGCGGAACACGCCGGAGTTTCTAGGGTGTCCACAAGTGGAGGTTAGTATGAACAACCTTTTTTCGCGGTTTGTTCGCGACGAATCCGGCGCGACGGCCATCGAATATGGTTTGATCGCGGCGTTGATCGCGGTCGTGATCATTGGAACGTTGCAGGCGGTCGGTACGAGTTTGAGTGCGACGTTCAACTCAGTCGCGACCAACCTCTGAGCAAGCAGACGAAAACGCAGATCGAACGGCCGCCCTCAAGGGTGGCCGTTCGCATATTTGGCGCGAAGCAATATGACTGCGGAGCTATGGCACGCTGATGCTGCAAAAGATGTTCGACGTTTTCGAAGCCGAAAGTCGCGTCGATATGCAGGCGGCTTTTCCTTGTCCTGCCTAGGGCGATCTTGCGGATTGGTGAATGAAGTTCAAACATTAAGTACAACCACCCCCTCCGCGACCCCATTTCTGTATCACGGCGGTACAAAACGCCCCTCGCGCAACAAACCGATTTAAGAACGCATTAAGCGCTTCCGCCTAAGCTGACCCGGTCCTGGCAAAGAGCCGCGGCAAGCGGAGCGCGCCGGATATCCTAGGGTGTCCACAAGTGGAGGTCAGTATGAACAACCTTTTTTCGCGGTTTGTTCGCGACGAGTCCGGCGCGACGGCCATCGAATACGGTCTGATCGCGGCGTTGATTGCGGTCGTGATCATTGGAACGTTGCAGGCTGTCGGTACGAGCCTGAGCGCGACATTCAATTCCGTCTCGACGAAACTGTAAGCGGCGGATCGATAGCGCAGATTGAGCGGCCGCCACAAAGGCGGCCGCTCGCATGTTGGGCATAACGGAACATGGCCGCAGAACTGTTTGTCATCATCGTCCTTCCTGCCCTGCTGGCGCTCGCCGCCGGTTGGGATCTCGGCAGCTATACGATTCCGAACTTTCTCCAGGTTGCTCTGATCGCGGCCTTCCTGGTTTTCGTATTTGCCTCCGGCATGACGCCGGGAATGGTCGCCGACCATCTGCTGGCGGGATTTCTGGGGCTTGTTGTCGGCTTTACGTTGTTCGCGCTCGGTTATATCGGCGGCGGTGATGCCAAGCTCTTTGCCTGTGTCGTGCTGTGGTTCGGGTTTCACGACCTGGTCAGTTACGCGCTGGTGGCTTCGGTCTTGGGCGGCGCGCTGACTCTGGTGCTGCTCGGGTTGAGGCGCGTGCCGCTGCCCGCACCGCTGGCGCGTCAGCATTGGCTGCTCCGTCTGCATGACGAACGGGCGGGCATTCCGTACGGCGCGGCACTTGCCGCGGGTGCTTTTGTTATTCTTCCGCAGACGGAGATTTTCCGTCTCGCGGCAGGACTTTAAGACGGAAAAGTAATGTACGCAGTGTCCGGTCCGACGGCCCCCTGTTAAGCATTCTCTAAAGGGTTCCGTGCTCGGATTGGGGCAAAGGAGCTGCTCTCATGAACACGCGGCGTCTCGTTGTCCTTTTGCTGGCTGCAGTGGCCGCGGGAGGTGCAGCTCTGCTCGTACGAGGACTGCTCGGCGGTGGCACGCCGAAGGCCGATGCGCGCCTTGAGCCCACCGTTGCCATCGCCAACGTGCTCGTCGCTGCGGACAATCTGCAGCCGGGCGAACCGCTGCAGGCGAGCCAGGTTCGCTGGCAGCAATGGCCGGCAACCGGCGTCGATCCGAGTTTCATCAGGCAATCGAGCGGCGTCTCATTGCAGGCGGCCGTGACGGGCACCGTGGTGCGCACGCAGATCGTCAAGGGCGAGCCGATCACCTACGCCAAGATCGTCAAGGGCGACGCCGCCGGCTTCATGGCGGCAAGACTGCAGCCGGGCATGCGGGCCGCTTCCATCAACGTGACGCTGGCGTCGGTCGCTGGCGGATTCATTCTGCCCGACGACCGCGTTGACGTCATTCTCACCCAGTCGCCCAACGGCAGTTCCAAGATGGCGCGCTCCACCATCGTGTTGTCGGATGTACGCGTTCTGGCGATCGATCAGACGACGGACGGCCAGAACAAGAAATCGGTTTCGGACGCCCGAACGGCGACGCTCGAATTGACGTCCGATCAGGCGGAAAATTTGGCGCGGGCGCAGGCTTCTGGAACATTGTCTCTGGCGCTGCGCGCGCTGGGCGACAACACCGCTACGCGCAATGGCGGACAACTGGCCGCGGCGCGCAGTGATTCCGACGTCGGTCCTGTTTCGATCATACGCTACGGCATCGCGCATACCAGCGGCGGTGGAGGAGACTAGATGCGCAGCAATTTCCTCTTCGCTTTGGCTGCCGCGGGCGCATTGCTGTTCGCGGCATGCGGCGCAGTTGCGGCACAGGATGATGGCAGCGACGTACCGCGCGTCATCTCCGTTTCGACCCGGTCCGGCGACGCCATCCACAAGCACCTGACACTCGGTTTGAACAAGGCGGCGATCATCCAGATCGACGCGGATGCGCGCGATGTGCTGGTCGCCAATCCTGACATCGTCGACGCCGTCGTGCGGACGCCGCGGCGGATCTATCTGCTGGCGCAGAAGACCGGGCAGACCAACGCCTTCTTCTTCGACGCATCCGGCCACCAGATCTTGTCGATCGACATCCGGGTCGAAAAAGACGTCACCGATCTCGCCGCCATGATCCGGAAGGATATGCCCGGCTCCGAGATCAAGGTGTCGTCGATGAACGACAACGTCGTGCTCGCCGGCACGGTCGGCAGCGCGCTGGAGTCGTCGCGCGCGCAGGATATCGCGGCGCGTTTTGCCGGCGATCCCTCCAAGGTCGTCAACATGCTGCAGATCGCCGGCAGCCAGCAGGTGATGCTGAAGGTGCGTATCGCTGAAGTGCAGCGTCAGGTCGCCAAACAGCTCGGTATCGACTTGGCCAGTGCGGCGGTGGTGAATGGCGTGCCGATCGTTGCCTCGACCGCCAATCCTTATGGTCTCGTCGGCCAGGCCTTGAGCGATCTTTCCGGTGCGCAGTTCGGCCAGGTGTGTACGCCCACGACGCTGGGAACCTGCACCGGCGGCGCCAACAATCTGCAAGCCAAGATGAAGGCGTTGGAGACGGTCGGTCTGGTCCACACGCTTGCCGAACCGAACCTCGTCGCCGTGTCGGGCGAGACCGCGAAGTTCCTCGCCGGTGGCGAATTCCCCGTGCCGTCGGGCCGCGACGCCCAGGGCAACGTCTCGGTCACCTTCAAGCAGTTCGGCGTCGGGCTGTCGTTCACGCCGGTGGTGCTGAGCGACGGACGCATCTCGCTGCAATTGTCGACGGAGGTGAGCGAGCTCACCAACACCGGCGCCTTCACCATGCAGGGCGGCAGCTCGCTGAACCAGAACGGCCAGATCGTGACCACGCCGGGGCTGACCATCCCGGCCTTGTCGGTGCGCCGTGCCGAAACCACGGTCGAACTGCCGTCGGGCGGCAGCTTTGCCGTCGCCGGGTTGATGCAGCACACCACCAAGCAGCAGCTTGATGCCTTTCCCGGCCTCAAGGACATGCCCATTCTCGGCGCGCTGTTCCGCAGCCGCGATTTCCAGAACAACGAGACCGAACTCGTCGTGACCGTAACGGCGTACCTCGTCAGTCCGACGGCGGAAGCCAAGCTGGCCCTGCCGACGGACGGCTTCGTTCCGGCTGCCGACGTCGAAGCCATTCTGCTCGGCCGGATGAACGCGGTCTACGACCGCGGCAAGCAGCCGATCACCGAGGCTCAGGGCAAGTTTGGCTTCATCGTGCAATAGGACGCGGACATGTCGAAGATGATCAATATTCTGCGTTATGCCTCGATCGGCGCCGTGTTGCTGGCGGGCAGCTGTGCGGCGCCGTTCAACGACGGCAGCGCCTTGTCGAACGACGGCGCAGTCAACCACCCGATCAGCGTGGCGCCGCAGTCCGTCGATCTCAAACTGTCTTTCTCGGCGCCAGACGCGGGACTGCTGCCCGAAGACGCCGCACAGCTGAACCAATTCGTCGCCGACTATCTGCAGCACGGCAACGGTTCGATCTCCGTCTCGGTGCCGGCTGGCTCGAACTCGCCGGCTGCCATCAGCTATTTCGGCGAAAGGCTGGCGTCGATGGGCGTGCCGCGCTCGCGCATTCTGGTAGGAACGCATGACGTCACGAATGGCGATGCGCGCGTGGACGTCAACTACATCACCTATGTCGCCCACACGACGCCCTGCGGCGACTGGTCGACGAATCTTGCCAATACGGCGTCAAACGAGTCGTCGCCGAATTTCGGTTGCGCCGTGCAGCAGAACATCGCCGCGATGGTCGCCGATCCGCGCGATCTCCTGCAACCGCGCCCGATGACGGCGGCCGACGCAGTTCGCCGCAACGCCGTGCTCGACAATTACGAGAAGGGCAAAGTGACGTCGGCCGACAAGACGGCCGATCAGTCGGCCAAGGTGTCCGACGTGGGCGGTCAATAGGGATACGCGTAAGATGGTCAGACATGAGGAAAGCCAGGAACCCTTCGGAGCGGCAGCGCACGAACGTCCGGTGCCGCGCATTTCCATCCATGCGTTCTGCGAATTTCCCGACACCGGCGCCGCCCTGCAGCGCGCGGGCGCGGACCGCCGTCTGGCCAAGACCAATCTCAACGTCCAGCTCGGTGGCATCAATGCCGCGATTGAGCACTACAACGGACAGATTACGCCCAACCTGCTGATCGTCGAGACCAGACTCGCCGGCAAGCAGGCCTTGGACGAACTCGACCGTCTCGCCGAGGTCTGTGATCCGGCGACCAAGGTCGTCGTGGTCGGCCGCCACAATGATGTCGAGCTTTACCGCGAACTGATGCGCCGCGGCGCTTCCGAATATCTCGTGGCGCCGCTCGATCCGCTGCATCTGATCGAAGTGGTCGCAGGTCTTTACGCCGATCCGGCTGGCCGCCCCATCGGCCGCGTCGTCGCCTTTGTCGGCGCGCGCGGCGGCGCCGGTTCGTCGACGCTTGCTCACAATGTCGGCTGGTGCGTCGCCGAAGAGCAGCACATCAACACGACGATCATCGATTTCGACCTGCCGTTCGGGACCCTTGGTCTCGATTTCAACGACGAAGCGGGCCAGAGCATTGCCGATGCGCTGACTGCGCCGGAGCGGTTGGACGACATGCTGCTTGAGCGCCTGCTGGTCAAGCGCGGCGATTACCTGTCGCTGTTCATCGCCCCGGCCGTTCTGGAGCGCGATTACGACGCCGGCCATGACGCCTATGAATCCGTGCTCGATGCCGTCCGCCACATGACGCCCTGCGTGGTGGTCGACCTGCCGCATTCCTGGGATCCATGGGTTAAGGCGACGCTGATTGCTGCCGACGAGATTGTCGTCGTGGCGACGCCGGATCTCGCGTCGCTGCGCAACGCCAAGAACATGTTCGACATGCTGCGGCAGCAGCGGCCCAACGACACCGCCCCCAAACTGGTCCTGAACCAGATGGGACAGCCCAAACGGCCGGAGATTCCCGTCAAGGACTTCGCCGAAACGGTCGGCGTCGAGCCCGCCGCGTTGCTGCCCTTCGACCCGCTGTTGTTCGGACAGGCGGCGAACAACGGACAGATGCTGGCGGAGCTGGGGCAGAAATCGGCCTCGGTCGACGCCGTGCGTCGCCTTGCGGGTCTGCTTACCGGCCGCAAGCAGGTGAGCGAGAAGCAATCCTCGCCGCTTCTCTCCCTGTTGAAGGGAAAGAAACGGGCATAAGCGATGTTTGGAAAGCGCGCAGCACTCGAGCCTACAGCCAAGCCGCCGCATCCTGGCGCGCCGGCCGATGTTGCGCGGTTGTCGCCGAAGGTTGAGGGCGCTGCATCGCGCCAGCCGCCGAAAGTGGATGGTGTGGCATCGGCTGCGCCGGCCGGCCTTCAGCCGTCTGCCAAGACGCCGGTCTTCGTGCCGGACAGCCGCTCCGAAGATTATTATCAGGTCAAGACGACGATCTTCAGCGCTCTGATCGACAGCATTGATCTGGCGCAGCTCGCCCAGCTCGATCCGGATTCCGCGCGCGAGGAAATCCGCGACATCGTCAACGAGATCATCTCGATCAAAGCCGTTGTGATGTCGATTGCCGAGCAGGAACACCTGCTGCAGGACATCTGCAACGACGTGCTCGGCTATGGTCCGCTCGAACCGCTCCTGGCGCGCGATGACATCGCCGACATCATGGTCAACGGTGCCGGCCGGGTCTTCATCGAAGTCGGCGGCAAGGTGCAGTTGACTTCGATCCGTTTCCGCGACAACGCGCAGCTGATGAACATTTGCCAGCGCATCGTCTCGCAGGTAGGCCGCCGGGTCGACGAATCCTCGCCGATCTGCGACGCACGCCTGCTCGACGGCTCGCGTGTCAACGTCATCGCGCCGCCGCTGTCGCTCGACGGACCGACGCTGACCATCCGTAAGTTCAAGAAGGACAAGCTGAAGATGGACGATCTCGTCCGCTTCGGCTCGATCAATGAAGCGGGCGCCAAGCTGCTGGCCATCATCGGACGGGCGCGGTGCAACGTGCTGATCTCCGGCGGTACGGGCTCGGGCAAGACCACGCTGCTCAACACCATGACTGCGTTCATCGACGCGGAAGAACGCATCATCACCTGCGAAGACGCCGCCGAACTGCAGTTGCAGCAGCCCCATGTGGTGCGGCTGGAAACCCGTCCGCCCAACCTGGAAGGCCAGGGCCAGATCACCATGCGCGATCTGGTGAGAAACTGCCTTCGTATGCGGCCCGAACGCATCATCGTCGGCGAAGTGCGCGGACCGGAAGCGTTCGACCTCTTGCAGGCCATGAACACCGGCCATGACGGCTCGATGGGCACGCTGCACGCCAACTCGCCGCGCGAGGCGATGAACCGCCTGGAATCGATGATCACCATGGGCGGCTTCCAGCTTCCCACCCGGACCATCCGCGAGATGATCGTCGGTTCGATCGACGTCATCGTGCAGGCCGAACGTCTGCGCGATGGTACACGGCGCATCACCAATATCACCGAAGTGGTCGGCACCGAGGGCGATGTCGTCATCACCCAGGATCTGCTCACCTATGAAATGTCGGGCGAAGACGACAGCGGCCGCATCAAAGGTCGTCATATCGGCACCGGCATCGTGCGGCCCACATTCTGGGAGCGCGCGCGCTATTTCGGTCTGGATCGCGATCTGGCGGACGCGCTCGACAAGCTGCAGGTGTAGCGATGGTGATCGCTCTGGTCGCAGCCTTGCTGGTGCTGGCTTTGGGGGGCGCGGCGTTCGCCTTTGCGGGCGATGCCGGCGGCCGCTCGCAAAAGCGCGTCGCCGCCGTCGCCAAGACCACGCCCGTCGCCCGCATGGCGCGCGGCGCCGAGGCCAATGCCCTGCGGCGCAAAAATGTCCAGACCATGCTCAAGGACTTCGAGAGCAGGCAGGCGGAGAAGAAACCCAAGCTGACGATACAACGCCGGCTCGACCAGGCGGGATTTATCGACGTCTCGCCGCGCACGTTTTGGATCGTCTCCGGCGTCATCGCCGCCGCCACCGCCATCGCCTGCCTCATGGCGCAGCAGTCTTTGCTGGTGGCCGCCGGTGCGGCCTTGAGCACCGGCCTTGGTCTGCCGCGCTGGACCCTCAGCTTCCTGAAGGCGCGCCGCGAGAAGCGGTTCACCGATGATTTTGCCGGCGCCATCGACGTGATCGTGCGCAGCGTGAAATCCGGCCTGCCCACCAACGACGCGCTCAAGATCGTGGCTGGCGAGTTCCGCGATCCGGTGGGAAGCGAATTCAAGCGGCTGTGCGAGGGCGCCAAGGTCGGCGTCACGCTGGAGCAGGGCCTCAAGCGCATGTACGAAAACATGCCCACCACCGAGGTCGGATTCTTCATGGTCGTCATGACCATCCAGCAGAAGTCCGGCGGCAATCTCTCCGAAGCCCTGGGCAATCTCGCCGGCGTGCTGCGCGATCGCAAGCGGCTGCAGGGCAAGATCAAGGCGATGTCGTCGGAGGCGAAGGCATCCGCCGGCATCATCGGCTCGCTGCCGCCGGCGGTGATGGGCATCGTCTATCTCACCACGCCCAACTACATCTCCGTACTGTTCACCGAGCGGATGGGAAACCTGATGCTTGCAGGCGCCATCCTGTGGATGGCGGTGGGAATTTTCGTCATGCGCAAGATGATCAACTTCAAGCATTAGGAGCGCGCATGTTCGGCATTGACCTCTTTGACGTCCTGTTCGATCCGCGCTTCCTGGTGACGTTGTTCGTCGCGATCTTCGCCTTTGCCACGATCGTCACGCTGGGCATGCCGCTGTTGGAACGCGACACGCTTGGACGCCGCCTGAAATCCGTTTCGGAGCGACGCGAAGAATTGCGGGCCCGCCACCACGCTGCGCTTAACGCCAAGCGCGGCGCGCTGCGCGGCGAGGCCGTCGGCTCCACCAAGGTGATCAAGCAGATCGTCGAGCGCTTCAATCTCGCCAAGCTGGTGGAGTCCGATGATTCGCGCGACAAGCTGGCGCGCGCCGGCATGCGCGGACCGACGCCGGCCATCGTCTTCATGTTCTTCCGCTTCGTAATGCCCTTCATTCTGTTTGGGGCGGCGCTTTTCTATCTTTTCCTGGTGACGCATTTCGCCTGGTCGGGCACGATGAAGCTCGGCGCATCGGTTGCGGCCGCCCTTGTCGGCTTCTATGTGCCCGATCTCTTCGTCTCCAATCTCATCGCCAAGCGTCAGGAATCGATCATGGGCGCCTTTCCCGACGCGCTCGATCTGCTCTTGATCTGCGTCGAGTCCGGCATGTCGGTGGAATCGGCTTTCTCCAAGGTCGCCGCCGAAATCGGACAGTCGTCCGCGGAGTTGGCGGAGGAATTCGCGCTGACCACTGCCGAACTCAGCTATCTGCCCGACCGCAAGCAGGCCTTCGAGAATCTTGCCAAACGCTGCGGCCATCCCGGTGTGAAGCAGGTGGCGACCGCGCTCAATCAAGCGGAGCGCTACGGCACGCCGATGGGGCAGGCGCTGCGTGTCTGTGCGCAGGAAAATCGCGAGATGCGGATGTCCGAGGCCGAGAAGAAGGCGGCGGCGCTCCCTGCCAAGTTGACGGTCCCGATGATCCTCTTTTTCCTGCCGGCCCTCTTCATCGTCATTATGGGTCCGGCCATCCTGAAGGTCATGCACATGATCTGACCCGGAATCCGGACGCAGACGTCCGGACGCACGTCGCTGCGCAGGTCACAGACGTTGGATCTTCTTTTTCGATTACGGCTGATCGTTTGCCAGGCGGAGCGCCGGGATCGCATTCTTTGCGGTCTCGACCTTGTCCTTGTGCGGCGCGACGAGCTTGTGCGGCGGCGCCTTGGCGACTTCCGTGCGGTGGCGCGACACCGGCCCGGCCAGCGGGTCGACAGGGATGGCCTGCATGATGACTGTCGGGTGATCCGGCTTGGTCGTGGCGAGCTTGGCGGGCGCCGTGCGCGGCTTGGGCGCGGCGGCAATGGCCGCGGGCTTGTCGGGTTCGACGGCTGGCTTCTTGGGCGTGTTCGCAGCGACCGCTGTGTGCGGCTGGTCCTTCTCAAGCTTGTCGACCATCGCCAGGTTGGTCGCGATCTTGGGATTGTTCGCGTCCTTGGCGGCGGCCTGCGTCAGCAGCTCGTGGGCGCCGGAAAGATCGCCCGCCAGCATCCGCGACATGGCGAAATTATTGAGCACCACCGGCTCGTCCGGCTTCAGCGTCAGAGCATGCTGGTAGGCCGCCTGGGCGCTGGCAGTGTCGCCCTTCTGGTCATAGGCGACGCCGAGAGCGGAGTAGAGCGTCCAGTCGTTGGACTGCAGTTCGACGGCGCGTTTGAGGAAGGCGATGGCTTCGGTGTTGCGGCCCTGTTCGGCAAGCGTCTTGCCGTATTCGCCCACGACGCGCGGGTCGTCCGGCGAGACCAGCATCAGCTGACTCAGCGTATGGATGGCGCCGTTCAGGTCGCCTTGGGAGCGCATCAGCTGGGCCTGGCGCACACCGTTGTTCAGGTCGGCCGGCAGCGCGCTGCTGTCGGCGGCGGCCTGCGTCTGATCGGGCGCGGCCGGCTGGTCCGGCGTGGAGGAACAGGCGACGATGGCCACACTCGACAAAGCGAGCGCTGCGATGCGGGCGAGCGATTTGTGCATGGGGAGCCCTGAATTCTGTCCACTGCACAGCATGCTCGGCCGCGGTCAATAAACTCTTAAATCCCGCGGAGTACTGTTGAGAAATAGGCGCTTGCGTCCAATTCCTGACGCAAAGGTGTGGGACTGATATCCCATGGGACGTCACAAGGCCGCTTTGGCCGTTTTTGCGGGGTCGGCTCTAGGCGCTGCGGCCCTGGCGATCCTGGCGGCTGGCCCGGGACAAGCACAACCGCCGCGTCTCTCTTTCCAGGTGGCGACCGGGGCCACGGCGGGCACCTATTTCCCCATGGGCGAATTGATCGCCGGCATCGTCAGTCATCCGCCGGGACTGGCGCGCTGTGATGCGCGCGCGGTCTGCGGCCCCTCCGGTCTGATCGTCTCTGCCCGCACCAGCGACGGTGCCGTCGCCAATGTCCTGGCGGTCGAGGCGGGGCAGGTCGATTCCGCTTTCTCGCAGGCCAACGTGGTCGCCGATGCGGTTGCCGGCCGCGGCGCCTTCCGCAAGACAGGCCGGCTGAAGCATATCCGGGTCATCGCCGACCTGTTTCCCGAGACCATCCAGCTGGTGGCGGCCGTCAAGTCGCCGATCCGCAAAGTCGCCGACCTGTCCGGCAAGCGGGTTTCGGTCGGCACCGACGGCTCCGGTGCCAGTGTCGTAGCGCGCGAGATCCTGTCGGCCTATCGCATCTCCGAACGTCGCCTGAGGCTCCGCCACGAATCCTATGACGTCAGCGCCGATCTGCTGCAGCAGGGCAAGATCGACGCCTTCTTCTTCGAGGGCGTCACGCCGTCGCCCCTGATTCACGATCTTCTGGCGCGTGGCGCGGCGCGATTGGTGCCCATCGACGGCAAGGCGCGCCGCCGCCTGTTGCTGCACGTGCCCGATCTTTACGCCGACTCGATTTCCGCCGGTCTCTATCCGCACACCGACGCGATCGGCACTGTCAGCAGCCGCACCTTGTGGGTGGTGAAGGACACGGCCTCGCCCGACATCGTCTACGGCATCCTGCGCGCACTGTTTAATCCGGCCAATCGTGTTTTGCTCGACGCGGGTCCGCCGGCGGGCCGCTACATCCGTCTGGACGACGCGGCGAACGGTCTGACCGCGCCGCTGCATCCCGGTGCCGAGCGCTTCTACCGCGAGACGGGCAAACTCCCCGATCCGCAGCCGGCACAGCATCATTAGAGGCTGGCGTATTCCGGCAGGCCGGCATCCACTTCGGCTTTCGCCGCGCGTCCCCAGTCCTGCATCGCCGGCAGCGCCATCATCCGCTCGCAATAGGCTTTCACCTTTGGCGGCAATGCCACGCCATAGGTGAGAAAGCGCGACACCACCGGCGCATACATGCAGTCGGCGACGGAGAACCCGCCAAAGAGGAAATCGCCGCGATAGTTGTCGAGCGCCTGCGTCCAGGCTTCGAGGATGCGCGCGATCTGCTGTTTGGTGGCGTCGCGCAAGTCCGGTGTCGGCAGGGTGCGGCCGAATTCCATCGTCATCTGGTCGCGCAGATCGGGAAAGCCGGAATGCATCTCGGCGGCATAGGAGCGCGCGATGGCGCGGGCATTCGCATCGTCCGGCCACAATTTCGCGTCCGGATGGCGGTCGGCCAGCGTCTCGCAGATGGCCAGGCTGTCCCACACCGTCGTGGTGCGCCCATGCTCCGTGATCTTGAGCACCGGCACGCGGCCCGCCGGCGAATGCTTCAAAATCTCGTCGCGCGTGCTCGGCGCTTCGTGACGGCGCAGGCGGATCACCACTTCCTCGAAGGGCGCGCCCGTTGCCCGCATCGCCACGTAAGGGCGCAGGCTCCAGCTCGACCAGGTCCTGGTGCCGAGAACGAGGGTGTATTGCGCGGCCATGGCTTTTCTCCGGTTGCGGGCGGAAGCCGCCATTTCTAGAGTGCGGCGCGGCAGACTCAAAGGTCCTCTCATGCATTCCAGCCTTGTCCGAAGCGCAAAGGGTGCCGTGGCGCTGCACGCCGTCGCCGCCAGCGGCCTCAAGGCCTTTCTCGCCGCGCGCGACAAGCGCGAGGCGGCGTTCCTGAAAGCTGCCGGCTTCGCGGCGAAGGAAGGCGAATTGAAACTCGTGCCCAACGCTGCGGGCGGCATCGCCTTCGCGGTCCTGGGATTGGGCGACGGCAAGGATCCGCTGACCGCCGCCGCCTTCTGCGAACATCTGCCCGCGGGTGTCTATCGTTTCGAGACGCTGCCGGCCTCGCCGGCGCTGGCGACGCTCGGTTGGGCGCTCGGCGCCTATCGCTTCGCGCGCTATCGCAAGGACGGCAAGCCGGCGCCGAAGCTGGTGGTGCCCGATGGCGTCGATGCCGCCGAGATCAGCCGCATCGCCGAAGGCGTTTTCCTGGCGCGCGATCTCATCAACACGCCGCCCAACGATATGGGGCCGGCGGAGCTTTCTGCCGCAGTCCGCGATCTCGCCAAACGGCATGGCGCCAAATTTTCCGAGATTGTCGGCGACGCGCTGCTGAAGAAGAACTATCCGCTGATCCATGCCGTGGGCAAAGGCTCAGCGCGTCCGCCGCGTCTCGTTGAACTCGTCTGGGGCCGTCCCAGTGCGCCCAAGGTGACGCTGGTGGGCAAGGGCGTCGTCTTCGACACCGGTGGTTACGATCTGAAGACCGCCGCCGGCATGGCGACGATGAAGAAGGACATGGGCGGCGCGGCCGTGTCGCTCGCCGTCGCCTCGATGGTGATGGACGCCAGGCTCGATGTCCGTCTGCGCGTCTTGATTCCGGCGGTGGAGAATTCCGTCTCGGGCAGCGCTTATCGTCCGTCGGACGTGCTGCATAGCCGCAAAGGTCTGACGGTGGAGATCGGCAACACCGATGCCGAAGGCCGTCTGGTGCTCGCCGATGCGCTCACCGAAGCCGATCGCGAAGCGCCGGAACTGCTGCTCGACATCGCCACGCTGACCGGCGCGGCGCGTGTCGCCACCGGCATGGAATTACCGCCTTTCTTCACCGACGACGAAACTCTGGCCGCCGAGCTGATGCGCCAGGCGAAGGATACGCACGATCCTTTGTGGCGTCTGCCCTTGTGGCGCGGGTATGAAGCGACGCTGGCCAGTGCCGTGGCCGATCTCAACAACGCGCCCGATTATCCCTATGCCGGCGCCATCACCGCGGCGCTGTTCCTCAACCGCTTCGTCACCAAGGCGAAGGTCTGGGCGCATTTCGACATTGCCGCCTGGGTCGATCGTCCGCGTCCCGGCCGCCGCCGCGGTGCCGAAGCCACCGCCGCGCGTGCGATCTATGCGATGCTGAAGGCCCGGTACGGAAAGAAGAAATAGACCTTCCGCCGGCGCCTAATACGCCGTCTCGACGTCCACGATGTTGTCCGGTTTCTCGCCGCGCTCGAATTTGGCGATGCCGTCGATCACGTATTGCACCGCGACGGCCGGCTGGGAGATCGCCGCGATGTGCGGCGTCACCGTCACCTTGGGATGCCGCCATAAGGGACTGCTATCCGGCAGCGGCTCGATCTCGAAGACGTCGAGCACGGCGCCGCATAGATGGCCCGCGTCGAGCGCCGCGATCAGATCCTTTTCGATCAGATGTCCGCCGCGCGCCACATTGATGACGAAAGCGTTCTTGGGCAGGGCCGCGAAGGTCTTGGCGTTGAGAATGCCGGCGGTCTGGCGCGTCAGCGACAGCAGGCAAACCAGAATGTCCGTCTGAGCGAGGAAGGTTTCCAATTCGCCTTCGCCGGCAAAGCTTTTCAGCCCGGGCGCATCCTTGCGCGTGCGGCTCCACGCCGAGACCGGAAAGCCAAGGTCGACGAAATGCCGTGCCGTGACGCGGCCGATCTCGCCGAAGCCGAGAAATCCGATGCGCGTGTCTTCGGTGCGGCGCGGCAGCACCATCTGTCGCCATTTGCGCTGTGCCTGTGCCGCGTCGAACAGGCGCTGGTGGCGGTGATGCATCAGCACATGCAGAAGGACGAACTGCGCCATCTCCGCCGACAACGTATTGTCGACGAAGCGCACCAGCGGCACCTGCTTGGGATAATCCGGGTCCGCCAGGAACCCGTCGACGCCGGCGCCCAGCGAGAACACCGCCTTCAGGTTCGGCAGCGTCTTCAGCAATCCCGGCGGTGGGCGGAAGCTCAGCACATAATCGATGCTGCCGGGCGTGTAGCGGTCTTGCCCGTGCACCAGAGGGCGGACGGGACTGTTGTCCAGCCCGGCGGTCCACAAGCTGGACCACTTCTCGGGCACGATCATCAGAAGGTTCGGCTTTGTCATGACCGAACGCTCGCCGGTCTTGCGACCGGTTTCAAGAGACGAGGCTCACGCAGTCCTGCGTTTACTTCTTCTCCGCGGGCTTCGCGGCCGGTGCGGCCGCGGCGCCTTTGGCGGCGGGCGGCGGGATCGGCACCGGGCTGTCGCTCTGCGTGCGCAGATAGGCCAGGAGGTTGATGCGATCCTGTGCGCTCCGCAGACCGGCAAAGGTCATCTTGGTGCCCGGAACATAAGCCTGCGGCGACTTCAGGAAGCGGAACAATTCGTCGAAGGTCCACGGATTGTGGCTGCCCGACATGGCGCTCGAATAGTCGAAGCCGGGGTGCGTGGCTCTGTCGCGTCCCACCACGCCCCAGAGGTTCGGACCGATCTTGTTCGGGCCGCCCTTGGAGAGGTCGTGGCACTGTTCGCAGCGATGCGAAATCTCTTTGCCGGCCGCGACGTCCGCCGTCGGCAAAACGCTGCCGAAATCGGGCAAAGGCTCTTCGGTAGGTGCCGTTGTGGCGGTGCTGGTGGACTGCTCGTCAGGAACGCCTGCGACCACATAACCTGGCTTGGCTGGCGGGGTTGGTTCGAAGAACGCGTCTGCCGTGAATTTGACGACGAGAACGAAGATCAATGTGCCGAGGATCGCGCCGGCGATCTTGTTCCATTCCCAGGAATCCATATGGTCAGGCTCCGCAGTTTTGTGGCCTTGCGCCGTGAGAACACTAGGACAAGAAAGATGTCCGCCCCGCTGTGGCTGACAGCCCCTCCGGAGTCGTTATTGCGGCGTGGCGTCGCATAAATCAAGGGTGTGCCCATGAAACCGATCATCCTTATCCCGGCGCGGATGGCGTCCACGCGCCTCCCCGGCAAGCCGCTCGCCGATATCGAAGGCGTCCCGATGATCGTCCGTGTCTGGCGCCAGGCCGTGGCGGCCAAGGTGGGGCCTGTCGTTGTTGCCGCTGCGGAGCGTGAGATCGCGCAGGCGGTGGAGGAGGCTGGCGGCC
The DNA here is from genome assembly GCA_028865545.1 of Alphaproteobacteria bacterium. GTDB lineage: Bacteria > Pseudomonadota > Alphaproteobacteria > Micropepsales > Micropepsaceae > Rhizomicrobium. The sequence goes on along the minus strand of JAGWJY010000016.1, from coordinate 6,262 downwards.
GGGCGGTGCTGACGGCGCCCGATCTTCCGTCCGGCTCGGACAGGGTTTTCGCCGCTCTTAACGCTGTGGACCGCGGCTTCGAGCACGACGTGATCGTCAACTTGCAAGGCGATTTGCCGACCATCGATCCCTTGGTGATCCGGGCCTGCCTCGATGCCCTGGCCACCACCGGCGCCGACATCGCCACGGCGGCGGCCGAAAGTGACGATGATGCCGACGCCGACAACCCCAACGTGACCAAGGCGGTGGTGACATGGGACGTGGGCGGCACGCGCGGCAACGCGCATTATTTCACCCGGGCGCGCGCCCCCTGGGGCAAGGGACCGGTCTATGTCCATGTCGGCATCTACGCCTACACGCGCGAGGCGCTGGCGCGGTTCGTCGGCATGCAGCCCTCGGTTCTGGAAAAGCGCGAAAAGCTGGAACAGTTGCGCGCCCTCGAAGCGGGCATGAAGATCGGGGTGGCCAAGGTGGATGCGGTACCGCTATCTGTCGACACCCAGGCCGATCTGGAAAAGGCGCGCGCCGCCGTGGTGCGCGACAGGGCATGAAGGTTTAGAGATGAGTTCGACGTTGATCGCCAGCGCCAAGCGGGTCGCCTTCCAGGGCGAACCCGGCGCCTATGCCAATCTCGCCGCGCGCGAGGCGGTGCCGCATGCCGAGGCGGTGGGCAAGCCGACCTTCGAAGCGGCGTTGGAAGCGGTGCGCAGCGGCGACGCCGATCTGGCCATCATCCCGGTGGAGAATTCGGTTTATGGCCGCATCGCCGACGTGCATTTCCTGGTGCGCTATTTCGGCCGGGCGATCAAAGGTCACGTCTCCGAAGGGCCGCGCAACCTCTTCATCCTCGGCGAGCATTTCCATCGCGTGCGCCATCAGCTGCTGGGGATGAAGGGCGCCAGGCTTTCCGGTGTGAAGACGGTTTACAGCCAGGGCCCCGCGCTCGGCCAATGCCGCAAGGTCATCAGGGAGCTGAACCTCGCCGACAAGCAATGGTCGGACACGGCGGGCGCCGCGCGCCATATCGCCGAGCTGAAGGATCCCAGCGCTTCGGCCATCGCCTCGTCTCTGGCCGGCGAGATCTACGGCCTCGACGTGCTGCGCGCCGACGTGGAAGACGAGCCGCACAACATGACGCGCTTCCTCATCATCGGCGGCGAGCCGGACGACGCGCCCAACGACGGCAGTCCGGTCATCACCACCTTCCTGTTCGGCGTGCGTAACGTGCCGGCGGCGCTCTACAAGGCGATGGGCGGTTTCGCCACCAACGGCGTCAACATGACCAAGCTGGAAAGCTATCAGCTCGGCGGTTCGTTCAACGCCACCGAGTTCTACGCCGACATCGAAGGCCATCCGGATTCGAAAAACGTCCGCCTGGCGCTGGAGGAGCTGCAGTTCTTCTCCAGCAAGGTGGTGATGCTCGGCATCTATCCCGCGCATCCCTTCAGAGCCGAGATGCCGTAGTTTCTTCCCCCCTGTACGGGGGCAGAAAACATTCACGCCTGCGCGCCCTTACTCTTGTATCCACGCTCTTATCAGATGATGCGCGATGGCGACGGAGAACGGGCCGCGCCGTCCGGCGAGCGCGCCCGCCAGCAAGGCACGCGCTCTCTCACGGGTGAACCATTCCGCCTCGGCGATCTCATTCGCATCCAGCACCAGATCGCGCGACTCGCATTCCGCGAAGCAACCGATCATCAGCTGTGAGGGAAACGGCCAGGGCTGCGAGGCGTAATATCTCACCGCGCCGGCGCGCACGCCGGCCTCTTCGAACAGCTCGCGGCACACCGCTTCCTCGATGCTTTCGCCGGGTTCCAGAAATCCCGCCAGCGCCGAATAGAAATCCGGCGGCCAATTCTTGTTGCGCCCCAGCAGGCAGGCGTCGCCTTGGGTCGCCAGCATGATCACTGCCGGATCGGTGCGCGGAAAATGTTCGGTGCCGCACACCGTACACACACGCTTGTATCCCGCGTCGGCCGCGACCGACGGCGCCCCGCAGCGCGCGCAGAAGCCGTGGCGCTGATGCCAGTCGATCATCGCTTTGGCTTGACCGAGGATCGCCAGATCCTTTGCCGGCAGCAGGGGCGCCGCACCGCGCAGTTCGCGGAATTCACCGAGCCCGGCCAGCGGTCCGCCGTGCTGCGGATTCTCGGCGGCGGAGATGTCGCGTGCGAACATCGCGCGCGCGCCTTCCAGTCCCAGGAAAATGCAAGGCGCGTCCGGTGCCGCCAGGCTCTCCGCCGCGCCGGGGCGCAGGAAGCCGGCTTGCAGCGCCGCATCGCCGCCGGTCATGAAAGGCTGTAGCCGCCACACCGGCAGGATCAGCGAAGCGGGATCGCGCAGCCTTTCGGCTATCCACGCCGTGTCGGGACGCTTTTCGCTCAGGCGGTTCAGCGGATTGCCGGCAAATGCGATCATCGGGGGCTCGAGCGGAATGCTTAACAATACGTATCCGCCGGCCGCGCAAATACAAGGCGTTAGCGGCCGATTTTGCAGCTCGAGGTTGCCGCAATGATGCAGATTATCGGCAAAAAAGGGTCATTGCTTAGGGCGTAATTTACATCGGAGATGCCACATTCAGCCGATGTGGCACGTCGTCGGATGCATCACGGGAGAACATGACCTGCGCCTGGTCGCCCTTGCGGCTGTGCTGTGTCTGTTCGCCAGCGCCACGACGCTCGGTCCGCTCGAACGCGCCCGCGCCGGCGCGGGCAATGTGCGGGCGCTGTGGGTCAGCGGCGCCGGGGTGGTCTTCGGCAGCGGCATCTGGGCGACCCATTTCGTCGCCATGCTGGCCTATCAGGCGGGCTTTCCCTTCGCCTACGACATCTCGCGCACGGTGTTGTCGATCATCGTCGCCATCGTGTTGTCGGGTCTCGGCTTTGCGCTGGCGCTGAAGCCGCGTTTCGCGCTCGTCGGCGGCGCCGTGGTCGGCGCGGCCATTTGCGCCATGCATTATATCGGCATGGCCGCGTTGCACGCGCCGGCCGTCGAAACCTGGAACATGGGTTATGTGACGGCGTCGCTGGTCATCGGCGTCGTGGTCATGGCGGTCGGCATGGCGATCGCGGACCGGGCCCGGGCGTTGCCGTCCTATGCGGCGGCGGCCGTCATCTTCACCATCGCCATTTGCGGCATGCATTTCACCGGCATGTCGGCGGTCGCCTTCACCTATGATCCGACGATCGCCGCGCCCCAGGGTGTCATGGACCCGGCGACGCTGGCGATCGCGGTAGCGGCGATCGCGACGCTGATCGTCGGGCTGGGCCTGATCATGACGATGGTCGACCATCATCTGGCGGGCCGCGCCGAACAGGAAGCGGTGCGGATGCGCAGCCATATCGCCCGGCTCGAAGCGACGCGGGCGAAACTGGAAGAGACGCTGCACGAGCGCGCCGTGGCTCTGGCGAAGGCCGACGAGGCCAGCCGGGCCAAGGCAGATTTCTTCGCGGGCATGAGCCATGAGCTGCGCACGCCGCTCAATGCCGTCATCGGCTTTTCCGAGATGATCATGATGCAGCCCTTCGGTCCGATCGGCGATGTGCGCTATCGCGACTATGCCTGCGACATCAACAAATCTGGCGGGCATCTGCTGGCTCTCATCAACGATATTCTCGATTTGTCGCGGCTGGAGGCGGGCAAGAGCGAGCTGCGCGAGGAGCATGTCGATCTGCGGGCTGTCGTCTGCGATGCGATGCGCATGGTCGAGCCGCAGGCCCTGACCACCGGCCTTTCGCTGGTCGAAGACGTCCCGGCCGAACTGCCGCGCCTGCTGGCCGACGAGCGGCGCCTCAAGCAGGTGCTGATCAATCTTCTGTCCAACGCCGTGAAATTCACCCCGGCGGACGGGCGGGTCACCGTCTCGGTCCGCCGCCTGCCGCAGGGCATGCAGATCACCGTCGCCGACACCGGGATCGGGATACCGCCGGACGAAATCGCGCATGTGCTGCAGCCCTTCTATCAGGCCGATTCCACGCTGGCACGCGAGCATGCCGGAACCGGTCTGGGCCTGCCGCTGGCCAAGCAGTTGATCGAATTGCACGGCGGTAGCATGACGCTGGAGAGCCGCCAGAATGCCGGCACGGTGGTGACCGTGCTGCTGCCCGCCAGCCGCATCCTGGACGAAGCGGCGGAATCCGCCGCCTGAAGCCTTCGCCGGCATCGCGGATTTCCATTCACAGACATGGACTTCGCGGCCGATCATCGGCGCTTGCCACGCCGTGCCCTCGGTTTGCTATACTGCCTGCGGGAGGTTGGTGGCGGACGGGCCTGTCGCCAACCCGGTCAGGTCCGGAAGGAAGCAGCCGTAACGAATTTGGCCCGGGTCGTTGCCAGCCTCCCACCTCATCCGCCCCAGACCGGCCGCTATCATGGACGAGACGCAGGAACCATCCTTGGGCCTCGGGCCGACGCCTTCCGCCGGAGGCGCGGGCGAATACAAGGTGCTGGCGCGCAAGTACCGGCCTTCCGATTTCAGCGGGCTGATCGGCCAGGAAGCCTTGGTCCGCACGCTCTCCAACGCCTTCGCCACCGGGCGCATCGCCCATGCCTTCATGCTCACCGGCGTGCGCGGCGTGGGCAAGACCACCACCGCGCGCATCATCGCCCGGGCGCTCAACTGCATCGGCCCCGACGGCAAGCGGACCGAACCCACCATCCAGCCCTGCGGCGTCTGCGATCCCTGCATCGCCATCGCCGAGTCGCGCCATGTCGACGTGCAGGAGATGGACGCCGCCTCGCGCACCGGCATCGACGACGTGCGCGAGATCATCGAAGGCGTGCGCTACGCCCCGGCCTCGGCGCGCTACAAGGTCTACATCATCGACGAAGTGCACATGTTGTCGAAGCAGGCCTTCAACGGCCTGCTCAAGACGCTGGAAGAGCCGCCGCCGCATGTGAAATTCGTCTTCGCCACCACCGAGATCCGCAAAGTGCCGGTGACGGTCTTGTCGCGCTGCCAGCGCTTCGACCTGCGCCGCATCGAGACCGGCGAACTCGTCGCCCATCTGCAGAGCATCGCGCAGAAGGAAAACGTCAAGATCGAGGACGCCGCGCTGGCGCTGGTCGCCCGCGCCGCCGAAGGCTCGGTGCGCGATGCGCTGTCGCTGCTCGATCAGGCCATCGCCCATGGCGAGGACGGCACCATCACCGCCGACACCATCCGCGGCATGCTCGGCTTGGCCGACCGCGGCCGTGTGCTCGACCTGTTCGAGAAGGTGATGGGCGGCGAGATCGCCGAGGCGCTGGCCCAGCTGAACGAACTCTACGACCGCGGCGCCGATCCCATGGCGGTGATGCAGGATCTGCTCGAGACCGTGCATTTTCTCACCCGCATCAAGGTGGCGCCCGCCGCCGAAGGCTTCTTCGACGGCGGTTCGGGCGAAGCCAGGCGCGCCGCCGACATGGCCGGGATGCTCAGCGTGCCGTCGCTGACCCGCGCCTGGTCGCTGCTGTTGAAAGGCCTGTTCGAGGTGCGCGACGCCGCGCGCCCCGTGGCCGCCTGCGAGATGGCGCTGATCCGCCTGGCTTATGCCGCCGATCTTCCGCCCACGGACAAACTCGTGCGCGATCTGCTGGAAGGCGGCGCCGCGCCGGCGCCACGTGCGCCGTCTCCCTCGCCGTCCGGCGGCGGTGCGCGCGCGCAGATCGCCGGCGAACCGCGCAGCGCCGCGATGCCCGCGCCGCAGGCCGCCGCACAATCCGCCCCCACGCTGCGCTCCCTCGAAGATCTCGCCGCCCTGGCACAGGCCAAAGGCGCGCCGGTGCTCAAGGTGCATATCGAAAACGACATGCATCTGGTCGGCATCGAGCCGGGCCGTCTCGAATTCCGCCCCAGCGCCCGCGCCCCCAAATCGCTCGCCGCCGATCTCGGCCAGAAGCTGAAGGACTGGACCGGCACGCGCTGGGTGGTGAGCGTGGCGCGCGAAGGCGGCGAGCTGACGCTGGCCGAGCAGAAGAAGGCGGCCAAGGCGGCGCGCCACGAACGCGTGCTGCAGGAACCTCTGGTGCGCGCCGTCATGGATCGTTTCCCCGGCGCCGAGATCGTCGCGGTGCGCGACGTCGTCCTCGAGGACGTCGCCGCGCCGCTGCCGGAAAAAGACGAAGACTAGCGCGTGTCCACCATCGGCCCCGAGATCGAGCGTCTCATCCAACTGCTCGCCAAATTGCCGGGCTTCGGTCCGCGCTCGGCGCGCCGCGCCACGCTGGAGCTGCTGAAGAAGCGCGAGGCGCTGCTCGAACCTTTGTCGTCGGCGCTGCGCGA
>JAGWJY010000015.1 GCA_028865545.1 Alphaproteobacteria bacterium | reverse complement strand
CGCTGGAAGGGCAGTTCAAGCCCAACGAGGAACAGGAGGAAGACGATTCCCAATTCTGCGATGCCGGAGACATTTTTGGCGTCGACGATCGTGAACCAGGAAAGAGCAGGAACAGCCTTCACAAAGGAGCCGATGCCGAACGGCCCCAGCAGCGCGCCGGCGCCAAGATAAGCGAGAACCGGGCTGACGCCCGAGCGGCGCACCAGCGGCACCACCACGCCGGCCGTGCCGAGGACGACAAGCGCATCGCTGTAGGCGCTGATATCGATCGACGGGGCCAAAAAAATCTCCCAAGACAGGCATGGCCGGCCACACGCCGCGGCGCGCGACGCACATCACGTCCGATACTGTATATCTCAACGGCCCCGCGACCAACGCCGGCAGATCAACGTCCGCCGCCGCCTGCCTTCCAGTGCATCCCGAGCTGATCGAACAGGAAGCTGAGTTCGTCCGACATCTGTGCGATGCGCTCGGAAAGAGAGCTGCCGATGCCGTGGCCGGACTTCATGCTGGTGCGCAACAATATCGGATAACCCGAGGTGGTCGCCGCCTGCAGCGCAGCGGTGAATTTGCGCGAATGCATAGGGTTCACGCGCCCGTCGGTGGCACCCGTCAGCATCAGCACCGCCGGATAGGCGGTTTTCGGCGTCACATGGTGATAGGGCGAGTAAGCGTAAAGCGCTTTGAACTGCTCGGGATCGGAGATGGAGCCGTATTCCGTCGTGTTGAAGGCCCCGTTCGGGTCGGTCGCGAAGCGCACCATGTCGTATAGACCGACGGCCGACACCACGGCGCGCGCCAGCTGCGGGTGCTGCAGCTTGGGATCGGCGTACATGGCGAAGACGCGGCTGCCATGCGCCTCGAGCCGATAGAACGACGGCGAGCTTGATCTGCGCCTCTCACTGCCCGAACCAACGCCCGGAACAGTGTTCAGCGCGATCTGCGTTGTCAATTCACGATCAAGCGGTGTTCACGACGACTGCAGGCACCACTTCAAAATCGCCTTCTGCGCGTGCAGGCGATTTTCGGCTTCGTCGAAAACCACCGACTGCGGACCGTCGATCACGTCGTCGGTGACCTCTTCGCCGCGGTGCGCCGGCAGGCAGTGCATGAAGATCGCGTCCTTGGCGGCGCGCGACATCAATCGCCCGTTCACCTGGTAGGCTTTGAGAAGATTGTGGCGCTTGGTCGAATCCTCGTCGCCCATCGAGACCCAGGCGTCGGACACCACGCATTCCGCTTCCGCCACCGCCTTTTCCGGATCCTCGCCGAATTCGACGTCGCCGCCGTTCGCCTTCACCCATTCGCGCAACACCGGGCGCACGGACAATTCCGGCGGCGAGGCCACGCGCAGCGAGAAACCGAGCCGCACGGCGGCGTGCACCCAGGAGGCGCAGACATTGTTGGAGTCGCCGCACCAGGCGATCTTGCGCCCCTGTATCGGACCCTTGTGCTCTTCGAAGGTCATAACGTCGGCCAGCACCTGGGTGGGATGCGAAAGCTTGGTCAAGCCGTTGATGACGGGAATGGTGGCATTCGCGGCGAGATCAAGCACCATCTCGTGATCGAGCAGGCGGATCATCACCGCGTCGACATAGCGCGACAGGACGCGCGCGGTGTCGGCGATGGTCTCTTCGCGGGCGAGCTGCATTTCGCTGCCCGTCAGCATGATCGTGGTGCCGCCCAACTGGCGCATGGCGATATCGAAGGAAATGCGCGTGCGCGTCGAATGCTTGTCGAAGATCATCGCCAGCACGCGGCCTTCAAGCGGCTTGTCGGTATCGGCAACGCCATGCGGCCAACCCTTGCGCGCATCCTTGCGACGGCGCGCGTCAGCGATCAGCGCCTTCAGCGTCGCGGCATCGAAATCGGCGAGATCGAGATAGTGCTTAACCGTCCCGACGCGGTTTGCAGGGGCGTTCACGCGGCCTCCGTTTTCTTCTTGGAGGCTTCGAAGCTCTTGGCGGCCGCCGACAGCATCTTGATGGCCTCGCGCACATGCGCTTCTTCGATAATGAGCGGCGGCAGCAGCCGCACGACGTTGTCCCCGGCGCCGACGACCAGCAGTCCCTGCTGACGCGCCGCCGCCACAAATTCGGTATTGGGTACGCGCAGCTTGAAGCCGAGCAGCAGCCCCTGCCCGCGCACTTCCTCGAACACCGTCGGATGATCGGCCAGAAGACCGGCTAGCTGCTGACGCAGATAATTGCTGATCGCTTCGACATGCGGCAGGAAATCCGGCGCCAGCACCAGATCGAGCACGGCATTACCGACCGCCATGCCGAGCGGATTGCCGCCGTAAGTCGTGCCATGCGTCCCGGGGGTCATGCCCTTCGACGCCTCGGCCGTCGCGAGACAAGCGCCAAGCGGATAGCCGCCACCGATGCCTTTGGCGATCGGCATGATGTCAGGGGCAATGCCCAGCCATTCATAGGCGAAGAGCTTGCCCGTCCGGCCGACGCCGGTCTGAATTTCGTCGAAAATGAGAAGCAGGCCATGCTCGTCGCAAAGCTTGCGCAGACCACGCAGAAATTCCGCCGGCAACACGCGAACACCGCCTTCGCCCTGAACCGGTTCGATCAGGATCGCCGCCGTCTCGTTGGTGATCGCCGCCGCGACGGCTTTCAGATCGCCCGGAGCAACTTGATCGAATCCCTCCACTTTGGGGCCGAACCCTTCCAGATATTTTGCCTGGCCACCGGCGGCGATGCCGGCCAGCGTGCGGCCGTGAAAGGCGCCTTCGAACGTAATGATGCGGAAACGTTCGGGATGTCCGCTGACATACTGGTAGCGGCGCGCCATCTTGAAGGCGAGCTCACAGGCTTCCACGCCCGAATTCGTGAAGAATGCCGTGTCGGCAAAAGTATTCTCCACCAGCCGCTTGGACAGCGATTCCTGTCCCGGCACGCGATAGAGATTGGAGGTGTGCCACAGCTTGCCCGCCTGTTCGGTCAGCGCGGCGACCAGCTTGGGATGCGCATGCCCGAAGGCGTTGACGGCGATACCCGCCCCGAAGTCGAGATATCGCTGCCCATCCTCGGCGAAAAGGTACGGCCCTTCGCCCCGGACGAATGCGACATCCGCCCGATTGTAGGTTGGCAGCAATGACGGGAACACCTGATCCTCCTATGGTGGTACGCGCTTGTGGATAATCCGCGCGCGGCCGGGCTTTATCGGCTGTGCGACCTTGAGGGTCAAGCAAACCGCCCGCTGCGCCGCTATGCACAAATGATCTCCCGCCACGGCACGATACTCTTGAAGCGACGGATTTAGTTCCTACATCAGAATCGAAAATTTGGCTGATGCAATCCGGGTTTATGCGAATCCGGGGAGGGAGCGATCCGCACTTCTGCAGCGCGGAAAAATGCCTTGCCACCGCAAATTTCCGGCGCAGCACTGTGTGCGTTTTTTTGAAAATGAGCGTTGAGTCGGTTTCTGTGGACGAAGGCCTTGTAGATACCCCTCATGCCTTGTGCAGTGTCATCCAACGGCTACGATATGTTGTGGCCCTAAAGGACGGGCAAGCCCGAAAGGAGCACGGCATGACACAGGCGAATTGGACCGACGATCGCGTCGAGCAGCTCAAGAACCTTTGGACCGAGGGGCTCTCGGCGAGCCAGATCGCCCGTGTCCTGGGCGGGGTTACCCGTAATGCCGTGATCGGCAAAGTACATCGGCTCGGTTTGGCCGGCCGTGCCAGCCCGTCGCGCATCGAGCGTCCACGCCTGCCGAGCACGCCGCGCGTGTCGATCCGCTCACACGTCCCTGCCCCGCCGGTGGTGGAGGAAGATCCCCTTACCCTCGATGACGGCAATTTCGCGACGGTGCTGACGATCAACGATCGCATGTGCCGCTGGCCTATCGGCGACCCGTCAGAGAACGAGTTTCATTTCTGCGGGCGCAACCCCAAGTCCGGCTCGCCTTATTGCGAGGCGCACGCCCGCAAGGCCTACCAGCCCCAGCAGCAGCAGCGCCGCGACAAAGGGCGCATGGCCAGCTGACGAGGCGGACCGGCAGATTTTGTGCTAGGCTTTGCGCATGAGAAAACATGCGGAAAAACCGAAGGTGATGGTCGCGTTGGCCAAACGCCATGCACAGCGTGTGCATCCTCTCAAGCGTTCCCGCGCGGGCGCAAAGGCTGCGAAGGAAAAAGTCGCGCCGCGTGACGACAAGGTGCTGGAGAAGCTGTTGCACGACGCCTATGCGCGCAGGGCCTGCCAACCGTAACCGAATCGCCGCCGGATAACGGTTCCGTCGAGGCGTCAGCCTGCTACGACGTTGTCTTCCAGCGCGTAACCGGCCGAACGGACCGTACGGATAGGATCGTTGACGCCTTCTATGTTGAGCGCCTTACGCAGGCGCCCGACATGAACGTCGACTGTGCGCGCTTCGACATAGACGTCGGAACCCCACACCGCATCGAGCAGCTGCTCGCGCGAGAAAACCCGGCCCGGATGCTGGATAAGATGTTCCAGCAGCTTGTATTCGGTCGGACCCAGATGGACTTCCTTGCCAGCGCGCCGCACGCGATGGGCCGCGCGGTCCATCTCGATGTCGCCGACGGCAACCACATCCTCCGCCAGACTCGGCCGGATGCGGCGGAGCACGGCACGCAGGCGGGCGAGCAACTCGGTCATCGAGAACGGCTTGGTCAGGTAGTCGTCGGCGCCGGTATCCAGACCACGGATGCGGTCGCTCTCTTCGCCGCGCGCCGTCAACATGATGATCGGCACGTTGCGGGTCTCTTGCCGCCCACGAAGACGGCGACATACCTCGATGCCCGAAAGCTGCGGCAGCATCCAATCCAGCAGAACGAGATCGGGCTTTTCCTCCGCCGCCACCAGCAACGCTTCCTCGCCGTCCTGGGCGGCCAGAACGCGATAGCCCTCGCGCTCCAGATTGTAACGCAGGAGCGTAACCAACGCCCCTTCGTCTTCAGCGACCAGAATCGACGGTTTCATCGCTAGGCCTTTTTCTCGAAGTTCGTTTCGCTCGTGGTGTCCGCCTTGGGACGATCAGTGGCGAGATGGCCGCCTGTCACCATGTGATAGACGACTTCCGCGATGTTGGTGGCGTGGTCGCCCGTCCGCTCGATATTTTTGGCGACGAACAACAGGTGCGTGCACAGGCCGATCGTGCGCGGATCTTCCATCATGTAGGTGAGAAGTTCGCGAAACAGGCTGTTGTACATCTCGTCGATTTCGCCGTCCTGACGCCAGACGGCCTCGGCCGCCTCCGCATCGCGGTCGGAATAGGCATCGAGCACCTGCTTGAGCTGCCCCAAAGCCTGACCGCCCATGCGCGCAAGGCTCTGGGTCAGACGGATCGGCGGTTCGCGGTTGAGCACGATGGCGCGCTTGGCGATGTTCTTCGCCAGATCGCCGATGCGCTCAAGCTCGCTGGCGCTCTTGATGGCCGCCAGCGTTTCGCGCAGATCGACGGCCATCGGCTGGCGCAACGCCAGCACCTTCAGCGCCTGATCTTCGATCTGTTGCTGCAATTCGTCGATCCGCTTGTCACCGCCGACGGCGCCTTCCGCACGGCTGGTGTCACGACGCGCAATGGCGTCGATCGCGTCGGCCAGCTGCGCCTCGGCCAGTCCACCCATTTGCGCGACGGTGGAGGCAAGGTTTTCCAGCTGTTCCGTAAACGCTTTTACCGTGTGGTCGGTCATCGTGCTCATCCGGTTATGTCAGCTCGTACGCCCAACCACTTGATTAGGCGCGAACCACCATGGCTATGCGACAGTTTTATAACATTTCCGTGACGGCCGCATCGGCCGGTTTGCGGGCGGCGGGCAAGAAGATGGTAAAGGTGCTGCCTTCGCCCAACCGACTTTCGATCTGCAGCCGGCCGTGGTGCCGGTTGACGATATGTTTGACGATCGCCAGCCCCAATCCGGTGCCGCCGCGTTCCCGGCTGCGTTTCACGTCGACGCGGTAAAAACGCTCCGTGAGCCGGGGAATGGCCTCCTGGGCAATCCCCTCGCCGTCGTCACGAACGCTGGCCGTCACCATAGCATCCGAGCCGCGCCGGCCAGAGGCAGACGTCTGGCCCAGCGAAATCCATACATGTCCGTTCTCGCGGCCGTATTTGATGGCGTTGTGGATAAGGTTCTGGAACAGCTGGATCAATTCGTCGCGTTCGCCGGCGACCGGCGGCAGGCCTTCGGCAGCGTCGATCGCGACCGTGATGTGATCGGCGGCGGCCAAGGGCGCCAAGGCCGCCGAGGCCTCGCGCACGATGGTCTCGAGCGACACCTCGCCAAGCGGCGGAACGTGTTCGTTGAGTTCGATCCTGGTCAGCGACAGGAGGTCCTCGATCAACCGGCGCATGCGCTCCGCTTCCACGCGCATGATGTCGAGAAATTTGACGCGCGCGACGGGATCGTCTTTGGCGGGCCCCTTCAGCGTTTCGATGAAGCCGGTGACCGCCGCCAACGGCGTCCGCAATTCATGGCTGGCATTGGCCACGAAATCCGCCCGCATTTGTTCGGCGCGCTTGACCGACGTCATATCGTGCAGCAGCAGCGTCGTGACAACGGGGTTGCTGCCGACGCGCGCCGTATACGCCTGATAATGCCGTTCGACCGGAACCTTGAAGACGAACTCGACCGATGCCGCCTCGCCCGTGGCGGAGGTGCGCGCCAGCGCTTCAAGAACACTGGGGGTTCGCAAGAGCGACGAAACGTGCTTGCGCTCGAAACCGACGCCGATCACTTCGCGCATCGCGCGGTTGGCGAACAGCACGCGTCCTGCCGGATCAACCAGCATCAACGGGTCGGGCAAACGTTCGATGACCTCGCGCGCCAGCGGCGACAGAACGGGCAGCGAGGCGTCCTCGCCGCCGGCATTTTTCGGCGTCGCGGGACGGCTGCGGTTGGCGATGAAGCTTGCGACGACTGCTGCTGCAGCCAAGGCCGGCAGCACGAACCACAGCCCGGCCTTGCCAAATCTGGCGAACACATAGGCACCGACGAACGAGCCCGCCGCAGCGGCCCACAAAATCCGACGTAAGCCCGCCCAGAATGCAGACCCCATGCCCATATCGCGCTACCTGCTCCGATTCGTGTTGGGGCATTCTATGCGCGTTTTGCAGACGATCTGCGACGGTCGAATTAGCCGCGACGCATCATATCGTTCAGATTGGTCAGCTCCGGCGGCGGATCGTTGAGCACCTCGGCCTTGCCCTCTTCGAGGAACGCCCTTGCCAGGACATAAGTCCGATTGAGTGCGATCTTTCCCACACCGGCACCGGCACTTAACCGGCGTACGCCGAGCCGCTTGAGGTGCTGAGCGTCCGGCAAACCGGACCACGCCAGCAGATTAAGCGGCAGGCCGAGCTCGGGCACGAGCCGCGCAATCGTCCGCTCATCGATCAATGCCGGTACAAAAATCGAGTCCGCCCCGGCATCGCGATAGCGCGCAGCGCGGTGCAGCGTTTCGCCAAACGCCGCCTCGCCCCTGGCCAGCCCGCGAAGAAGAACATCCGTGCGGGCATTCACCCACAGATCAACGCCAGCCCGCGCCGCCGCCGTCTTGGCATGCTCAATCTTGGCGCAAAGAAGGTCCGGCGTACCGACACCGTCTTCTATGTTAATCCCAACGGCGCCGGCGCCGACAATATGCGAGATCCGGTCGTCTATATCGCCAGGCTTGTCCGCATAGCCGGCCTCAATGTCCGCCGACACCGGAACATGCACCGCCTGCACGATCTCCCGAAGCGTGGAAACCAGAATGTCGAAAGGCAGGAATTCGCCGTCGGGATAGCCATGCGCCCAAGCCACCGCTGCGCTCGATGTCGCGATCGCCTTGGCGCCGGCACTTTCGATGACCCGTGCACTTCCCGCATCCCACGCATTCGGCAGGATCAGGAGTTCGGGGCCAGCATGCAAGGCTCGGAAGAGTTTGTCGTTGCCGCTCATATCGAAGCCTCCTTGCGAAAAAGGCCTCCGCCAGCGTGCTTCGCCTCGTGCGTCAATAGCCAGCGCTTACGTTCGAGGCCTCCGCCATATCCGGTCAACGAACCATTGCTGCCAATCACGCGGTGACAGGGAACAACGACGGCAATCGGGTTCGCACCATTGGCAAGACCGACCGCACGAACAGCCTTTGGTTCGTTGATCCGTTTGGCCAGAGCACCATAGCTCAATGTCTCGCCGGCGGGAATGGTGCGCAGCGCATGCCAGACCTTTTTCTGAAACGGCGTACCCTCAAAAGCCACGGGCACGGCGTCTATCGCATGCACCTCGCCGGCCATATAGGCGTCCACGGCGCTTGTAAGTCCAAAGGGATCGCGTTTCTCCACGAGTTTCACGTCGCCATATTGCGCGCATAACTGCGGCCACCATCGCTCTTCGCGATCGTACCAACCGAAGACGCGCAGACAGCCTTCCTCGTCGCTGACGAGTTGCGCCGTTCCGATAGGCGTCTCCAACTGATCGATTATAAAGTGCAATGGCTTATCCAACGGCGCTCTCCCCATCGGATGTCCACAAATGTTGCGCCGCATAAGCCCGCCACGGCCGCCACGCTTCCGCGCGTGCCAACAAAGCTTTTGGGGTCGGCCGCTTGCCTTGCTGCGCGACAGCCCGCAGCAAGCCGACATCGGATGCCGGGAACGCATCGCTGTCGCGCAAGGCGCGCAACGCCCAATATTGTGCCGTCCATGGACCGAAACCGGGCAACGCCAGCAGGCGCGCCACGGCATCTTCATAGTTTCCGCCGGGATCAAGCAATGCCGGATCGCTGACGGCGGCGCGGGCCAGCGCCTGCAACGCGGCGATGCGCGCACCCGGCATGCCGAAGGCCGAAAGATCGGCGCCCGCCACACGCTGGGCGGTGGGAAAAGCAGCCTTAAGCCGCTCGTTACCCGTCACGTCCGGCGAAAGCCTGGGGCTGGTGAGCGCGGTAAGCTTGCCGGCAAGCTTGCGGGCCGCCGCGACGCTCACCTGTTGACCAAGGATCGCACGAACAGCTAGTTCGAAACCGTCCCAACAGCCGGGCGTGCGCAATCCCGGCCGCTTGGCGACCAGCGGCGCCAGCGTCGCATCGCCAGACAAATGCGCGCCGATCGCCTCGACATCCGCATCAAGATCAAACAACCGGCGCAGACGCGCGACAATGCCCAACATCGCCCGTACGTCGGAAAAGCGGATTGTCGCCACCAGATGGGCCCGTCCCGGCGCAACCATGACGCTGCCACAGGAGGAACCGATTTCGAGCGTCCTCGCATAACAGTCGCGCTCCACGAGTTCGACGCCTTCCACCGCACGCGCCGACAGGAACGAAAGCATCGCGTCCCAATCATAGGGCAAGCGGTAGCCCAGCTTCACGACGACGGCGGAATTATGGGCTGCGGCTTTGCGTACGCGCAGTTCGCGCGGCGTCCGATTGTAAAGCTTGCGGAAAGCATCGTTGAAGCGGCGCACGCTGCCGAAGCCGGACGCCTCCGCGACGGCGCTCATCGGCAATTCGCTGTCCTGGATGAGCTGCTTGGCGAACAATATCCGCCGCGTCTGCGCCACGGCGATCGGCGGAGCGCCCAAATGTTTGTCGAACAACCGACGCAGCTGGCGCTCTCCGACGCCAAGCCGCGCGGCCAACGCGACCACGCCATCCTCGCCGTCAAACCCGCCTTCCGCGATCAATGTCAGCGCGCGCGACACCGTGTTGGAGGTACCCCGCCAGGCGGCCGCGTCGGGCGATATCTCGGGCCGGCAACGCAGACAGGGACGAAAGCCGGCATTCTGCGCGGCGGCGGCGCTGGGGAAAAAGCGGCAATTCTCGGACTTCGCAGGACGCGCCGGACAAATCGGCCGGCAATAGATGCCGGTGGTTCTGATGCCGACAAACAAACGCCCGTCGAAACGGGCGTCGCGGGTCGAAAGAGCGCGATAACAGACGTCGTGCGGCGGCATGTCCATGCCAGGCACTATGCCGCAAAGCGGAGGCCGCGTCTGGCCATTTTCGGACGCGAATGTCAGGCCTCGGCAGCCTGCGCAAAAACCTTCCGGAGCTGAATTTTCTGCAATTTTCCGTTGGCGTTGCGCGGCAACGGCTCCGGCCAGAACACGATCTTAACCGGAACCTTGAACGCCGCCAGCTTCGACGCCACCAAGCCGCGCAGCTCCTGTTCCGTGGCGTGCATGCCGGCCTTGAGGTGAACGATCGCGCCAGGTTCTTCGCCCAACGTGTGATGCGGAATCGGCACGACCGCCGCATCAATCACAGCCGGATGTTCGTAAAGGACGCTCTCGACTTCTATGCAGTAAATATTCTCGCCGCCGCGGATCAGCATGTCCTTGGCGCGGTCGATGATGTAGCAGAAGCCTTCTTCATCCAGCCGCGCCAAATCTCCCGTACGGACCCAACCGTCAACGAAGGTATGCGCGGTTTCCTTCGGCTTGTTCCAGTAACCTCGCACCATATTGGGACCGCGCGCCCACAATTCGCCCACTTCACCGACGGGAAGCTCGCGCGCGCCGTCGATGCTCATGATCTTGAGGTCGCACACCGGAACCGGCGGCCCGCAGGAATCCGGCCGATTGAGATAATCCTCGCCGCTGTGATGCGTGCAGGTGGCGGAGGTCTCGGTCATTCCCCAACCATTGCCGGGCAGCGAATTGGGAAACGTCGCCTTGAGCTTGCGTACCAGTTCCGGCGCGGACGGCGCACCGCCGTAACCGACGGAGTCCAGCGACGACAGGTCGTATTTGGCGCGCGCGGGGTGTTCGAGCAGCTGCCAAGCGATGGTCGGAACCCCGCCAGCCTGGTTGACCTTCTCGCGTTCGATCAGCTGCATCGCAAGCTCGGGATCCCATTTGCGCATCAGCACGAGCTTTCCACCGACCATCATCGTCGGCCCCAGCACCGCAAAGCAGCCCGTGGCGTGGAACAGCGGAATTGAAAGCAGCGTAATGCGCGGCGGCGCCGTCATGGGGTCCAGCATCGGCACAGGCTCGCCCCGGCGCAGGAAATTGCGCGCTCCGGAGAGGCCGGCGGCCATGATGTTCGACAGCATGTTACGGTGCGTGCCGAGCGCACCTTTGGCCATTCCGGTGGTGCCCGACGTGTACAGAATCGTCGCGTCATCGTCGGGCGCGAGAGGCACATCGGGCACTTCGCCGACGGGAAGCTTTTCCCAGCTGCTCACTTTGCCGATCACATCTTCAAGGCGCGTGACGATGTGGTGCACGGCGCCTTCGGGATGGCGACAAACATAAACGCGCTCGAGCGCCGAGCATTTGGTAAAATGCTCCGTCAAGCGCCCAAGCCGCTCGGCATCAACAAAAGCGATCTTGGCGCCGGAGTCGATGAGGCCGTATTCAAGTTCGGCACCCGTCCACCAGGCGTTCAGCGGCGTGACAATGGCACCGACCAGCGCCGCTCCGAAAAACATCGCGGGCCATTCGGGAATGTTGCGCGCGATGATCGCAACGCGGTCACCTTTCACGACGCCCAGGCGGCGAAGCTCTGCGGCGATCGCAAGGCTCGCGCGCGCGAAATTCTCATAAGAGACGCGTTCATCGTCATTGATAAGAAATTCGCGCCCGCCATAGGAGCGCGCGACAAGGAAGAGCTCACGCAGCGTGGGCGGCGCGTTCTTCCACACGCGCGTCCTGATCCCGTGTATTGAGGCTTCCGCTATCTCGAAACGCGTCCCCGGCGCGGTCAACATCGCATGCGCCTGCGCAATCGACATAGCCGGCCAAGCTTTTGCTGTGGCATCCATTCTTTTGGCGTTCCCTGACGGCTTATTGTTTGAGGGGATTATCCATGCGTGGCGCAACACCGCAACGGCGCGCCATGAAATCATTTTGCCTTTCCTTTCGCAGCGGCAGTTTCGTCATTGACGAATTCAGCGGCGCCGGGTTAGCTGTTCCCACGCGTAAGGTTCCCGTGAGGGATTTAAGGGAACGCGGTGTAACACCGCGGCTGCCCCCGCAACTGTGACCGGTGAGAAAGCGTCCAACTGCCACTGAGGCGAGAGCTTTGGGAAGGCGGGCGCAAACGAAGACCCGGAAGCCAGGAGACCTGCTTTGCGCCGTCGTCCTGTTTCCGGCCGGGGTGCGCCGGGAGCTGCGGGGGAAACCGTCGCGACGACACAGTAGAGTCGTTGCCGCGGGGAATCCTGGTGTTCGTAGAATCACATTCCACAAAACCCATATGGAAGGTCCGCGTGCCGACTCTTGGCTCAAACCAGGAGTACGTCATGAAAAGAACGCATCTTCTTTCGTCTATTGCCGTCATTGCAGCTCTTGCGCCGGGACTGGCCAACGCCGACGGCCTCACCCCGGAGACCGTCGTTGTCACCGCGACGCGCACGCCGCAACCGCTCGAGGTGACCGGCACCTCGATGTCGGTCATCACCGCCAAGGACCTCGAAACACAGCAGATCGATGTTGTCGGCGACGCACTGGCGCAGACGCCGGGCCTCGCCATCGTGCGCAACGGCGGCATCGGCCAATCGGCCGATATCCTGCTGCGCGGCGCCGAAGCCGGGCAGACGCTGGTGCTGATAGACGGCGTCAGGATCAACGACCCGAGTGCGACCAGCGGCTTCGCGCTGCTTGGCGATGTGCTTGCCAACGGCATAGATCGCATCGAAGTCCTGCGCGGACCGCAATCGACGCTTTACGGCAGCGACGCCATCGGCGGCGTCGTCAACATTCTGACAAAGCGCGGCGGCGACAAGGCATTTTCCCTGCGCTCGCAGGCCGAAGGCGGGTCCTTCGACACGTACCGCTTCAATCTTTCCGCCAACGGCACGGCAGGCGCGGTCGAATATGGTGCGGCCGCAAACTATTACGGCAGCAACAGCGTGTCGGCAGCCGACGCCAGAAACGGCAATTCCGAGGCCGACGGCTACCACAACCTTGGCATGACCGGAAATCTCCGCTGGCATGCGACAGACGCCGTCAGTTTCGACGCCCGCCTCTATTACACGCATGCTCGCGACAGTTTCGACGGATATCCGCCGCCGACCTACACGTTCCAAGACACGCATCAGTACGGCAGAAACTCGCTCTTGGCGGCTTATGGCGGCATGAACGTCTCTTTGCTGGGCGGACGCTTCTTGAATCGTTTCGCCGTCACCCATAGCGACAGCGACCGCAAGACGTTCGATCCGACATTGACGCCGGCCGAGGACTTCTTTGCCAAAGGCGGCGCCACGCGCCTGGAATACCAGGGCGTGTTCAACGTCGGCGCGGCCAACCAGGCCACATTCGGCGCCGAGTCGGAGACGACGACGCTCAGCACTCACAGTGTTTACGACCCGACGCCGGATGCGACCAAGGGCAGCGACCGCATCAACGGATATTATGCGCAGTGGCAGACAAGCCCGATCGACGCCGTCACCCTGACCGGCGGAGTGCGGTACGACGACGACCGGGCGTTCAAGGGCCATACCTCCGTCAAGCTGGCCGGCGCATGGCAGATCTTCGACAACACGACGCTACGGGCCAATTACGGCGACGGCTTCAAGGCACCCAGCCTCTACGAACTGTTCTCGCTGTACTCCAATCCCGTTGTCGCACTGGCGCCGGAAGTCGCCAAAGGCTGGGAGGCCGGCGTCGATCAAGGGCTCTGGAACGGACGGCTGCGTGCCTCGCTCACCTATTTCGAGCGCCGGACCAAGAACCAGATCGACTTCTTCTCATGCTACGGCGTGACATCGACGGCCTGCACGCTGCGCGCGGCGCAAGGCGGCTACTACTTCAATGTCGGCCGGTCGCGCGCGACCGGTGTCGAAGCGGACATCTCCGCCAAGCTGAGCGACACGCTGAGCGTAACGGCGAATTATACCAACCTGACGGACGTCGATCTTGCGACCGGACTCCAGCTGGCGCGCCGGCCGCAGAATGCCGCCAACACGGTGGTGACATGGCTGCCGAGTTCCGCTCTGACGCTTGGCGTTGGCGTCGACTATATCGGAAAGCGCTTCGACGATGCCGGACATTTCACGCCGCTTGCAGCGGCCGCGCATGTCAAACTGTTCGGTTCGTTCAAGCTGAGCGATGAATGGGAGCTGTTCGGACGCGTCGAAAATCTATTCGACGATCGCGCGGAACCGGCGGCGGGATACGGCGCGATGGGCCGCGCGTTCTATGCGGGTGTGCGAACCAGCCTGTAGTCGAGAGAGGCGGCGGCGCGCGAACCCGCCGCCGCCTTTTTTTCAGCCGACAGCGCGGCGCAGCAGCAGCGGCGCCGCTGGTCTCGATCTGTAATAGAGGCCGGGAGCCTGTTCGGCCGGGGCAAAGGCGGCGATGTTGCTCGGCACCGATTCCGCCGGACCAACCAGCAAGGCGCCATCCGGCACCAGGACCTCAGCGATCCTCTTCAGCACGGAGGTGCGCGTCTTCTGATCGAAATACATCAGGACGTTGCGGCAGAACACGACATCCATTTCACCGAGCCAACCGAAGGAGTCGAGCAAATTGAAGGTGCGGAATGTCACCATGCGCCGCAGGTTTTGGGAAATACGCCAATTATCGCCTTCTTGCGTGAAATTGCCCAGCAGACCGCGGATGGGAAGCCCGCGCTGGACCTCGCATTGCGAATAGAGACCGTCTTCGGCGCGCGCGATGATCTCCGAACTGAGATCGGTGGCGATGATGTCGATCGTCCAGCCCTGGGCGGCAAGTCCGGCGTCGTTCAGGATCATGGCGATCGAATAGGGTTCCTGGCCGGCAGCGCAGGCCGTGCACCAGATGCGCAGCCGCCTGGAGCGGGACCGTGCGATCAGGAGGCCGGGAAGCACGATGTCGCGGAACTCTTCGAACGTCTTGCGATCCCGGAAGAAGGCCGAGTCGTTGATCGTCATCGCCTCGATCACCGCAGAGACCAGCGCTTCATGACCATGCCGCAACTCCTGCAGCAAGGCGCCGACATCCTTGAAGCCGAAACGCCGCATGACCGGCGCCAGCCGGCTCTGCACCAGATGGCTCTTCTTCTCGGTCAGCAGGAGGCCGGATCGCCTGCGCAGCACTTCCGCGAGATATGCAAAGTCCTTGAGGTTCATCGGCCCTTCACAAGTCCCACTTCGGAAAGCTTCGCCTCAAGAATGCTGCGGTCGAAGGGCTTCATGATGTACTCGTCGGCGCCGGCGCTGAGCGCTTCGGTGATGTGCGCGACATCGTTCTCGGTGGTGCAGAAGACGACCACCGGATTGTGCCCCTGACGTTCGCCGCGCAAAGCGCGCAGGAAGGTGATGCCGTTCATGTTCGGCATCTGCCCATCGAGCAGGATCACGTCGGGCATGTGTCGCCGGCAAGCCTGCAGCGCAACCTCGCCGTCCTCCGCTTCCTCGGTCGCGAAGGACAGATCCTCAAGAATGCGACACGCAACTTTGCGAATGACGCGGCTGTCGTCGACAACAAGACAATGCTTCATGGGCGTACCCCGGCTGCGAGGGCCGTGTTCCGAAAATTCCGGAAAAGCCTACTGGATGGAAGTAAATGCCGACTTTACGGAACGGCAGCGCAATTAACCGGCAACCAACGCGACCTGGCCTTCGCTCGCGGTAATTGTCAGCCCGGCGTTCAACCCCTTGGCCAGCTTGTAGGTCAGGAAGGGCTGCACGCCACGCGCGTCGTAGGACGATTCCGCCGCTTCGCCGCGCAGGGCCTTCTCGATGCCCTCGACAATCCGCGCATTCTGGCCGGTGGCGACCATCTTGAAGCCAAACACGGCCGGATCCTGGCTGGTTTCGATGCGCAACGTACCGCCGCGCGGCAGGCAATCGGCCGCAATCACCACGGCATTCATCACCAATTTTGCCCAGTCCTTCGGCCAATTGATATGCGGGGCCTCCCAATGCAGCGTCACCTTGCCGCCGCTCAACAGGCCGGAAATCAGCCGCCCCACTTCGCCGAGATCCAGCTCGGCGCCGGCGGAACCGGCCGCCCCGAACGCGATCCGCAGAAATTGCAGCCGCGCCAAGGCCTGCGACGCGCTGGAGGTGACGATCTTGAGCGCATCGGCGCGCATAGCGGCATCGCGCTCATCCTCAAGAACCTCCAGCCCGTTGACCACGGCGCCCAGGGGCCCCACAAGGTCATGACAGACGCGGCTTACCAGGAAAGCGGAGAATTCGAGCTCGGTCATGGATCGACGGGTCTTTCGGATTATGGTTGGCTATTGGTTATCGTGTCCCGGCCCTCTTAAGGAATGCTTAAGATGAGTTCAATGTTGGCCCCGGGACAATGGGTGAGACTTCCCGGCGCGCTGGACTGGGGCCTGGGACAGGTACAATCGGTGACGGGGAATCGCGTGACGGTCAATTTCGAACATGCAGGCAAACGCGTGATCCATATTGATGTCGCGACATTGGAGCCGGCCGACGTGACGGACAGACAGCCATGAACGAAACCGTCCACGCGCACGCCACCTCGCCGATGCTGCGCGCCCTGGCGATGATCGCTTATGACGCGGGCAAGATCGTGCTGGAGCATTACACCCAGGAGATCACCGCGCGGCACAAGGACGACCATTCGCCGGTGACCGACGCGGACGTTGCCGCCGAGCGCTTCATCCTGAAGCGGCTGGCGCAACTGGCGCCGGGCGTTCCCATCATCGCCGAAGAGGAAGTCGCCGCCGGGCATGTTCCGAAGGTCGGCCACCGCTTCTTCCTGGTCGATCCGCTCGACGGCACCAAGGAATTCATCAGCCGCAACGGCGAATTCACCATCAACATCGCGGAGATCGTGGAAGGCAAGCCGGTGCGCGGCGTCGTCTATGCGCCGGCGAAGGACCGCATGTTCTTCGGCGAAGTGCTGGCCGGCGCCTACGAGGCCTTCGCACCGCCGGGCGGCGCGCCGGACTTCGCCGAAGCGCGGCAGATCTTCGCGCGCGCGCCGGCCGCGGACGGATTGGTCGCCGCCATCAGCCGGTCGCACAACGACAAGAAGACCGGCGAGTACCTCGCGGAATATAATGTGAAGAGCTTCGTGGTGGCGGGATCCTCGTTGAAGTTCTGCCTGGTGGCGGCGGGCGAAGCCGACATCTATCCGCGCCACGGCCGCACCATGGAGTGGGACACCGCGGCCGGCCACGCCGTGCTGGCGGCAGCTGGCGGCAGCCTGTCGACGCCGGAAGGACGGCCGTTCCACTACGGCAAGCCCGACTTCGTGAACCCGCATTTCGTGGCGCGCGGACTGGACGGCTAGGCGCAGCGCCGGCAGGTTGTTTTCAAATTTTTGCAAGGGGTTCCCTCCGGAGCGCCGTTCCGTCGTGTGGACCTTAATTCCCGCGGCGTTGTGTCGGGTTGCGATTTTCATTGCGGATCAGGCGCATCCAGGCATCTCGGCAATATAATTGTTTTCGAGAAATCGATGGAGGTACCCACCCTGGCCGCGCCCGGTGCTGAGAGCAGCTTTCATCTGAGCGCCATTCGCTTTCGAATTTTCGAAATCGGGGTCCCCCTCTCCACGTTCGAAAAGCGGACGACCGCCTCGCACCTCCTTCCGACCACCTGCTTCTGCGAGTCCGTCCGCAGAATCCAAACGCGCCGCAAACATGCAGCGCGCCGTATATCTGATGTCGGGATGGAATTCGGCGTTTCAAGAGGGTGCGACGAAAATGCCTTCGCGCAGGATTCGCAGTCTCAAATGCACTTCGATGCGCTATCCATCAAGGCGTCGGCATCTGTCTTCCGCTCACGCACCGGGACGCGCCGAGGTGCTTTTCGTTCCCCGGCGCCTGGAGGCCACGGAGGTGTTCAATGCCACGGCGGCGCGAACGAGTGCCTTCAACGCCTTCTCGTCGATCTTGTCGCCCTCATGGAAATCGATGGCGCGCCGCACATTGCCGTCGAGGCTGGAATTGAAAAGCTTCGCAGGGTCCTTGAGCGCAGCGCCCTTGGCGAAGGTCATCTTCACCACGGCCTTGTAGGTCTCGCCGGTGCAGATGATGCCGCCGTGCTCCCACACCGGAACCCCTCGCCACTTCCACGTCTCGACGACTTCGGGATCGACCTCCTTGATCAAGGCGCGCAGCCGGCCGAGCATCTTGCCCCGCCAGTCGTCCAGCTCCTTGATCCGCGCGTCGATCAGTTGAGAAGGCGTTTTCTGCGTTCCGCTCTTCGTCATGCCGTTTTTTCTCCCCCGTCTTCAATCCATCCGCGCCAAGACCTGCTCCAGGTTTGCCAAGAATCGCGGCCAGCCGGCCTTGGCGCCGCCGTAGTACCGCGGCTGATCCGGCCGGAAGCCCGACTGCTCCATGCGCAACTTGGTCCCCGCGTCCGTCGGCGTGAGAGTCCAGGTGACGATGCTTTTGAGATCGTCATCACCCCAAGTGTAAGACAGCGTCTTGGTCGGCTCGACGGCCAGGACCTGACAGCCGACCGAACCCCAATCCGCGCTGAACCTGAATTGGTGGCCCACGACGGGCTTGAATTCGTTCTTCATCAGCCATTCCGCGATCAGGTGCGGTTGCGTGAGCGCGCGCCAGATCTTTTCCGGCGGATGCGGAATCTCCCGTTCGACAACGACGGAGAGCGTTTCGGGTTTGCTCATTGGTCCATCCTTTTCAGCAGGTCTTCGAGCTTGTCGAAGCGGCTTTGCCAGAAGCCGGTCATGTGGCTTGCCCAGTCGATCAGCGGGGCAAGCGCGCCGAGCTGCGCGCTGTAATGCGTCTGGCGACCTTCGTGGCGGTCGCGCACCAGCCCGGCCTGCTTCAGAACTCCAAGATGCTTCGAAACGGCCGGCTGCGAGACTCCGGATCGCGTCGTCAGAGCACCAACCGTCTTCTCTCCTTCGCGGCAGAGTCGTTCGAAGATGGCCCGCCGTGTCGGATCGGCGAGCGTTCTGAAGAGCACGTCGTGAGCATTCGACATTTGCAATCAATAACTCAATGGTTATCGATTGACATATAACCGACGAGATATGTGTGAGTCAAATGGGATCATGGAGCGCGGAGGCTTCTACCGGTCGTAATCGTGGCGGCTGGAATAGAAGACGAGAAACATCAGTCCGGCGCCCACGGCGAAGGTAACGATCACGCCGAGCGCCAGAAAGAACCAACCCATGCCGCTCATCGGCACATTCGACAGGGCCGTCCAGGCGTGGATCGCATAAAGAATCGAGACGCCGAGGAAACCCACCAGAACAACCAGCGCGATCCAGCCGGCAACACCCAGGGGCGTGCTCTTCACCGGCGGCTTGTCGTCTGGTTCGCTCATGACGCGGACCTTACCGCTCCGCAACCTTTGTACAAGCCGTTGTTGCGGGAAACTGCGTCCTTTCCTTGTCACAGGCGACCGGGCTTTCGACACATCCTTGCCACAGAATCCCCACAACATCTGTGTCCCCTCTTGGAAACCACCGGCGCGATGGGCGCCGTTGGGGCAAGAGCAATGACGGCTCGCACGCGCAGCAGTTTTGGGAGATGCTGCACGCCGTAGGGGTCGCGTGATTCGAGAGGAGTACCGATTGATGAAAAGGCGCACTTTGATTGCCGGCGCAGCCGCAACGGCATTCGGATTTGTTGCAGCCCCGGCCTTTGCCGACGATACGGCCGATGCCACCTACACGGCAGACGAAATCACCCATGCCGCCTCCGACTTCTTCGGCGTCACCACCGAGGCGGTCGCCAAGGCGGTGCAGCACATCTTCAAGGATCTGGGCCAACCCGACGCCTACATCAAAGGCAATGAGGGCTCCGGCGCTTTCGTCGTCGGCCTGCGCTACGGCTCCGGCTGGCTGATCCGCAAGAACTTCGCGCCGAAGAAAGTCTATTGGCGCGGCCCGTCGGTCGGCTTCGACGTCGGCGGCAACGCCTCCAAGTGCTTCACGCTGGTCTACAATCTGAAGGACGAAGAGCGGATGTGGCAGCGGTTCCCCGGCGTGGAAGGCACGATCTATTACGTCGCCGGCATCAGCGTGATGTATCAGCGCTCGGGCGGCGTGACGCTGGCGCCGATGCGCACCGGCGTCGGCCTGCGCGCGGGCGTCAATGTGCAATACGACGAATACACCGCAAAGCGCGACTGGTTCCCGCTGTAAAAAAAGCAAACAGCGAAATCGCGAATAGCGAATAGGGAAGCCCCCTATTCGCTATTTTGCTATGCGCTCACCGCCGGCGCGGGCGTGTCGATGGCGCCGGCCGGTGCAGGCAGATAGATCAGCAACGCCGAAGCGACATAGACCGACGAGAAGGTGCCGACCACGATGCCGAACAGGATCGCGGCGGTGAACTCGAACAGCGACGGACCGCCGAACAGCAGCAGCGGCAGGATCGACATCGCGGTCGCCACCGAGGTGAGAATGGTCCGCGACAGCATCTGGTTGGTCGACAGATTGATCAACTCGGTCAACGGCATGCGCTTGTATTTTCGCCGGTTCTCACGAATCCGGTCGAACACCACCACCGTGTCGTTGATCGAATAGCCGGCCAGCGTCAGCAGCGCGGCGATGCTCGTCAGCGTGAAATCCCAATGCAGGAGAGAGAACAGGCCGGCGGTCACCAGGACGTCGTGGCCCGTGGCGATGGCCGCACTGATGCCGTATTGCCATTCGAACCGCACCGCCACCCAGATGGCGATGGCGATAATGGCCAGGATGGTGGCGTAGATACCGCTGCGGAACAGCTCTCCCGAGACCTTGGGACCGATCACCTGGGCGCTGCGGAATTCATAGGCCTTGCCGAGCACCGACTTGATCTGGGCCTCGGCGGCTTCGCCGCTTTGTCCGTCTTTGGGTTGTACGCGGATCAGCACGCAGGAATTCACCGGCGTGTCGCACTGGCCGCCGCCAAGATATTGAATCCCCTCGTCGTTGAAATGCAGGCTCTGCACTTCCTCGCGCACCTTGCCGACATCGATGGTCTGCGCGGACTTCACCTGCAGGGACACGCCGCCGGTGAAGTCGATGCCCAGGTTGAAGCCATGGATGGCGATCGACACGATGGTGACCAGCAGCAGCAACCCGTCCACCGCGAAGGCGTAATAGCGCGCCCCAATGAAATCGATGTTCGGCACGTTCGGCAGAAAGCGCAGCAGAGGCATGGGTTTGCGGGTCCAAAAGACGGGCCGCACACATAACCGCATTGCACCCGGGGGACAAGCTTGCGGCGGCAGGATACTGCGGCAACTTGGCCGAATTGACCGGCACCCTTTGCTGGTCTAATATATGCGTTGTTGCGCATAAGCGGATATTAGCATGACTCAAATCTCCCTGGTGTTGGCTGCCCTGTCGGATCCCACGCGTCTCGGCGCACTGCGGTTGCTGTGGGACGGTGAGGAGCACTGCGTCTGCGAGATGATGCGGCAGCTCGGCGCCACGCAGTCGCGCATGTCGCGCCACATGGGCGTGCTCAAACAGGCCGGCCTGGTCGTCGACCGGCGCGACGCGCAATGGGTTCGCTACCGGCGCAATCCGGCGCTCGGCCGCGAAGTGACGGCCATCGTCGACGCCGTCATCGCGGCGCTGGGCGAAAACAAGAAGAAGGCGGCATGAGCACGGACATCGTCGCGCACCGCGCAAAAAACCCGACGCTTTGGATCGCGGCGACGGCGGCCTTCGTCCTCCTGTGGTTCGTGCTCTACGGCGTGCTGGCGCCGCTGTCGGCCTGGATCGTGTCGCTGCTGCCGCTGGCGGCGGCGAGCCGGCTGGGCGGAGCCGCGGCGTTCTTTATCTATGAGACGCCGAAGGTGCTGATGTTGCTGACGCTGGTGGTGTTCGCCATGGGCGTGGTGCGCAGCTTCTTTTCGGCGGAACGCACCCGTGCGCTGCTCGCCGGAAAGAATGAAGGCATCGGCAATGTGGCGGCGGCGAGCCTGGGCATCGTGACGCCGTTCTGTTCCTGCTCCGCCGTGCCGATGTTTCTCGGCTTCGTCTCGGCCGGCGTGCCGCTCGGCGTGACGTTCTCCTTCCTGATCGCCGCGCCGATGGTCAACGAAGTGGCGCTCGGGTTGCTGTTCGCCCTGATCGGCTGGCAGGTGGCGCTGACCTATCTCGCCTTCGGACTCGCCATCGCCATCGTCGCGGGCTGGACGATCGGGCGGCTGCATCTGGAAGGCTGGCTGGAGGATTGGGTGCGCAATCTGCGCTCCGCCAGCGCGGACATTCCCGCCGCGACGATCACGACTATCGATCGCATCAAGGCCGGCATCGAGGCGGTTAAGGACATCGTCGGCAAGGTGTGGCTCTGGGTGGCGGCCGGTATTGCGGTCGGCGCCTTCATCCACGGCTATGTGCCGGCAGGCCTGCTGGCCTCGATCATGGGCCGCGATGCCTGGTGGTCGGTGCCCGCCGCGGTTGTGCTCGGCATTCCGATGTACTCCAACGCGGCCGGGATTATCCCGGTCGTCGAGGCGCTGCTCGGCAAGGGTGCGGCACTGGGTACCACCCTCGCCTTCATGATGAGCGTGACCGCGCTGTCGCTTCCGGAGATGATCATCCTGCGCAAGGTGCTGACCATCCGCCTGATTGCCGTGTTCGCCGGCGTGGTGGGTATCGGCATTCTGGCGGTGGGCTTTTTGTTCAACGCCCTGTTCTCGTGATTTGAAGGACCACGCCATGAAACATGTCAAAGTGCTCGGCTCAGGCTGCAAGCGCTGCCAGACAACGGCCGAAATGGTGCATACCGAAGCCAAGAAATTGGGCATCGACATCAGCCTCGAGAAGGTGACGGACGCCGCCCTCATCGCCGGCTATGGCATCGCGGCGACGCCTGGCCTCGTCATCAACGGCAAGGTGGTGCATGCGGGCGGCGTACCGAAGGCCGAAGACCTGGCGAAGTGGCTGTCGGAGGGCTGAGATTTCACGCGGCGGAATTGTCGTCGCACAGGCTGTAAAATCGGCGCTGAATTCCATCAAAATCCAAAGGGTTGAATTGGGGCGGGGAAGCGACCATCTCCGTAAACACGATAGTATTGGCCGCAAGTCAGGGGACAGGACCGAACGATGGAGCATGTCGTACTCCTCATCGAGCGATATGGCCTCGTCGTCGTATTCCTCAATGTCCTGCTCAATCAGGCCGGCCTGCCGATCCCGACCTACCCCACGCTGCTGATCGCGGCGGCGCTGAGCACCAGCGACGAGCGGCTGGCGCAGATCTTCGCGGCGGGCGTCGCGGGCGCGTTGATCGCCGACAGCGCCTGGTACTACGCCTGCCGGCGCCATGGCCGGCGCCTGCTGGGATTGCTCTGCCGGATTTCTCTGTCGCCGGATTCCTGCGTGCGACAGACCGAGTCCCTTTCCGCCAGAATCGGACCGTCATCGCTGGTGGTGGCCAAACTCGTTCCCGGCCTGGGTACGGTGAGCATCGCGCTCGCCGGCTCCGCGGCGGTGAGCCCCGCCGGTTTCTTCCTCTTCGACGGCATCGGCGCCGCGCTTTATGTCGGCATCGCGGTGATGCTGGGCAGCCTGTTCCATCACGCCATCGCCGACGTGCTTAACACGCTCGCAACATTGGGCGAAGTGGGCGTCATCATCATCGCCGCCGCGCTGGCGCTCTATCTGGCGGGAAAATGGTGGCAGCGGCAAAGCTTCATTCGCCGCCTGCGCATGGACCGCATTTCGGTCGACGAATTGGCGCAGATGATCGACGGCGGCAAGACGCCGCTCATTCTCGACGTACGTTCCGACCTGACACGTTACGAGCAAGGCATCATTCCCGGCGCGGTGTTCGCGCATCCCTCGGAAGCCGTGACCGCTCTCGCCGGCTTCCCACGCGACATCGACGTCATCGTCTATTGTTCGTGTCCCAACGAGGAATCCGCGGCGACGGCGGCAAAACATCTGAAAGATGCCGGGTTCCGCAAGATCAGGCCGCTGCTCGGCGGCATCGAAGCCTGGGCCGCGGCCGGCCGGCCGATCCTGACCATGGCCAATGACGATCTGCAGGAAAATCTTGCAGGCGCGCCGACCGCCGCGGCGTAAGATAGGTCCATACGGATATCTCGGTTCACCGCCACGACATCTGTGGAGAACGACATGACTGACGCCGCCAAGGCGATTCAAGATCGCAACCCGCTCTTTCGCAACCGCGGCCTGATCGGCGGCGTATGGTGCGACGCCGACAACGAACGCAGATTCCCGGTCAGCGATCCCGCCAGCGGCAAAGTGATCGCCGAAGTACCCTTGATGGGCGCCGCGGAAACGAGGCGGGCGATCGCGGCGGCGAATGAGGCCTTTGCGCCCTGGGCCGCCATGCCCGCGCAGCAGCGCGGCGACATCCTGATGCGCTGGTACGAGCTGATGCTGCGGAACGAGGAAGACCTCGGGCGGCTGATGACGGCCGAGCAAGGCAAGCCGCTGCCGGAGGCGCGCGGCGAGATCCGTTATGCCGCTTCTTTCGTGCGCTTCTTCGCCGAGGAAGCGCGGCGCGTCTATGGCGAGACCATTCCTTCACCCAAAGGCGACGCCCGCATCGTCGTGCTGCGCCAGCCCATCGGCGTGGTAGCCTGCATCACGCCGTGGAATTTTCCCGCCGCGATGATCACACGCAAGGCGGCACCCGCACTGGCCGCCGGCTGCACCGTCGTGCTGAAACCTGCCGAGGCGACGCCGCTTTCGGCCCTGGCGCTCGCCGCTCTGGCGGAACAAGCCGGCGTACCGGCGGGCGTGTTCAATGTGGTGACCGGCGAGCCGAAGGAAATCGGCCTCGAGCTTTGCAGCAACACCGCCGTGCGCAAACTGTCCTTCACCGGTTCGACGGCGACCGGACGGCTGCTGGCCGCGCAATGCGCGCCGACCATCAAGAAATTGTCGCTCGAACTTGGCGGCAACGCGCCCTTCATCGTTTTCGACGATGCCGATCTGGAGGCGGCGGTCGCGGGCGCGATGCTCAGCAAATATCGTCACTCCGGCCAGACCTGCGTCTGCACCAATCGCTTCCTGATCCAGACGGGCATCTATGACGCGTTCGCCCGCCGCCTTGTCGAAGAGGTGAAGAAGCTCAAACTCGGCAACGGCTTCGAGCCGGGCGTCACCATCGGACCGCTGATCAACGACGCGGCGATCGCCAAGGTGAAGGCGCATGTCGCCGACGCGCTCGACAAAGGCGCGGAACTTCTGGTCGGAGGAAAAACCAATCCGGCGGGCAGCCGCTTCTTCGAGCCAACGGTGTTGTCCGGTGTCACCACGAGCATGGCGATGATGCAGGAAGAGACCTTCGGGCCTGTGGCGGGCCTGACGCGCTTCACGGATGAAGCCGACGCAATCCGCATCGCCAATGACACCGAATACGGCTTGGCGGGATATTTCTATAGCCGCGACTTCGCCCGTACCTGGCGCGTCGCCGAGCAACTGGAGTGTGGCATGGTCGGCATCAACACCGGCTTCCTTTCGGTCGAAAGCGCTCCCTTCGGCGGCATCAAGCAATCAGGCATCGGACGTGAAGGCTCGCATCACGGCCTGGCGGAATTTCTGCAGCTCAAATACCTCAACATCGGCGAGATACGGTGAAACAATAAGGGACGGTAGCCCAGTCCTCAGACCAGACCAGCAACCAGGAGATCATCCATGTCAGAGAAACCATCAGCCACAGCGTCAGGTCAGTTCAAGGTCGGGGGCGACATCACGGTCAACCGACTGGGCTTCGGCGCCATGCGCATCACCGGCAACGGAATCTGGGGCGAACCGGAAAATCACGAGGCGTCACGCGAGACACTGCGGCTGCTGCCGGAGCTCGGCGTCAATTTCATCGACACGGCGGACGCCTATGGGCCGTTCGTCAGCGAGGATATGCTTTGCGATATCCTGCATCCGTATAAAGGGCTGCTGATCGCCACCAAAGGCGGGCTGACACGGCATGGGCCGGGCATCTGGCAGCCGGTCGGCCGGCCGGAATATCTGCGCCAATGCGTGCTGATGAGCCTGCGTCGCCTGAAGGTGGAACGCATCGATCTGTGGCAGCTGCACCGTATCGACCCCAAAGTGCCGCGCGACGAGCAGTTCGGTGTCATCGCCGCCATGCAGAAGGAAGGCTTGATACGCCACGCCGGACTCAGCGAAGTGAGCGTCGACGACATCAAGGCGGCGCAGAAGCATTTCCCCGTCGCCACCGTGCAGAACCAGTACAATCTGGTCGACCGCAAGAGCGAGGCCGTGCTCGATTTCTGCGAACAGCAGAACATCGGCTTCATCCCCTGGTTCCCGCTGGCAGCAGGCGCCCTGGCGAAGCCCGGCACCATTCTCAGCGCGCTCGCAGAGAAACTAAAGGCAACACCGGCGCAGGTGGCGCTGTCCTGGGTGCTGAAGCGCTCGAAGGTGATGCTGCCGATTCCGGGTACGGCCAATCCCGAGCATCTGGTACAGAATGTCGCTGCCGCTGCGCTGACCTTGTCGGATGCGGAATTCGCGGCGCTCGACAAACAGGCAAGAGAGGCGGCGTGACGATGAAATATGTGAAACTTGGAAAAACCGGCCTGGAAGTATCGCCGCTATGCCTAGGCTGCATGAGCTATGGCGAGCCCGACCGCGGCATGCACAACTGGACGCTCAGCGAAGAGAAGAGCCGGCCGCTGATCAAAGCAGCGTTGGAGATGGGGATCAACTTCCTCGACACGGCCAACACCTATTCCGACGGCAGTTCCGAGGAGATCGTCGGCCGCGCCATCAAGGATTTCGCCAAGCGCGAGGAGGTGGTGCTCGCCACCAAGGTCTTTAACCGCATGCGGCCCGGACCGAACGGCGCCGGTCTGTCACGCAAGGCGATCATGGCCGAGATCGACAACAGCCTGCGCCGCCTGGGCACGGACTATATCGACCTCTACCAGATCCATCGCTGGGACTACAAAACACCCATCGAGGAAACGCTCGAGGCGCTGCACGACGTGGTGAAGGCGGGCAAGGCACGCTATATCGGCGCCTCGTCGATGCATGCCTGGCAGTTCACCAAGGCGCTCTATGTCTCGCGCCTCAACGGCTGGAGCGAGTTCGTCAGCATGCAGAACCACGTCAACCTGCTGCATCGGGAAGAAGAGCGCGAGATGCTGCCGCTCTGCGAAGACCAGGGCATCGGCGTCATCCCGTGGAGCCCGCTGGCGCGCGGACGGCTGACGCGCGACTGGGACGAGACCAGCGAGAGGCAGAACAACGACATCTTCGGCAACACACTCTACAACGCGGCGCAGGATGCCGACCGCAAGATCGTGGAAGCGGTGGCCGAGGTCGCCAAGGCGCGCGGCGTGCCGCGGGCGCAGGTGGCGTTGGCTTGGGTGATGCAGAAGAGCGTGATCACGGCGCCGATCGTCGGCGCCTCGAAGCCGCAACATCTCGAAGACGCCGTCGCAGCTTTGTCGCTGACACTGACGGCGGAGGAGATCGCCAAACTGGAAGCGCCCTATGTGCCGCATCCGATCGTCGGGTACGCCTAGACCGGTTTCTCGGCCACGAAGACGAGAAACGGAAAGATCGGAACACCAAGCCGGCGCTCGAACAGCACGCGAGCGCCGGCTCGTTCCAGCGCGGGAAGGACGGAGCCAGGCCGGCAGCCCATGGTGATCCCCGGGTAGCGCCACGCGGCGCCCTCGAGCGCGTCGGCGAGCCGGCGCATGAAGCGCCCTTCCGGCGAAACCGAATGAGCGACGCCCAAGCGTCCGCCGGGCTTCAGGACGCGATAGAATTCCAAGGCGCCCGCCACCTGATCGAAGAGCGGGCAGATGCTGTAGGTCGACAACACCGTGTCGAACATCCCGTCGGAAAACGGCAATGCCAGCATGTCGCCGGACATGAAATCGACTCGTCCCGCCAGCCCGCGTGCTTGCATGCGTTGGCGCGCGACATCCAACATGCCGTCACTGAAATCGAACAATGTGACGTGCCCGCTTGCGCCCACCCGTTCGGCCGCCAGCAGCGATGTGCTGCCGGTACCGGCACCGGCGTCGAGCACTTTGTCACCGGGGCGTACTGCCTGTTCGACTACCAGACGGCGGCCGCGTTCATCGCTGTGCGCGGTCAAAAGGCCGTGCTGAAGATCGTAGCGATGAGCGAGAGCGGTATAGACCCGCGAGAGCCTTTCCGGAGCGATGGCGTCGTGCATGGCATCAGCCTCCCCAACAGGGAGCATCCACCAGAACACGGTGAAAATCGACAACATTAACAATGCGGAATTGGGTCGGCGCTTCAGGTCTCCGCGCGCCGTTTCCGCATCTGCAGCCTGCGCAAGCCATCAACGTCAATGATTTCAACGATCCGCGACGTTACACGGCGGACCAAGGCGTCGCGCTCCAGCCGCAGGAAGCCCCGCGCCACCGTCTCGGGCGCCGTGCCGAGATAATCCGCCATGTCGAACCGCGACAGCGGCAGCGTCAGGCAACGGTCCGCCTTGTCGAAAAAGGCCGGATGCTGAATGAAGTCGAGCAGGAACGATGCGAGACGCTGATAGGTATTCTGCTGCCCCAACATCACAATACGCCTTTGCGCCTCACGAAAATCATGCGCGACCTTGACCAGAAAATTGTGCTGGAGAGAAGGCTCACGCGTCATGAGATCACGCAGTTTGGCCCAGGGAATACGATACAGTACGGACGGGCACACCACGTCAGCGGAATTCACGTAGGAGCCGGCATCCGGCAGGCCCAACAAGTCGCCGGGAAGCATGAAGGCCAGGATCTGCCGCCGCCCTCCGTCGGAGGTTCGTCCGATCCGGATCACCCCGTCCGCCACCAGATAGACGAAGCGGGCGTCCTCCCCTTCAGAAAATATGACCGTCCCCTCGTGTTCGTACTCAACCGCGACGGCGATGCCTCGAAGCTCGGCTTGCTGCTTCTGCGACAGAAGGTTGTCGGCTGCCATTTGCGGATGGCGTCCGCGCTCGAAAGCGCGCGCCCGGATCTCGGGCAATCGTGCCCCGGCGGAAGACTTAGACGACACAGACACCCCCGCCCTGCCCCCGGCGCTTCGTTCGACCAGATATCAAAAATGTAACCTATCACGTCTGACAATAGTCAGAGCACGGCATATACCGTCGGTGAGATATATCCACACGCATCTTTGGAGACGGCGGGTCAGCAAGGCCGCGGAGCTCTGTTCTCGATCTTCATCGGAAGACCTTCAAAGCATGGCAGCGGATTGGCCGCTGCCGGACCGCAGTCGCGCGTTCTTAAGGGGATTACGTAATGTATGGCTATCTGAAGCACGGACGCCTCGCCGGCGTCTGCGTCGTTCTTTTTCTGGCAGGGTGCAGCACAAAACCGGCCGAGGTTGCGCAAAGCGCGCCGCCGCCGGCGGCCGCGCCGCAGGTGCAGTCGTCCATCGTGCCCGGCAGCGAACAAGACCTGCAGACCAATGTCGGCGACACGATCCATTTCGATTACAACAGCTCCAGTCTCCAGGAAGGCGACAAGGCCATCCTGCAACGGCAGGCGACCTGGCTTCAAAAATACGCTTCCGTGCGCGTCACGATCCAGGGCAACTGCGACGAACGCGGCACGCGCGAGTATAACCTGGCGCTCGGCGCACGGCGTGCCGACGCGGTGAAGGAATACCTCACCAGCCTCGGCGTTTCGACAGGCCGCATCGACACCATCTCCTACGGCAAAGAGCGTCCGATCTGCGCCGAATCGACCGAAGCCTGCTGGGCCAAGAACCGCCGAGCGGTGACGGTCATCACCGGCGGCGCGTCCTCCTGAGCCGGCGCCTGCACTGGCCAGAGAAAACGGCACTCGCGACGGCGGCGATAGTCGCCGGCTTGTTCTTCTTTCTCTGGCTGGTGCTGGCCTTCGGCGTCGGATCGGTCGCCGACATAGACCTCGACAGCGCAATGCTGCGCTGGATGGCAGACATCGAGATCGCATCGGTGCTGCCGATCTGGCTGATCTTGCGGGTGATCTATTTCGTGATTGGCGGACACCGGCGCATCCGCGCCGCACTGCATGCGCCATCAAAGAAGCACCGGCAGACCATGGCCGGAAACAACCGCCGCGCCCATTAGCGCCACAGATTTCCCCCTCATGTCCGCCACAACTCTAAGGCCTTGCGACAAGCCGTAGCGACTAAAGCGATATGAATGACACCGGTAGCAATTATCATCACCCTGCGCTAAAAGCGAGCAGCGACCGCGCATGATCGAGAGCTAGGATAAGCTGCGGCGTCTTGCAGGAGGATTTCATGAAACGTCTGCCGATCGCTCTTTGCGTATCATTGCTCGGAATTGCCCTGTGCGGCGGTGCCCGGGCGGCCGTCGTCGGCGTGAGCCAGCCGGCACAGTCGATTACCGCCGAGCGGATCGCCACCCTGCCCGCCAAACGACGCACAGCATGGCTCGATTATCTGAAGCGCTCCGAAGCGCAGCGCGTCGCCGACAAGGCGGCCCTTGCCGCCGAACGCAAACCTGGAATGCCAGTGCCTGCGCCGCCGGCGGAGGACGCGCGCCATGACGGCATGCCGCTCGATCGCGATGCCGCGTGGTACGGCACGCCCGAGGCACGGCATGTGGCCGACGAGATCGTCAGTTTTCAGACGCCGGCCGGCGGCTGGGGCAAGAACCAGGACCGCAGCGGGCCGCTGCGGCAGCCCGGCCAGGCCTATGTGCCGAACAACATCTCGCACTATCTGGCACCCGGCGACTTCGATACGCCGAAGGAGGCCGACTGGAACTATGTCGGTACACTGGACAACAATGCCACCACCACGGAACTGCACTTCCTCGCGCTGGTGGCGAAGGCGACGCCCAGTCCTGACGGCGACGCCTATCGCGACAGTTTCGTCCGCGGTATCCGCTATCTTCTCGAAGCGCAGTTCCCCAATGGCGGCTGGCCGCAAGTGTGGCCGCTGGAAGGCGGCTATCACGACGCGATCACTTACAACGACGATGCGGTGACGCTCGCCGCCGCATTGCTCACCGACGTCGCCGAGAACGAGGACGGCGACTACAATTTCGTGTCCGCAGCCCTGCGCGCCAAGGCGGCCGCAGCGGCGCGTCATGCGCTCGACTGCATCCTAGCGACCCAGGTGAAAGTGGACGGTCATCTCACGATCTGGGCGCAGCAGCACGACGCTCTGACCCTGAAGCCCGTGGCGGCGCGTAATTTCGAACCGGCGGTGCTGTCTTCCGAGGAAAGCGCGGATCTGCTGGTTTACCTGATGTCACTGCCGCATCCGTCGGCGACGCTTCAGACGGCGATCCGCGCGGGCGTGACGTTCCTCAAGAAGGCCGCTGTCTATGGCTACGTCTATACGAACCGTGACGCGCCGGGCGGCCGCCACCTCGTGGTGCAGTCCGGCGCCGGTCCGATCTGGGCGCGGTTCTATGACGGCGAGCCCTCGCGGCCTGTGTTCGGCGACCGGGACAAGACCATCCACAACGACGTCAACGAGCTGACGTTGGAGCGGCGCAACGGATATTCCTGGTACAACGCAGACCCGAAGAAGGCGCTGACGGCTTACGAAGCGTGGAGCAAGGCGCATCCTCTGGGCAAAGCACGCTGATTTCCGGCACCTGACGGGCTCGATCCTGCGGGACGCGATTTTCGTCGCGGAACGTGGAGCAGCTTAATCGCGGGTCTCCACGACAACTTAATTGCCGAGGGCACCTGTCCGACGTGCCTTTGCATGACGCTAATTACCCAATGCAACTGTGGACATTTATCACCAGGCGTTGCGCAAAAGGCGCATGCCGCCAGCGGAATGGCCGGCAATGAAGCCGCCAATTGTAGCCATATAGATGCGGCGTTACAGTTGCGGCGATGCGGGGTCGGGGGACTTCATCATGTCAAAAAACAATATTTTGCGCTTTAAGCATTCTTTGCGCGCGACATCGGCGCTTTTCGGCGTCGCTGCAGCAGCGGCTTTGCTGTCGCAGCCGGCGCATGCCATCGTCGGCAACGACAATTACACGCCGGCCCAGCTTGTCGATCCGACCAACATCACCGGCGTGGGACAGATGGTGGTTGACGAGCAGAACGGCTTCATCGGTCTGTGCACGGCGACGCTGATCAACCCGCGAACCGTGATCTTCGCCTCACACTGCGTAAACGAAACGCCGGACGAGACGGCCTTTCAACCCAACACGGCCTACGGCTCGGCCTTCGGCGGTCTTCCGATCGGATTTTTCTTCAACGCCAACAACAATCAATCTGGCAATTCCGCCATCGGCCACTGGCTCAACGGCATCTCAGGCGGTCCCAAGGATCTGACGCGGCCGCAGGACTACGCCTACAATTCAAATTACGTTGTTTACGACACGAACTGCTGCACGCTCGGAGTCGGCAACAACTTCCTGCAATCTGATATCGCGATGGCGGCGCTCGATACGCCGGTCACCGGCATACCGACTTGGACACTGCTGTTCTCGCCGCTCAGCGGACCAACCCATGCCACGATCGTTGGCTACGGCATAAACGGCACCGGCACGACGGGCGCTAGCGGCGGCATCGACTACCGCCGTCGCGTCGCGGAGAACACCATCAGCGTGCTCGGCTCGCTGGACGATCAGGACACATTCCTGTTCGGGTCGCCGGACGGACTACCGCAGAACCTGTACATGATGGACTTTAACGATCCGCTCTACGGCACGGCACAGGCCAACGCGTATGATTTCAACATCTTCCACGACGCGGCACTGCAGAAGGAAGGCATTACCGCGCCCGGCGACTCCGGCGGCCCGCTGATCGTCGACCAGCTCTTTTCGACGCCGGTCATCGCGGCCGTGCTGTCGGGAGGCGACAGGTTCTATTACGGGCAACCAAGTTCCAGCTATGGCACGACATCGTTCTACCAGCCGCTTTATCTCTTCTGGGACTGGATCATCGCCAACAATCCCTACAAATACGTCTCGGCCAAAGCGGGCAACGGCGACTGGTTCGACCCGAACCACTGGGTGATGAATCTCGACCCGAACTACGTGACCATTGTGAACGGCCAACTGGTGAACGCGTTGCCGACCACGCCGGCCCAGGGAACGCCCACCGGCAGCAGCGTAAACGCGCCGAAATTCGGCAATGTCTGCTTCTACAACGACTGCGTGGACATCGCGACCGGCGTCGAGACCATCTATCCGGCAAGCGCAAGCCTGACGACCAACACGCTTTCCGGCGGCCCGGCCCTGGTAGCGGCTTCCGCTCTGCTCAACAGTGCGGTTGCCGACACGGGAAATGCACCCTCATCGGACCAGATGTATGCGATGCTCGCGTCACGCGGCTTCACCATGTCGACGGCGGCGACGCCTGCAGAAGGCAGCGCCACAGTCGGTGGAGAAGTCGTCCAGGGCGCACCCGGTTCATCGAACTTCGTACCGAACGACACCAACGGCAATCCGGCAACCAATTCGCCGGCACGCTACTACGATGTGACGCTGTGGCAGGCCGGGACCACGACGCTCGACAACAACACCGCCATCGTGGACAGGCTGACGATCAACGGCGCCCAAACCGGACTGACCATCGGTCCAAACGGCAATCTGGCGTCGCTGATCGACACCACGATGTATGCCGGCAATTTCCGGGTCGACGGCCAATATGTCAGCATCGGCGATATTGCATTGATGGGCGGCGTGCTGTCGGGCTCGGGCTCGGTCACCGCGCCCTATACCACCGCCGTGCTGGGGGCTATCGCACCGGGCACCGTCGGAACGACGGGGAATTTGACGGTCTGGGGCAACGTCATTCTTTCCAGCGGTTCGGGATTGCTCATCGATATGAGCCCGACCGCCATCGACCGGCTCGATGTTTACGGGCAGCTCTCGCTCGGTGGTACCGCGGTGTTCACGCCGGTCGGCGGCTTCGTGCCGCAATACAAGGCGACCGGCATATTCGCCACCGGCGATACGATCACCGGCAGCTTCGACCACGTACCGGACACCATCCCCGGCGTGCTTTATCCGGCAGTCAGCGTCGTCACCGTCGGCTCAGGCGCCAGCGCCTATCAGGAAGCCGTGGTAACGATGGATGCGGCCACTTTCGCGTCGCAGCTCACCAATGCGACGACTGACCAGCTGCAAATCGGCAACGCGTTGGATACCGCGCGCGGTACCAATTACAACGATCTGATAGCGCTGTTCGACGCCATCGATCCGCTGAGCGGCGGCACACTTTCCACGGCGCTCGAAAATCTGGCGCCGGATAATGCGCGCGCCTTGCCACTGGTCAGCAACATGATGCTGCAGGGCTTCACCGGCTTCCTCTGGCAGCATCTGGGAGAGATGGCGCCGCAGAATAGCGGCGACTCGACGTTCCACGTGCAGACAAGTGCGCTGCAGCTGGCACAAAATTCCTCGGTCGGTTCTCTGCAGACGCGCGATCTGCTGGCGGGCCTTGGACAGTTCGACAGCGGTCCGGCGTCATCGCCCTACGCGGCGTCGCCGACGCCGGCACAGACGACCAGCGCCGGCGGCGCAATCGACCTGCCGAAAGGCATGGGCGGTTTCCTGTCCGGGTCATCGCTCGACGGCTCTGTGGTGATCGGCGGCGGCGGCGGCAAAGCGAATGTCGACGGATTTGTCGTCAGCGGCGGCATCGACCTGCCACTCTCCGGCCATTTCCGCGCCGGCGTTGCGCTGGCGCTGGCCCAAGGTTCGGCCGTACTGAGGAATACGCCGTCGACCACCAACACCAACTCCACCCAGGGTGTGGTCTATGGGCGCTATGACGGCAACGACTGGTTCGCCAGCGGTTATGCCGGCAGTTCCGTGCAGGCGATCCGTACCCGCCGCGACGTGGTGGTCGGCGCCACGACATTCCATCTGGCGGGCCATACGGACGGCAGCGCTCCGGCGTTCGGTCTGCAGGTCGGCAAATATTACGACCTCAGCGGCGTGCGACTGGCGCCAGCCGTCGGTCTGGAATTTCAGCGTTCGGAAATCGGGAAATACACGGAGACTGGCGGCGCCGCAGCGATGACTGTGGACGGCTACGCGGAACGGGAGTTCGATCTGCGGGCCGGCGTCGACGCCTATGGCAGCGTGCAAATCGGCTCAACGCTTCTCAAGCCAATGCTACATGCCTTCGTGGTCGACAATGCGGCGGGCACCAGCGGTACTGTGCAAACCAACTTCGTCAACGCGCCAAGCGCGGTGATGTCGTTTGCCCTGGCACAACATGGCGGCGCCTGGGCCGAACTCGGCATCGGTGCCGAGGTCGATGTCAGCGACAACGCCACATTGTCTGCGCATTATGACGCCAATGTCGGGCGCGCAGACTCGCAATACGGGGCGTGGACAGGTTCGCTTCGGATCAGGTTCTGACGATCAGTCACGTCGGGACGGCATCGAAGGCGATTGTGGTCCTGGCGGTTGCGGAGTGGAACGGAATCGTGCCGTGCCACATGTAGGATGGAAACAACACCAGCCTTCCCGGAACAGGCTGGACGGCGCGGCGCACCGGTTCGCGCAAGGCGGTGGCGAAGGACGGCTCGCCGAACTTGATCCAACCCTGCTTCGCCGTTTCGTCGGCGACGGCGTCGGGAACCGCCACGTAATAGCAGGAACTGATCCAGCCCCGAGGATGGATGTGGTTGGTGTGAAAGCCGTGATCGCGCAGCCGTGACGACCACGATCCGGCGAAAGCAAATCCATCAGTGCGGCGTCCAGCCAGCGGATGGTGATCGTCATCGTCCGTCATGCGCGCGATATAATCGGTGACGGCGTCGGCGATGCGCAGACGCAGCGCTCGCACCAACTCGTTGCCGCTGTTAAGCAGCGACTCGCTGGTCTGCGTACCGCGTCGCAACGTCTGGTCGATATGCTCGCGCAGGTCGGTGTGCAGCGTGTCGAGATGCACGCTCAGGGCAGCGTTGAAATCCGCCATGGACGAAAAGCCTGGCGGCGGTTCCAGATCGAAGATTTGGACATGCCGCTCGTAATCGGCGAGATGTCCGGCGCGCGGATCGTTATTGGCGCGTAGCACCAGTTCATGAACCGCCAACGTGCTTTGGTCGAATGGCAGTTTCGCCGCGACCTCGTCGGTGAGCTGCAAAGCGCGCTTCGCCTCGCCCGCCTGCAGCAGGCTGCACGCCAGATTGACTTTCGTCGACAGATCGTCTGGCCGAAGCGTCAGGGACTTCTCATAAGCGGCGATCGATTGGTGGAGTTGCCCGAGACCAGCGAACGCCAGCGCCAGGCCGTTTTGCGGGCCAGCGCTGTCCGGCGCCAGCGCGGCAACGCGCGCGAAGCATTCGCGGGCTTCTTCGAAACGTTCGGCGCGGATCAGAAAGCCGCCCTTCTGCAAAAGAAGCGCGCCCGCTTCGGGCGCGCGGTTCAAGGCCTCGTCATAGGACGCCAGGAATTCGGCGTCCCTACCGAGACGGTACAACAGGGCGTTCAACTCCTTATGCGCCTCGACATTCATCGGATCGCGCAGGACAGCGCGGCGGAAAGCATCGACGGCCTCTTCACTCCGGCCAAGATGAGCGAGCGTCTTGGCGCGGTTGTGATCCGTGAGCGGCTGATCCGGCACCAGCGTCAGCGCTGCGTCGAACTGCGCCAGCGCTTCCTCGTAAAGACCCTGCATCTCAAGCGAGACGCCGAGAT
This sequence comes from Alphaproteobacteria bacterium, assembly GCA_028865545.1. Classification (GTDB taxonomy): domain Bacteria; phylum Pseudomonadota; class Alphaproteobacteria; order Micropepsales; family Micropepsaceae; genus Rhizomicrobium. The sequence continues at coordinate 25,542 of JAGWJY010000015.1, read as the reverse complement.
TGTGGGCAATCCGTGCGCGCAGCACCGGTGTACAGGCCGCGTCCTCTGCCGCGGTCCGCAGCGCCGTTTCACCGTCCGCCGGCCGCCCCATCTCATTGAGCAGCGCACCCAATCCAGACAATGCAACGACGGATTCCGGATTCAACCGCAATGCCGAACGAAAATCCTTCTCGGCATTTGTAAAGTCGCCGGCCTTCACCTGCACTTGCGCCAGCGCGAGGAAAGCTTCGAACAGGTCTGGCTTCCCCCGCACGGCCGCGCGCAACAGAGAAACGGCCTCCTCGTTTCTGCCGGTCGCGGCGAGGAGCCGACCGAGATGCGCCTGCACATCCGGCTGCTGCGGCCTCACAGCGAGCGACTGGCGGAAGAGCGTTTCCGCTTCGGTGAACCTGCGCTGGCTTGCGCAGACGCGGCCCAACAGCTGCAGCGCATCGGGTTCACGTGGGTGGGCCTGCAGCACTTGCGCGAGTACCTGCTCCGCGAGCGGCCATTGACCGCGCTGCATGAGGACCGCTGCCCGTTGCAGCGCCGCTTCGATCTGCGGCGACGGAATTGGTGTCATGGCGCCGTTATAGCGGCATTCCAAAATCTCTTCGCCTCGGTGCTACCCGTACTGCGAGTGGGGCTTCTTTATATTATTAATAGCTACGATTTTGTGCAGATGGTGCACGGCTGCATCACAGGGGTAACGCGCGTGGCATGAACAGAAATATGTATTTTATCAATGGGTTATATATGTAAGTTTGACGTAAGTTTCGTCAAATCGCCGCACATTACTGCGACTTAATGTCGGTTGACCACACGCGGGACGTGAAAGTACCGTTTGTGACACCGGTGTCAATTCCGGGGAAACGTAACCACGTACGCAGTACAGCCGGCCGTGCCACCTGAGAGTGAGACACGGCCGCTTTGATACTGATGGGGAGGCGACAGATGTCTACGAGAATGATCGGCTCGCATTCGTGCGGCCGGCGTATGATGACGTTCAGGCGTTCGCTCGCGGCGGGCGCGGCATTGGCAGCACTGACGTGCGGCGCTTACGCGCAAGAAACAGCGGTCGGACCGGAAGGTCCGATGGAGACCGTGGTTGTCACCGGTTATCGCGCCGCGTTGGAGAGCGCGCTTAACACCAAATTCCAATCCAATGAAATGGTCGATGCCATCAACGCCGAAGACATCGCCAAATTTCCGGACGCGAACCTGGCCGAAGCGCTGCAACGTCTGCCGGGTGTCGCCGTCGACCGTGACAACGGCGAAGGCCGTACTATCACCGTGCGTGGCCTGGGCAGCAACTTCACCCGCGTTACGTTGAATGGTCTCGAGACATTGTCGACCGCCGGCGCCAGTAGCGCGGGCGACTCGCCAAACCGCGACCGCGGTTTCGACTTCAACACCTTCGCTTCCGAACTGTTCAACTCGCTGAAGGTGCAGAAATCCGCATCCGCGGCAACCGAAGAAGGTTCGCTGGGCGCCACCGTCGAACTCTACACACCCCGCCCCTTCGACATGGGCGGCGAGAAGTTCATCCTCGGCCTGCAAAACGCCTATTACGAATACGGCAAGGCGTTCAACCCGCGCATCACAGGCCTCGCATCGGACACGTTCTTCGGCGGCAGACTCGGCGTCCTGATGTCGGTGGCCTACAGCTCGCGCAGCCAAAACATCGATTCCTACAGCCGCAGTCCTGGCCAGTCCGATTTCGTCTATCGCGGCTCCGATTTCAAATGGGACACCAAGACGGCGAAAGGTTTCGACAACGTGGCCGGCGGCCTGCAGGGCCGTAACGGCTTTGCCGCGCCCACTGGCTCCGCCTGCAACGGCGCCGTCGCACCTTACGCCAACGGCGTGGTTCCGGGCATGAACATTACCTACGCACCCTATTGCGCGGCGCTGTCGGGATCCGATCCGGCGGCTTACGCCTTGGTCAATACACCACAGGGCTGGGTGACCACCGACACCAACTCCAAGGTCGGCAGCACCTCGAGCACGGTCACTGGCCCCGGTTCGACGGTCCTGATCCCGGCACTGCCGAGCCTGACGCACCAGGAACTGTATCAGAGCCGCATCGGCATCACGTCATCGGTGCAGTGGCAGCCCAACGACAATACACTCTTTACGCTCGACGGACTGTTCTCCAGCGCCTATCAGGACTCGACCAATTACCAGATCTCGCCAATCGGCCTGAACCGCAACAATACCCAGACCGGCCTGATCACCGGCAGCGCCTCCAGTTCGTTCACCACCTGCTCGCCGCAGACCGGATCGGCGACACAGGCCCCCATCGCCTGCTATTCGGCCAAGAACCTCGATCCGTACACGTATTACACGGACCAGGCCTACGGCTATAACCCGAACGGCAGCGACGCCCTCGCGGCCGCCGTCAGCTTCGTCGGCCGGCCGTCCACCAAGCTAATCGCCGCCAAAGTGCAGAACGGCGCCGCAAACTACTTGAAGCTCGACAATGTCGACTTCCGCTCCGGTACCGACCAGGCCTATTACACCACGCAGTTCGAGCAGCTTTCGCTGACCGGCACACACAGCTTCACTGATCGCCTAAAGGCGGACATGACGGTCGGATGGTCGCACTCCTACAACCATCAGACCGGGTTGCTCGCCGAAGTGAACAAGATGGATTCCGGCACCGCCAGCGGCAACAGCGATTTCATCTACGACGCCACCGGCAGCGGCGAGATGCCGGTGATGGACTTCGGCTTCAATGTCGCCGATCCCGCCAACTGGAATTTCGTCAAGAATTTCTCGGCCCTGCGGCACTACGAATACTACACCGACAACAAGTACCGCACGCTGATGGCCAACGTCTCTTACGAGGTCACCGACCAGTTCACCGTCCGGGCGGGCGCGACGGCGCGCATCTTCGACTTCAACACCTCCTACTACCAGCGGGCCATGAAGGATGTCATCAATCCAAGCTTCCTGGAGGAAGGCGTCACCACAGCCCAGATGACGCAGACCGTGAACTGGGGCAACGGACTGAGCGTGCCCGCGGGAATGCCGACCTCCTTCGTCGCACCAAACCTGCAGAAATACGAACAGGTGATCGGCTTCAACTGCAACTGCCAGAACGCCTATGGCGACTGGCGGCTGACCAACCTTTTCAATCCGGCCTCAACGGGCACCGCCGGCCAGACGTTCAATGTATCGGAGCACTCGAAGGCGTATTACGCACAGCTCGATTTCCAGGACATCATGATCCTCGGCAATCCGTTGCGTGGCAATATCGGCACGCGTTTCGTGACCACCGAGGTTAATTCCACGGGTCATGCGCTGCAGGGCGCGGTCGTGACGGCGAACCACAGCTACAACGACTTCCTACCGTCGATTAACCTGGTCTATGCGTTGACCGACGACATGCTGCTACGCGCGGCCTCAGCCAAGGTGATCGCACGTCCGTCGCTGCAATTACTGGCGCCCAGCATCACGGCCATGAAAATCCCGACCAGCACCGGGGCAACAACCGGCGCCACGGCGGCGTTCGGTAACACAAGCCTGTCGCCGTTCCGCGCCAACACCGTGGACCTGGGCTGGGAATGGTATTTCGACAAGGGCGCGGTGATCGCCGTGACCGGCTTTGCCAAGTGGGTGACTTCCAACCCGCAGGTCGTGGTGTCCTCCGGTGCCCTGAGCGATTTCTTCACATCCGCGCAGTTGAGCACGATGGCGTCGTACTACTGCACGACACCGGACGCTGCCGGCAGCACGACCAACGCCAACGGATGTGCGTATCTCAACACACCAAGCAACGCGATAGCCGTGACCCAAGCCAAGAACGGCCCGGGTGGCGTACTGGAAGGCATCGAAGTTACCTATCAACAGCATCTCGACTTCATCCCCGCGGTGTTCGGCGGCGATGGCTTCGGGGTGAACGCCAACTTTACCCACATCAAATCCGTCCAACATTACATCATCAATTCCACGAGCAGCGGAAACACGATGGCCGACGGACCATGGAACGGCGCCTCTCCTGACGCGCTCAACCTGACACTCTACTACGACGCGCCGAACTGGTCGGGCCGAGTGTCCTCGGCCTACCGTAGTTCCTATCTGTACCTCTACCCGGTTGCGGGCGGCTCCGACGTCGTCGGTTACGGCAACTCGCCGCTGGTCAACGACTTCGGCTATAGCAAGAATACGCTGAACGTCGACGCTTCGTTCTCTTATGACGTCAGCGAGAGCATGGAGTTCACGCTCGATGCCCTGAACCTCACCAACCAGCCAGACCGCCGCTGGGCTTATGTCGGATCACCGCAGGTGACCAACTACGCGTCAACTGGCCGCGAGGTTTATGTCGGCTTTCGCCTGAAATATTAAACAGCATGCGAAGTTGAAGCCTACCAGAAGGGCGCCGTGTACGCGGCGCCCTTCGTTTTTCGGGCATCAAGGCAGCTGAGTAAGCGAACCGCCGCTCTGCGTGATGACGGCGGGGCCGGAGTCAACCTCGATCTTGCCCTTCAGCGTCGCACTTGCGTCGCGGACGGTCATGCCCTTCTGCGCCTTGATCGTGACGTCGATCATTTTGATGCCGTGCAACGGCCTCTCCGGCAAGCCGTAGAGGCCACCGGCGGCCTTCGCGCCGTCTACCGTGAGATGTTCGATCGTGATGTCGCCGATGTCGGGTGTACGGGAGCTGACCGGCCGCGCCGCATCCTGATCGGGAATTTTCGGGTAATAGGCGGTGATCAGGATCGCCTGCCCTACGCCGTTCATTTTGATGTTACGGTAGGTCAGATCGCGCACAAGGCCGCCCTTTTCTCGGTTGGTCTTGATGCGGATGCCGGTCGTCGTGTCCTTGAAGGTGATATTCTCCGCCAGCAGATTCTGCACGCCTCCGTTGGTCTCGCTGCCGATGGAAAGCCCGTGGCCGTGCAGGAAAGTGCAGTCGCGCACCACCATATTGGCGCTGGCTGCACCGGGATGAACGGGATCCTCGCGACCAGATTTGATGGCGATGTTGTCGTCGCCGACGTCGATGGTCAGGTTCTGGAACAGCATGTCACGCCCGGACGGGTCGATGCCGTCGGTGTTGGGCGAGTTCGCCGGCGCGCGGATGGTCAGACCGTCTACCACGACGTGATCCGATTGTTGCGGCACCAGGTGAAACATCGGCGAATTCTGCAGGGTCAGCCCCATGACCTTCAAATTCGTTACATGGTTGAATACGATCATCTTGGGGCGCAGCGGCAACTCCTCGCCGGCGGCCTTGGCAGCCCTGAATTCCGGCCACCAAGCACTGCCCTGCCCGTCGATCACACCCTCGCCCTCGAGCGTGATGTCATGCGCGTCGCGCGCCGAGATTAACGGTACGACCGTCCTGCCACTGCCGTCGCGATAGGCGTCGTGGTTGGTTGTGCCGAGAAGGGTCGCCCCCTTGGCGATCACGAAAGTGTCGCCGCTCGAAAGCGTCAGCGGACCGCTCAAATAATTGCCATTGCCCAGGAGTGTTTCGTCGCCTGCGCCGCAAGCATCGATCGCCTTCTGGATCGCCACCGTATCGTCATGCACGCCATCATGCATGGCGCCATACGTTTCCGGCATGCAGGTTCGCGCGGTGGCAGCCGTTGGCCAAATTGCAGCGGAGCTCGCAAATAGCCCTAAAATAAAGGATTTTCTGACCATGCTGTGTTTTCTCCTCTTGCGTACGCTGTATGCTCAGAGCACCAGCAGAGCAGCGCGTAAAAGGGCCGTCAATGCAGCACACAACAACCGATTGCGGCATGTTCCCCCATGCGGAGCATGCAGAACAGCTCCGGGCGAGAATGCGCAGACAGAACACCAGACCGGCTGTTTTGCACACCCGATCATGAATGTCTTGAATTTTGCTGATTGCCATATCTTGCGAAAATTTACGACAGGTCTGCCGTGTCTTAAAAGACTGGATGCCTTGCGCGATCGTAGTGTCGTATAGGCCATCCGATTGGTGATTCGCGAAGCGGCCTAGAGCAGGCGTCGTGCATGGCGGCAAGGTAAGAGAGACATGAACAATCCTCTGAAAACCGCCATCGACGGCAACGACACGGCATGGGCGCTGACGCAGCAGGCGCAGAAACTTCTCGACGCCGGACAATGTGAGGCCGCCGCTCTCACAGCCGACGCTGCCCTGCAACGCGACCGAGATTCCGCGCTGGCGTGGTTGGTCAAAGGACAAGCGTGTAAAGCGCTGCGCCGCCTCCCCGAGGCGGTCGATGCCTTCAACGCCGTGCTGACCTTCGCGCCCGCCCTCGCCGGCGTCCACGTGAATCTCGCGAACACCTATGCCGAACTCGACCGCCTTCCGGAGGCCAAGACACATCTGCTGAAGGCCGTCGCGCTCAAACCGGATCTCGCCGCAGCCCATGCGAGCCTCGGATCCATCTATATGCGGATGGCACGTCTTGACCTGGCCCTGGAACCAAGCAGGCAGGCCCTTGCGCTGGACCCAAACCTGATTGCAGCGCACCAAAACCTCGCCAGCGCCTTGAGCCGCAGCGATCCTGCGCAGGCGCAGATCCATCGCGATGCCGCCTATCGCGAGCAGCAGATTTTCGTCGAGCGCTCAGCGGGTTCGGCGCGCACGGCACTCATCCTGCTGACGGCAGACACAGGCAATATTCCCTACAAGCATCTATTGCCGCTTGCGCGCTATTCGCACGTCAAGTGGCACATCGAATACGCACCCGAAGGCCAGGAGCGAGATCTCCCAGACTATGACTTCATCTTCAATGCGATAGGTGACCCGGACGTCGCCGGGCCGGCACAAATGGCCGCCGAACGCTTCGTGGCAAAATCCACGCGCCCGCTGGTCAACCGACCGGAGTGCGTTGCACGCACGTACCGTTCCGCGATGCCCGCCCTCCTCGGCCACATCCCGGACCTGGTCGTTCCAAAGGTATTGCGGCATGCGCGCGACAACGGAAAGCTCGACGACGCCTTGACCGACATGAGCATGCCGTTCCCACTCATAGTCCGGCCTGCAGGCTTACACGGCGGCGACGGTATGTCGCTGATCAAAACACCGGACGAACTCGCCTCGGCCACACCAGATGCCGACATTCTCTATGCCACGCAGTTCGTCGACTACCGCTCCGACGACGGATTGTATCGCAAGTACCGCGTCATTTTCGTCGACCGCACGCCATATCCCTATCATCTGGCGATCGGCCAAAGATGGGTCCTTCACTACAAATCGGCGGATATGAACAGGGACGCAGTGCGACGCGAGGAAGAGGAACGGTTTCTTTCAGATCCCGAAGGCGCGATCGGCGCACGCGCCACGGCCGCGCTTGTGGCGATCGGCGCGGAACTCGGCCTCGATTACGCGGGAATCGATTTCGGCATCTTGCCGGACGGACGGCTTCTTTTCTTCGAGGCCAACGCAACCATGCTGGTCCATCCAGAGGACGATCCGCTCTTCCTCTATAAGAACAAGGCCGTGGATTCGATCCTGGAGGCGATGAGCGCGCTTATAGAGCGAAAGCTGCAAGCCAATTCCGCCGGGAAATGAATGGCGCATTGGGCCGGATCAGCGGCATGCACGCGGGCGCCCGGTTGATTGTGCAATCAGAAGAACTCGATGACAGGCACATCTTCGCTCACACCGAACGAGGACGCCGATCACCGCGATGTCAATCGCGTCCATCTTCCGAAAAAACCGGCACCGGGCTTGCTTGCCGCATAAGGTCACGCTCGACATGCGACCGATGGATGACGAACGGGATCGTGGCGAGGTAAATCAAGATGCCGAGAGCCAAGGTGCCCCACGGCGTGTAAATCGCGAGACCAGCCAGCGCAGTCGTAAAGATACCGACGCCAATCCAACCTTCGCGGCTGAATTGGATGTATTTCAGCGACGGTGTCGGCACGCGACTGACCATTAGCACCGACGTCATCGCAATCAGGACGACGCAAAGAACGGGACTGCGGATAAATTCATTTTTGAACTCAAAACTCAGCAGCAACGGCAGCAGCATGATGCCGGCAGCAGCCGGTGTCGGAAGGCCTGTGAAATAGGGATAAGACAGCGTAGCGCCTTCATCGCGCGCGGCTTCGACATTGAAGCGCGCAAGACGGATTGCACTACAAGCGCAGAAGATGAGCGCGGCAATCCATCCCGCACCGCCCATCCGCGACAAGGTCCAAGTGTAGAGGACGACCGCCGGCCCGACACCAAAACTTACCAGATCGGCAAGCGAATCAAGCTGGGCACCGAACCGGTTGTCCGCCCCAAGCCACCGGGCCGCGCGCCCGTCCAACATATCGAAAAGCATGGCGCAAAAAATCGCCGCGACTGCCCACTTCCAGTCTTGCATCAGCGCAAACCGGATAGCTGTCGCCCCTGCGCAGAGGCCAAGCAGCGTCAGTGCGCTCGGAACAATCCTGCTAACGGACAGGTCCTCGAAGCGATCAAATCGCTCCGCGGCCCACCGTCTTCTCGCCTGCTTTCCGCCAGCCATATCCCTCAGCGTCTCATCATTGAAGCTTTGCCAGAACTGTCTCGCCGGCTTTGACATGCTGCCCCGGCGTTGCCAGCACCTGCGCCCCCCGCGGGAGGTACACGTCTAGCCTACTCCCAAATCGGATGATGCCAAAACGCTCGCCCTGACGCACCTGCTGGCCCTGGCCAAGGTCGCACTTGATACGGCGCGCTATCAGGCCCGCGATTTGCACCACGGCGAGGTCCCCTGCATCCCCCGGATGTCCATGATGAATTCGGATTGACATCCGCTCATTGTGTTCGCTCGCCTTGTCGAATGCGGCGTTGAAAAAACGTCCCTTTCGGTAGCTGAGCGCGACGACCGTCCCGTCCACCGGAACCCGATTCACGTGCACGTTGAACACGTTCATGAAAATGCTCAGACGCACACGCGGTTCCGAGCCCATCCCGAGTTCCAGAGGCGGCGCAGCATGAGCGATCGGGAGCAGCCGTCCGTCCGCAGGACTTATAACCAGTCCGTCGCCCGAAGGTGTTGAACGCTCCGGATCGCGGAAGAACGCAATGCACCACAGAGTCGGCAAAACAAAGGCCCAGCCAACCCACGACGAAAGGAAGAAAAGCAACAGGTTCGCCGCGACAAAAATGCCGATGAAAGGCCAACCCGCGCGGTGAATGGGAATTCTCACATCAACACCTTGGTCCCTGCCGCGACAGCCGCCGGCCGCACGCCTCTACGATGTACGATTGCGATCGATCTACTGGCTGAGCGGTCGATACGTGCAAACAGGTCTTCAATATGTAGCTAGAAAAGTTGGCGCTCCCAGGGGGAATCGAACCCCCGTTTCAGCCTTGAGAGGGCCGCGTCCTAACCGCTAGACGATGGGAGCCAGCGGTGGGCTGCGCTTATAGCGGGCCGCGGCAGGGCACTTCAAGCGCCGCCTATTCGACCAGGGAAATCTGCCGAAAATGGGCGCCTTCGAAGGCGGAAAGGTCTACCGACGCCACGCCCTCGTCGAGCGCCGCGATCAGCCAGACAAAGCCGTCCTGACCGTCATAGGCCCGGTCGCGGTCCGACGGCTGCGGCTGTCCGTTGGGGTGGGAGTGGTAGCAGCCGACGATTTCGCGGCCCGCAGCACGCGCCTCGCGCCGCAGGCGGAGATGGGCTGCCGGATCGACCTCGAAACTGTCGGCATCGACGCTGAAATTTGCGGTCGGATGCAGTGTAAGGGCGCGAATACGTTCGAAATCACGAACGCCTTCGATCAGGCCGCAACATTCGCGCGGGAAAGCCGCGCGCGCCTCGGCCGCAAGCTGAGCCCGAAGCGGTTCCGGCAGAATAAGCATGGTAATCATCGCGGCAGATTGTCCCCTCCGCCTTTACGTCGCAAATCCGTGCTTCCACCTACCCTTGGCGAAGAAAACAACAGGCCGCTACTTCGGCGCCTGAGCCTGGATGATACTGATGATATGTCCGTCGTTGAGATCAATGATGTCGATCTCGTCTTTCTCAGACGAACGCAGATGCAGGACGAGCCGGCCCGGCTGGGTGTCGGCGCTCAGGATGGTATAGCCGGAGGCCAGCGTCATATGGACAGGTGCCGCGACGGGTGACGCGGCGGCTGGACCGGAACCGGGTGCATGCGTGCCCCAGCCTTTCACCAGCCCGACGATCAACACGCCGACGCCCGCGACGATCAGGACACCGAGGAAGATGACGCCGGCCAACGCAAGGCGGTAGCCTAGTGTCGCTTTGGGATTGGATTCGGAGATGTCAGACACGAAGTCCTCCGGTGGGGAAACGTTGCGCCGCGCCACGGTCACGGACGACCGAACGGGGGCCCGGCTCGACCGCTTCCTGGCGGACACACATACCGACTTGAGCCGCTCGCGCCTGCGCCAATTGCTTGACGCCGGCGCGGTGACGCGCAGCGGCGAGACGATAAGAGACGCCAATCACAGGGTCAAACCCGGCGAAACCTATCTGATCGAAGTGCCGGAGCCCACGCCAGCAACGCCGCAAGGCCAGGACATCCCGCTGACCGTCGTCTACGAGGATAAGGACCTCATCGTCATCGATAAGCCGGCGGGGCTGGTGGTGCACCCAGCCGCCGGCAATCCAGACGGGACACTGGTCAATGCCCTGATCGCCCACTGCGGCGGCTCGCTGTCGGGCGTCGGCGGCGTGGTACGACCAGGGATCGTCCACCGTCTCGACAAGGACACCAGCGGGCTGCTGGTCGCGGCGAAGAACGAGCGCGCCATGGCGAGCCTCGCCAAGCAGTTCGCAAACCACACCATCGAACGCGCCTACAATGCGGTGGTGTGGGGTAGCCCCAGGCTTGGCGAGGGCGTCATCGACACCCAGATCGGCCGCAATCCGTTCGATCGTAAACGCATGGGCGTACTGCGCGCCGGCGGCAAGGAAGCGCGCACACGCTATCACGTGGTAGAGCGCTTCGGGGATATGGAGCGGCCCTTTGCCTCGCTGCTCGAGTGCCGGCTGGAGACCGGCCGCACGCACCAGATTCGCGTACACCTGACCCATCTGGGACATCCGTTGATCGGCGACGCTTCCTATGGACGGGCGCGCCAAGCACCGCGGCCGAAGACACCCAGCGAAGAGGTAGCATTCGCCGCGGCCACGAATTTCCCGCGACAGGCGCTGCATGCGTATATTCTCGGCTTCCAGCACCCCAGCCTGCACAAGACCTTACGGTTTGAGTCGAAGTGGCCGGCGGACTTATCCAGCCTGATTGCTGCTTTGCGAGGCTTGAAGATTCCTTAATCGCGCCTACATCTTGCGGACAATTGGCGTGCCGTCGTGTTTACTTTATCCCACCCCGTGTGGGGGCGTATTAGAGTGTGTGTCTCCGGCGCGCTTGGGCGCTGGGAAAAGGGGTTCGAAAATGAGCAGCCGCGGGCTACCGGCCCTCCATGGCGAAGGCGGTTTATCGCGCTATCTTTCGGAAATCCGGAAGTTCCCACTTCTGGCACCGGAGGAGGAGTACATGCTCGCCAAGCGCTGGAAGGAGCATGAGGATCCCGAGGCCGCACGCAAGCTCGTCACCTCGCACCTGCGGCTGGTGGCCAAGATCGCCATGGGCTATCGCGGCTATGGCCTGCCGGTGTCTGAGATCGTCGCAGAAGGCAATGTCGGGTTGATGCAGGCGGTCAAGCGCTTCGATCCGGAACGTGGTTTCCGTCTGGCAACCTATGCCATGTGGTGGATTCGCGCCTCGATCCAGGAATTCATCCTGCGTTCCTGGAGCCTGGTAAAGATTGGCACCACATCCGACCAGAAGAAGCTGTTCTTCAACCTGCGCAAGGCCAAGAACAAGATCAATGCCATCGAGGAAGGCGACCTGACGCCGGAACACGTATCGAAGTTGGCCGACCAACTTGGCGTCTCCGAAACGGAGCTCGTCAACATGAACCGCCGCTTGTCGGCGCCCGATTCTTCACTCAACGCGCCTTTGCGCGGAGACGGCGAGTCGGAATGGCAGGACTGGTTGGCCGACGACACGATCGACCAGGAAACCCGCATGGCGGACGCTGAAGAAGTCAGCGAACGCAGAGACCTGCTTAACGCAGCGCTCGGCGAATTGCCAGAACGCGAACGGGAAATCATCCGTGCGCGGAGGCTACAGGACGAGCCAGCGACACTCGAAGAGCTGTCGCACAGGTTCGGCGTTTCACGCGAGCGCGTGCGCCAGATCGAGGTTCGCGCCTTCGATAGACTCCAGCGCAGCATGAAGAGCGCGCTGCGGGAAAAACGCAGTGCGATGATGAATACCAGCGTGGCAGTATAGCCGAAAATTTTCATCACCGCCGCGACCTTGTGTTTACGAGGCATCCAAAATGCGTCTTTAATTGCCATGTCGAAACGCGGGGCCGAGCGGTGAGTTCCGCCTTCTGGGAGATAATATCGTGGGCAAGACGATGCCGATCGGTGCAGCTGTTGCCGCTGCAGCACTTGCGGTCGCCGCCCTTGCCCAGCCGTCAGCGGAGACCGGCGGCATGATGGGCCAAGGAATGATGGGTCATGGCATGATGGGCGAAAGTGCTTCCGAACCGGACGGGGAGCAAGCCGGCGGCGAGAAAATCTTTCAAGATAATTGCAGCTCTTGCCACACCGTCATTGCTGACGAAGGAAGCGGTCTTGGGCCGAATCTGCACGGGCTGTTCGGCCGTCATGCGGGAACGCTCGAAGGCTTCGGTTATTCAGCGGCAATGCAGAGCGCCGATGTGGTGTGGAGCGCGAAGACGCTCGATATCTATCTCACCGATCCGGCAAAATTCGTCCCTGGCAACCGCATGCCGTTCGCCGGCATCAAAGACGACAAGCAGCGCCACGCGCTGATCGCCTACCTCGCAGCAGCAACGAAGTAGCGGAAAGCGACAAGGATAAAAGGTCTCGCGACGTCAGCGAGCCGTGGAGATGACACGGTGGTGCACGGCGTCAATTTGCTGGCTTTTCATGACCGAGATGGGCACATTGTCGCCCCATGGGGCGAAGTTACTCCACCGAACGGCCGATTGGGCTCCTGGCCCTATCCTTCGTCGCGGTCGGCGTCGGTGTGATCACCGGATTTGGCGCCATCTTCTTTCGCGGCCTGATCGGTCTCATCCATAACGTCGCTTATTTCGGCCTTTTTTCGTATGTCTACGATGCAAATCTTTACACGGCGCCGAGCCCGTGGGGGATCGCCATCGTGCTGGTGCCGGTACTAGGCGGTCTAGGCGTCGTATTTCTCGTCTCGAAATTCGCGCCGGAAGCACGTGGACACGGCGTGCCAGAAGTCATGGACGCGATCTTCTACCAAGACGGCAAAATTCGCCCCGTCGTCGCGATCGTAAAGTCACTTGCCTCGGCGCTCGCCATCGGCACGGGCGCGGCGGTCGGACGCGAAGGTCCCATCATCCAGATCGGCGCCTCGCTGGGGTCGACGGTCGGACAGCTCATCCGCATGGACGCATGGCAACGCATCACACTAGTCGCAGCGGGCGCCGGCGCCGGCATCGCCGCGACGTTCAACACGCCGATCGGCGGCGTGATGTTCGCCATCGAGCTGATGATGCCAGAAGTCAGTGTACGCACTTTCCTGCCGGTGGCGCTGGCAACCGGCACGGCGACGTTTATTGCAAGATTGTTCCTGGGCATCAGGCCTGCCTTCGAGGTGCCCGCCAAGCTTTTTCTATCGGACCAGCCGGCGTCACTGGATGCGATCCTTCTCTACGTGCTGCTAGGTGCGATCATCGGTGTGGCCGCCACAGGTTTTATTCGCGGCCTAAACGGAGCCGATAAATTCTTCGAAAAAGTGCGTAATCCCTATCTGCGCCACGCCGCCGGCATGCTGGTCGTCGGTGTGATGATGTATGCGTTCCTACGCGGCTCCGGTCACTATCATATTGACGGCGTGGGTTATTCCACCGTGCAGGATATCCTGCTGGGCGGAATGATCGCTGCGCCGTTCATGATCTTGCTGTTCGTCAGCAAGCTGGCGGCGACAATTTTCAGCCTCGGCTCAGGCTCGTCGGGCGGCATCTTTTCACCGTCATTGTTCATGGGCGCCACACTGGGCGGCGCCTTCGGAGCCGTGGCTCACATAATCCTGCCGCTGCCTGACATCACCATAGCGGCCTTCGCCATGGTCGGCATGGCAGCGATGGTGGGCGGCGCCACCGGCGCGGCGATGACGGCCGTCACCATGATCTTCGAGATGACACGCGACTACGACATCGTGATGCCGATGATCGTCGCGGTCGCCGTCAGCATCGGCATACGCCGCCTGTTGAGTAGTGAGAACATCTACACGATCAAGCTTGTGGCCCGCCGCCACTTCATCCCCAAGGCGCTGCACGCCAACATGTTCCTGATCCGCCCGGCGGGTGATGTCATGGACAAGAACTTCCTAGTACTCCCGCACGATATGGAATTCGATGCCTTCCTGCGCAAGCCCGAACACAACGGCACATTCTGCCACATCATCGTCACCAACGGCGAAAACATCGCGGGTACCATGCGAGTGAACATTTCGCTGCGGCGCGGCCTAGAAGGCGCCTATACAGGCGTGACGTTGGGCGACGTGGCGAACCGGAAATTCACCATCGCACATGAAGAGGACGTCATGTTTGGTGTAATTGACCGTATGTGGCGCAAGAACGCGTCGATGATCATTGTCGTGCGCGCCAAAGGCATCCCGCATGTCAGCGACATCATCGGCGTCATCACCAAGGAGCACGTCGCGGACTCGGTCGCCGACAGTGTGCGGCCCTATGCCGAACATCAAGGAACCATGATGTAGGGCGCTCAGTTCTGAGCCACCGGCACCATCCACAAAAGGTACAGGCCGCCATTAATCGCCAGCAACTCCGGTTCCATGGAATTCACCAAATCCTCGACATCGTCCAGCATGCTGTTCAGCGCCGTCTCGTAAATCTTCTCGGATACATCGTCTTTGTAATCCGGAATCCGCATGCCATCGCGCATGCGCAGCGCAGACACCAGAAAATCGACGCCGGCGATTCTAGCGGTGCCAGTCAGCATGATGCCCGGGTCTTCATTCGGCCCGGCACTATTCAGCGCGGCGGGCCATTGAATAGAGGGTGCGCGAATATCCATTTCGCCTCCCAGGGACCATTTTTCTCTCGTAGAATAGCGCGCGATCGGGGCTCAGGCCACCAGTTTGGAGACCGCCGGCAAGGCATCTCAGGCGTGGTATTACTATGTCTACACGTGTGATCCGTCATGCAAAGGCGCATATTCGCGGCGCTCGCGACCGGCGTTAACGTTGGAGCCCGAGGCTAGGAGGGCAGTGATGAAACTGAAGCTTTGGCAGGTTGATGCGTTCGCCAACCATGTACTCGAGGGAAATCCTGCAGCGGTCGTCCCGCTCGAATCGTGGGTCGAGCCCAGCTTGATGCAGAAGATCGCCAACGAGAACAACCTCGCCGAAACGGCGTTCTTCGTGAAGACCTCTCCGGGACGCTATGACCTTCGCTGGTTCACGCCGGAAGCGGAAGTCGATCTGTGCGGTCATGCGACGCTGGCCAGCGCATGGACGGTATTCGAATTCCTCGATCCAGAACTAAAAGCGGTGTCGTTCCAAACGCGATCCGGCGAATTGATCGTTACGCGCGGCCGCGACGGACAACATGTGATGTCGCTTCCTTCCGATATGACGATCCCGTTCGACGCACCCGACGGGTTTGCGGAGACCATTGCCGAGGCGCTGGACGTAGCACCGCCAAAGGAAATCTACAGAGCGCGCTATCTGCTTGCCGTCTGGGATGACGCGAAGATCGTTCGCAGCATTAAAGACCAGGGTAACATTGCGCGGGTACTGCGCGGGATTGGCATGTGGGGTTTGATCGCCACGGCAAAAGGCGACAAAGGCTACGATTTCGTCTCGCGCTTCTTTGCACCGGACAAAGGCGTTCCGGAAGATCCGGTGACGGGCTCGGCGCATTGCGCGCTCACGCCGTTCTGGGCAAAGCGTCTTTCCAAAAAAACCATGAAAGCAAGGCAGGTTTCGCCGCGCGGCGGTGACCTCATCTGCACCGATGAAGGCGCGCGTACGGTTATCTCAGGTCCCTGCGCCCTATATATGGTCGGCGAAATCTCCATTTAAGAAGCCACGCAGGAAAGTTGCTTTTAAGCAAAACACGAAGTCGCAGTTTTATCGTTTGACTGCGTCCATGCGAATCTTTATATCCGTCCGTGGGCCACGCCTCCCCAACGAGGCGCAACATTCTGAAAGGAATGTGAGATGACCGGTAAGATGCCGGCCGTGCGCCCCGCACGGCCTTTTTTTTCGTCTGGACCTTGCGCCAAGCGGCCAGGCTGGACTCCAGAAGCCCTCAACGCCGCCCTTCTCGGTCGCTCGCACCGCTCCAAGCCGGGCAAGGCGAAGCTGAAGGAAGCAATCGACCGCACCAAAGCGCTGCTCGGCATTCCCGCCGATTATCGCGTCGGCATCGTGCCAGCCTCCGACACAGGCGCCGTGGAAATGGCGATGTGGTCGATGCTTGGACCACGCACCGTCGATCTGTTCGCCTGGGAAAGTTTCGGTGAGGACTGGGTCACCGATACGGTCAAGCAGCTGAGGCTCAAGGACAGCCGTATTTTCAAGGCGGCTTACGGCGAATTACCGAACCTTAGAGAAGCCGATCCCAAGAACGATATCGTGTTCCTGTGGAACGGCACGACGTCCGGTGTGCGCGTGCCCAATGGCGACTGGATTTCCGATACACGCGAAGGACTTACGATTTGCGACGCCACCTCTGCGGCATTCGCCATGGATATCCCCTGGAAGAAACTCGATGTCGCGACCTTCTCCTGGCAGAAAGTTCTCGGGGGTGAAGCCGCGCACGGCATGTTGATCCTCTCCCCGAATGCCGTTGCGCGGCTTGAGGCCCATACGCCGGCCTGGCCCATGCCAAAGATCTTTCGCATGACGAAGGGCGGCAAGCTGGTCGAAGGTATCTTCGAAGGCGAGACAATCAACACGCCGTCCATGCTGGCGCTGGAGGATTATCTCGACGCGCTGAAATGGGCGGAAGGGCTCGGAGGCTTGAAGGCCCTGATCGGACGCTCCAACGCGAACCTGAAGGTGCTGGCGAACTGGGTGAAGGAATGCGGCTGGGCCGATTTCCTCGCCAAGGACGAAGCCATCCGCTCCAACACCAGCGTATGCCTCAAGATCGTCGATCCCTGGTTCACGGCTCTGGCCCCCGAGGCTCAGGCCGATGCCGCCAAAAAGATCGCATCGACACTGGACAAGGAAGGTGTGGCCCTGGACATCGCGGCCTATCGCGCAGCCCCGCCTGGTCTTCGCATCTGGTGCGGCGCGACGGTGGACTCGTCCGATGTCGAAGCCCTGACGCCATGGCTCGATTGGGCGTGGGACAAGGTGAAAACAAGCTGACGCATTTGCCGCTCAGGCTGGAGGCCAAGAGCCTGACACCCTGGGAGGTCAAGTGAGCTTCGTGCCCGAAAACAAACTGGAAGAAGCCATGCTGCAAGCCGCATCGCATGCGCCGTCACGTCCGCTGTTCTATCGCCTATTGATGGAAACGGAGCTTTATGTCCTCGGCGTGGCCTCGGGCTCTAGCGGAGCTGGTCCGCTCACCGGCGGTGAGATGATAAACATCGATAGCATCACGCGTGATGGCAAGTCGTACCATCCTGTGTTCACATCGCAAACGCGCATGAATGCTTTCGTGCCGGAACCGCAGAGCCACTTCCTGTTGCGTGGGCGTGCGCTGTTCGAAAGCACGCGTGGTGCCTCTTTTGTGCTCAACCCCAATTCGGACCTTGGAAAGACACTCGTTCCCGACGAGATCGCCTACTGGCTGGCGCACAGTCGCCAATCGGCCGATCAAACGGACATCGTTGTCGGTCAGCCGGACATCTATCCGAAAAAGTTGGTGAAGGCGCTATGCGTGCTTTTCATGAGCCGCTCACGGATCGCCGCTGCTCACCTTGCCTACGCTGCTCCGGCGGGCTCACACGAGGCGGCCTACCCGCTCATCGGCCTCGAGGCCGACAGCGACGTGCCGACACTGGCTCAAGAGATATTTCAAGTCGCTGCCACCACTTTGCCAGGTGCGCGCATTGACGTTGTCTATCTCGATCCGAACGCGCCTGGAACACCGCTCCAACAGCATTTGTTAAGCATCGCGCCTTTTTACCGGCGCGCCCCCGAAATTCCACACAACTGACAGGAATAAACGCCATGCCCAAGGTACTCATCGCCGACAAGCTGTCGCCCGCCGCCGTCGCCATCTTCAAGATGCGCGGGGTCGACGCCGACGTGAAGACCGGCCTTGCCAAGGAAGAGTTGCTCAAGATCGTCGACCAATATGACGGCATCGCCATCCGCTCGGCGACCAAGATCACCGCCGACGTCATCAAGGCGGCCAAGAAGCTGAAGGTTGTCGGCCGCGCCGGCATTGGCGTCGACAATGTCGACATCCCGGCGGCGACGGCGGCCGGCGTGATTGTCATGAACACGCCCTTCGGCAACTCGATCACCACGGCCGAGCACGCCATCGCGTTGATGATGGCACTGGCCCGCGACATTCCCGCCGCCAACTCCTCCACCCAGGCCGGCAAGTGGGAAAAGAACCGGTTTATGGGAACTGAGCTGTACGGCAAGACGCTCGGTCTGATCGGCGCGGGCAATATCGGCGGTATCGTCGCAGACCGCGCCAAGGGACTGAAGATGCACGTCGTCGCCTATGACCCCTATCTGTCAACGGAACGCGCAGCAGAGCTTGGTGTCGAGAAAGCCGATCTCAGCGACCTTCTGGCACGGGCCGATTTCATCACCCTGCATACACCGCTCACCAGCGAGACGCGCAACATCATCTCCGCCGACGCCATCAACAAGATGAAGAAGGGCGTGCGTCTCATCAACTGCGCGCGCGGCGGACTGGTAGACGAGGCGGCGCTGAAAGTGGCATTGGATTCCGGGCACGTGGCCGGCGCTGCACTGGATGTGTTCACCGAAGAACCCGCCAAGACCAACATCCTGTTTGGTAACGAGAAGGTCGTTGCCACTCCGCACCTTGGCGCCTCCACCGAGGAAGCGCAGGAGAATGTTGCGCTTCAGGTCGCTGAGCAAATTTCGGATTATCTGCTGACTGGCGCCATCACCAACGCTCTCAATATGCCGTCGATCAATGCGCAGGAAGCCGCGCTGGTGAAGCCGTGGATCGTGCTGGCTGAGAATCTCGGCGCTTTCGCGGGCCAGCTCACCGACACCAGTATCGAGACCGTCGAAATTCTCTACGAAGGCACGGCGGCGGACATGAACGGGCGCGCGCTGACGCAGGCGGCGCTGGCCGGTCTGCTCAAACCGCATCTACCGGAAGTCAACATGGTCAACGCCCCAGTTGTGGCAAAAGAACGCGGCACCAAGGTGAGCGAGACCCGCCGTGACCGGCAGGGCATCTACGAGGGCTACATCAAGATCACCGTCAAAACTCCGGAGCAGACGCGCAGCGTCGCCGGCACGGTGTTCTCGGACGGCAGGCCGCGGCTCATCCAGGTCAAGGACATCGACCTCGACGCCGGGTTCGCCCCGCGCATGCTCTATGTGACAAACGAGGATAAGCCGGGTTTCATCGGCCGGCTGGGCATGGTGTTGGGAGAGGCCAAGGTCAATATTGCCAACTTCACCCTCGGCCGCACTGCACCGGGCGCCGACGCCATCGCCCTCGTCGAGATCGACATGGACATGGACGAGAAGGTCCTAGCGGACATCCGCAAACTGCCGCTGGTCAAGCAGGCGAAGGCTCTGGCTTTCTGATCACAGCTCTTCGCTTATTGCATGTTCTCAGCCGGAGCAGCCCCGCTCCGGCTGAAAATGCGATAATAAAAGAGGCGAGCGGCCGACTGATTCGGTCTAGCCGCCGACCGCCTTGGTGGGCGGAGGGTCCTTCATGACGCCGCTGGTCGCGATTTATCTGCTGTGGCTCGTATGGATCACGTCGTGGATCGTCGCCGCGATGTGGGTCAGTCCAACGATCAAGCACGCCGGGCTGGGACGTGAACTGCTCTACCGCCTGCTGGTGTTCGCCGGCTACGTCTTCCTGTTCGGCTTTGTCTCCACCCGCTACGACATGCTTTATCGCGTCTGGCGCACGCAGTCCGGTACGCTCGGCTGGATCATGGTGGCGCTGGTGGCGATTGGCTTCACCTTCAGCTGGTGGGCGCGTATTCACCTCGGGCCATTATGGTCGAGCAGCGTCACCCGCAAGAGCAGCCATCGCGTGATCGACACCGGGCCTTATTCCGTCGTGCGCCACCCCATTTATACCGGCATCACCCTGGCGGCGCTGGCAACCGCCATCGTCCACGGCGCGCCGACATCCTTCTTCGGCGTGGCCCTTATGACGACCGGCTGGTACGTCAAGGCGCGGCTGGAAGAACGCTTCCTGCGCGAGGAACTGGGTCCCGAGGCCTATGACGCCTATGCCAGGCGCGTGGCAATGCTGGTGCCTTTCGTGCGCTGGCCCGGCTGATCGGCCAAGATTAATCTACCGGCGGCAAAGTTCTCTTAACCCTGCAACCTGCAATATGGCGGCCCGGGCCAGGACACGCCGCCTATGGATTTGGATAACGCAGCTTCGCCGAGCGAAGAGAATGCGCAGGCGCGCAACGCCAAGCTGGCTGTCGACCAGATGGATCTGGCCCTGCGCAATCTGTCGTTCGACCACTGGATCATGCCGACCTTCGCCGCGATTCTCTGCGTGATGTTCCTGCGCTGGGTCGAGCCGGTATGGCTGATCGTCTGGTTCGCGGCCGTGACCGCCAGCGTGGTGCCGTTCACCGTGATCACCAGGATATTTCGGCGCCGCCGCGCCGCACACCGGCAGCGCTGGCTCTGGGCGGTGACCGCAGGCTATGCCGGGAGCGCCATCGGCTGGTCCTCGCTGGCGTATTTCCTGTGGGTTCCGCACAACGATCTCAACCATATGGTCATCCTGCTGGTGCTGGCCTGCACCATTGCCGGCAGCAGCGCCCTGGTGAGCGCCAGCACGCCCATGGCCTGGGTCTCGTTCGGCACCTATGGCGCCGCGATGGTGCTGGCGCCGTTGCAGGAACCGGGACTGCTCTATGCCGGCGGCTCGCTGCTGGCACTGCTGTTCGTGACCTATCTTTTCCATATGTCGCGCCAGGTCCACGCCACCGCGCGCGACATGCTGCTGCTGCGCAACGACAAGAACGATCTCATCGTGGCGCTGGCCCAAGCCAAGAACGAATCCGACGAGGCGCGCAGCCGCGCCGAAGCGGCCAGCGTGGCCAAGTCGCAGTTCCTGGCGAATATGAGCCACGAATTGCGCACGCCGCTGAACGCCATATTGGGCTTCTCGGAGATCATCTCCAACAGCGCGCTGCAGGGCGACGTCGCCAAGCATCACGAATATGCCGACCTCATCCACCGCTCCGGCGGCCACCTGCTGACGCTGATCAACGACATCCTCGACCTGGCGAAGATCGAGGCGGGCAAGTTCGTGCTGCACGACGCCGAACTCGACCTGGACCACATGATCGACGACAGCCACATGCTGGTCGCCACCAAGGCGGACGCGGGCAAGTGCCTGCTGGTCAAGCAGGTGGAGGCCGGCCTGCCCAATCTCTATGCCGACGAGCGCGCCATCCGGCAGATCCTGCTGAACCTGCTGTCCAATGCCCTCAAGTTCACGCCGCCGGGCGGTACGGTGACGTCGTTTGCGCGGGCGGAGAAGGACGGCGGGATCACCTTCGGCGTCCAGGACACCGGCGTCGGCATCGCCAAGGACGACATTGCCAAGGTTTTCCAGAAGTTCGGCCAGGGCCGCCACGACATCGTGACGATGGACAAAGGCACCGGCCTCGGCCTGCCGATCGTCAAAGGACTGGCGGAGGCCCATGGCGGCACGGTGACGCTGAAAAGCGAGCTGGGCAGCGGCACCACGGTGACGGTGCGCCTCCCGGCAAGCCGTACGCACGCCAAGACCTTGCGCGCCGCGTCGTGAAGAAGCGAATAGCGAGTAGCGAATAGGGGCCCCCTCGCCTCGCTACGCCCGGCACTCCTCCGCGAGCGGGGGCAGAAAACCTAGCGGCCCTTGTAGGACGGTTCGCGCTTTTCGAAGAAGGCGGCGAGCGCCTCGGCGTGATCCTCGCTGGTGTGGGCGTGGGACTGGAAGGTCGCCGACATGTCCATGATGGTCTCGAAATCGGCGCCCAGCGACTCGCGCATCAGCTTCTTGGTCATGCGCAAGACGCCCGGCGGCTGACGGCAGATCTCGGCCGCGAGGCCGCGAGCCTCCTCCATCAGCATTTCGGGCGGCACCATGCGCGAGATCAGACCCCAGGACAGCGCCGTGGCGGCATCGATGGTTTCGCCGGTGAAGAACAATTCGGCGGCCCGCGAGGCCCCTATCATGCGCGGCAAGAGCCACGCCCCGCCATCGCCCGGCACCAGCCCGATCTTCAGGAAGGTCGCGCCGAACACCGCGAACTTGGAAGCGATGCGGATGTCGGCCAGACAGGCCACATCGTTGCCCAGGCCGATGGCGGGCCCGTTGACGGCGGCGATCATCGGCACTTCGACATGCCAGAGACTGCGCACGATCTGATGGATGTTGCTCTTGTAGCTGTCGCGGATCTGCTCGGGCGTGCCGGCGAAGACGCCCGCCTTGTCGCGCATCGCCTTGACGTTGCCGCCGGCGGAAAACGCCGTGCCGACGCCCGTAAGGATGACGCAGCGCAGCTCGCGGTCGGCATTGATCTTCGCCGCCGCCGCGGCGAACAGCTCGCCGTCGCCCGCCTCCCCCAGCGCGTTGCGCATCTCCGGACGGTTGATGGTGAGGGTGGCGACGAAGCCGCTTTTCTCGAAGAGGAGCGCTGACATGGGAACCCGCTGGATGACTCGTGGCCCCCTATTATACGGAAAGGCGGGCCCCATCCGGGCGCGAATTCCATCAATTCCGCGATGCGCCCGGCGGATACCCGCCTTTCCGTTGGAAGCTACGGCAAGCCCTAGGAGTCCGCACGTCAGGCGGCAAACCAATAAGCACCTTGCTTCCCCCCGGGGTTGACGCCACCGGACCTTCGCATCGACCGCCCGCCGCTTGGGCGGCGCGGGAGTCTCTCGGTCCGGCTGCGTGTGGTAGTGCCCGCGACGGTGCACCCAGCCCTGTCTGTCGTTATCGCGATTGTCGGTGGTTCAGATCAGGCCTTGCCATCGGCCCCGTGTTTTGATCGCCCTCCCTCGTTTCCTCCTCGGCTCACAAAGAACATATAAAGAACGCGAACCCGAATTACAACCACCGGCATCACATTTAATCATTCGGCAACCTATGAGAGTTTTTATCAGACGCGGTTGCACCTCGCGGCGCCCTTGGCGCTAACATCGCCCGCCCCAAGCTTCGTTCGCCCGGCCCTGGGAGGTTCGCGATGCAGAACAGACGGACGGTGGTGTTGTCGCTGGCCGGTGCGCTGGCCGGACTGAGCCGCGCGGCCTCGGCCTCCGAGGCGACGCCCGCCAGCCAGGCGCCGCCCGGCACGCCGAAGGCCAGCGTGATCCCCGGCACGCCGCCCATCCTCGACTTCGGCGGCGGCGTGCGCGTGCCCTGCAGCAAGGCGGCGTTCCTGACGCTGTGGGAAGGCGAGACTTATTGGCTGACCTTCGGCGCCGGCCGCTCGTCCTATGCGCTGCAGGCGAACGGCCAGGCGGTGAAGTTCGCCGGCGCGGCGATGCAGCTGTTGCTGCTGACGCTGGCCTTCGCGCCCGACCGGCTGAGGCGCGTCGACGGCGGCGGCTGGCGGCTGAAGGTGCAGGACGTGAAGAATTATGTGACGGGCGCGATCGCCCTGCCCGGCAAGCCGTTCTGGCCGACGACGGATGCGAATATGGGATTCGGCAACGCCGACACGTTCAGCGCGCCGCCGACGCCGCCGGCCGGCGGGCGCGGCGCCGGGATGCCGTTCGATCCGGCATCGGGCATGAGCAACAAGGTCGACGCCTTCGCCGCCTATGAGGTGCAGAAGAAAGACGCCAGCCTGGAGTGGGTGCGGGCGCACGCGAAGATCGACTTGGCAGGGGGATGAAGGGGGGAGTGTTGGCGTTGGCGATGGGACGAGGTATCGCCGCTCCCTTAATCAAAGGCGCGGCAGGATCGACATAACGCCAATCATCCAAACAATTCATCAGTATACGGATTACAGATGAACAGAATGCTGTGCGAGCTCAGGGGATCGACGCAACACTTGCGCGAAGTCTAGCTGCCGGAGTTTCAAACCCCAAGGTTTCTCGCGGTCTTTGATTCAGCCGCAGCGCAACCCGATTTAACTCCGCCTGGCTGTGGTGCGAGAGGTCCGTACCCTTGGGAAAATACTGGCGCAGCAGCCCGTTGGTGTTTTCATTGCTGCCTCGCTGCCACGGGCTTTGCGGATCACAGAAGTAGACCTTCACATTTGTCGCCACGGTGAACTGTGGATGCTTTGCCATCTCCAGTCCGCGATCCCACGTCAGCGACCGTTTGAGTGATGCGGGGAGCTTTCGGATGTGTCGGCTCAGGGCTGCCGCCACGGTGTCTGCTTCTCGGTTCGGAATCTTGATAAGCATGGCGAACCGAGATTGGCGCTCCACCAACGTCACGATCTGACTGCCGTTGGTGCCGCAGAGAAGATCGCCTTCCCAGTGTCCGGGTACCGCTCGATCCTCCGCCTCGGCCGGTCGCTGCCTGATCGTCAGGGCCTCGGCAATCCGTCCGCGCACTTGAGCTTCCGCGCGCGCCAGCTTCGATTTGCGCATGATGCGTTTGCTGCGAAGATGCCGTAGCAGCTCCTTTTTCAACACGCCGCGTGCTTGCACAAACAAACTGCGATAAATCGTTTCGTGAGACACGCGCATACCTGGCTCGTCGGGGTATCGAATCTTCAGCCACGCAGAGATTTGTTCCGGTGACCAATCCAAGCATAGTTTACTCGCTACAACCCGCCGCAGTTCAGAATTGAGGCGTAATGCACAGCGCTTCGGTCGCAGAGCTCGATCCCAGGCGCGGCGATCCGCCCGATGGGCTCGATACGCCTGGCGACCTCCGTGGCGCTTAACTTCCCGGCTGACCGTTGAGGGTGCGCGCGCCAAATCCGCCGCTATCCTTCGTATCGACTGCCCAATCGAGAGACCACGGGAAATGGCTTCTCGCTCTGCTATCGACAATGACCGTGGAGATCGCCGTCTCGCTGGGGGCGCAATACCACCGCGTGAGGCCAGCCACTGGTGGATACCCGAACGAACCCTGCCTAGCGCTCGTCCGATATCGCTTAAAGATTCCCCAGCCTTCCACCGGTCCCAGAGTTCTCGATGCTGCTGCGGCGTCAACCTCATCCGCTTATGCTGGTCCATTTGCACCACCTCCAACATAATCTTACGTTAGTTGGTGTTGCATCGACCCATTGAGACCGCCCACCAAACTGTTCACTGCGGCCGCGCTGTATCTTCCGAGCGGCTACGAAGTACGGGGGCGGAGCAAATTTAAACGGCGGACGTTCCTGCGGCGATTGGACGGAATGGTTTCGCTCGTCGATTAAATTCACCGTGCCCCGTTCTTGCGCC
>JAGWJY010000014.1 GCA_028865545.1 Alphaproteobacteria bacterium | reverse complement strand
GCGAAGGTGAACGCCGTCGGCGTCGTCGGGCTGGTGGAGAACATGCCGGACGGCAAGGCGCAGCGTCCCGACGATGTCGTGAAGTCGATGTCCGGTCAGACCATCGAAGTGCTGAACACCGACGCGGAAGGCCGTTTGGTGTTGGCCGATGCGCTTTGGTATGCGCAGACGCGCTTCAAGCCGCGTTTCGTCATCGATCTCGCCACGCTTACCGGCGCCATCTTGGTGTCTTTGGGTGCGGAGCATGCCGGTCTGTTCTCCAACGACGACAAATTGTCGGAGCGCTTGGCGGACGCCGGCAAAGCCGTCGGCGAACCCGTGTGGCGCCTGCCGCTGGGCGGCGGTTACGACAAACTGCTGCGTTCCAAGATCGCCGACATGAAGAACATCGGCGGGCCGCAGGCAGGCTCGATTACCGCGGCGCAGTTCCTCCAGCGCTTCGTGGTGGAGAAGACACCGTGGGTTCACCTCGATATCGCGGGTGTCGCCTGGCAGGACAGCGAGCAGAAGCCGTTGATCCCGAGTTGGGGCACCGGCTGGGGCGTGCGCATTCTCGATCGGTTGGTGAAGGATCATTACGAGGGCTAGGCCAGTAATGCGACGGTTTGCGCCGTTTGTTGTCTTGATGGCGAAGGCGCCCGTCGTATTTTTGTAGTATAGTGCGGAGCATAGTCGGACGATTTTAAGCGGGAGACCTGCTATGCGCGCCGCTTTCACACCTTGCTTGGGCAGTTTTTGTTTTAGCGCGGTGGTGCTGACCCTCGCGATCGCGTGGCAGCCAGCCCGTGGCGATGTCGCTTCTATCGCCGTTGCCCCGACACCGACCATCGCACCGAGCATTGCGCGAAACTGCGTTACTCAGCCGGTGGCTCCGATTGCGACGCCGAACCTTGCGGTAGCTCAGGCGGCGTTGGCGAACCGCAACTTCGCGCTCGCCGCAGCACATCTTCAGCCGCTTGCCGAGAACGGCGACGTCGTGGCGCAAAGGCTGTACGGGAGCCTGCTGCTGACGGGAGCGTGCGGCGTGCCGGCGGACAGCGCGCATGGACTCGACTGGCTCCGCAAGGCCGCTGCTGCCAACGACGTTTTTGCCCAGTTCACGCTTGGAGAAGATTATTTGAACGGCAAGGTCGTGGCGCAGGACGACGTGGAAGCCTTCAAGTGGTTCAAGGCCGCAGCGGATGCCGGAAATTACAAGGCGGAAGCCAATGTCGGTTACATGTATCTTGCCGGGCGGGGCGTTGCTGCCGACCCGCGTCAGGGTTTGGAGTGGAGCGTGCGGGCGGGCGAGCAGGGATCACCAGCAGCGCTTTTGAACATCGCACAAGCGTACTGGTCAGGGACAATTCTGCCGAAAAATCCCAAGCGCGCTTATTTCTGGCTTTGTACGGCGCAGCAGCGCGCAGCCGGTGTGCCGAATGTATTCGGACGGATTTTTGCGTTCAAAACGCAGGTCGTGCGCGTTCTAAGTGTTTCTGACGCGAAGCGAATCGAAAAGCGCTCTGAGAGTTGGTCGCCCGGAAAGGGCTCGCTTGACGAGGTTCTCGCCGACGCCGCCAAGTTGCGCCGGGACCATCTCTCAGACGTGAACCAGGGCGCAGCCAAGGAAAGCGATTAATGAGACGCAGAAATCGTCTATCCTGCGCGGCATGACCGAGACCTTATTCTATCATCTGGAACGGCGCAGCCTGGACGATGTCCTTCCCGGCTTGATCGAGAAGACGCTCGAGCGTGGCTGGCGCGCGCTGATCCGCGCCGAGTCTGCGGAACGAGCCGACGCCATTGATACCCGGCTGTGGACTTACAGCGAGCAGACCTTCCTGCCTCATGCGCAGGCGGGCGACGGCGATCCGGGCCGTCAGCCGGTGTTGATTACGGTGGAAGAGGGCAATCCGAACAACGCCAATGTCCTGTTCCTCGTCGGCGGAGCGCCGCCACCGGCATGGGATAGTGCCGAGGCGAAAGACCTCACTCGCATCGTTTTGATGTTCGACGGACGCGATACCGTCGCCGTCGAAAGTGCGCGTGGCGCCTGGAAGAATGCCAAGGCCGCAGGACACGACGTTACATATTGGAAAGAAAGCCCGGCGGGAAAATGGGAGAAGCAGGGTTGATTTGCCCACCCGCCAGCGCCTATCTGGCACTGAGATTCCAGACGCAGATATAACCAAGTGTTTTTCGGCTTCGGCTTCGCCCTCATGATCGACCTTACCTTTGCGTGGCATGTCATACGCACGGGCCGGTCATGGCTGTGGATTCTGGCGATCACGATCGTCCCGCCGCCGTTTGGCTGGGTCGCCTACGGCATCTTCGCAATCCTGCCGGATATGATGGGTAGTACATCGGCGCGGCGCTTTGCCGACAACGTCTCGAATATGGCGGACCCGGGCCGCTCCTATCGCGAGAAGCTGCGCGAAGTGCAGATGGTGGGCTCCGCCGACGCCAAGCGTGCGTTGGCCGAGGAGTGCATCAAGCGTGGCCGGTTTCAGGATGCCGTCGACCTCTATCAAAGTGCGATGAGCGGTCCGCTGGGTGGCACCGACGCCGTGCTGTTGCGCGGCATGGCGCGCGCCCGGCTGCTGGCCGGCGATGGCGAGGGTGCGGCGGCCGCCTTCGAGCAGCTTAAACAAGTTGATCCCGCCGCCTTCGATGCCGATGTCGAACTCGACTATGCACGGGCGCTGGCACTGGTCGGCAAGACCGACGCTGCGCTGCGCCAATACGAATCCGTGCTGCCGCGCTATCCGGGCGAGGAGGCGCGCTGCCGCTTTGCTCTGTTCCTGCAGACACTGGGTCAGAAGGAGCGCGCTCAGGCCTTGTTCAAGGAGATTGTGGAGTCGGTGCGGCACGCGCCGAGCTATTACCGCAGCCGCCAGCGCGAATGGGTTCGTATCGCGCGCGAACAGCTGAACAACTGAGACCGTTCAAGTCTCCGCCATCGCCTTTTCGTATTCTTCGTGCGCCTTGAGCCATGCTGCTTCGGCAACTTCGAGCTTGCGTGCAGCGTCGGCGCGCTTCTTCGAGACGGCTTTCCCCTTCGCCGGGTCCTTCACGAACAGAAGCGGGTCCACCAGCGCGGCGTCGAGTTTCTTGAGTTCCGCCGTCATCGCTGTGATCTGGTGTTCCGCCGTCTCGATTTTTTCCTTAAGCGGCTTCAGCTGATGGCGTCTGCGCGCGGCGTCGCGACGCGCATCTTCCTTGGACTGTTTGGGTTGCTCGGCGTGGGTATGCGTCGTCGGCACGGGCTCGCTCGACAGGAGGAAGCGGCGATAATCGTCGAGGTCTCCGTCGAAGGGCGCGACGTGGCCGTTCGCCACCAGCAGCAAGCGCTCGGCCGTTGCTTCAACCAGCCGCCGGTCATGGCTGACGAGCACGACCGCGCCGTCGAAATCATTGAGCGCGTTCAAAAGCTCGTTGCGCGCGTCGATGTCCAGATGGTTGGTTGGCTCGTCAAGGATCAGCATGTTCGGCTTGTCGAGTGTCGTCAGCGCCAGCATCAGCCGCGCCCGCTCGCCGCCGGAAAGACTGGCGACCTTGGTCTGCGCCTTGTTGGCGGAAAAGCCGAAGCCTCCGAGCTGGGTGCGCAAATCCTGCAAGGTGAGCTTCGGCCGCAGATGGGCCAACGTTTCGATTGGCGTCAACGCGCCGTTGAGTTCGTCCAGCTGGTGCTGTGCGAAATAGCCCGGCACCAGCTTTTTCGCGCGCACCAGTTCGCCGGACATCAGTTCGAGTTTGCCCGCCAACAGCTTTGCCAGAGTCGATTTCCCGTTGCCGTTCTTTCCCAGCAGCGCGACCCGGTCGTCCGAGTCCAGGCGCAAACTCATATGCCGCAGCACCGGCTTGCCCGGCTCATAGCCCACCGCAGCCTCATCCATCGTAACGAGCGGCGGATTGGCCGGCGTGGCCTTCGGCAGGCGGATGGGCGCGACGTGCTCATCCACCGGCAGTTCGATGCGTTGCATCCGTTCCAGCATCTTGACGCGACTCTGCGCCTGGCTCGCCTTGGAGGCCTTGGCCTTGAAGCGGTCGACAAAGGCCTGCAAATGCTTGCGCTGCGCTTCCTGCTTTTTGGCAAAGGAGGCGTCGAGTGCGCGCTTCATGGCGCGGGTTTCCACGAATTTGTCGTAGCCGCCGGTGTAAAGCGTCAGCTTGCCGTGTTCGAGATGCAGAATGAATTCCGCTGCGGTATTCAGCAGATCGCGGTCATGGCTGACAATCAGCACGGTGCCGCGATAACGCCGCAGGAATTCCTCCAGCCACAGGACGCCTTCGAGGTCGAGATAGTTGGTCGGCTCGTCCAGCAGCAAAAGATCTGGAGCGGAGAAGAGGATCGCGGCGAGCGCCACCCGCATCCGCCAGCCGCCGGAAAACTCCGAGCAGGGGCGCAACTGCTCTTCGGCGGAAAAGCCGAGCCCGGCCAGAATCTCCGCCGCACGCGCAGGAGCGGAATAGGCATCGATGGTATGCAGCCGCGCATGGATGTCGGCGATGTGATGCGGATCAGTCTCGTGGTCGGCCCGCGCCAGCAGCGCGGTGCGTTCGGTGTCGGCCGTCAGCACGGTGTCGATCAGGCTCTGCGGCCCGGAAGGCGCCTCCTGGGCCAGCGCGCCGATGCGCCAATCCCTGGGCACGCTGGTCTCGCCGCCGTCGGGCCCCAGTTGGCCCAGGATTACCTTCAGCAGCGTCGATTTGCCCGCGCCGTTGCGCCCGACCAGGCCGACGCGCCGGCCGGCAGGCAGATTGGCCGTGGCGCCCTTCAGGATGTCGCGGCCCGCGATGCGGACGGTGATATTGTCGATGACCAGCATGGCCGGGCTTGTAGCATGGCTTGCGCCAATGCAAAGGCCATGGCTATAAGGCGCGCGATTTTTCAACCCCGGAGCAGGACATGGCCGTCGAGCGCACGCTTTCCATCATCAAACCCGACGCGACGCGCCGGAACCTGACCGGCGAAATCGTCTCGCGCTTCGAGAAAGCGGGCCTCCGCGTGGTCGCCCAGCGCCGTATCCGGCTGTCCAAGGCACAGGCCGAGGCGTTCTACGCCGTCCATGCGGCGCGGCCGTTTTACAACAGCCTGGTCGAATTCATGACCTCGGGCCCGGTCGTGGTGCAGGTTCTTGAGGGCGAAAGTGCGGTCGCCAAGAACCGCGAAGTGATGGGCGCCACCGATCCAGCCAAGGCCGCGCCGGGCACGATCCGCAAGGATTTGGCGGAATCCATCGAAGCGAACTCGGTTCACGGTTCAGACGCGGCGGAAACCGCCGCCAACGAGATCAAATTCTTCTTCAGCGATCTCGACATCGTCGGATAACATCACCCTCCCAATTCAGGGAGGGGGCGCATGCAGGGCAAGACTGTCGTCATCACCGGTGCCACATCGGGCATCGGTGAGGTTGCTGCCGTTCAACTGGCCGAGCAAGGCGCCCGCGTCGTCTTCGTGGCGCGCAATCCGTTCCGCCGTGACGCCCTGCTGACCCAATTGTCGATTGCCAATTCCAGCGTCAAGCACGCCGGTCATCTCGCCGATCTCTCCAAGCTTTCCGAGATGAAGCGCGTCGCCGGCGAGATCGCGGCGGCCGAGCCGAAGATCGATGCGCTGATCAACAATGCCGGGGCGCTGTTCAGCGCGCGCGAGGCGACCGCGGACGGATTGGAGATGACCTTCGCAACCAACCATATGGCGTATTTCGTTGTCACCAATCTGTTGCTCGACCGGCTGAAGGCGACGCCGGGCGCGCGCATCGTGACCACGGCGTCGGACGCGCACAAATCCGGAAAGTTGAACTTCGAAGACCTCCAGGCCGAGAAGAAATACAACGCTTTCGGCGTCTACGGCACGTCGAAGCTTTGCAATATCCTGTTCACGCGCGAGTTGGCGCGGCGGCTCCAAGGTAGCGGCGTCACCGCGAATTGCCTGCATCCGGGCTTCGTCGCCACCCAGTTCGGCGACAACAATGACGGCTGGCTGGGCATGGTGGTCGGTGTCGCCAAGCGACTAGTGGCGATCTCGCCCGAGGAGGGCGCCAAAACGATCGTCTATCTTGCATCGGCGCCCGACGTCGCCAAGCAGAGTGGCGGCTACTACTACAAATGCAAGCCCGCCACCCCCACCGCGGCCGCGCAGAACGACGCCGACGCCAAGCGGCTATGGGACATCTCTGCCAAGATCGCGGGTATAGGCGCCTGAATGGACAAGCACCGCAGGAAAGAGCTCATACGGACTTACAAGGAGCTGAAGCCGAACCCCGGCATTTTCGCCGTTCGCTGCAAGGCGACGGGGCAAGCCTGGATCGCGTCGTCGCCCGATCTCGACAGCCGGCAAGGCGGAGTGTGGTCTCAGCTGCGCATGGGCGGCAATCGTTTCAACCCATCTCTGCATGCCGCCTGGAAGCAGCATGGCGAAGAGGCGTTCGCCTTCGAAGTGCTGGAGGAAGTGCGCGACGAGAATGCGTTGCTGATACCGGCGCTGCTGAAGGAACGGCTCGTTCACTGGCGCAAGGAACTCGGTGCCGCTGCATTGATCGGCTGAGCGTTCAGTCCAGCATCATGTGGAACGAGATCGGCACCCAGCGCCGGTTGCGGATCGTCAACACGATCAGCACGAGCGCCGCGGCGAAGCACACGGTCACCGCCACCACGGATGCTTCCGGGCCGAAAGCGCCACCGGTCAGCAGATCCGGTCCAGATAGTGGCATATTGATGAGTCCCTTGCCGCCCCCGCCGCCCGACACGGCGGCGCCGAACACGCCACCTTCGGTGAAGTTCCAGCCGAAATGCAGACCGATGGGCAGCCAAAGATTGCGGCTGACCGCGTAGGTCGCGCCGAGCAGGACGCCCGCCTCCAATGCGATCGCCGCCGTCGAGACAGCCGTGGCGCCCGGATTAAGCGCATGCAGCAGCCCAAACAGCCCGGCGGAGAGAATGAGCGCGACGGCGGTGCCGAAGCTGTCTTCAAGGATGCGGAACACGCCGCCGCGGATGGCAAGCTCTTCGCCGATCGCCGCGACCATGGCCATGACGGCAGAGGGAACCAGCGCGGTGCTTGCGGAGACCCCGTTCCAGTGTGCGATGCCTATCGCCCACAGCACGGCGTAGACGACGCAAAACAGCACAAAGCCGAAAAGCACACCGCCAACCACCCGCGGGATGCCGCGCAGCAGTGCCAATTCGCGCGCCCGCCGCCGCTCGATCCAGCACACCAGGCCGGCATAAATGCCGAGCAGCACCGCGCAAAGGACCAGCGCCGCACCGACGGCAACCGCGTCGGCGTTTTGTTTTGGCACCTGTTTGACGATCTGCGACAGACCCACTTGCACACCGGCATAGGCGGTCAGCAGGACAAAGAAAAAGAGGAGGAGTCTGACCACCGCCACGCGCGCGATTGTGTGAAGCAGGCTTGGCTTCACGCGCATGCTTGTTTCGCTCATGGCTGCCCCCGGCAGAAAGCTTCCCTCGGAGGGAGGTTAGCACATCTCGCGATACCTGCGGCTACCGTGCGCGCGCCGGCTGGAAAACGGCTCGACCGTTTTCGAGTTTCACGCCGCCCTCGGCCAGCATCTTCAAGGCCGCGGGATAAAGCTTGTGTTCTTGCTCCAGAATGCGCGCGGCAAGCCTGTCCGGCGTATCGCCATGCTCCACCGGCACGGCAGCCTGCGCGATGATCGGTCCCGCATCCAGTTCCGGCACCACGAAATGCACGGTACAGCCCGAAATCCGCACCCCGGCGGTCAGCGCCTGCTCGTGGACATGCACGCCTTTGAACGAGGGCAGCAGCGAGGGATGGATGTTGATCAGCCGGCCCTCCCATTTGCTGGCGAACCAGTCGGACAGGATGCGCATGAAACCGGCCAGGCAAACGATCGTCACATCTGCTTCGCTCAGCGCCGCGTCGACAGCTGCGTCGAAGGCTTGGCGCGAAGGAAACGATTTATGCGGAATGACTTTGGTGGCGATGCCGGCAGCCGCCGCATGCGTCAGGCCTTCGACGTTTTCAACATTGGAAATAACCAGAACTATTTGAGCGGGAAAGGAAGGATCGGACGCGGCCGCGATCAGCGAACGCATGTTGCTGCCGCGTCCGGAGATCAGAATGGCCGTGCGAACTCTCACAGTTTCAGCGTCCCGCGATACCGCACCTTGGCTTCGCCCTGACCCTGCACAAGTTTGCCGAGGCGCACGGCCTTGTCACCGTTCTCCTGGAAGGCGTCGATCACCCGTCCAGCACATTTCTCGCTGGTGACCGCCACCAACCCGATCCCGCAATTGAACGTCCGCAGCATTTCTGCTTCCGCAATGCCGGCGGATTTTGCCAGCCAGCCGAACACAGCCGGCGGCGTCCAGGCAGCCAGGTCGATTTCCGCATCCAGGTCGTAAGGCAACGCGCGCGGCGTGTTCTCGGTGATGCCGCCGCCGGTGATATGGGCCAGCCCCATGATACCGCCGGTGCGGATCGCGGCGAGGGCGCTTTTCACATAAAGCCGCGTCGGCGTCAGCAGCGCCTCGCCGAGTTTTTTGTCCGGAGAGAAAGGCGCCGGCGCGTCATAGGGAAGTTTGCTGTGCGTCACCACTTTACGCACCAGCGAATAGCCGTTGGAATGCACGCCGGACGATGCAACTCCGATCAACACGTCGCCTTCACTCATGTCGGCCGTCTTCGGCAGGATGGCGCCGCGTTCCGCCGCGCCGACCGAAAATCCCGCCAAATCGAAGTCGCCCTTGGCGTAGAGGCCCGGCATCTCCGCGGTTTCACCCCCGATCAAGGCGCAGCCGCATTCCTTACAGGCGTGTGCGATGCCTTCGATCACCGCCGCCGCGTTGTCCACATCGAGTTTGGCGCTGGCGTAGTAGTCGAGAAAGAACAAAGGTTCAGCGCCTTGCACCACGATGTCATTCACACACATGGCGACAAGGTCCTGCCCGATGCCGGCGAAGAGGCCCGTGTCGATCGCGATCTTGAGCTTGGTGCCGACGCCGTCGGTGGAGGCCACCAGGACAGGGTCGTCGAAACCGGCGGCCTTTAAATCAAATAATCCGCCGAAGCCGCCAAGATCGGCATCCGCACCCGGCCGCCGGGTCGCCTTGGCTGCCGGCCCGATGCGCGCCACCAAGGCCTCGCCGGCATCGATATCGACGCCCGCATCCTTATAAGTGATATTTCCAGAACCTGATTTCGATCTTGACGGCATTTTTTGCGACGGAGCCAAAGGGTTGCTTCGTTTAATGACGTGAATGATACCGCGCAAGCTGCTGCAAGAGAATGCCGCAAGGGCGGCTTTTCTGTGTCACACGAAAGGACATGTCCATGTCTCT
The DNA here is from genome assembly GCA_028865545.1 of Alphaproteobacteria bacterium. Taxonomy (GTDB): domain Bacteria; phylum Pseudomonadota; class Alphaproteobacteria; order Micropepsales; family Micropepsaceae; genus Rhizomicrobium. The sequence continues at coordinate 52,757 of JAGWJY010000014.1, read as the reverse complement.
AGAAGGCGCAATTGCCGCGCATCGATTCGGTTTAGGCGCGCGCGCCGGGGAAATCGCTGCCGCGAACAGGGCTCCCAGGGAATGGCTGATGGGGCAATTGGACGGCCCAACAGACCAGCCACAGTCACTCACCGACCAACCGCTTCAGTCCGGCAGCGATCTGGTGGCGGCGATGGTCGAGTACCAAAAGCAGCGCAAGGCGCTACGCCAAGCCGGTAGCGTCGACAAAGATCAGATCAAGGCGCTGAACAAGGCGCGCGTCCAGATTTATATCAACGAAATGGCCGCGCGGTTTGCGCATGGCTTCACGACCGACAAGCCCTTTGCCGAGCACCTCGTCTGGTTTTGGAGCAACCATTTCACGGTTTCGTCGGCGAATGGCCGCGCCGCGCCTTTTGTCGGCGCCTTCGAACGGGAAGCGATCCGGCCGCACATCTACGGCACCTTCGAAGAGATGGCCCAGGCCGTGGTGCATCATCCTGCCATGCTGCTCTATCTCGACAACGCAGAATCCATCGGCCCCAATTCGCCGGCGGGCGTACGCAGCCGAAAGGGGCTCAACGAAAACCTGGGCCGCGAGTTGATGGAGCTTTACACGTTGGGCGTCGACGGCGGCTATACGCAGGCCGACGTTATCGCACTGGCCAAACTGCTCACCGGCTGGAGCCTCGATCGCGATGGTCGTGGTGACAACGGTTTTCGATTTTATCCATTCCGTCACGAACCCGGCGAGTTTGTGTTGCGCGGCAAGAGCTATCCTTCAGGGTATGCAGGCGGTGTGGCGGCGGTGTCCGATCTTGCGCGCGATCCGGCGACAGCGCGGCACATCGCCAGGAAACTCGCCATCCATTTCATCGCCGACGATCCGCCGGCAACGTCCGTCGCACGCCTGGAGAAGACGTTCAATGACACGGGTGGCAATCTGAAGGCGCTGACGCAAACCTTGGTCGACGATCCCGCGGCGTGGTCGGCGGCGCCGGGCAAGATGCGCACGCCCGTTCAATATGTGACGGCAACATTCCGCTTGATGAACCTGCCGCGGCCATCGGAGCAGCCCGACAATTGGCAGAAGCAGGTGCGCGGTGCGATGGGCGCGACACGCATCATGGGTGAATTCCCGCTCGCCGCACCGGCGCCGAAAGGCTGGCCGGATGTCTCTGAGGCGTGGTCTGGGCCTGATGCCGTTTTGGATCGCATCGAGTGGGCGCGGCAGATCGGCTCGCGTCTGCCGTCCGGTTTCGATGCCGCCGCGGTGGCGGAAATGGGACTTGGTCCGTTGGTGCAGCCCACCACCAAAAACGCCATGGCCCAAGCTGCCACGCCGGGCGAAGCAGTGGCGCTTCTTCTCTCCAGCCCCGAATTCCAGCGCAGGTGATTCTATGACGACACGCCGCTCGATTCTGAAAACCATGGCTGCCGCCGGTGCGCTCAGCGTCTGGGACGCGCCGATACACTACGCATTTGCCAGCGTGCCTACCGACCGGCGTCTGGTCGTGGTGGTGCTGCGCGGTGCGCTCGATGGTCTGGCTGCAGTGCCACCCTACGGCGATCCAGACTACGCCGATGTGCGCGGTGTGCTTGCGCTCAGCAAGGACGGGGCAAACGGATTGCACGATCTGGATGGCTTCTTCGGATTGCATCCGGCACTGACCAACATGAAGGCGATGTACGACGCCAAGGAACTGACGACCTTCCACAACATCTGCTCGCCTTATCGCGACCGCTCGCATTTCGACGGTCAGAACGTGCTGGAGACCGGCGGCACAAGCCCGCATATCCTGCAGGACGGCTGGCTCAATCGTGCACTGAAGCCGATGAGGATGGCTGATGGTGTTAAGGCGGTGGCGGTCGCGCAGAGCCCGCCGCTGGTGCTGGATGGGCCGGCAAAAGCGACAAGCTGGATGCCGTCCGTGCTGCCCGAGCCCGATGAGGAATTCCTGGCGAGGGTAAAGGCACTTTACGCAAACGATGCTGTGTTGTCGGTTTCGCTCGATAGCGCCCTGGCGTTACAGGCGGAAGCCCAGGCGGCAATGGACGATCCGTCGTCCAAGTCCATGATGAGGGGTGGGCAGAACGCGAACCTCGTTCCGCTGTTCGGTGGAGCCGGCAAGCTGCTGGCCTTGGCCGACGGCCCGCGCGTAGCCGTGCTTCAAGCAACCGGCTGGGATACACATTTCGACGAAGGGGCCGGCGACGGTCAGCTCGCGCGCCGCTTGCAGGCACTCGATGGCGCGCTTGACGCCTTGAAGACGTCGCTGGGTCCGGCCTGGAGCAAGACAGCGGTGGTGATGGCGACCGAGTTCGGACGCACCGTGCATGTCAACGGCAGCAACGGCACCGATCATGGCACTGGTGGCGCGGCGTTTCTGCTCGGTGGTGCAGTGGCAGGCGGGAGAATCAACGCCGAATGGGTCGGGCTGAAACCCTCGGCGTTGCGTGACGGGCGGGACCAGCCGGCTCGCACGGATTTGCGCGCCATGTTCAAAGGTGTGCTGGCCGAGCATATGGGCGTATCGAAAGCGGCCCTGGAATCGGTGGTTTTCCCGGATAGTGCCAGCGCAAAACCGCTAATCGGGCTCGTCACCTAGGCAATCCGCCGCTTTTAAGGGCAGCGAACGCCCTTTATAGTCGTCGCGATCAAAACGGATTTCCGATGCGACGCCTTCTTAGTTTTTCAGCGCTTGCCTTCGCGCTTGCGTTCGTTTGCCTGTCGGCACGGCCTGCAGCCGCCGACGGCTTGTTTACGGTCTCCAACATCCATGTCGATGCTTCCGCGGCATCCGTCGTGGAGGCGCGAAATGCCGCGATCGCCAGCGGCCGCCCGGCGGCTTGGCAGGTCCTGTATCGCCGCCTCACGCGCCAGCAGGACTGGGCCCGCCAGCCGATGGTGGATGACAGCCAGCTCCAGCGGCTGATCACGACCTATTTCCCTTCGAATGAGCGCCGCTCGACCACCCGCTACGTCGCGGACATGACTTATGTGTTCAATCCGGACGCTGTTGCGCGTCTGCTACAGACGGCCGGCATTCCCTATGCGGCGGCGGCGGCCAAACGCATCCTGGTGATACCGATGGCGCCGGGCTATGCGCGCAATTCCGGCTGGACGACGGCGCTCGCCAGCCCGCGTTTTGCCGACAGCGTGGTTCCCTTCTCGGTGCCGATTGGGGATGTGCAGGATGTGAGCGCGCTGAGCGGGCTGGGCTTTGACACCGCAAGCTGGGCCGACATCGAACCGGTGGCATCGCGTGTCCACGCGACCGAAGCGGTGCTTGTTCAGGCCGTGGTGATCGGCAATCGGATGGCCATCACTCTGCGCCGGCTGGGTGTTGGCGAGCTGCCGACCAAGACAAGCCTCGACGTGCCTCTGCTGCAGAATCCAGGCGCCACCTATCCTTCGGCGGCGGACGCGGCGGTGCGTGCCATCGATGATATGTGGAAATCCCACGCCGCGGTCGATTTCAGTCAGAAGGGCACGCTGGCGGTTGACGTCAGGTTCGCGTCGCTGGCGCAGTTTGCCAGCATGCAAAGTGCCCTCGGCGGTGTCCCGAACGTGGCCGGCGTGAGTGTCGATGCGATCGACATCGGCCAAGCCCGTCTGTCGCTTTCCTATATCGGTACCATCGATCAGTTGCGGGCGGCGTTGACGCAAGCCGGCATTGGTCTTGTTAGCCGTGGCGGAGCGTGGCAGCTCACGCAGGGAACCGCCGGAAACGCTGGCACGCCATGAACGGCTTGTTGCGCCAGTTCCCCAATATTCTGAGCGCGCTCCGCTTGGTGGCGGCGCCATGTACGGCTTGGTTGATTCTCGACCACGCGGACGGCGCGGCAGTCTGTGTCTTCGGCTTTGCGGGTCTCAGCGACGCCTTGGACGGGTTTCTGGCCAAGCGCTTTGCGTTGACCTCCCGGTTCGGCGCGTGGCTCGATCCAGCCGCCGACAAACTGCTGATGCTTGCGAGTTTTGTGACCCTGACGATAATCGGCGCCGTGCCCTTCTGGCTGACGGCTCTGGTGATCGGGCGTGATGCGGCCATCGTTCTTGGTGTGCTTCTGGCGCGCGCCTTGGACGCGCCATTGCAGATCGCGCCGCTGTTGGTGGGAAAGGCGAGTACGGTGGTGCAGGTGGTTTATATCGCACTCGTCCTGCTGCTGCTTGCTCTGGACGTGAGTCTGCCGCGCGTTATTTTTGCAGGCGTGATTGCGGTGGCGGCTCTCACGCTGGCGTCATTTTTTGCCTATGCCTATGTATGGCTCCAGGCGGTCGCGGCCGGTCGGCACGCTGCGCAGTGAACACACCCTCACAGATACCCTTGCCGCTTGAAACGCACCGTCCATTCGCGCGCGAGGATTTGATCGTCGGAGCTGGCAACAGCGCCGCCATTGGCTTGATCGACTCATGGCCTGCTTGGACCGCGCCGGCGGCTGCGCTCTTCGGGCCCGCCGGATCTGGCAAGTCTCATCTCGCAAGCGTTTGGGCTGCGCGTGCGGAAGCGCAGATCATCGAAGCGGCGGCGCTTGATGAATCGGCCTTGGCGCCGGCTTGTGCGTTGGTGATTGAGAATATCGATCATGCACCGCTGACGGCACCGGCGGAGATCGCGCTTTTTGCGCTGCTCGAACGTGGCCATATTCTGCTGCTCACCGGCCGTGAAGCGCCTGCCGCCTGGCCGGCACAACTGCCCGATCTCGCCTCACGCTTCCGGGCACTGCTGGCCTTTCCGTTATGGGCGTCGGACGATGCAATGCTCGAGACATTGGCGAAAAAACTATTTGCCGACCGGCAATTGTTGGTACCGGACGCGGTGGTGACGCAGATGATCCGTGCCCTGGAACGTTCGCCGGCGGCCGTGCGTGACTTCGTGGCTCATGCCGATCGGGCGGCTTTGGCCCAAAAGCGCCCAATTACCCTCGGCCTTATCAGGGAATTATTGGCAAATGGCGCCTAAGCTGCGCCATGACAGCGTTGCAGAATTCCTCTACGCTGCGACCGCAGGTTTGTGACAACCCATTGATGTCAAAAGCAAAGACCAGAGTCGAAGTGGTGGACATAACGGCTGAGAACGAGCCCGGCGCCGCCGTTTCCGAAGGTGTGTCCGTGGACCGGGACGCAATGGGGCATCCTGACGGTGAGATTTTCTCGACGCAGGAGAGCGTCGTCGCACCCGCCATCGACCCCACCTCGCCAGACCGCTTCGTCAATCGTGAGCTTTCCTGGCTGGCCTTTAACGGTCGTGTGCTGGAAGAGGCCCAGAACCCGCGCCACCCTGTGCTGGAGCGGCTGCGGTTCCTCTCGATCTCTGCCTCGAACCTCGACGAATTCTACATGGTGCGCGTGGCCGGCCTCAAAGGCATGGTCAACAGCGGTGTTACCGCGACCAGCGACGATGGCCTGACGCCCAGCGAGCAGCTCGATCGCATCGGCGAACTCGCCGGAACGCTGCTCGTCGACCAGCAACGCGTCTGGATGACCCTTCATGCGGAGATGCGCAAGAACGGCATCAGCGTCATCGAGCCTGGCGAACTCACGGAAGCCGACAAGAAGTGGCTGGACGTGCAGTTCCGTGAGCAGATTTTTCCCGTTCTGACACCGCTTGCCATTGATCCGGCACATCCGTTTCCCTTCATTCCGAATCTCGGTTTCTCGCTGGCACTGAAGCTGACGCGCCGGCGCGACTCCAAATCGCTGATGGCGCTGCTGCCGGTCCCGGCGCAGATCGGCCGGTTCATCCGCTTGCCGGACGAGGGCAAGGAGATACGTTTCCTGCCGCTCGAAAAAGTCATCATGCTTTATCTGGACAAGTTGTTCCCGGGGCATGTGGTGACCGGCTCGGGGCTTTTCCGCGTGTTACGCGACAGCGACATCGAACTGGAAGAAGAAGCCGAAGATCTGGTGTTGTTGTTCGAGTCGCTGCTCAAGCAGCGCCGCCGCGGCTCCGTCATCCATATGAAATGCAGCAAGTCCATGCCGGACGATCTGCGCCAAACCATCGCCGAGCATCTCAAACTGAAGCCCGCCGAGTTGGTGATCATCGAGCACATGCTGGGTCTGTCGGACTTGCAGAAGCTGATCCTGCCGGAGCGCGCCGATCTTCAGTTCAAGCCCTATGTCGCGCGGTTTCCGGAACGTATCCGCGATCATGGCGGCGACTGCTTCGCGGCCATCCGCGTCAAGGACATTCTGGTCCACCATCCCTTCGAGAGTTTCGACGTCGTCGTACAGTTTCTCCGCCAGGCGGCGGCCGACCCCAACGTGGTGGCGATCAAGCAGACGCTCTATCGCACCAGCGACGACTCGCCGATCGTCAAGGCGCTGATTGAGGCGGCCGATGCCGGCAAGTCGGTCACGGCGCTCGTCGAACTGAAGGCGCGCTTCGATGAGGCAGCCAATATCAAATGGGCACGTGATCTGGAGCGGGCCGGCGTTCAGGTCGTCTACGGCTTCATAGAGCTCAAGACGCACGCCAAGGTCAGCCTGGTGGTGCGCCGTGAAAGCGGCCAGCTCCACACCTATGTGCATTTCGGGACCGGCAACTACCACCCGGTCACCGCCAAGGTGTACACCGATCTTTCGCTGTTCAGCGCCGATCCGGCTCTCGGGCGCGACGCGGCGCAAATCTTCAATTTCGTCACCGGCTACGCGGAACCGGTCGGCCTGGAAAAGGTCGCCATCTCGCCTCTGAATCTTCGCGAACGCCTGCTGGAGGGTATCGAGGAAGAGGTCGCCCATGCGCGCGCCGGCAGACCCGCCGCGATCTGGGCGAAGATCAACTCGCTGGTCGACCCGCGGATGATCGACTGTCTGTATCGCGCCAGTCAGGCGGGCGTGCGCATCGAACTCGTGGTGCGTGGCATCTGCTGCCTGCGTCCCGGCGTCCCAGGCCTCTCCGACAATATCCGCGTGAAAAGCATCGTCGGCCGTTTTCTGGAGCATGGCCGTATCGTCTGTTTCGGCAATGGCTACGGCCTGCCGTCCGGGAAGGCGAAGGTCTACATCTCGTCCGCCGACTGGATGCCGCGTAATCTCGACCGGCGCGTCGAGGCGCTGGTGCCCATCGACAACCCTACCGTTCACCAGCAGGTGCTGGACCAGATCATGGTGGCGCTGCTCAAGGACCAGGCGCAGAGCTGGCACATGAAGGCCGATGGCGGTTACACGCGTGATTCGGCGGCGGATAGTCCCGATGCCTTCTCGTCGCATACCTATTTCATGACCAATCCGTCACTGTCGGGTCGCGGCCGGGCGCTGAGGATCAACCAGCCGCGCCCTGTTGCCATCGTCACACGCCGCGATTGACCATGAACGGACTCCCACTTCTGCCCGCCGAACCCGACGCGGAAATCCAGCCCGGGCGTGCGCGGGACATGAAAGGGCGCGTCGCGGTCGTCGACATCGGTTCGAATTCCGTGCGTCTCGTCGTGTATGAATCGTTGTCGCGTACGACGTCGACCGTTCATAACGAAAAGACGATCTGCAGCATCGGCCGGGATATCGTGAACACCGGTCTGCTTAACAAGGAGGGCTGCGAACTGGCGCTTGAATCGCTGCGGCGTTTCAGGGTGCTGGCCGACAAGCTCGATGTCACGATTCGTGAAGCCGTGGCGACGGCCGCGGCCCGCGATGCGGCAAATGGAAAAGAGTTCGTGCATCGTGCCGAGGCGGCCTGGGGTTCGCCGGTGCGCGTGCTGGCGGGCGAGGAGGAAGCGCGCCTGGCCGCTGCCGGCGTGCTTGCGGCCGTTCCCGACGCCGATGGTCTTGTCGCCGATCTCGGCGGCGGCAGCCTCGACATGGCATTGGTGAAGGGTGATCGCGTCAGTGAGCCTTGTACGCTGCCGTTCGGTCCGTTGCGTCTGATCGATCTCGCCAAAGGCGACACCGACAAGGCCCGCACATTGATCGACAGCGAGCTCGCCAAACTGCCGCAGCTCAACGCCCTTGGTAACCGCACACTCTACGCCGTCGGCGGAATCTGGCGCAGCTTGGCGCGTGTCGACATGATGCGGGAAAGCTACCCGCTGCACATGCTGCAATATTACACCATTCCCTTCGGCCGCGCGCTCGACCTCTGCAATGTCTTGGCCAAGCAGAGCCGCAAGTCGCTCGAGCTGATGTCGGTGGTGTCCAAGCGGCGCATGGAGCTTTTGCCCTACGGTGCCGTCGTACTGCATCGCCTGCTGATGAACGCCAAGTTCAAGGAAGTCGTCATCTCCGCCAATGGTCTGCGCGAAGGTCTGCTCTACGACAAGCTCTCCGACGAAGAGCGTGCCAAAGACCCTCTGATAGATTTCGCCAGCATCGAGAACGTAAGACTGAGCCGGGCGCCGTCTCACGCGCATGAGATGTTCCGTCTGTCCTCACCTTTGTTCGGCGACGAGAACGCCGAACATCGCCGGCTGCGTTACGCGGCATGCCTGCTCAGCGATATTGGCTGGCGTCGACATCCCGATTACCGGGCTCGCGGCAGCTACGAAGAAGTGCTCTATATGCCGTTCGGCGGAGCCGACCACCGCGCGCGGGAATTCATCGCCACATCGGTCTATCATCGCTATTCCGGCGATGCGGACGTATCGGACCACCTCGACATCCCGGGGTTGCTGAACAAACAGGACAGCGAACGGGCCAGGCGGGTCGGTCTGGCCGCCAGGCTGGCCTTCGATCTTTCCGCCTCGGCACCGGGCGAACTCCAGAACTACCGTTTGCGCCTGACGCCTTCCAAGGTCATTCTGGAAGTACCCAAACGCCGCAGCGTGATCGCCGACGAAACGGTCAGCAAACGCCTTGCCACGCTTGCGTTTGCGATAGATCGCAGGGCCGAAATCCTGGTCGGTTAAGCGATGATCCGGTTAGCGCTTGCGTCCAAGGGGGCGAAGGGGCTTAAAGGGGGCAGTATTCGCTCGGGCCGCCGCACGGCCAGGAGCAGGTAGGAAGGAGACTGATCATGGGCACGTTCAGCATTTGGCACATCTTGTTGTTGGCCGTGATCGTGATGATCCTGTTCGGCGGACGCGGAAAGATGTCCGATTTCATGGGCGACTTCGCCAAGGGCATCAAGAGCTTCAAGAAGGGGCTGTCCGACGAGGAAGAGCCGCCGCCGCCGCGTGTCATCAATCCGGAACGCCGTGACGAGACGACAACAACGAACAAGGACACCACGGCGCATTCCTAGGGTATCCGTGACCTTCAATAGGTTGCCGCATTCACAGGACGGCTCCGGCATGTCGAACATGTCGAAACGCAAGGGCATTCGCTAGCGCATGTTCACCGATCTCAGCTGGAGCCATATGCTCCTGGTTTTGGTGGTCGCCCTTCTGGTTGTCGGCCCCAAGGACCTGCCGAAAGTCATGCGCACCATGGGCCAATGGGCGGGCAAGGCCCGGGCCATGGCCGATCAGTTCCGCAAGAGCTTCGACGAGATGGCGCGCCAGAGCGAGCTCGACGAATTGCGCAAGGAACTGGACGAGCTGCGCAACATGCGCCCTTTGGAGGCGAGCGAGCGCGCCATGAACGAGGCGCTGCAGGCGCCGACGGTTTCGATCACGCCTGAACAGGAAGCCGCGTCCAAGGTTGCGTCCGAGGCCGACCCGAAGGCTCCATTCACACCGCCGGAGCACGAACCTAAACCCGAGTCCAGCGAACCGTCCGAACCGATTGGTGACGGTCACGAGCCGTCTGCGCCATGACCACGCCGAACCCGGACGACGAAGCCGAAATCGAGGCGACCAAGGCACCGCTGCTCGAACATCTTGTCGAGCTCCGGAAGCGGCTGATCTATTCGCTGATTGCGCTCGCGGCCGGATTCATCATCTGCTTCGCCTTTGCCGCGCCGATTTACAGTTTCCTCACAGCCCCTTTGGCGCATGCGCTGGCCGGGCAACCGAACGATCATCTGATCTACACCGCGCTGTACGAGACTTTCTTTACCTACATGAAGGTCGGGCTGTTCGCCGGGCTTTGCCTGTCTTTTCCGGTCATCGCTGCGCAGATCTGGATGTTCGTCGCGCCCGGCCTCTATAAGCACGAACGCAAAGCCTTTCTGCCGTTCCTGATCGCCAGTCCGGTGCTCTTCATCGTCGGCGCAGGTTTCGTCTATTACGTCATGCTGCCCTTCGGCATCCATTTTTTCCTCGGCTTTCAAACGCCGAGTGGAAAGGGCACGATCGGCATCGAGTTGATGGCCAAGGTCAGCGATTATCTCGATTTCGTGATGACGCTGATCTTCGCCTTCGGCTTGGCTTTCCAGATGCCAGTCGCTTTGTCGCTGCTCGGACGCGTCGGTATCGTTTCCGCCCCCATGCTGCGGAGCGTACGACGCTACGCCATCGTCGGCATCTTCGCGCTGGCGGCCGTGCTGACGCCGCCCGATCCGTACAGCATGCTCAGTCTCGCGCTGCCGCTGGTGCTGCTCTACGAGGTCTCGATCTGGTGCGTCAGCCTGATCGAAAAGAGGCGCGCCAAGGAAGACGCCGCGCGCGAGGCGGGCGAATAGCCGCAGGCTGTTGAAGCCCGCGTATTCGTTCCTACGTCCTAGGGTGAGGCCAGCAATTCGCAGCCAAGACGGGGAGGGGGTACCCCCGCAAAAGTCGAAAACAAATAGATGTATTCTTAGCCGCCTTAAACACAAGATGTTGTGGGTGGTGTGGTCTGTCGGCCATGCTCGGCGATGCTTTGACCGGCTGAAGCGCTCGTGCCATTACCTCCCCGGCCGGAGAGATTCCCATGCACGACATAAAATTCATTCGCGAAAACCGGGACGTTTTTGTTGCCGGGCTGGCGCGACGAGCCTCTGCTTTCGATGGCAAATCACCGGCGCAGGTCACCGCCGACATCCTCGACCTGGACAACCGTTGGCGCGGCGCCAAGGCCGCCTTCGAGCAGCATCGTGCCCGCCAGAACGAAGCCTCGCGCGCCATCGGCGCCGCCAAGGCCAAGAAGGACGAGGCGGGCGCGCAGGCGCTGCTGGCTGAAGTCGCCGGTCTCAAGGACGCCATTCAGAAAGACGAAGCCGAGCAGCGGGTGCTGGAGGAGCGGTTGAAGACGGCGCTCTCCGTCCTGCCCAACCTTCCGGCCGCCGATGTGCCCGAAGGTCCGGACGAAGCCTTCAACAAGGAAGTCGAGGCGCGCCGTTTCGGTGAGCCGCCGAGGATGAACTTCAAGCCGAAGGAGCATTTCGAACTCGGCGAGGCGCTGGGCCTGATGGATTTCGAGCGTGCCGCAAAAGTCTCCGGCGCACGGTTCGTCTACTTGAAGGGGGCCTTGGCTCGCATGGAGCGCGCACTGGCCAGCTTCATGCTCGACCTGCATACCGGCACTTTCGGCTACACGGAGTTCAATCCGCCTTTCCTCGTGCGCGACGACGCGTTCTTCGGCACCGGACAGCTGCCAAAGTTCGCGGAGGAAATGTTTTGGGCGCCGAGCGGCGAGGGCAGCCGTTTTGGGCTCATTCCCACCGCCGAAGTGCCACTAACCAATTACGTCCGCGAAGAACTTCTCGACGAAACTCAGCTGCCGCTGCGCTTCACTGCCCATACGCCATGCTTTCGCGCCGAAGCAGGAGCAGCAGGCCGCGACACGCGCGGCATGATCCGCCAGCACCAGTTCTCGAAAGTCGAACTGGTTTCGATTGCCGCGCCGGAACAATCGCTCGCCGAGCACGAGCGCATGACGGATTGTGCGCAGGAGGTCCTGAAGCGCCTCGGACTGCATCATCGCGTGGTCACGCTGTGTATCGGCGATATGGGTTTCACGGCGCAGAAGACCTACGACATCGAGGTGTGGTTGCCGGGGCAGGACCGTTTCCGGGAAATTTCGTCCTGCTCCAACTGCGGGGATTTCCAGGCGCGGCGCATGAATGCACGCTATCGCCCGGCAGACGGCAAGAGCACGCGTTTCGTGCATACGCTGAACGGTTCCGGCCTGGCGGTTGGGCGCACTCTGATCGCCATTCTGGAGAATTATCAGGAAAGCGACGGCTCCATTCGCATTCCCGACGCATTGCGGCCGTATATGGGCGGTCTGGAGAAGATCGAGAAGAAATGAGCGCGCTGCGTATCCTGGTCACAAATGACGACGGCATTCACTCGCGGGGCCTTCAGGTTGCCGAAGCCATCGCCCGCACCCTCACGGACGATGTCTGGGTGGTGGCGCCTGAGAGCGAGCAATCCGGTTCCTCGCACTCGCTGACGCTCACCACGCCGCTGCGCCTGCGCAAGATCGACGACCGGCATTTCTCGGTGACCGGCACGCCCACTGACTGTGTGATGCTCGCCTCGGCGCATCTGATGAAGGACGCCCAGCCGACCTTGGTGTTGTCCGGTGTCAATCGTGGCGTCAATGCAGCCGACGACGTCACCTATTCCGGCACGATTGCCGGAGCGATGGAGGGCTGCGCCCTCGATATTCCGGCCATTGCGCTGTCACAAGCCTTCAATTTCGCGGAGAAGCGCGAAGTGCAATGGGATTGCGCCGCAACACACGGACCGGGCGTGGTCCGCCGCCTGCTCGAGATCGGTTGGCCGAAGGACGTGCTGATAAACATCAATTTCCCGGATTGCGCGCCCGACGACGTCGCGGGTGTCGACATCGTGGCGCAGGGCAAGCGCGAGCTGCAGGAAGTGGTTATCGACCGGCGCGTCGACATGCGCGGCTATCCCTATTTCTGGATCGGCTTTCGGCGCGAACGGTTCTCCGCCAAGGCCGGCACCGACCTCGGGGCCCTTTCCCAGAAGAAAATTTCCGTTACGCCGTTGCACCTCAACCTCACCGAGACCAAGGTGATGGAGACGTTGAAACGGTCGTTCGCCGGATAGGCGCGCCATGTCGCTCCACGATCACCGCCCCATCGCGTTGGTGATGGCGCTTCGCAAACAGGGCATCACCGACGCCCGTGTTTTGTCGGCGATCGAACGCTGTCCGCGCGAAGTTTTCGTGGAAGAGCCCTTCACCCATTCCGCCTATGACAACACTGCGCTGCCCATTCCCTGCGGCCAGACGATCAGCCAGCCCTATGTCGTGGCCTACGCCACCGAGGCACTCGAGGTCGGCCCCGCCATGCGGGTGCTGGAGATCGGCACGGGCTCCGGTTACCAGGCCGCGGTGCTGTCGCCGCTCTGCCGCAAGGTCTACACCATCGAGCGGCACAGACCGCTGCTGCGTGAGGCTGAGGCCCGCTTCAAGGAGCTCAGGCTCGACAACGTCGTCACCAAGCACGGGGATGGGCTGAAAGGCTGGCCCGAGCAGGCCCCGTTCGACCGCATCCTCCTGTCGGCGGCGGTGGACGAGGTGCCTGACATCCTTACCGAACAGTTAAAGCCGGGCGGTATCCTGGTCGCCCCGGTCGGCCCGGCAACGAATTCCGGTATCGAAAGTTTTTCTCAACTTTTAACGAAGATGATCCGAACTGAGACAGGTTTGAAGCGAGAGGCGCTGATCCCTGTGGTCTTCGTTCCGATGATGTCGGGGGTGCCGCAGGAGCCGCGAAAGCTCCATGGAAGTTCGGACGACAAAGACTGAACGTTCGCGTGGGTTCGTACTGGCCCTTGCCCTCGTTGCGCCGGCGCTGCTGGCAGGATGCACATCTACTCCTCACACCGCGTTCGATTGGGGCGTCAACACGCGTTACGCCGCGGTGCGCACCTACAATCGGACATCCGAACCTACTCGGCACACTTACGCATATCGCGAAGACGACGCTGCACCGAATGTGGTCCCTAAGCCGCGCCCGACACCAGCCTGGTATGACGGCAACCGGCGTCCGGTGCAGGCCGACACGAGCAACGATCCCGCGCCGACAGGTGATGTAAGGTTTGAATGGCCGGTGGACGGACGGGTGATTTCCGGCTTCGGCACGACAGCGGATGGCGGACGCAACGATGGAATCAATATCGCGGCTGCCTATGGTGAACCCATCCATGCCGCCGCAAGCGGAACGGTCACCTATGCCGGTAACGAGCTCAAGAGCTACGGGAACCTCGTACTCATCCGCCACAGCGACGGCTATGTCACGGCCTATGCGCACGCCGAGCGTCTTACCGTGGGCCGCGGCGAGCATGTCACCAAGGGGCAGGTCATCGGTTATGCCGGCAACACCGGCGATGTTAGCCGGCCGCAGCTCCATTTCGAAATTCGCCAAGGTGTCCGGCCTGTCAATCCGCAGACGTTGCTGATTGCATCCAGCAGCTAGGTCAGGCGTTTTCCAAGCTCTCCGGCGACATCCTGAATGAATTGCCAGGCGACGCGTCCTGAACGGGCACCGCGCCCAGCCGCCCAGGCCAGTGCGCGGCGGTGAAGCTCTTCGCGCTCCATCTTCAGACCGAAATGCGCGCTGTAGCCGTCCACCATCGCCAGATATTCGTCCTGTGCGCAGTTGTGGAAACCGAGCCATAGGCCGAAGCGGTCCGATAGTGAGATCTTCTCCTCCACCGCTTCCGAAGGATTGATCGCCGTCGAGCGCTCGTTCTCCATCATCTCTCGCGGCATCAGATGCCGGCGGTTTGATGTCGCGTAGAACAGCACATTGGCAGGACGCCCTTCGAGCCCGCCCTCCAACGCCGCCTTGAGCGATTTGTAGCTCGTGTCGTCCTTGTCGAAGGACAGGTCATCGCAGAACAGCAGGAACTGACGCGGTTGGCGGCGCAGAAGGCGCAGGAGGGCAGGCAGGCTGGCGATCTCCTCGCGGTGGATTTCGATCAGCACCAGACGCGCTTTCCCTTTGCGGGTTCGGTTGATCTCGGCATGCAGCGCCTTAACCAGTGAACTCTTCCCCATGCCGCGCGCGCCCCACAGCAGCGCGTTGTTCGCCGGCAGGCCGTCGGCGAAGCGGCGCGAGTTCTCCATCAGTGTCTCGCGCGCCGATTCGATGCCCTTGAGCAACGGCAAGGGGAGGCTGGCCACTTTGTCCACGGCGACCAGCTTGCCGGGCCCCGCCTCCCAGACGAAGGCATCGGCGGCAATTTGCCATCGTGGGGTCGTCAACCGCTTGGAATTGCTGGCCTTGGCCATAGCTAATCCTTTGATTTCTCAGGTTGCAAAGGCGGAATGCGCCGCTATAGTCCGCGCCCTGACGTGTCGGCGCCTTCGGCGCACGGCGCGCCCCCGCATTATGACCGATCCGGACCCGCCCATGGAAAACTTCCTTGCCTCTCCGATCCCAATGTTGGTCGTTGTCGCCGCGATCTTCTACTTTCTGGTCTGGCGGCCGCAACAGCAACACGCAAAACAACTTCGCCAGGCGATCGAAAATCTGCGTCGGGGTGATACTGTCGTCATGTCGTCCGGGATCATAGGTCGGGTGGCCAAGGTACCGCAAAAGGACGAAGCGGAAATCGCCGTCGAGATCGCCGACGACGTCCAGGTGCGCGTGCTCAAGAGCGCGCTGACCGAGGTGCGCGCCAAAGGGCAGCCCGTGGAAGCCAAAGCCGACAAGAGCTGATAGCCGATGCTGCAGGTTTCCCGCTGGGTCCAAATTCTCGTTGCCGTCGTGCTCATTGGCGGCATCCTCATCGCATTGCCCAACGCGCTGCCAGAGCCGGTACGTGCGAAGCTTCCGCAATGGATCCCTCACGACACGGTTAGCCTCGGTCTCGATCTGCAGGGCGGTTCCTACGTTCTGCTCGAGGTCGAACTTGATCAGGTGATGAAAGACCGTGTGCAGTCGACGGTCGGTGATATCCGGAGAGCACTGCGCAAGGCGCACATTGGCTATACGGATCTTTCCAACAAAGGCGACACGGTGTCGGTGCGGGTTCTTGAAACATCGCAGTTTGACGATGCCGTGTCGGCGCTCAAGGATATCAATCCTTCGCTGAGCGGTACCTTCACGGTCGGCGCCCATGAATACGATATGACAGAGCCTGGCAACGGCCAGATCGTCATGCACATGAGCGATGCCTACAAGACGCAGACCGAGACCGATATCGTCAGCCAATCGATCGAAGTCGTGCGCCGGCGCATCGACGAATTGGGCACCAAGGAACCCTCTATCGAGCAGTCCGGCAAGGACCGCATCGTGGTCCAGGTCCCCGGTCTTCAGGACCCCACCGAACTGCTCCATATCCTTCAGACCACCGCGAAGATGACCTTTCAGCTTGTCGACGACTCGGCTGACGTCAGCCAGGCGTTGAAGGGCAATGTTCCGATCGGCGATGAGCTTTTGTACGACGTCGAGAGGGATCCCAAGAACCCGACGCCGATCGTTGTCGAAAAGCGCGTAGCAATCGCTGGCGACCGGTTGACGAACGCCGGCTGGGCCAACAACCAGCAGACCGGCCAGGTCGTCGTCACGATGCGTTTCGACAGTGTCGGCGCGCGCGAATTTGCCGAGATGAGCAAGAACAATATCGGCCGTCGGTTCGCCATCATCCTCGACAACAAGGTCATCTCGGCGCCGGTGTTCCGCGAGCCTATCCTGGGCGGTTCCGGCGAGATCGAAGGCAATTTCACGGTGAAGAGCGCCAATGATCTTGCAGTTCTGCTGAGAGCCGGTGCGCTGCCGGCGCCGCTGAAGCCAATCGATATGCGTTCGGTAGGCGCTGATTTGGGCGCCGACCAAATCAAAAGCGGACGTTATTCCGCAATAGCCGGTCTTGTCCTGGTCGCGTTATTCATGATCCTTCGTTATGGGTTCTTCGGCGTGATCGCCGATATCGCGCTGACCTTGAACGTCATCCTGCTACTGGCGGCGCTTACCTTATTCGGCGCGACGCTGACCTTGCCGGGCATCGCCGGCATCGTGCTCACCATGGGCATGGCCGTTGATGCGAACGTGCTGATCTACGAACGAATACGGGAAGAGCAGCACAATGGGCGAAGCATGCTTGGCTCGATCGACACCGGCTTCCGGCGCGCGATGGCCACGATCATCGATGCCAACGCCACGCACTTGATCGCCTCGCTGATCCTTTTCGAGTTGGGCTCGGGGCCAGTCCGCGGCTTTGCCGTCACGCTGGGCGTCGGCATCATCACCTCGTTCTTCACGGCGGTGTTTATTACCCGCCTGATGGTGATCACCTGGCTCAACGTTCGCCGGCCTAAGAAACTGGTGATCTAAACCCACAATCTGTCAACGGTTTTTGGGAGCCAATTCCGAGCGTCCTCCTCGGGATTTATGGTAACATCCTCGCCTGATTCATGACTCAGGGGGATGCGTCCATGGCTGCCTTCTTCTCGGATTTGCGTAACACGGTGATCGCCGGTGTGCTTATCGCGATCGTCTTGTTCATTCTTTATGTCGGTATTCAGGGCTTTGACGCCACGACGTTCTGGCCGTTCTTCATCCGCTGGCTGCACGTCCTGTGCGGCGTTATGTGGATCGGTCTGCTCTGGTACTTCAACTTCGTTTCCACGCCGACCACGCCGCAGATTCCCGCCGAGCTGCGCCCGGCGCTGGGCAAATACATCACGCCGGCTGCTTTGTTCTGGTTCCGTTGGGCCGCGATGGGCACGATCGTCTTCGGCATCATCCTAGCTCAGCTGAACGGCTATCTGCTGCAGGCGTACACTCTGGATGCGATCGAAGGCTTCAGCGTACCCAAGAGCATCGGCATTGGTGTCGGCATGTGGTTCGGTACGATTATGTGGTTCAACGTCTGGTTTCTGATCTGGCCGAACCAGCAGAAGGCGCTGAATATCGGCAACAAATACCCGGACCTCTCGGCAGAGGCGAAGGCCGCCGCGGCCAAGACAGCGGGCATGTACAGTCGCATCAACACAATGCTTTCGATCCCGCTGTTGTTTTCTATGGTTGCCGCGCAGAATATCTATTGAGCGGGAACCAGCCGACGTACAAAGGAGCCGCCCGGGCAGCCGGGCGGTTCTTTTGCTAAGGTGTCTACCGTGTCCGCATTTGCCGCGTGCGAAAAGCTGGTTCGTCGTCACGATCCCGACCGTTTTTTTGCGGCACTGTTCGCGCCGGCCGACAAACGACATTTTTTGTGCGCCCTGTACGCCTTCAACTATGAAGTGGCGCGGGTGGCTGAAACGATACATGAGCCGATGCTGGGCGAGATACGCCTCGCATGGTGGCGAGAGACTGTGGAGGGCGCCAGATACGGGGCTCCCCGCAACCACGACGTCGCCAAGGCGCTTGCCGAAACGTTTGCCACCAACGA
This sequence comes from Alphaproteobacteria bacterium, assembly GCA_028865545.1. GTDB lineage: Bacteria > Pseudomonadota > Alphaproteobacteria > Micropepsales > Micropepsaceae > Rhizomicrobium. The sequence goes on along the minus strand of JAGWJY010000014.1, from coordinate 34,658 downwards.
CCTTCCACAGGACCTCTTCGAGAAGATGATCGAGGCACGCGGCTTCGATGTTTCGCCGCAATCTTTCGCCGATATGGCGGCGCTTGAGGCCTATGCCGATGCGACATCCGGTTCGCTGATGCGCCTGGCGGCCCTGGTACTGGGCGGGGGCTCCGACGATCTGGCGCGCGAGGCCGGCATCGCCTATGCGCTAAGCGGACTGCTGCGCGCCATTCCATTTCACACGGCACGCGACAAGCTCTATCTGCCGACAGAATTGCTGGATGGATTGACGCCGGATGACGTTGCGGCAGGACAGGGCGGAAAAAAACTGGAAAATGCAAAAATGAAAGTTGCCCAGCTGGCAAAAAGTCATCTCGCATCGGCGCGCAAGCTGGCTTCTCCGCGAGCGGCATTGCCGGCTTTCCTGCCGGCCGCCTTGGTGCCACTCTATCTCAGACGTCCTGACGCGCCACTGTGGCGCCGCCAGATCGTTTTCCTGCACGCTGCAATGCGCGGGCGCGTCTGATTATTCCGCCGCCTCCTTTCGTCTCAACCAATTTTGGAGATCTGCGATCGCGCGATGTGACATCGCTTTCTTGCGGTCACGACCACGTACCTTTTCCGTCGGTGCGAAGTCCGGGAACAGGCCGAAGTTGATGTTCATCGGCTGGAAGGTCTTGCTGTCCGCACCGCCGGTGATGTGAGCGAGCAGAGAACCGAGCGCTGTGGTGGGTGGCGGTGCCTCGCCGATTTCACCGCGTGCCTCCGCTGCTGCGAAACGTCCGGCAAGCAGGCCGATGGCTGCGCTCTCCACATAACCTTCCACGCCGGTGATTTGCCCAGCAAAACGCAGCGCGGGCCGTGCCTTTAGCCGCAGCTGCGCATCGAGCAGGCGCGGCGAATTGATGAAGGTGTTGCGATGCAGTCCGCCGAGCCTGGCAAAACTAGCGTTCTTCAGTCCAGGAATCATGCGAAAGATGCGCACCTGCTCCGCATGTTTCAATTTGGTTTGGAAGCCGACCATGTTCCACAGCGTACCCAGCGCATTATCCTGCCGCAGTTGCACAACGGCGTAAGGCCGTACGCCAGTGCGCGTATCGCAAAGTCCGACCGGCTTCATCGGTCCGAAGCGCAAGGTTTCCGCGCCGCGCGAGGCCATCACCTCTATCGGCAGGCAGCCCTCGAAATAGGGCGTGGTTTTTTCCCATTCCTTGAAATCCGTTTTCTCGCCGGCGAGCAGCGCCTCGATGAAAGCGCGGTATTGCTCTTCGTTCATCGGGCAGTTGATGTAATCGGCGCCGTCGCCTTTGTCGTAGCGCGATTGCATCCAGCACACCGACATGTCGATGGACTCATGATGTACTACGGGTGCGATGGCGTCGAAGAAAGACAAGGCGTCCTCATCCGTCAATGTACGGATATATGTGGAGAGTGCTGGCGCGGTCAGCGGTCCGGTGGCGATGATCGTGGAGCCCCAGTCCAGCGGCGGTTCGGCGATCTCCTCACGGCGGATTTCGACATTCGGATGTTCCGCCAATGCTTGCGTAACAGCGGCGGAAAAGCCGTGGCGGTCCACGGCGAGGGCGCCACCAGCCGGCAATTTGTGCGCATCGGCGGCACGCAGGATCAACGAGCCGGCGCGGCGCATCTCTTCGTGCAACAGCCCGACGGCGTTGTTCTCCCAATCGTCCGAGCGCAGCGAATTGGAGCAGACCAACTCGGCCAAACTGTCGGTTTGATGCGCGTCGGTGGGGCGTACCGGGCGCATCTCGTGCAGCACGACGCGCGCACCGGCTTGGGCCGCCTGCCACGCTGCCTCGCTGCCAGCCAATCCGCCTCCGATGATATGGATCGTCACGCCTGCTCCTTCGCAATATATTGTGGGTGTCTAGCACCCGCCCACACCTCTATTTGTTTTCGACTTTTTCAGTATGGGGTGGGGTTCCCCTTAGAGCGCATTTGCCACCCCGGTGCACGCTGACAATGACGCCAACCGTACGAGCAATGGAATGCTCTGGCACAGGCGTGCTTCCACAAGACATAGGTATTAATTCTTGTAATTCAAGGGAGAACAGAAATTATTTTTCAGCAGATGTGTAGCTGGAGCAAAGAACGGTTGGCGCGTCGCGTCGTCATATGCAGCAACCGTCGTCATGACTTGAACGATCCTCCAATCGGAAATACTGCGGTGTTCAGTTGCGCTGCAAGTTGGCTACGGACCGGCTTGGTCCGTACCCTGTGAACCCGGCCACACGACCGTCTGGTGGCTGCCTCGTGAAAGTCATTCGAACAAGATGTCCAAAGCACGGCTGTACGATCTCGCTGCCGCTTCCCCCCTGATTGTCTGGTACGCCTTTGCTATCGGCGGTTTGGCAATGCAGATCGTCGCGCAGATCGCCGCGTCGACCGACACCGTTCATCTGCTTCTGGCGGCTGGCGCCAAACTCGCGTCTGCGGTGTTCCTCGGGCTGCAGATTGTGCTGTTCGTCATCCGTCGGCTGCCGGTGGGCAAAGCAGAGGGGTGGTGGCCGAGGGTCGTAGCCGTATTCGGCGCCAACGCAGCGATGCTCTTCTTGGTACTGCCGCGTGTCGAACTGTCTTCGGCGATGAACGTTGTGTCGTCCGTGCTCATCATTGGCGGGAGCGCATGCGCCGTTGCTGTGGCGAGCCGCCTTGGGCGATCGTTCAGCGTGCTGCCGCAAGCGAGGGCGCTGGTGACGAGCGGGCCGTATCGTTTCATCCGACACCCGCTCTATGTGGCGGAGCAGATCGCCACCTTCGGAGTCATGTGGCAGTTCCAGCAGCCTTGGGCACTGATAATCGCGATGCTGAGCTTTGCAGCGCAATTCCCGCGCATGCATTACGAAGAGCAAATTTTGGCACAGACATTCCCATCCTACCGTGCCTATGCCGAACAGACGGCCAGACTCATTCCGGGCGTGTATTGACCGGTCAACGTTGAGCGTGGCCTAGACCTTGATCGTCGCGTATCTTGCGAACCATGGCGCGAATTGTTCGAGTTGTGTCGCCAGCTTCAGCAGCGTGAGCTCGTCGCCATAAGGGGCCACGAACTGTACCCCGATAGGAAGCCCCCCTTCATTCCAGTGCAGCGGCAGGTTGATCGCCGGCTGTCCGGTGACGTTCTGTATCGCCGTGTAGGGGACGTAATCGATCAGCGGCGCAAAAGCCTTCTGTGGGTTGCGCTCTTCCATGTCGAGTACACCGAGCTTTACAGGCGGTGCCCCGAGCGTGGCGGTCAGCCAAAGATCATAGGTCTGATGGAATTTCGCCGCGGCGCGGGCGACGATATTGAGCATCATCTTGGCTTGCAAATAGTCGCTAGCGCTCACCTTTTTGCCCTGCTCGTAGAGACCAAGCGTCAAGCCTTCCAGATTATCAGAAGAGGGCGTTTGCCCAGTCAACCGCGCAATCAGATCGACGATCGAAGCCAGGTTTCCACACCAGATCGCCATAAATGTCGGAACCAACGAGGCCTGATCGATGGCCGGCGAGGCCTCCTCGACGACGTGGCCGAGATCGGCGCAGAGCTTGGCAGCATGCTCCACCGCGGCGACGCAATCGGGATGCAGGGCACCGCCATCGAGCTTCTTTTTCGCGAATCCGATCCGCAAGCGCTTGGGCTTTTCCTTTGAAGCCTGGAGATAAGAGGCGGGCGCCGGCGTCGTGCTGTAAGGATCGCCGGGTTCATAACCCGCGGCGACGTCGAGGGACGCGGCCGTGTCGCGTACGCTGCGCGAGACGACAAGTTCCACGGACAGCCCGTCCATGGCATCGCCTGCATCCGGCCCACCGGAGACGCGCCCGCGCGACGGCTTCAGTCCAACCAGGCCACAGCATGACGCCGGAATACGGATCGATCCACCGCCATCGTTGGCGTGTGCCAAAGGCACGATACCGGCGGCGACGGCCGCGGCCGAACCGCCGGACGATCCGCCAGTCGAGTATGCGAGGTTCCACGGGTTGTGTGCCGGGCCGTAGAGTTTTCCTTCGGTCGTTGGCACCAATCCGAATTCGGGCACATTGGTTTTGCCAAATGGCACCAGGCCGGCCTTCCGGAAGCGTGCCATCAAGTAGGAGTCATGCGGCGCGGGGAACGCTGGGAAAAACCTCGAGCCCTGCCGCGTCGGCGTACCCGACACGCTCAGGAAAATGTCCTTCAGCAAGAGCGGCACGCCAGTAAACAGGCCCTTCGGCAAAGTGCCTTTTGTCATCTCCCAAGCGCGTTCGTAATCCTTGAAAACGATGGCGTTGAGAAGCGGGTTGAGCTGTTCGGCGCGTGCGATCGCCTCTTCCAGAAGTTCGCCCGGCGTGACCGCCTTGCTGGCAACAAGCTCAGCAAGGCCAAGGCCGTCGGTGCGGGCATATTCGCTGAAAGACATGTTTTCCTCGCCTGTTTACCAAACTCTAGCCGTGAAATGACGGATTGTCATCGACTTGAAGAGCGGGCAGGGACGGAAAATCACGCCGTATCGGCAACATCCGTCGCGGTCTCTTCTTAGACATACTTAAGACGAGAGCGCGCCGATCCGTGGCAGAGCGCGATTGTTGCGTATTGTGGCAGCGATCCTTGAGAAAAATTTGTCGCAAATCTGAATGAAGCGTAGACTAGTTTTCGGGTGAGGAACCGGGGTGGAACAATGAAAAAGATACCATTGGAAACAACGCTTGGCGGCGCCTATCGCTTCTTGTTCATGCGGATCATATCAATTGTCGGAACCGTGTGGCTACCGATCTTGTTGTTTGCCGGCTTGGTCGTCGGTCTCATGTGTCTGGTCGTGCCGCACGACTGGCTGAGTGGGCACTGGCCAGTTGTCAGTCTTGATCACTTCGAAGCCAAGGATGTCGCGTGGGAGAAGATTCTGCCTCTTCTGTACATCTGGCCGGTGATCGCCGTCGCCGCGCTGATCATGGTATCGATGATTACGGTCGGCTTGATGCGCCACGCGCTGGATCCGGAAAGGAAGACGACTTTCATCTTCTTCTCGCTGGGCGCCCCGGTGTGGCGGATGCTTGCGGCGTTCTTGTTGTCCGGGGTCCTGATCGCGGTCGCGGCCATCGTCGCGAATCTGGTCGTCATGCTGGTCACGCGCATCGCCGTGCCAATGGTTCCACCTCCGGCAGCTGAAGCGACCGCGGTCGTGTTGGGCATCATGGTGGCGGTTTTCATCATTTATGTGTCGTTCCGGTTGGTGTTTTTCCTGCCAGCCGTCGTGGTCGCGGAGAACCGGATTGGGCTTGGACGCTCCTGGGAACTGGGAGGTGGCAACGTTTGGAGGATATTCTTCGTGTTGCTGCTCATCGTTATCCCGGTTGCCTTCGTCGCCGGCGTCGTTCTCGAGATCACGGTTCTGCCGGTGGTGGTCGCCGAAGCGATGAAGCTGCCACACGACCCGCAGCTGAGCGATGTCTTAGCGTTCGTTCGCGGGCTAATCCCGCTGCTGTGGGTGGTTGTACCGACGGTCATCATCATGCGCATTGCCTCGCTTAGCCTGCTGGCAGGCGCCGCGGGAACCGCTTATAACGCCGTGACCGCGTCCGCCGCAGGAGCCGCGCCCTCTGCCGGGGCCGCGCCGTCCATCGGTGCGCCGCCGGCGGGGGAGGCGACGAGCACATGACGAACAAGATTCCGGTAATCCAGACCATCAAGGATTCTTATCAGTTCACTTTCGGTGGCCTGGGAACCGTGATCGGGCTGATTTGGCTGCCGGTCGTCATCATGACGGTCGGCGGCTATTTCGTCATGGTGCCGTATATTGGCGGTATGGCGAACGTATTCGAAAGTGGCGATATGAGCCAGGCTGGCCCCTGGCTGGCGCGTGTCTATGGCTTCGAGCTGGTTTGCATTGTGCTGATGTCCATGGTGGCGGTGGCAATCACTCGCGAAATCCTCAGTCCGCTGAAGCGTCCGGTGTTCCTGCGTTTTGGTTTGGGGGCCACCGAGTTCCGGGTGGTCGGCGGCTATTTCGGATTGTTGGTGTTGATGATTGTGTTCTTCGTCTTCATCGTGCTGCTCGGTGTGGTTGCCGGCATCGCTATCAAGGCGGCACTGCCGTTCGTGGTCTCGGCTGGGAGCGGCGCGCCGATGGCGAAGATCGTGGCGGGGGCCGCGGCTGCGCTGATCGGCTTCATTGCCTTCCTGGCCTTAATCTACATCTTCGTCCGGCTGAGCTTCCTCCTGGCACCCGCCGCCGTGATTGATGGCGGTTTCGGGATCGAGCAGAGCTGGAAGCTCACCAAGGGCAATTTCTGGCGCATCATCGTCATCGGTTTGGCGACGCTGGTGCCGATCATGCTGGTGGCGGTGATCGCGCAGATCGCGATCGTTGGACCAGAAATGTTCAATCCACATCTTGAAGCAGTGAAAGATCCAGCGGCGCATCTACGCTATTCGGTCGAGAACATGCGCCAGCTTGCGGCGCACCTACCGATGCTGATGGGGCTCAGTTTTCTGCTGGCGCCACTCAGCTATGGCCTTACCTTCGCGCCGGCGGCCTTCGCCTATCGGGCGTTGACCGCCAAGGCGCCGACGCCGCTCAATCAGCCTTGAAGAGGTCCTCGTTCTTCGGTCCGTCCACGACCAGGGCGCCTTCCAGGCCGCGCTCGACGCGCACGATGGCGTGATCGACCAGCAGGTATTTGCCCGGCACCTGCGTCTTGAATTCGACGATGGCGCCGCCGCCCGGCGGCACGGTGACGGTCTGCACGCCGCGCAGCGGTGCCGACTCGAGCGAACCGTATTGATAGGCCTTGTCGAAGATCTCGCCGATGACGTGGAAGGACGATTCCTTGTTTGGGCCCGCATCGCCGAAGAAGATGCGCACCGTCTCGCCGACCTTCGACCTCAGCGGCTTTTGGTCAGTAAGCGCTCCAACGGCGCCGTTGAAGACGTAGTACTCCGGTGCCTCGGCCAGCAGCTTGTCATAAGAGTCGCCGAGCAGGCCCTGTGTGCCGTAGGGTTTATCGGTGTAGATTTCGCCCTGCATCACATAGAATTCGTGGTCGACTTTCGGCAGGCCGCCAGCCGGCTCGACCAGGATCATGCCGTACATGCCATTGGCGATGTGTTCGGCGTGGGGCATTGTCGCGCAGTGATAAACGAAGAGGCCTGGCGTAGTTGCCTTGAAGGTGAAACTCTTGGTCTCGCCGGGCGCGGCCACCGTGGCCGCTGCGCCGCCACCTGGACCGAGCACCGCATGCATGTCCACATTGTGCATCATCATACTGGCGGGATCGTTGGTCAGGTGCACGGTAACGAGGTCGCCAACGCGTACACGCACGAACGGCCCGGGAACCTTGCCGTTGAATGTCCAGTAATGGAAGGTCGTGCCCGAGGCGAGCGTGCCGGTAACTTCTTCCGTATGCAGATTGACAGTGACGCGCCGCGGCCCGCGCGCGCCGATGGGCGGGGGCAGGTCGGTGGGATCGCGCACGATGTCCACCAGCGCACCGGCCCTGGGCAGTGGCGTCGCTGTGGTGCCGGAAAGCGGCGGGGCGGCGTAGTCGGCGGGCGCGTCTGTTGCGGTCGTCGTGGCGGCGACGGCTTCGGCGACGAACTGCGGTGCGGGGCGGCTGGCGATCCAAGTGACGGCTGCAAGGCCTGCAATTACCGCCGCCGCCATCAGCACCGCCCGATCATTCTTGTCGCGAGGGAACATGTCCGGTCTCCTGACGGACGCGCCGGGGCGCCCGTGATGTTTGTGAGAACGGAAAAGAAGTATTTATAATACCTCTTTTACACCATAGGACATCTCGCCGTGCGCCAGCGCGCCGCATAAGGGGTAAGACAGACACCTGACGTTGCACCGCCGAAGCCGTTGAGCGGCATGGGAAAATGATGCAATGTGACACCGGTTACCGAAACCCGCGGAGAACGACCCCTTGGACATGAAACGAAAGCTTCTGTGCGTCCTCCTGGGAAGCCTGCTCGCGATGGTGAGCGGACCGGTAAGCGCGAAATCGCATCAGATCGTCTGGAAGTTCAGTCGTCTTCGCGACATCGGCGGCGTTGCCACCCATGTAGAAGGCCATCCGCAGATCATCTCCACGCCCGCCGGCAAAGCCGTGGCATTCAACGGCGTGGACGACGCGCTGTTCATCGATCAGCACCCGCTGGCCGGCGCTACGGCCTTCACCGAAGAGGCGATCATCCGTCCTGACGGAGGCGCCTTCGAGCAGCGCTGGATGCACTTAGCCGAGATCGACCCGGCGACCGGCAAGGATTCCGGCACCCGCTTTCTGTTCGAGATTCGCGTGGTCAACGACCGCTGGTATCTCGATGCCTTCACCACCGGCCCCGGCTACAACAAAACCCTGGCCGTGCCGGAGAAGACCTTTCCCGTTGGACAGTGGTACGCGGTGGAGCAGACCTATGACGGTAAGATGTACCGCAGCTACGTGAACGGCGTGCTGCAGGCCGAAGCGCCCATCGACTTCAAACCGCAGGGGCCGGGCCATGCCTCGGTTGGCGTGCGTATCAACCGGGTAAACTATTTCCACGGGGCGATCCTGGAAGCACGCTTCACGCCACGGGCGTTGCCACCGGGAGAATTCCTGAAGGTGCCGGCAAGCCTCGCGGGCGAACAGAAGCCCTGAGACTACCGGGTCGACTGCGCCCCGGTTTGTATGATCTTCTGCCCATAAGTCGCAGAAGGTGTTCGCATGGACCGGAAAGTCGTCGTCGAGAAGCGTAGTTTGCTCTTGGACGACTATTTCAAAGTCGAAGAGGCTTATGTCTCTTACGAAAAATTTGACGGGACGATGAGCCGACCGGTTCGGCGTCTGGATTTTGTGCGTGGAGACGCGGTGGCTGCAATTCTCTTCAACACGCAGCGGAAGCGCGTAATTCTCGTCAGTCAGTTCCGCTACGCCACGCTTTCGCGCGGAATCGGGTGGATGACGGAAGCCGTCGCCGGACTGATCGATTCAGGCGAAACGCCGGAAGAGGCGGTGAAGCGGGAAATCCTGGAGGAAGCGGGCTACGAAGTGGAGACGCTGGAGCGGATTTTCCGTTTCTATCCCACGCCGGGCGTCACGTCCGAACGGGTCATCCTCTACTACGCCGAAACACGCGGTGACGAACCGGTGGCCAAAGGGGGCGGGCTCGCGCATGAGAACGAAGATATCCAGGTCGTCGAATTGCCGCTCGATCTGGCGTTCGCACAGATCGACCATGGCGAGATTGTGGATGCCAAGACGATTATCGGCCTGATGTGGCTGAGGCAGCGAGCTGAGCGGGAGCGGAACGAATAAGCCAGCAATGCCACCATCCAGCAGCGGTGCGGTAGGCTTAACACGTCTGCAGCGTTCCCCTCAGCGGGACGTCACGCCTTGCGCACGCGTCCCGCGCTTAGGTCTTTGATCGCTTGTTCAGCGAGCTTGTCGAGCTTTCCATTCGTCAGCTTGTGCTTTGCGGCCGGAACAAAGAACGCCGCGTCGTATTCAACAAACCAGCTGCGAAAGTCGGCGAGCTCGTCTTGCGACAGGTTCTCTACTGCCTTTCTGACGTCATCAACGGTTTTCATGAATAGGTCCTTGCGTGGCGCCGATGAAGCGACGCTGGCCCCAGTTTACCTAGCCGCGTTCATCTCGCGGAAGAGGCCACCGTCTTTGGTGCGCAGTTCTTAAGACGCGGTTTCAGGAATAAGTGCCGGCTTGGCGTAACAATGTCAGCGACACGCTACGGAAGGCCTTTTGTTCCCCCTGCCGTAAATCGTCGCAGCAGCGGGGGAGGGTGAAAGTTGTGGAAGTGAGATAGGTCATCTTCCCACCCAACTCCGCCCGTCATGACGGGATGAGCGGCATGGCGCTGAGCCTTACTCTGCTGCTTTTATCTTCTTCGACGAGGCCGTAATTTTGCCTGGAGCAACGCCTTTCAGCAGTGGCTTGAGGTACTGGCCGGTATAGGAGCGCGCCACCTTCGCCACTTCGTCCGGCGTGCCCTGCGCCACAATCTCACCGCCGCCGTCACCGCCTTCAGGGCCGAGGTCGACGACCCAGTCGGCGGTTTTGATGACTTCCAGATTGTGCTCGATGACAACCACAGTGTTGCCGTTGTCGACCAACTCATGCAACACCTCGAGCAGCTTCTTCACGTCGTGGAAGTGCAAGCCGGTGGTCGGTTCGTCGAGGATGTAAAGCGTGCGCCCCGTAGCGCGGCGCGACAATTCTTTTGACAGTTTGACACGCTGCGCTTCGCCGCCGGAGAGTGTGGTGGCCTGCTGGCCGATGGAGATGTAACCAAGACCGACGCGGGTCAGCGTGTCCAGCTTCTCGCGGATCGACGGCACGGCCTTGAACAGTTCAGCACCGGCTTCCACCGTCATATCCAGCACGTCGGCAATGGAGTTGTCGCGGAACTTCACTTCCAACGTTTCGCGGTTGTAGCGTTTGCCGCCGCAGACGTCGCATTGCACATAGACGTCGGGCAGGAAGTGCATCTCGATCTGGATCATGCCATCGCCCTGGCAGGCTTCGCAGCGGCCACCCTTGACGTTGAACGAGAAGCGCCCCGGTGCGTAGCCGCGGGCTTTGGATTCCGGCAGTTCGGTGAACCAGTCGCGGATCGGTGTGAAGGCGCCGGTATAGGTGGCCGGATTCGAGCGTGGCGTGCGGCCGATGGGCGATTGATCGATGTCGATGACCTTGTCGAGGAATTCCAGGCCCTCGATTTTGTCGTGCGGAGACGGGTGCTCGCGGCCCTGGTTCAGCTTGCGCGAGGCGGCCTTATACAGCGTCTCGATCACCAGCGTGGATTTACCGCCCCCCGACACGCCGGTGATGCAAGTCAGCGTGCCCAGCGGAATCTGCGCCGTGACGTTCTTGAGATTGTTGCCTTTGGCGCCGACGACCTTCAGCCAGCGATTGTGGACCGCCTTACGCCGCTTGGCGGGAACCGGAATTTGCTCCAGGCCGACGAGATATTTGCCCGTCAGACTGTTGGGATTGCGCATGATGTCGTCGGGTGTGCCTTCGGCGATGATGTGCCCGCCATGGATGCCCGCGCCGGGTCCCATGTCAATGACATGATCGGCAGTACGGATAGCCTCTTCGTCATGCTCAACCACGATGACCGTATTGCCCAGATCGCGCAGGCCTTGCAGCGATTCGAGAAGCTTGATGTTGTCGCGCTGGTGCAGACCGATGGACGGCTCGTCGAGAACGTAGAGGACGCCGGTGAGTCCTGATCCGATCTGCGAGGCTAGGCGGATGCGCTGGCTCTCGCCGCCCGACAGCGTGCCCGAGTTGCGGCTGAGAGTCAGATATTCGAGCCCTACATTGTTGAGGAACTTCAGCCGGGCGCGGATTTCCTTGAGAATGCGCGCGGCAATTTCCCTTTGCTGCTTGGTCAGATCCTTGTCGAGATCGCGGAACCAGGTATCGACGATCTTGATGGACTTCTCGCATACTTCGCCGATGTGCAGCCCGGCGATCTTCACCGCCAGCGCCTCCGGCTTCAGGCGGTAGCCCTTGCAGACATCGCACGGGCTCGTGTCCTGGTAGCGCTCAAGGTCTTCGCGGATCCATGCGGAGTCCGTTTCCTTGTAACGGCGCTGCATATTCGGGATGACGCCCTCGAAGGTCTTTTTGGTTTCGTAGCGGCGCATGCCGTCGTCGTAGATGAATTTGATCTCATCCTCGCCGGAGCCATAGAGGATGACGTCTTTCACCTTCTTGGGCAGATCTTCCCATGGTTCGTTGAGCGAGAATTTGTAATGGCGGCCAAGCGCTTCCAGCGTTTGCAGATAGAACGGCGAAGAGGACTTATGCCACGGCGACAGCGCGCCGTTTTTCAGCGTGAGCGTGTCGTCAGGTACGACCAGCGCCGGATCGAAATAAAGCTGCGTGCCCAGCCCGTCGCAGGCCGGGCAGGCGCCGTGCGGATTGTTGAAAGAAAAAAGCCGTGGCTCAATCTCCGGAATGGTAAAGCCGGACACCGGGCAGGCGAATTTCGATGACATCAGAAGCTGGCGCGGTTCGCCGTCCTTGTCCTTCTCGTCGGCAAATTCGGCGATCACCAGCCCCTCGGAGAGCTTCAAGGCGGTCTCGATGGAATCTGGCAGGCGATTGCCAATGTCAGGCTTCACCGCAATGCGGTCCACCACCACCTCGATATCGTGCTTGAGTTTTTTGTCGAGCGCGGGTGTGTTGGCGATTTCGTAATATTTGCCATCCACTTTGACGCGCTGGAAGCCCTTCTTCTGCAGCTCGGCGAGTTCCTTGCGGTACTCGCCCTTGCGGCCTCGCACGATGGGCGCATTGATGAAGAGCCGCGTGCCCGCGGGCAGTGCCAAGACGCGATCAGCCATCTGGCTCACGGTCTGACTTTCGATCGGCAGACCGGTAGCGGGCGAATAGGGCACGCCAACCCGGGCAAACAGCAGGCGCAGATAGTCGTAAATCTCCGTGACCGTGCCGACGGTCGAGCGCGGGTTTTTCGACGTTGTCTTTTGTTCGATGGAGATGGCAGGCGACAGGCCCTCGATGTGATCCACATCGGGCTTCTGCATCAACTCCAGGAACTGGCGGGCATAGGCCGACAGCGACTCTACGTAGCGGCGCTGGCCCTCGGCATAGATCGTGTCGAAAGCGAGCGACGACTTGCCCGAGCCGGACAGGCCGGTCATCACCGTCAGCTTGTCGCGCGGAATATCGACGTCGACATTCTTCAGATTGTGCTGGCGGGCGCCACGGATGGAGATGTTTTTCAGCATTCTTTCGACCTTGGACAAACAATCAGTTTGGGCGACAGCGCATAGGGCCAACAAGCACCGGCCCGCCCACGCCGGGCTTGGAACAAAGAAAGAACAGTGCTATCTCATGACTCGGCCGCGCCTGTCCACAGGGCCGTGAGGCTTCCTGGTAGCGCGCAGGGGCGGGCGAGTCTAACGTCGGTCAAAGATAAAACGGAGATAGGTATGGCGGGCAGCGTCAACAAGGTGATTTTGGTCGGGAATCTGGGCCGCGACCCGGAAGTCCGGCGCATGACATCGGGCGACCCGGTGGTCAACCTGTCGGTGGCGACCTCGGAGACTTGGCGCGACAAGGCCTCGGGCGAGCGCAAAGAGCGCACCGAATGGCACCGCGTGGTGATCTTCAACGAAAACCTCGCCAAGGTGGCCGAACAATACCTGCGCAAGGGCTCCAAGGTCTATCTGGAGGGGCAACTGGCCACCCGCAAATGGACCGACAAGGACGGGGCTGAGAAATACTCCACCGAAGTGGTGCTGAACCGCTTCCGCGGCGAACTGGTGATGCTGGACGGCAAGGGCGAGGGTGGTGGCGGCGCGCGCGTCTCGGCGGGCGGCGGCGACGCACCGGCAAGCTTCGAGCGCGGCGAGATGGACGACGAAATCCCGTTCTGACGGAAGGATCTATGCGTCGGCTGTCGATCGTAATGGTGGCGTTGGTATTGGCCGGATGCATGCAGCCGTCCGGTGAGCCGGCCAAGGGGTTCATTAGCCCGAAGATCGGGAATGTCTATATCCCGCTCGAAGGCAGCGCTTATCTTGTGCTTGAAGGGGATGCGGCGGCAGTCTCGCTCGGCAATAACGTCGCGGTCACCAACGCCCACAATGCCAATCTGGTCGACTCGAAGATGTTGATCGGCAAGTCGACGAATTACGATCTGCTGTTCTTTCACACGCCGAAGGCAACTACCGAACTGCCCGAGGCGCCGCCGCGTGTCGGCGAAATGGTGATCGCCTATGGCCAAGCCGGCGGCGGTGCTTTGCGCAAGGCTGAGGGTGTGATCACCGACCTGAACGCGCCGGTTAAGGCGCTCTGTGACAAATGCGAGGTGCAATCCGCCTTTACCTTCAAGGGGGATGCCGGGCCCGGCTTCAGCGGCGGCCCGGTGGTGGATGCCACTGACGGTCATCTGGTCGGGATCATCTTTGGCTATGTCGACGAGCCCGGAGGTCCGGCCAATCGTCTGATCTATGCCTACACCATGTCCCGCGTGGCGACTGAGCTGGACGATGTCCAACGCAAGCTGCCGACAGACGTGGATTAGGGCGTGGAATAGGGGGGCGCCAGGGGCCCTGGGGAGGCCACAAAACCCACCTTTTCCGCCTTGTTTCCAGGGTATGTTTCGCTAGCCGAATCGACTGCCGAAATGCTAGGTAATCGGGCCGTTTTCCACCCTTCCGGACGGCCCTAACAAGGACCTGGATTTGAGCGATACCACTTCGCCTGCGCCGCCGCCTTCGGGCTCCAGCGTCAACCCCATCGCCATCGAAGACGAGCTCAAGCGCTCCTATCTCGACTATGCGATGAGCGTGATCGTCTCGCGCGCTCTGCCCGACGCCCGGGACGGTTTGAAGCCGGTGCACCGTCGCATCCTCTATTCGATGCACGAGAACGGCTACGACTGGAACAAGGCGTATCGCAAGTCTGCCCGCGTGGTCGGCGATGTCATCGGTAAATACCATCCGCATGGCGACCAATCGATCTACGACGCCTTGGTGCGAATGGCGCAGGACTTCTCGATGCGCGCGCCGCTCATCGACGGGCAGGGCAATTTCGGCTCGATTGACGGCGATCCTCCGGCCGCCATGCGCTACACCGAAGTGCGCCGCGCCAAGATCGCGCACGCCCTGATCGAGGACATCGACAAGGACACGGTCGAGTTTCAGGACAATTACGACGGCTCTGAAAAAGAACCGATCGTTCTGCCGTCGCGTTTTCCCAATCTGCTGGTCAATGGAGCCTCGGGCATCGCCGTCGGCATGGCGACCAATGTGCCGCCGCACAATCTGGGCGAAGTGATTGACGCCTGCCTGGCTTATATCGACGATCCGTCGATCAACATGGAGCGGCTCACCGAGATCGTGCCAGGTCCGGACTTCCCGACCGGCGCGCTGATCATCGGCAAGCAGGCGGCACGCGGAGCCCTGGCGCGCGGCCGCGGCTCGATCCTGATGCGGGCACGCTGCCATGTGGAAGAAATCCGCAAGGACCGCGAAGCCATCATCGTCACCGAGATTCCCTACCAGGTGAACAAGGCGCGCATGCAAGAGCGTATTGCCGATTTGGTGCGCGACAAGCGTATCGAGGGCATCGCCGATATCCGCGACGAAAGCGACCGCCACGGCATGCGCGTGGTGATTGAGCTCAGGCGCGACGCCTCGTCGGAAGTAGTGCTGAACCAGCTCTATCGCTTCTCGGAGCTGCAGACGAGCTTCGGCGTCAATATGCTGGCGTTGACCGACGGTCGGCCGTTGCTGATGAACTTGAAGGAGCTGATCGCCAGCTTCGTTCTGTTTCGCGAGGAAGTGGTTACGCGGCGTACCCGCTTCGAACTCGCCAAGGCGCGCGATCGCGCCCATATCTTGGCGGGTCTGGCCGTCGCTGTCGCCAACATCGACGAAGTGATCGCGCTGATCCGAGCCGCACCGGATGCCAACACGGCGCGCGAGCAATTGATGGCGCGCTCTTGGCCGGCAAAGGACGTGGGACCGCTTGTTGCCCTGATTGCCGATCCGCGGAATTCCATCGCCGAGGACGGCACCATCAGGCTTTCGGAAGAGCAAGCCAAGGCCATCCTCGATCTTCGTCTGCAGCGGCTGACCGCACTCGGCCGCGACGAAATCGGCGAAGAGGTGAAGAAGCTAAGCGAAGCGATCAAGGATTACCTCGACATCCTGCGCTCCCGTCCGCGCGTGCTCAGCATCATCAAGAGCGAGCTCGAGACGGTGAAGGCGGAATTCGCCACGCCGCGCCTGACCGAACTCGTCGACGCCGACGTCGAGATCGAAGACGAAGCGCTGATCGAACGCGAGGATGTGGCGATCACCGTCACCCATGCGGGCTACATCAAGCGCACGCCGCTTGCGGAATACCGCGTACAGGGCCGCGGCGGAAAAGGCCGCACCGGCATGGTTACGCGCGAAGAGGATTTCGTCACGAACCTGTTCGTGGCCTCAACCCATGCGCCGCTGGTGTTCTTCTCCTCGACTGGCATGGCCTACAAATTGAAGGTTTGGCGGCTGCCCGAGGCGCGCATTGCCGGCAGGGGCAAGGCGATGGTGAACCTGTTGCCGCTGTCCGAAGGCGAGCGCATCGCTACCATCCTGCCGCTGCCGGAAGACGAGACGCAGTGGGAGAACCTCAACGTCGTCTTCGCCACCAAGTCCGGCGACGTGCGGCGCAACGAGCTATCCGACTTCGTCAACATCAACAAAAGCGGCAAGATCGCGATGAAGCTGGAACCCGGCGACGGAATTGTCGGGGTCCAGACCTGCACCGATCAGGACGATGTGCTGCTGACCACCAAGCTCGGCAAGTGCATCCGCTTTGCGCTTACCGACATACGCGTCTTCAAAGGGCGCGATTCGACGGGCGTACGCGGCGTCAAGCTGGCGGCCGGCGATGAGGTGGTAAGCCTGACCTTGCTACATCATTCCGACGCTACGACGGCGGAGGCGCGCGCCTATCTGAAGCAGGCGGGTGCGGCCCGCCGAGCCGCTACCGGTGAGGAAGAGGCGCCTGTCGAAGAGGGCGATGAGATCGAAGAGAACGGCGAGGAAGCGACGCTGACGCAGGAGCGCTACGCTGCTCTAGGCGCCCGCGAGCAGTTCATCCTGGCGGTTTCGGAGAACGGCTTCGGCAAGCGCAGCAGCTCCTATGAATATCGCGTCACCGGCCGCGGCGGCTCAGGCATCGTCGCCATGGGCATGGGCAAGAAAAACAGCGCCATTATCGCAGCCTTCCCGGTCGAAGAATCCGATGACCTCATGCTGATCAGCAATGCCGGCCAGACTATCCGTGTGCCGGTCGGCGGCATAAGTGTTCAAGGTCGTTCGGCGCAGGGCGTGGTCGTATTCCGCCTGGAAGGCGCGGAGCGTGTGGTGTCGGTTGAACGCATCGCAGACGTTTCGGAAGAAGGCGGCTGATCGTGAAAAAGCGCGTGGCCCTTTATCCGGGGACCTTCGATCCCCTGACGCTCGGTCATCTCGACATCATCGAGCGGGCGGTCAAGCTGGTGGATCACCTGGTGATCGGCGTGGCGACCAATCCGTCGAAATCGCCGCTGTTCACACTGAAAGAACGGGTGGCGATGATCCGTCATGAGACCGATCCGCTGGCCGGCAACGGGCGCGCAACGATCGCGGTGCAGGCCTTTGACCACCTGCTGATCGAATTCGCCCAGAAAGTCGGTGCCGGGATGATCGTGCGCGGTCTGCGTGCCGTCTCGGATTTCGAATACGAATTCCAGATGGTCGGCATGAACCAGCGCCTTAATGCCGAGATCGAGACCGTGTTCTTAATGGCCGACCCACGACACCAAGCTATTGCCTCGCGCTTGGTCAAAGAGATAGCCATGCTTGGCGGTGATGTGACCTCGTTCACCAGCCCACATGTCGCCGAATTGCTGGTCAAGCGCTGTAAGAAACTAGGGAATAAGAGATGAGCCGCGATCCTAACAATACGTTGATCATGGAATTGAAGACCGGCCCAGTGGCCATTGCTTTGCGGCCGGATCTGGCACCCAAGCATGTCGAACGTATCAAGACGTTGGCCGCACAAGGCTTCTATGACGGTGTCGTATTCCACCGTGTTATTCCGGGCTTCATGGCCCAGACTGGCGATCCGACGGGCACCGGGTCTGGCGGCTCAGAGCTGCCGGATCTCAAGGCCGAATTCTCCGCCGAAAAGCACGGTCGCGGAACCGTCTCGATGGCGCGTACCAGCGATCCGCACAGCGCAAACAGCCAGTTCTTCATCTGTTTCGAAGATGCGCCCTGGCTCGACCGCCAATATACCGTCTGGGGACAGGTGGTGGACGGCATGGAGCACATCGACGCCATCAAGAAGGGCGGCGAGCATAACAACGGTGCCATCTCAGGTGCGCCCGACAAGATTTTGAAAATGCACCTGGAGACCAACCCCGCTTCCTAACGGCACGCGGGTGTGAAGCCCGTTGCAGGACGCTCATGACCCAAGGCTCAAACCGTGGTGCTGCGCTGGAGGCGGCGTTGCAGCAGGTTTGCGCTCGTCTGGAGGCTGATCCCGGCTGCATCGATGCGCTTTTTGGCAAGGCACAGTTGCTGGCCCTTCTGGGGCAGGATGAGGCGGCCAAGAAAGCCTTCTTGGCGGTACTCAAGCTGGAGCCGTCGCATCTAGGGGCGCTGACCGACCTTGGCGGGCTGTCGCTCGCCACTGGCTATCGCTCCGCGGCGCTGACCCTTTATCGCCAAGCTGCGGATTGCCACCCGCAGAGCGCTACCAGCCATGTCAATCTGGCTAATCTCTTGTCCGATGAGAGCGATCCGTCGGAAGCCCGCAAGCACTATGAGGCGGCTCTCAAACTCGATCCGAGTCTCGCATTTGCCCATCAGGGACTTGCCGCAGTGCTGGCCAAACTTGGTGATCATGCGGCCGCCGAAGAGCATCGCAGGAAAGGCTTCACCGGCCACAGCATCGTCAAGCGTCCATTTCGGGGCGATGGAGAGCCGATTTCTGTGCTGCTGATTGTCTCGGCCTTGGGTGGGAACATTCCGACGGAATTGCTACTCGATGGCCGTATTTTTGCAGTCTCGGCGCTTTACGCGGAATACCACGATCCGGCGGTAGGGTTGCCGACGCATGACGTCGTATTCAATGCGGTCGGCGATGCAGATTTGTGCGCGCGCGCCCTGGTGGAGCTACCCCGCATCCTGGCGCGGACACAGGCGCCGGTAATCAATCCGCCCAAGCACATTCTGCCGACGGGTCGCAGCACCAATGCTGAGCGGTTGGCCAATATCGCGGGTGTTGTTGTTCCGCGCACGATTTTGCTCTCGCGCAGCGAACTGCTCCGGTCGGATGCGGTAGAGCGCCTCGGTACACAGGGCTTCATGTTTCCTCTGCTTCTACGTGCACCTGGTTTTCACACAGGCCAGTATTTCGTGCGCGTGGAGAATCCGGGGGAATTTCCCGCCGCGGTGTCACAGGTGCCGGGCGATCAGCTCTTTGTCATCCAATACCTTGATGCCAGAGGTGCGGACGGGTTGGCACGCAAATATCGCGTCATGATCATAGATGGCGCGCTGTACCCCCTGCATTTGGCATTGTCACAGTCCTGGAAGGTCCACTACTTCACCTCGGACATGGAGGTGCAGGCGGCCCGTCGACAGGAGGAGGCGGCGTTTCTTTCGGATATGGCAAGGGCCTTGGGGCCGGATGTCCTGCAAAGCTTGGCGCGTTTGCGCGACATCCTGCAGCTGGATTATGGCGGCATCGATTTCGGTCTGTCACGGGATGGCAAGGTTTTGCTGTTTGAGGCCAATGCTACGATGGTGATTGCGCCGCCCTCGCCGGAGGCGATCTGGGATTACCGGCGCAGGGCCGTTGCGCAAGCGCTCGATGCCGCGAGGAGACTGGTTTTTACGCGCGCTGGAAAGCAGGCAGCCGGACGTTGATGTCGTCCGACGGCGCGTTTGGATTTACCCGATATGCAGGACTTGGCGCGTAGGCTGAAGAGCTGCGAAACCAAAGATTGAGGCGTGGGCGATGCTGACAAGGCGGTCTCTATTGGGCGGCATGGCCGGGGGCGTGTTGGTGTCCGGTGCTGGGGCGGTTCCCGATGATGCGCCGCTGCGGCAGCGCGCGGCAAAGCGTGGCCGGGTCTATGGCTGCGCGGCCGGCTCCTATCAATTGCAGGATGCGGACTTTGCGCCTGTGCTGGCACGTGAGGCCGGCATGCTGGTGCCCGAATACGAATTAAAGCGGTTGATCGTCGAGCCAACGCCAGGGCATTTCGACTTTTCCGGCGCCGATGCTTTGATCGGGTTTGCACAGGCCCACGGCATGAAGATGCGCGGCCATACGTTGGTCTGGTATGCCGCCAATCCCGATTGGCTAGAGGCGGCAGTTCTCGCCGCACCCGATGAGGATATTTTAACGGGCTATGTCACCGGCATGGTGCGCCGCTATCGCGGGCGTATCCAATCTTGGGATATCGTCAACGAGGCGATCCAACCCGACGATGGCCGGCCTGACGGGCTACGAAACTGCTTCTGGCTGAAGCGTTACGGGCCGGCCTATATCGACCACGCTTATTTTGCGGCAAGGCAAGCCGACCCCAATGTGCAGCTGGTCTACAACGATTGGGGCTGCGAGGGCGGCGAACCATGGAACGACCGCTTTCGCACGGCCACACTGAAATTCCTCGAAGGCGCGCTGGCGCGCAAAGTGCCAATCGACGCCTTAGGCCTGCAGGGCCATCTGGCGGCATTTCATGGCAGCGTGAACCAGGCAAAGCTGCGCGCTTTCCTGGATGACGTACGGGCCATGGGCCTTAAAATCCTGGTGACCGAACACGACGTGGACGACAGCGGCGGAGCAACAGATATCGCGGTGCGCGACCGCGCCGTGGCGGATGCCAGTGCCCGCTTCCTCGACGTGGTTCTCGACAATGCCGCGGCGACGGACGTGTTGACCTGGGGCCTGACGGATCGCTACCTCAAAGCGCCGGGTGGTCTGCGCTCGATGTTCTCGGAATATACACCACGCAAGCTGCCGCTCGACGCCGCCCTCAAGCGTAAACCAATGTGGTACGCCATGTCACAGGCATTCGGAGGATGATCGCAGACCTCGATGCCGAGCAGAATCACTGACGCAAATAGCAATATTATGTGTCCGCCGCCGCGTTGTCTGACGGGGTGGCTGCGCCTAAAAGGCCTGGGCCTTATTGCCGGAGTTACACCCCATGGCCACCCCTATCGCCTTTATCGATCTGCAGGCCCAACGCCGCCGTCTCGGTGAGCCTTTGAACAAGGCCATTGCCGCTGCCGTGGAGGGCGGGCAGTGGATCCTTGGCCCGCAAGTGCGTGAGCTGGAAGAACGGCTGGCAGAGTTTTGCGGCGTCAAACACGTCGTGGCGTGCGCCAATGGAACCGATGCGCTGATTCTACCTCTGATGGCCTGGGGCGTGGGGCCGGGCGACGCGGTGTTTGTGCCGACATTCACCTTTGCCGCATCGGCCGAGGTCGTGGCGTTGGTTGGCGCGACACCGGTCTTCGTCGACGTCTTCGAAGATACCTACAATATGAATCCCGAGAGTCTTGAGGCGGCGATCGCCAAGGTGAAGCGGGAGGGCAAGCTCAAGGCGCGGGCCATCATGCCGGTCGACCTCTTTGGCCAGCCTGCCGATTATCGTGCGATCGAGCCGATCTCCAAGCGCGAAGGCTTGAAGCTGTTATGCGATACCGCGCAGGGCTTCGGCGGAAAAATCGACGGGCGCGTGACCGGCAATATCGGCGATGCGGCGTCCACCAGTTTCTTCCCAGCGAAACCACTTGGCTGTTATGGCGACGGTGGCGCCGTGTTCACCAACGATGGCGACCTTGTCGAACTCCTGCGGTCGATCCAAGTGCACGGACAAGGCACGGACAAATACGAGAACGTCCGCATCGGCATGAACTCGCGCCTCGATACGATTCAAGCGGCAATCCTGATCGAGAAGCTGAAAATTTTTTCCGAGGAGATTGACCTGCGTGAAGCCGTGGCGCGGCGCTACAACGCCAACCTTGGAAAATCGAACCGTATTCGCATTCCGAATGTGATCGCCGGTGCGCAATCAACCTGGGCGCAATATGTAATTCAGGTACCGAATAGGGAAAAGGTACAAGCCGAGCTGAAGGCCAAAGGCGTGCCCACGGCAGTCTATTATCCCATCCCGCTGTCGGTGCAGAAGGGTTATGCGAAGTTCCCTGGCGTACCCATTCCAGCAGCCGAAAAAATTTGCAAGACGGTCGTTGCTTTGCCGATGCACCCCTATCTGGACGCAGAAACCCAAGACCGCATTATCGCGGCAGTGCTGGACAGCGTTGGGGGCGACTGAGCACCCAACAGCGGTCGGCGCCGATTTGGGCGCCGCCAGCTTTCTAGGGCGACGTGATGCCGGCCTCCTTAACGTGCGCTTGGAAAGCTGCAAGTTGCATCTTCTTCAGCTTATCCCACGCGGCGAGCTGTACCCCAAGTTGTCCATGCAGGGCGGCGTAGGTTGCTATTTCAGGAACCGTTGGCGCCGTGTCTGCATCTTCAAGCTGTCCCGCGAAGGCGTAAATCTGTTCGTTCAGCATATCGGGGAAGGCGAGGTTGGCCTCAGATCCTTTGGCATGAACCTGCATCAACACATCCTCGATTTGTTCGGCCTGATCAACGATGGCCTTGCTTTGGGCTAGCAATGCCGCGTCTGCCGGTTTTGCGCTCAGCGTCTTTTGCAGGCCGGAAAGGCTCGCTTTGACACTGCGGATGTCGTTCACGGCACGGTGAAGGGCATCCTGATCATGATAGGTTTCCATCGACAGGGCGAATTTCTGCTCCAGACCAGCGAGTGGCCCATGGACGCGCGGGTCACGCGCGACAACCAGTGTTGTCGTGCTGGTTTGCCCGCCATAGACAAGCTTGACCGTGTATTTTCCCGGAAGAACGATCGGACCCCGTGGTGGTAAACCTTCGTAGAAGGCGCCGGGAATCTGTACAGGATCGTTGTAGCGCAGGTCCCAGACGAAGCGATTCATGCCGGCAGCGGCCGGCAGCGTTTTGCTGGGATGTACTTCGTCCGGCCACTCCGGCGGCTGTTCCGCTTCGTCGGAGGTTTTGCTGGTCAGATGGCGGACCTCGTTCCCTTTGGCGTCAAGAATATCGATCGTCACCTCGCCCTGCGGCTTTGGCGGCAGAACGTAATCGATCAAAGCGCCGGCAGGTGGGTTCTGGCCGACGGGCGGGCGTGCATCCACGGAGTCGGGATAGTAGAGCCGATAGGTCGTCTCGGGCGTGTAGAGAAACGGACCGGATGCTGCCGAAGCTGCTGCGATCTGGCGCAAGGGTGTAACGTCATCCAAAATCCAGAAAGAACGGCCATGGGTCGCAACAACCAAGTCATCGTCTTTAACGACAAGGTCGTGAACCGGCGAATGCGGGAGATTGAGCTGCAGGCTCTGCCAGCGCAGGCCGTCGTCGAAGGAAACGAACACGCCAGTTTCGGTTGCGGCGTAAAGCAGACCGCGCTTGACTGGATCCTCGCGAACGGCATGGACGATCGCGCCATCAGGTAGCCCCGCGTCGATCTGTGTCCAGTTCTTTCCTCCATCCGTCGTCTTGAAGATGTAGGGGCGGATATCGTCGAGCTTATGACGATCCACCGCGGCATAGGCCGTGCCGGACGAGAAATGCGAGGGCTCGATCATGCTGATCGTGCTCCAGGCTGGCATGCCACGTGGCGTGACGTTCGTCCATGTGGTGCCGTCATTGGTCGTCAATTGGATTAGACCATCGTCCGTGCCAACCCACAGCAGACCCTTTTTCAGCGGCGACTCAGCGATTGCGAAAATCGTGTCGTAGTACTCGACGCTGGTAATGTCCTTGGTCAGCGGTCCGCCCGATGCATATTGCTTGGATTTGTCATTGCGCGTCAGGTCCTCGCTGATGGCCGTCCAGCTGTTGCCGTCATCCGTGGACTTGAAGAGCCGCTCCATACCGACATACAGCGTGTCGGGATTGTGCGGTGACAGGATCATCGGCGAGGTCCAGTTGAAACGGTGCTCGAGGTCGGACGCTGGGTGGCCAGCGGCTTCCAACGGCCAGACGGAAATCACGCGCGTCTGTTCGGTGTGCTTGTTGAAGCGGAAGATCATATTTTCCGCGTTCGAATAGACGATGTCCGGATCGCGCGGATCCGGGATCACGAAGCCACATTCGCCGCCACCCACATCGTACCAGTCGCGCGGACCGATGGCGCCCTCGTCATCGCGGCTGGCGATGGCGATGCTCGAATTGTCCTGCTGGGCACCATAGACATAGTAGGGAAATCGATTGTCGACGGCGACATGGTAGAACTGTGCTGTCGGCTGGTTGTCCTGTGTCGTCCAGCTCTTGCCGTCGTCGAAGGAAATGGAGGCGCCGCCGTCGCTGCCGTCGATCATGCGGTCAGGATCGGTCGGGTCGATCCACAGCCCGTGATGATCGCCATGGCGTGCTGGTAGAAGGTTGAAGGTCTTGCCGCCGTCGGTCGATCGGAAGAGGCCAGTATTCTCGGCGTACACTGTGTCAGCATTCTTGGGATCGGCGTAAATGGTCGAGAAATACCAAGCCCGCTGCCGCAGCCTTCCATCGTCGTTGATGCGCTGCCAGTGCGTGCCACCATCGTCGGAGCGGAAGAGTCCTCCGTCTTTCGCCTCGATCATCGCAAAGACACGTTTGGAGTCCGCGCCCGAGACGGAAACCTCTATCTTACCGAGAATGCCGGAGGGCAGTCCGTTACCTGAAAGTCGCGTCCAAGTCAGTCCGCCGTCGGTCGAGCGGTAAAGTCCGCTGCCCGGGCCACCGCTGGAGAAGTTCCAGGGCTGACGGCGCATCTGCCACAACGACGCATAAACGATCTTGGAATCGTGAGGATCAAAGGTGACATCGACAGCGCCGGTGTTGTCGTCTTTGTACAAGACCTTCTTCCAGGTCTTGCCACCATCAGCAGTCCGATAGACCCCGCGCTCGGTATTGGGGCCGAAGGCGTGTCCAAGCGCAGCGACGAGTACGATGTCGGGGTTGTTGGGATCGACAATCAGGGCACCGATCTGGCGTGTATCCTTAAGACCGAGAGAGGTCCAGGTCTTACCGCCGTCGACGGACTTGTAGATGCCGTCGCCATAGGTGATGTCGCCGCGCGGCGCGCCTTCGCCGGCACCCGCATAGAGGATGTTATGGTTGGATGGGGCGACTGCGATAGCACCGACAGAGGAAATCGGAGTGTGGTCGGTCAGCGGCTCCCAGGTAGCGCCTGCGTCGGTCGTCTTCCAGATGCCGCCCGCAACAGCACCGAAATAGAAGGTATAGGGATCGCCCGGGACACCCGTGACTGCCAATACGCGGCCGCCGCGATAGGGACCAATGCCGCGCCACTGCATGGCCTTGAACAAACTCTCGCTGACGGACGACGGCGTTGCGGCAAGGGAGGTCACAGTCGGAGCAGCCATCAGCGCCGCGAGCGCGAACGACCACCCAAGAGCCGTGCTGCGTGGGCGTCTGGACCAGCGAATCATTCTATCCCCCTATTTGCGCGCGTTCCTTCAGAAGAGGGCCGGATTCATCCGGCGTCAAATCTTCCTTCAGGGAAACTCGTTCAATCTCGGCCGTCACAACGGGTAGGCCAAGACAGCCAAACTATGGCAAAGCCGTTGGTCACGGGCCCGTATGGCCGGGGAGCTTGCGACCTTCCGGCCATCAGCGCGAATAAAATACACGTGATGTGCGTGCATTGCCGGCAGGTGGTATTGCCGGCCGACATCGCACAAAATCCGTGCGATCCAACTCGGCTGCTGGTCCGGATCTCGGTGCCCTTAAACCAGCCCGCGCCGTCAAGAGGGAAGCTGACGTGAACCTGCTCAAAGCGATGACTTCTGCTGGGGCCGCCGCCCTCGTTCTCACCGTGCCGCTCGCCGGCGCACAGGCTGCTACAGCTGCTACAGCGGCCCCCGCGCTCTATGCCGGCTTGCAGTGGCGCCAACTCGGACCCTTCCGCGGCGGCTGGGCAACGATGGTGGAGGGTGTCCCCAGCAAGCCGAACACGTTTTACTTCGGCGCTGCGGGCGGCGGCATCTGGAAGACCGACGACGCCGGGCGGACTTGGCAGGGTTTGTTTGAGCACGGACCAGCGGCGGCAATTGGCGCGATCGCTGTCGCGCCGTCCAATCCAAACGTCATCTACATCGGCACCGGCCAGCCCGAGCCGCGCTATGACATCGGCGCCGGCCTGGGTGTTTTCAAGTCGACCGACGGCGGCGCGCATTGGACCTCTCTTGGCCTTGCCAACACGCGTTACGTCGGCCGCATCTGGGTTGATCCCAAGAACGCCAACATCGTGCTGGTCGGCGCGCAGGGGCATTTTTTCGGCCCTAGCCCAGACCGCGGCATCTATCGCTCCACGGATGGCGGCAAGACCTGGTCGCATGTCTTGAAAATCAACGACTGGACCGGTGTCGTTGACATCGCCAGCGATCCCAAAAATCCGAAAATTGTCTTCGCTGCGGCCTGGGAAGCGCGTCAATATCCTTGGCTCAGCTATTTCACGCCGATCGTTGGGACAGGCAGCGCAATCTACAAGTCCGCGGACGGCGGCGTGACGTGGCACAAATTGTCCGGTGGTGGTTGGCCGGTCGGCGCGTTGGGCCGCATCGGTCTTGCGGTGACGCACACGGCGAAGGGCGCGCGGGTTTATGCCTCGATCGATTCCAAGAAATCCGGCGGGCTCTACCGTTCCGACGATGGTGGCGCGCATTGGCTGTACGTCAACGCCGCCAAGGCAGTGTCGAACTGGTATTTCAGCCGGCTCGCGGCGGCGCCCGACACTCCCGACGTCGTCTACATGGTGGGCCAATCGATCCGCCGCTGCACACAAAGCGGAAAAACCTGCGAGATCATCAAGGGTGCGCCGGGCGGCGACGACTATCACCAGATCTGGATCAATCCGCTGCGTCCCGATCATATGATCACAGGTTCCGACCAGGGAGCCGTTGTGACGGTAAACGGCGGCGCGACGTGGTCGAGCTGGTATAACGAACCGACGGGGCAGTTCTATCATCTCGCCGCAGACAATCGCTTTCCCTATTGGATCTATTCTGGTCAGCAGGACAGCGGCACCGTCGGCATCGCCAGCCGCAGTGACTATGGCGAGCTTACATTCCGTGACTGGCACCCGGTCGGCGGTGACGAGCGCGATTACGATATTCCCGATCCCGCCGATCCGATGATCGTCTACGGCTCGGGGCTCGGCGGTCGCATCAGCAAATGGGATGGACGCACGGGGCAGGTTGCCGATGTGACGCCCTGGCCGGAAAGCGATTATGGCAAACGGCCGACGCTCACCAAGTATCACTACATGTGGATGACGCCGCTGATCGGTTCAAACACCGGACCGGATTCGCTCTATCTCGGCGCGCAGGTGCTCTTCCGCACGCAGGACCAGGGCAAGACCTGGAAGGTCATCAGCGGCGATCTCACCGGCAAGACGGCAGATGCCAAGAATTGCGACGGCGACGTCACGCCGATGGAGGCCAAGACCTGCGGCTATGGCGTGATCTCCGCCATTATGCCGTCGCCGCGCCACGCCGATGAAATCTGGGTGGGAACCGATGATGGCCTGATTCAGCTAACGCGCGATAGCGGTGCCCATTGGAGCAACATCACACCGCCGAACGTCGCACTATGGGCCAAGGTGGCATCACTTGATGTTTCGTCCGTGGTGGACGGCGTTGCCTATGCCGCCGTCGATGGTCACCGGACCGACGACTTCCAACCGCATGTGCTGCGCACGCAGGACTACGGACACACCTGGCAGGAGGTCGACAACGGCTTGCCGCGCGATCACTTCGTTAGCGTCGTACGCGCCGATCCGGTGAAGCAAGGGTTACTTTACGCAGGGACCGATGAAGGGGTCTTTGTCTCCTTCGACAATGGTGACCTTTGGCAACCCCTGCAGCAGAACCTGCCGACAGCCTGGGTCACCGACCTGCTGGTGCACGACAACGATCTGATCGCCGCCACCGAAGGGCGCGCCATCTGGGTGCTGGACGACGTGTCTCCGCTGCGTGAGATGACAAGCGGCATCGCGCAAGAAGATGCGCATCTCTTCAAACCGGCCGACGCGTGGCGCGTGCACGCCGACAACAACAAGGACACGCCGTTGCCGCCGGAAACACCCGCGGGCACGAACCCGCCGGCCGGTGCGATCATCGATTACTGGCTTGGGGCCAATACGAAAGGTCCGGTAGTGCTCGACATCAGAGATGGTGACGGCCACCTCGTGCGCCGCTTCTCCAGCGCCGAGGAGTACAAGGCACCCGACGCCGAGCGCTACTTCGCCAAGGCCTGGATTGAACCAGCGAAAGCCTTTGAGGCCGCGCCGGGTATGCATCGCTTCGTCTGGAATCTCCGCTATGAGCGGCCAAAGGCGATCCATTACGGTTATAGCATTGCCGCAGTCTGGGGGCACGGGACGCCGATCAGTCCGGCGGGGCCGTTTGTGTTGCCAGGAGACTATACGGTCGTGTTGGAGGCCGACGGCAAACAGTACACGGCACCCTTGCATGTCAGCGAGGACCCACGCGTGACGGCAACGCCTGCCGATCTCAGGGCGTCGCTAGATCTATCACAGAAGATCGACGCAGCGCTTGCTGACGCCAGCGCTGACTACCACCAGCAGGCGGCCGTTTTGAAGCTGCTGAACGTGCGCTTCCCGAAGAAGGCACCCGATGCCAAGACGCAAGCGCTGGTCGATCGTCTGCGCGAAAAGCCTGCGGATGGCAGCCCCACTTTCGAGACCGCGGCGGGCATGCTGTCCGGGATTGAAGGGGCTCTGGAATCGGCGGATGTCGCGCCGACGCCCGTGCAGCAGCAGATTGTTTCTGAAGCGCTGACAAAACTCGACGCTGCAAAACGTGATTGGGATGCGGAAAAGGCAGGGCCGTTGGCTGACCTCAACGCTGCGCTAATAAGCGCCGGTGAGAAGCCGATCGCTCTGTCCGACGCCGACAAACTACGTATCGAGGCGCCGGACGACGGGCAGGACCTGCCGTAGGACGCCGCGGCAGCGCGATTTACAGCGCCTTTGTCAGGCTGAGGAAGAGCCGGCGGCCGTCGAGAAGGTAGTAGGAGCCGGCGCCGAACTCGCTTTGGGTCACGGGTGGGCGCTGGTCGGCCAGGTTCTGCACGTCCAAAGAGAGGCGCCATGTGCCGAAGCCGTAGCTGATGTGTGCATCCAAGGTCGCATAGGCGGATGCCGTGGCGGTGTTTTCTTCGTTCAGGAAGCGGCTTCCGACATAGTTTGCGGTGAGAGAGCCATCGAGGCCTGCCGCCAGCGTGTAGATCAGGCCCGCAGACGCCAGAATGGGCGGTGACAGCGTTAACTGCCGGCCGCTGACGTCCACGGGTGTTCCGTTGTCGTCGACGGTGAAGTGCGTAAATTTCGCGTCGTGATAGCTGACATTGGCGGCGAGAAGCAGGCTGTTGCCGAGCTGAGTGCGCGTTTCTAACTCGACGCCTTGCAGCCGTTCACCGCCGGCGTTCTGCAGGACGGGATTGCCCAGCGCATCAGTCGTCGCCACGACGAGATTCTTGAAGTTCAGGAGGAACGCTTCCGTCTGGTAATCGAAACGGCCGCCAAACAGTTTCCCCTTCAGGCCAGCCTCATAGCTTTGTGCTGTCTCTGGATTAAGCACGTTAGGCGTGTTGTCGGGCCCGAAATCGATCGCTGCCGGTTTAAAGGCATTGCGGTAATCGGCATAGAGAACGGCCTCGTCCGCACCGTCGCTCCAGGTCCTGTAGCTGAAGCCAAGCGTGCCGGCCGGTCTGACCACATTCTTCTTGTTGTGGTCGAGCGTGTTGGCCGTTGGATCGAAGCCATCCAGATGCGCGGAAGTTTTGTTCTCAAGAGTTTCGTTCAAGCGCAGGCCGGCCAAAACGTCTAAGCGCGGTGTGGGCTTCCAGTCCGCTTGGACATATTGGCCAACGAAAATTCGAGTATCAGAGACCGTGTTGATCTCGTCGATATGCAGCGCGGTGGTCGGCGGGGCGAGTCCTTGGCCGTTGAGTGGAGCATAATACTCGCCGTTCACGCTGGCCTGTTTGCCAAAGCCATAGAGCGCATCCAGTCCCCAAACAAAGGACAGACCACGCGACGCTTCCATGCTGAGATGGGTGTCGAAATACCCGTCCTGGATGAGGCGCCGTTGAGCCTGTGAATCGGCATTTGGCGACGAGCCGTCGTCAAGGAGCGTTGGGCGCAAAAAACCGCGTATGTCAACGATATCGGAATGGGCAAAGGACAAAGTGGTGTCCCAGTCTCCGGCAGATGTTGAGCGCGTGTAATGCAAGGCGGCGTGATACCGATTCTCGTCGATGCGGGCATCGGCGGGATTGTAGTTGGCATCACGCGGCGTGCGCGTCGTAAGAGCGGTTCCTTCCAGTATGACCGGGCTCGGCGGCACCTGCCGCTGGAACGTCAGATCGCCGTCGATGCCGAAATCGCCGTCCATCAACGGCAGGCTGCCGCGATAGAGGACATGCCCGTTGGAGACGGTCTCGCGTTTGTCCGCATAGCCTAAGCTCTCGCCATCCACCGCCAGCGACTGCTGGTATGAACCGATGTCGGGTAGCGCCAGAGACATAGAGCCGCGCGCCGAGCCGCGATCACCGACACCGACCGTTATCCGATTGGCGGCGTAGCCGGCCGGATAGTGGATGACCTGGATGATGCCGACGAAGGACGTGGCCCCGAACATAACCGGGGCGGCGCCTTTCATGACCTCAATGCGTTCGACGTCGTTGAGATCAAGGGTCGGTATCGACGGGTTGAAGGCACCGCCCCAGGGTACGCCGTCTACGACCAGCAGGAAGGCGTCAAATTCATGCAGCCCCCAGAAGGAAGGAACCGCACCGGCCGGGCCGGTATCGCCGCCCGACGGCGCTTCGGTGCCGGCCACCAAGGCCAGCGCTGAGCGCAAATCCGTCGCGCCGCGCGCGCGCAGTTCGTCGCCTGATATTACCGTGACATCGGCCGGCACCATGTTCACGGGCTCCGGCACGCGCGTGGCCGTTACTTCAACGGTTTCCGTCGGCGCTGCTGACGCGGCGCAGGAAACTGCCAAGAACGCACATGACGCAAGAAGATGCGCTAACCGACCCCGAGATTGCATTAACCGTTCCTGTCTTTCTTTCACGCGTTGGCGATTTGAGCCCAATCTTGCACAAAGGAAAGCGCGCTCGGGCTCTGATACGCTAGCGTAGGTGTTGCCGCTGCGCATCCTCCCGCTCCATAGAGATGGACGGGGCAGGGGCATCACTTTTGTGTGTTCATTGTACTGGACCCGCTGCTTACAGCAGCCAAAATGAGATCGGCAACCTCGCTCTCCGCGCTTCAAAAATACTCCAGGTCGCTTGAGCGAATTCGGGCGCCGGGCGATACATAGCTGCTCACGTTCCGCTCAAACTGGGAGCCACCCGTGCGACGACACCGTCTTGCAGCGCTTGGATTGATTGTTTTCAGCACCGTGGCGGCTCTGGGCGCCCGGGCGGCGGTGGATCCGTCTCTGTATCAGGCGCTGCACTGGAGGCTGATCGGACCGTTCCGCGGCGGGCGTGTGCTGGCCGTGACGGGCATTGCCGGCGACAGCCGGCATTTTTACTTCGGCGCCGTCGATGGCGGTGTCTGGACCACACAAGATGCGGGGCGGACATGGCAGCCGATCTTCGATGGCGAGCCCGTAGGTTCGATCGGGGCGCTGGCCGTGGCGCCATCTGCGCCAAACACGATCTATGTCGGTACCGGCGAAGCGGATATGCGCTCGGACATCGCCCATGGCGATGGCCTGTACAAATCCACAGACAGCGGCAAGCATTGGGCGCTTATCGGGCTCACCGATAGCCAGCAGATCAGCCGCATCCTAGTCGATCCGCGCAACCCGGACGTCGTCTTCGTCGCCGCGCTCGGGCACGCGTACGGGCCCAACGCGCAGCGCGGCGTGTTCCGCTCGACCGACGGCGGAGCCCACTGGCGCAAGGTGTTGTTCAAGAATGACAACACCGGGGCCATTGATCTTGCCTTCAAGCCCGGGGACCCCAACACGATTTACGCAGCGCTGTGGCAGACGCGACGCCCGCCCTGGAGTGTATATCCGCCATCGAACGGGCCCGGCAGCGGTCTCTACGTCTCGCATGACGACGGCGACCACTGGAGCCAGGTGACAGGCAATGGATTTCCCCTGCACCCTGGCCGTATCGGCCTCGCGGTGTCGCCTGACAAGCCGGATCGCGTTTATGCCCTGGTGGACGCCCTGCACGGCGAGGGCGGCCTCTATCGTTCCGACGACAGCGGCGCCCATTGGCTCCATGTTTCCGTCGACCAGCGCATCTGGCAGCGTGGTTGGTATTTCTGTCGCTTGACCGCTGACCCCAAGAATGCCGATCGCGTCTATGTCATGGACACGATCGTCTTGCGTTCGGATGACGGCGGTAAGCACTTCATCGCTTTGAAAGGCGATCCCACCGGTGACGACTTCCACGAAATGTGGATCGACCCGACCGATTCTAACAGGCAAATCCTCGGCACGGATCAGGGGACTTTGATCACGCTGAACGGGGGCAAGACCTGGAGCAGCTGGTACAACCAACCGACAGCGCAGATATATCATGTCAGTACGGACAACCGCTTTCCCTACTGGGTCTACGGCGCGCAGCAGGACTCCGGCGCGGTTGCTCTGCCGAGCCGCACCGACGGTGGTGACGGCATCACGATGGAACAGTTCCATGAGATCACAGCCGGCGGCGAAAGCGGCATGATCGCGCCGGACCCAAGCGATCCGGACATCGTCTATGGCGGCACCGTCGATAAGCTGAATACGCGCACCAATCAGACTCGTGATGTCGATCCCACGCTTGCCTATCCGATGGCTCACTACCGGGGTGCCTGGACGTTGCCGCTGGCGTTCTCCACGCGAGACAAGAAGGCGCTCTATTTTGCCAATCAACGTTTGTTTCGCACGACGGACGGCGGCAACCATTGGGTACCGATCAGCCCGGATTTGACGCGTCCCGATGCCGGCATACCCTCAAACCTCGATGCCCCGACGGCAACTGACGACGATCATGTCAGCAAGCGCCGAGGCGTGATCTACACAATTGCACCGTCTCCCTTACACGCTCAATCGCTGTGGGTTGGAACCGATGACGGGCTGGTCTGGCGCACCGACGATGGCGGCACACACTGGCGTGACGTCACGCCCAAAACGCTGACGCCTTGGTCCAAGATCGCAGGCATCGAGCTTTCCCATTTCAATGCCAATGTCGCCTATCTTGCGGTCGATCGACATCGCCTCGACGATGATGCGCCCTACATTTATCGCACCATCGATGGGGGCAAGACCTGGGCGGTCATCAACGCCGGCATTCCAAGAGATAATTTCGTCAATGTTGTGCGCGAGGATCCGTTGCGCAAAGGCTTACTCTACGCCGGTACCGAGAAGGGCATGTACGTGTCCTTTGATGATGGAGCGCATTGGCAATCGCTGCAGCAGAACCTGCCGATGACCTCGGTGCGCGACATTGACGTGCACGGTGATGATCTGGTGATTGCCACGCATGGCCGCGGCTTCTGGATCATGGATGACATCACGGCGCTGCGGCAGATGGATACGGTTCAGTCCGCTGATGCCATCTTGTTCAAACCTGCCGTCGCGTTGCGCGTACGTCGCGCCACGTTCACGGGCACCCCCATGCCGAAGGATGAACCGATGGCGGAAAATCCGCCCTACGGCGCCATCATCGATTATGCGCTGCCCGAGACCGTCCGTGGTCCGGTGACGTTGACCGTGTTTGATGGGCAGAACCACGAGGTTCGAAGCTTCAGCAGCTCCGACAAGACCAAGGCGCCCGATCCCGCGACGCTTAAATTTGCGCCTGAATGGGTGCCGGCACAGCCAAGCTTATCGGCGATGCCGGGGATGCATCGTTTCGTCTGGGATCTGCACTATCCCGCGCCAGGTTCATCAGGCGGGCGCCAATCGGAAGGCGTCTGGGCGC
Organism: Alphaproteobacteria bacterium; assembly: GCA_028865545.1. Classification (GTDB taxonomy): domain Bacteria; phylum Pseudomonadota; class Alphaproteobacteria; order Micropepsales; family Micropepsaceae; genus Rhizomicrobium. The sequence goes on along the minus strand of JAGWJY010000014.1, from coordinate 1,103 downwards.
CGCCTGGCCGCTATACCGTTGCGCTTGGGGTCGACGGCCACGTCCATAGACAAACATTGCTCGTGAAGGCGGACCCGCGTGTGAAGCTTTCAGACGCCGCCTTGCAGCGCCAGTTCGTGCTGGCCCAAAAGGTTGAAAAGGCGTCTGTGCAGGTCGCGGCGGCCACGGCCGACGCCACGAAACTGCTCCAGGCGCTTGCAGGGCGGGCATATGCTGGCGGACTCCAGAAGTCTGTCGATGATTTGGCGGCGAGAGCTTCGGACATTTCCGGCGTCCCGCTGCATACCGATCCGGACAATTCGATGGGGGCGCCGCCCATGCGCACCGACAGCTTACGGGCCCTTTCAACGGATATTGCGAATCTCGAACAGGCTGTCGACGGCGCGGATGCCGACCCCAGCGCAGATGCGATTGCCTCTTACCGAGAGCTGTCACAAATGCTGGCCGCCACGCTCAAGTCCTGGCAGAAGTTGAAGCAGAACGACCTGTCGGCACTCAATGCCAAGCTGGTGGCGGCTGGAGGCAAACCCGTTACGCTGTGAGGTTGTCGCGTGGGAACGTTCGGCCCTGTCAATCTGTGACTGAGCTGCTTGGCGCTGTGGGCCCGGCAACGCCAAACACCGTCTAGATATCCTAGGATGGCATTGGCGGTGTTCACGGTGGCGTTTGCAAGTGCCGCGCGTTGTGGACGCCGTTCCTTGACAAGTGGGGTGATGTCGCGAAGCTTGCATGGAGGTCTCTGAAGAGCTTTCCATGCGCCGCGCTCTGACGCGCCTTTCGGACGAGGCCTTTGATCTTCTGGTCGTTGGCGGGGGGATAACGGGCGCTTGTATCGCGCGCGATGCCGCGTTGCGTGGGCTGAAGGTTGCCCTGATCGATAAAGGCGATTTTGCTGCCGCCACGAGCGCGCATAATTCCAAGCTCATCCATGGCGGGCTGCGCTATCTGCGGAACCTCGAATTCGGGCTGGTGCGCGAATCGCTGCGGGAACGACGTATCTGGCAGCGCATTGCGCCGCACTTGGTCCATCCTTTGCCTTTTCTGATCCCCCTCTATGATGCTGGCTGGAGGGCGCGTGCCACGTTGTCCGCCGGGTTGTCGTT
>JAGWJY010000092.1 GCA_028865545.1 Alphaproteobacteria bacterium | reverse complement strand
ATACGAAAAAACGGGTGCCGCGTCGGCACCCATTATCCAGCATGATGTGTGGTGCGCGCGGAAAGCCCGTCTTTTCGCTGAAAGCTACGGCAAGCCCTAGGAATCCGCACGTCAGGCGGCAAACCAATAAGCACCTTTGCTTCCCATCGGGTTTCACGAAGCCGTATCACCACTCACCATGGCATCGTTCGTCGGCTTCGCGTGGTGGTGCGCGCGACGTGCACCCAGCCCGCTCTATGACGTGGTCAGCGCCATACCTGGTTCAGCTCGGACCGTTCGGATAGTCCCGTGTCATTGCCGTCTTCCTCCAACACTCAATACTGATGTGGGAACGGCGAGACCCCATTTCAACCACCGGCATATTATTTAATGTTCCAGCAACCTATGAGAGTGTTGCTCAGGAACAGTCGCAACATTCGTCACCTGACAACGTTCGACAGCGGACAATTATATGATCTATCGTCCTCTAGTTGAAAAAAGGCGGCGCCCGGTCGAGGCCGTCGCAGGGGGGATCGATGAAAAGCGTGTTGCGCTCAACCGCCTTGGCGATCCTTTGCGCCTGGGCCTTTTCCTGCTGCGCCGTTGCCGACACCACAACGGCTCATCCGCCCGCCGACGCGTTCGGGGCGCTGCCGATGCTGTCGCAGCCGCGTCTGTCGCCGGACGGCAAACATCTCGCCGTGCTGCAGAGCTACAAGGGGCGCCCCACCGCGGTGATCTACGATTTCACGGCGCCGCCGGGAACCATGCCGGCGATCCTTGTCGACCCGGCGCACATCATCGTGGACATCCATTGGGCGAGCAACGACCGGCTTCTGGTCGCGGTCTACGACGCCGCCAGTCCCGAATTCGGCTCGAAGGTGATCCCCTATGTCAGAACCTTCTCCGTCGACACCAAAGCGCAGAATCCGGTTCTTCTGCTCAAGAACTCGGCCTGGATCGGCCGCAACAACGCGTCGGCGGCGGTTGCGGATTTCGATCTGGACGACCCGGACCACGTAATCATGCCGCTTTATGCGGGACAGCAGAGCAACGACGTCGGGGGCGGCGGCGTGATGATGATCACGCGCTTCATCAACACGCTCTACAAGGTGAGCGTGACGACCGGGGACGGCGAACCGATGCAGGCCGGCGACCTCTACACCAAATCCTGGGTCATGGACGGCCACGGCCATGTCGTGGCGCGCGTGGATCAAACGCAGCAGCCGCTGATCGACCATCTGCAGCTTTACGACAACGGCAACTGGCGCGAGATCGCCACCTATGACGCCAGCGCGGACAAAGGCGCCGACGTCGCCGGACTGCTCGGCGACGGCGGCGACCTGGTGCGCTTCGCCGTGGACAAGACCAACGGCGTCAACGGACTGGTTGAAATGAACATCGCAACCGGAAAAACCACGCCGCTGTTCTTCGATCCGACCTACGACGTCAGCGGACTCAAGGTGGACGAATGGACCCGGCGCGTCATCGGCGCCTCGTACACGTCCGACACCGAACACACCCGTTACTTCGATCCCGGCATGGAGGCGATGCAACGCGGCATCGACGCGGCCTTTCCGGGCCTCGACGCGCAGGCGGTCTCCTGGGACGTCGCCCGCGACAAGGTCATCGTGGAGGCCTCGGGACCGCAGCAGCCGGCCGCCTATTACATTCTCAACCGCGCAACGCACCAGGCGACCAAATTCGGCGACACCTATCCGCAACTCAAGCCCGCCGATCTCGGCGAAGAGAAGCCTTATCCCTACAAGGCGCGCGACGGGCTGGAGATACCGGCCTATCTGACCTTGCCGCCGGGCAAGACGCCGAAGAACCTGCCGACCGTGATCCTGCCGCATGGCGGACCGGACGCGCGGGATTCTCTGCATTTCGACTGGTGGGCGCAGTACTTCGCCAATCGCGGCTATGCCGTGCTGCAGCCCAATTACCGCGGCTCCAGCGGCTATGGCACGAAATTCACCGATGCGGGCCTGCACCAATGGGGCCTGAAGATGCAGGACGACATCACCGACGGCGTGAAGAAGCTGATCGCCGACGGCATCGCCGACCCCAAGCGCATCTGCATCGTCGGCGGCAGCTATGGCGGCTATGCGGCGCTGGCGGGCGCGGTGTTCACGCCGGACCTTTATGCCTGCGCGGTGAGTTACGCCGGCGTCTCCGACCTGCCCAAGATGTTGCAGACCAGCAAAGACGAACACGGCAACTACTCCAAGATCGCCTCCTTCTGGGCGTCGCGCATCGGCGACACCGACGCCGACATGCCGCGGCTAAAGGCGACGTCGCCAGCGCTGCATGCCGACCAGGACAAGTGCCCCATCCTGCTGATGCACGGCGAAGACGATTGGACGGTGCGCATCGACCAGAGCGACGAAATGAACGACGCGCTGACCAAGGCGGGAAAGACCGTGACGTTCCTCCGCTTCAAAGGCACGGACCATTATCTGCAGACCGCCGAAGCGCGCATCGAGATGCTGACGGAGACGGAGAAGTTTCTGGAAAAGTATATCGGGAATTGAGGGTGGAGCGGGCGTGTCGATGGATGGGGCCGGTTTGACTTTGCCGGTGGTCGCGCGGCGCAGAACGAAGTGTGGTGGATAGAAGGGGTCGGTTAAGCGGTTGTATACTAACGCTTAAAAACTACTCTGGTGGACATGCGGCAGAACAGAATCAGGCAAATTTGGCAGATTTCAGCGGCACTCTTGAAATATAGCGGACGAGTTCCCATGTATGTCCGGCCTGGCCGTAAGGTTTCTCCTCAGGCGGTCGCTGTGGGATGGAATGCCAATGTGGTCCGACCATGACGCCGCTACGGTAGCCGATGTGATCGCAAGATGGCCTCGGTATTGGTTGATGGCTGGACGCAACTGGTTTGCGCTGGGAGGCCAGGCGAGGAGAAGCGATATGTGGAAAAGCAATTCCCGTATCGGCCTGGCCTGTGAGTTGCTGAAGCTGCTGGCGGCGGTGTTAACCGCTGTCCATGCAGTCATTCAACTCATGGGACCAGCCACTAACTACCGGGGGCACCATGCTCCAGTTCTACAAATATAAATTCCCCTCTCCCACAAAACCGGGGACGTGGATTTATGTCCAGACCGAAGATGAGCGCTTATATGCGCAGACGCTGGTAAAGACGATCCATCAGCGATGGCATCCGCCAAAATACTTCTTCCACCTGCAAAAAGGCGGTCACCTAAAGGCACTTCATCGCCAGAAGCCCGACGCCTACTTCGCACGGCTCGACATTGAGAAATTTTATGGCACGGTCACTCGGAATAAGCTGACACGTGCGCTCAAGAAGATCGGGTTCTCCTTTGCCGATGCTGTGTCGCTCTCCCATCGCAGTTGCGTCGTTCTGGACGGTGGCCGCCGCTTACCGTACGGCTATGTACAATCGCCGATACTGGCTTCACTCGTACTTGACACGAGTGCGTTAGGGCACGGGTTTAGAGAAGTCCTTGAAAAAGACGTGAATCTCTCGGTCTTCATGGACGACGTCCTGCTGTCCCATCCCGACAGTTCTGCGCTGATTGATGAAGCGCTGATGGTCTTGCATCAAGCCGCTGAAAAGTCAGGCTTCACATTCTCGGCGGAGAAATTCGAAGGTCCTGCAGACTTGGTCACAATCTTCAACATAATCCTGCAGCACGAGTCGCTTACCCTAACGCCGGAACGATATGAATCGTTCGCTCAGCGCGTCCTTGCGCAGGGCCATGGGAACTCGACGCAGGGCATCTTGGGCTACGTGCGGCATGTCAACGAACAGCAGAGCGCTGAACTTGAGGACCTGCTG